>NZ_FTPU01000024.1 GCF_900108115.1 Epilithonimonas bovis DSM 19482
AATGAAAGATTAGAATTTTGCATAATCGTTCCACTTTTCAAGGAAATTCTTTTACGACACTTTTTGCATTCGTAGCTCCAGATGCTTTTAATCCAGAAATGCTCCTTGTGACCGCACTTGCAAACCACTCCGATTTTATCTCTCTGCTCCTTAAAATGAATTCTGCAATCTTCCTCTCTCCCAAAATGCGTTGTAAAACTAAATATATTCATCTAACTAATTGAATTATAAGTAAATATACGAAATTATGTGTAATTACGGATATTCATTAAAAATTTACTTCTTCTCACTGTTATTGTAAGCCACAATAATTTTTTTAACCACAGGGTGCCTAACTACATCTTCCTCGGTAAGATGCACAAAGCCAATCTCTTCCACATCTTTCAGGATATGCATCGCTTCTTTAAGACCACTCTGCTGTTTGGGCGGCAAATCGATCTGGCTGGGATCTCCCGTAATGATAAATTTGGCATTCATACCCATCCTTGTGAGGAACATCTTCATTTGGGAATGTGTGGTGTTTTGCGCTTCATCCAAGATAACGAAGGCCTCATCCAGAGTTCGGCCTCTCATGAAAGCCAATGGCGCAACCTCGATCACTTTTTTCTCAATAAAACCTTCGAGCTTCTCGTGTGGAATCATATCGCGCAGTGCGTCATAAAGTGGCTGCAAGTAAGGATCCAGCTTTTCTTTGAGATCGCCCGGCAAAAAACCAAGGCTCTCACCCGCTTCTACAGCAGGCCTAGTAAGGATAATCCGCTTAACTTCTTTATCTCGCAGTGCGCGAACGGCCAAAGCTACACTGGTATACGTTTTACCAGTACCGGCTGGGCCAATGGCAAATACCATATCTTTTTTTTCTGATGTCTTAACCAGTTTTTTGAGATTGGTTGTTTTTGCCTTGATAACTTTGCCGTTGACGCCTTTTACAATAATATCCTGATCAAATACCAATTGTTTTTCAGACTCGTCTTTCAGCTTCAGCAACGACTCCAGATGCTTGAGGTCTATAGAATTATGTTTTGTTATGTAAGCGGATATGTCATCCAGTTTTTGCTTCAGCAGATCCAGCGCTTCGCGGTTTCCCATCGCAAAAATAAAATTATCCCGGCCTGTTATCTTAAGTGTCGGAAAGCTGGATTTTATC
Organism: Epilithonimonas bovis DSM 19482; assembly: GCF_900108115.1. Taxonomy (GTDB): domain Bacteria; phylum Bacteroidota; class Bacteroidia; order Flavobacteriales; family Weeksellaceae; genus Epilithonimonas; species Epilithonimonas bovis. The sequence continues at coordinate 1,148 of NZ_FTPU01000024.1, forward strand.
AGATTAAAATTCTGGTTCTGAACACCGTAGAAGGTTTTGCTGTTGATACCTTCCAATTCATAAGTGATTTCGAACATAAAAGTAATTAGTGGTTAGTCTAACAAATATATGAATAGATTTGGGATCTGGTGCGTCTTTGAATTTTGAATTATATTAAATTTGCATCAAAATCAAATTATATGTCAGTCATTACGCTTACCTCAGATTACGGTCTTGTGGATCATCGTGTTGCCAGCATCAAGGGAAAAATCCTCAGCTGGAGCCATGATGTAAAGGTTGTGGATATCAGCCACAGCATAATGGCTTACAACCTTTTGCAAACCGCTTATATCGTACGCAATGCCTACAAATTTTTCCCCGAAGGCAGCATTCATATTATATCGGTAGACAGTTTTTATCATAAATCCCGGCGAAATATCATCACCAAGATTGACGGGCATTATTTTATTTCTGCTGATAATGGTATAACAAGCCTTATTTTTTTTGACATCAAGCCCGAAGCTGTGTATGAGATCACCCTCAACAATAGATTTGATGATAAAGTCACATTTCCTTCCACAGATATTTTTGTACCGGCTGCGATGCATATTTATAATGGTGGTTTACCGGAAGTGATTGGAAGAAAAATCAAATCTGTTAAAGAAATATCTTTTCCCAGAGCGGTGTATAACGAAAATGAAAAAATGATTGTGGGTGAGGTGATGTATATTGACAATTTTGGAAATGTGATTTCTAACATCAGCAGAAAATTTTTTGATAAGTATGCATCCTTATCTGGCGGTTTTACTGTGAAATTTAGAAATATTGTACTTACCAAAGTCCTGGATCAGTATACCGACGTTGTTCTTGACTGGAACAGGGAACCGGAGTTCCATGGTAAATCGTCTGTCATTTTTAACGATGCAGACCTTTTAGAAATTGCCATTTACAAAGGCAGCCTTCACAATGGCGCCTCCAGCCTTTTTGGTCTGAGTACCGGAGAAAAAATCTATGTAGAATTTGAGTAAAAACTTTTCTTATTTTACCCGTATCTTTGCAAAAAATTCTTTGATGCTATACTCCATTATAAAAGCAATTCATATTATTTTTATGGTAAGTTACTTTGCCGGGATTTTTTATTTGGTAAGAATATTTGTTTATTATAAGGATACCGATGAGTTTGACGAAACCAAACAGCAGATTCTCAGAAATCAGTACACTTTTATGGCAGTCAGATTGTGGAATATCATTACCGTTCCTGCAGGCATTCTGATGCTATTAAGTGGATTGACAATGATTTTACTCAATTCAGGATTACTGAAAACGCCCTGGTTCCATCTGAAGCTGACATTTTTGGTCGGTTTAGGGATTTATCATTTCTGGTGCTGGAAAAAAGTTAAAGAACTCAAAAACCTGAATGGCAGCATTTTACCGACAAGCAATATCAAGCTTCGGCAATTCAACGAGATTGCAACCTTTATTTTATTCGCTGTTGTGTTTACAGTAATTCTCAAATATTCCGTTATACAATATTGGTGGCAGCTGCTACTCGGCTTTTTAGGAATTATTCTTCTGATCACTTCTATTGTCAAACTGGTTAACAGAAGTAAGAAAAAAAAATCAAGGCAAAAGAATCAAGAATAATGGCTTCGAGAGTCCTTCGACAACCTCAGGATGACAATCGCCTGACAAAAAAGCAAAAAACTATCAACTATAAACCATCAACTGACAACTAAATTATGATAGCTATATTTAAAAAAGAACTTTGGAATTTTTTCGGAAACTGGAGCGCGTGGATCATCATTGCCGCTTTCAGCATTATTTCCGCACTGTTCCTATTCTTCTTTGAGAATAATTTTAATCTATTCGAGATTGGCAGCGCCACTTTGCAGAGTTTTTTTGTCTTGTCGCCCTGGCTTTTTATGTTCATCATTCCAGCCATCAGTATGAGAACTTTGGCTGAGGAAGAGCAGTCCGGCACTTTATTTTGGCTATTTTCCCAACCGGTAAAAATCACCGAAATTGTTGGTGGCAAATTCCTTTCTGTTTGGCTGGTTGGTATTTTATGTTTATTACCAAGTTTGGTTTATTATTACACCATTTATGTTTTGGGTGTTCCCGAAGGCAATATCGATGGCAGTATGACTTTTGGGAGTTATATTGGTTTAACAATTCTCATTGCCGCTTTTTCCGCAGTTGGGATTTTGGCGTCTTCGTTGTCATCCAATCAGATTATGGCTTACCTATTAGGCGTTTTCCTTTGCTTCATTCTCTATTTTGGGATCGAGCAATTGGCGAGTTATAAACTATTAGGCGGCGCAGATTATATCTTACAAAATATTGGATTTTACCAGCATTTCCTGGCCTTTACGCGAGGTCAGGTAGACACGAGAGATGTTTGCTATTTTCTTTTCGTTATATTTTTGGGATTGGGACTGGCAAGCTGGTTTGTCTGGAGAAAGAAATAAGGAAAGATTCAAGGTTTTAAGATTATTGAAACGTTGACGAAATTGCTCGGACTGAACGAAGTCAATTGCTGCAGCCCGACTTGAGCGGTTATCCTTTTTGCGAGAGGCTATGCCGAGCAAAAAGATAATAGCGGAAGGCGGAAAAGCTGCCCTGAAAAATTTAAATCATAAAAAATTCATTGTAATAGAAAAATGAATAACAAAAATAAAATCACTTTGATTATCATAGCCGCCCTTCTGATTATCGGGATGAGCGGCCTTGTTTACAAACGTTTTGATCTTACGGCGGAAAAACGCTACACACTTTCTGACTCTACCATCAAAGTCCTGGAAAATGTAAAAAAACCAATGATCATCGAGGTTTACCTGGAAGGTGATTTCCCGGCTTCTTTTAAACAGCTGTCCAATGAAACCAGATTTATGCTGGACGAATTCCGCAAGATCAATCCAAAAATCGATTACAGATTTCGGGACCCGATTGCTGAGAAAATTCCGCAAGACACACTAAAAGGAATGGGAATGCAGCCATCGATTCTTCCGGATATGAAGGACGGGAAAATCTCTGAAATCGTGATGTTTCCTTATGCTGCAATCAAGTATAATGGCTACGGAACTTCGGTTCCGCTGATTGTTCAGCAATCTGGGATTGATGCTGCAACGCAACTCAGCAAATCCATAGAAAATCTGGAATATAATTTTGCTTCCACAATCAAAGGAATGACGGAAGAAACGGCTAAAAACATCGGTTTTTTGGTTAATCAGCAGGAACTTAGCCCAGATGAATTCCGTGGATTTTTGGATCTGGCAATGGAGAATTATAACGTAGGCCCAATCATTCCCGAAAACAAAACCGAATTGTCTCTGGCCGATGTCCCAAAACTGAAACAGATGGACGCTCTCGTCATCGCAAAACCAAGAAAAGCCTTTACCGATAACGAAAAAGTAATTCTGGATCAATACATCATGAATGGCGGGAAAACCCTTTGGATGCTGGATGCGGTGAATGCTGAGATGGACACGCTTTTTCAGGCTAAGAAAATAATGGCCTACCCAATCGACCTCAATCTGACGGATTTTATGTTCAATTACGGACTCAGGATCAATCCTGCTTTGACCAAGGATATGAAAAAGTCAGCTTTGGTAAGGATTGTTTCCGGTGAAGTGGCCGGTAATCCGCAATACAGCAGTTTCCTTTGGCCTTATTTCCCACTAGGCATTGCTGAAAACAAAAACCCAATCACGAAGAACATCAATCCTGTAAAATTCGAGTTTCCAACCTCTATTGACACTTTGGGAAGGAAAAATATCAAAACCAGGGTACTTTTCGAATCCAGTGAAAGAACAACGAGCAAAACCGTTCCCAATTACGTGGCGTTATCAGAAATTGTGCGTGCAGACAGCATTGGCGAGATGGAAAGACCGGCACCGCCCAAGATTTTTGCCGTTGCGCTGGAAGGGAAATTTACTTCGGCTTATGCGACCAGAAGCGAGAAAAATTCTTATCCCGGCTTCAGAGCGCAAAGCCCGGAAAACAAAATGCTCGTGATTGCAGACGGTGATATCGCCAGAAACCAAATCTGGAAAGGCCAGCCGTTACCTTTGGGCGAAGATTTGCTTACTAAAGAACATTATGGCAATGCGCAGTTCCTGAGAAACGCTTTGGATTACCTCCTGGACGACAGCAACATTATGGAACTGCGAGACAGAACCATCGAGGTGAGATTGCTGGACAGACAAAGAATCGATCAGGAAAAATCGGATTGGCAATGGTTCAACCTTCTGTTGCCTTTGGGTATTTTGGGAGCATTGGGAGCAGGATTTTATCTCCTAAGGAAGAAAATGTTTTCGTAAAATCTTAATGAAATTAAATAATTGAACCATAAAAGTCACAAAATAAAATCAATACAAATCATTGTAAAAGAACAAAAAAGATAATTTTTAATCATCCATTTCTTTTTTGAACTTTTTAAAAATTTAGAAAAAGCGATAGCTTTTGTGACTTTTGTGGTTTAGAAGAACTTTATAAAAATGAAAAACCTTATACTTGCTTTGATTTCCGGAGTTCTGTTAGCCATTTGCTGGCCGACGTACGGGATTCCGTTTTTTATATTTTTTGCCTGGGTTCCGCTGCTGATGGCTGAACATAACATTGCAAAATTCAGTACGGTCAAAAAGAAAAAGTTAGCCGTTTTTGGTCTTTCGTATCTTACTTTTTTGATTTGGAATGCCGTAACAACCGGCTGGCTTTATAATTCACAATTACCGGACGGCAGCAAATCCCTTTTGGCAGTTCTTTTCCCGGTTTTGACCAATTCATTTTTCATGGCTCTGGTATTTGTATTTTACCATTTATATAAAAAAAGCCAGGGCACTTACGCCGGATTGGTATTTTTTGTGGCCATATGGATGTGTTTTGAGAAGCTTCATCTCGTTTGGGAATTCACCTGGCCCTGGCTGAATCTCGGGAATGTCTTTGCTGATTACCATCAGTTTGTACAATGGTACGATACGTTGGGTGCAACGGGAGGCAGCTTCTGGATCTTGGTTTGTAATGTTTTGGTATTTTATACGATAAGAATATGGGAAGCCGGACGAATTAGGAAATCATTAATCAAGAATATTGCAATGTCGGTGGCTTTTATTGTCTTGCCGATGATCATTTCCTTGATAAAGTATTATAGTTATTCACCAAAAACAATTGGGACAATCAACGTCACAATGCTGCAGCCGGCATTAGACCCTTACGCAGAAAAATATCGGCAAGACAGTTTGACGATTGAAAATGACCTGTTAAAATTGGCTTCTGAAAATTCGATTATAAAATTAAAAGGAAACGAAAATCAAAACATAGATCTCTATCTTTCTCCGGAAACTTCACTTCCCGGACCAGGTTCAATCAGCGAAAGAGGTTTTAATAATAGCTTGTTGATCAATAATATCAAAAATTTCCTTACTCAACATCCAAAATCTGTTTTTGCAGGCGGGATTTCCAGCTATTATGTCTATAAAGAAGATGAAGAAAAACCATCAACAGCGAGTTACCTCGACAGACAAGGGATTTGGGTTGATGAATATAATTCGGCAATACAAATTATCCCAAATCAACAACCCGAAGTTTATCACAAAGCAATGTTGGTTCCTGGTGTTGAGATTTTCCCTTACATCAATTTCTTCAAACCAATTCTAGGAGACGTGATGATGGATTTAGGCGGAACTACGCGTTCTCTGGGTGTTTCAGAGGAACGGAAAGTTTTTGCCAATCCTTATAACAAATCTGTAATTGCGCCGATTATTTGCTATGAGAGCATCTACGGAGAATTTGTGACGGATTATGTCAAAAAAGGTGCGAATCTTCTCACCATTGTTACCAACGATTCTTGGTGGGGTTACTCGCAAGGCCACAAACAATTGCTGGCTTATGCAAAACTGAGAGCCATAGAAACAAGGCGCGACATTGCAAGAGCGGCCAATAGCGGCATTAGTGCGCACATCAATTCCAGAGGCGATATTGTGGAGGAATTGCCCTATGGTTACAAAGGTGCATTAATGGCAAAAGTGAATCTGATTGACAAGGAAACATTTTACACCAAAAGCGGCGATTTTCTTTCCAGAATTTGTCTGTTCGTGATAGGGGCTCTGTTGCTTTTTATCCCGGGGAGAAAGTATCTCGCGAGGAAATAATTGTAAATTTGTTGATTTGTTGATTTGTTAATTTGTTAAATCAGCAAATATTATTTTGATAATGATTAGATTTACAGTGTAACACATCAACGATTTTACTGTTCGCCAGTTTTTACAAATTAGGAAGATACCTTTCCTTAATAATATTGAGATGATGAATATTGTGGCCAACTGTTAATTTGCCGATGGTTTCTACATTGATGCTGTTTCCATTAACGGTTCCGGATAGCTGTAAGGCGTCTTCCGGAAGTGTTTTAAAGAAAATAAAAGACTGTTTCCTTGTTAATTTGAATTCTTTGATGAGGCTTTTCAAAGTCCGGCTGTCCGCATAAGAATGCTTAGCCCAGGCTTCTTCATCAAATCCCGAAACCACAGACTGATCTTTCCTCGAAAACCTCAGGGCACGGTAAGCAAAAACTTTCTCGGTATCTATCAAATGTTGCAAAAGCGTTTTCAGGCTCCATTTGCCTTCTGCGTAAGCATAATTGGATTGATCTTCAAAAATATTTTCGTAGATATCCAGGGTTTCTTTCCCTACAATTTTCAATTCGTCTAACCAATCTTCTGTCGGAATCAGATCCAAATAACGCTGGATATATTTTTCGAAATCTGTCATAGCTTATATATTTTGATCCTTCGAGAACCTCAGGATGACAATTATTTAAAACATTGTTAGGAAGAAATTCTCGAAGTTTTTCTTAATTTGATTTTTTTACTATTCTCTTGATTATTGATCAATTTCCCATTCATAAAAATTCACCTCATCATATTTTTTGAAGCCGGCGCCTGGGTACAATTGATTGCCAATCTGGTTGTCTTTGCCGGTTTCCAGATACATTCCGCAAGAATCCGATTCTCTGCAAAGTTGTTTGGCCCTTTCTATCAAAGCTTTGGAAAAACCTTTTCCACGAAAATTGGGATTGACATACAAATCATTCAACAACCAATAATGCTTCATCCTCGTTGATGAAAACAGTGGATACAATTGCGTGAATCCGACCAGTTGACTGCCATCTTCGGCCACAAAAATCTCAGAATCATTGTTTTGCAATCTCTCGGACAAAAACTGTTGAGCTGCTGAAAAATCTGATGATTTATGATAAAACGTCCTATACTCATCAAACAACTGAGAAAGTTGTGAAAGGTCCTGCTGATTGGCTTTTCTGATGCTATTCTTCATCCTCGTATTGCTCCAGGTAATAACTGAATGTAAAGCCTTCTACCTCATCTTCGGCGTCTTCCAAAGTCGTCAAAAGATCTTCGAAAGTCTCCAGCTGATCCACGCTCATATTCACAAACTCGATGTGAAGCGGCATTTCCAATTCGCCCGAAATCACGTCGTAAAGTGCATCCAGATTGTCGCCAAAATAGTCCGGTAATTCTAATTTTGATTTCAGTTGTTCGTAAAAATCCTCGTAATCGCCGATGTTGACGAAATCGATATAAATAGTTTTCATATGTAGATTCTTATTTTAATGGTCATATGCAATCGCCTAATCTTTATTGGTATTTAGGTTTTAAAATCATGGCGATTTCATAATTTTTTATAATTGAGACCCAACCATTAGTTTGCGGCCAGATGAAAAGCAAATTTCGATTATTTTTTATTAAAGTCTGACAATTATCTATGCAATATTTTGTTGGGTTCCTAATTTTTCATTCCCTGTCAAATATTTAATTCTGAAAATAAGTAACAACGAAAAAAGAAGCCATAACAGCAACAGATGAATGATCGCCGGGAGGTTATCCGAAAGCGAGCCACCTTCCTGAACGACCGAAATATAAGCCTTTAAAAAAGGCGAAGTCGGCAACATATCCGAACAAAACTGTATGAACCCCGGCAACGCAATATATGGCATCGAGTATCCGGTGATCAAAAAAATCGGGTAAGAAGAAAAAACCATCACCTGAAAAGTCAATAGTTTGGTTTTGAAAAAACTGCCAATCAGCATCCCGAATACAATCACGGTTGCGATAAAAATGGCCGTAACCAAAGCCAAAGCCCAATAACTTCCTCTGACTTCTACCCCAAAAACAGAAAAATTAACCACCGTAAAAAACAGCCCAAAAATCATAAAAACAAAAAAGTACAACAGACTTTTGCCAAAAATGATTTTAGAAATATTTTGACCGGACAAGTTGTATAAACTTTTCAGTTTTTTCTCTTCCCGTTCTGATGCCAAGCTTGCAGCAACACCAATAAGCAAAGTCTGCTGAAGAATAATCGCCAACAATCCTGGCAGCAGAAAAGAACCATACGTCATATCAGGATTATAAAGTGGCCGGTAATCCAGATTAATAGGATTAGTCATTGTCATAGCTTCTTCATCGCTCATCCCTTGCTTGTTAAAATAGGTTTTTCTTACGCCGGCGCCCACCGTCAGGCAGACTTTGGTCACCGTACTTAGCAAATCGCTGGACGGCAAAAAACGTGAGGCATTAAGAACCACATTCACGTTCGCCTGTTTTTGGGACAACAGTAGTTTTTCCAGGTCTTTCTGAATGTAAAAATAACCCTGAACTTCACCTTTATACATTTTTTCCTGAGCGTCTCTCAGGTCGCTTGCAGGGATAATATCAATAATAGAAGTAGAATTCAGTTCGCTCGTCAATGTTCTGGAAATGGTTGTAGCATCATCATCTACCAACGCCAATTTTACCTTTTCTTCACCTTTGTTAAGATAAATACTGCCGTACATAAAAGCATAGAGAATAGGCGCCAGAAGAAGAATCAAAAAAAGGCTGGCATCTTTTGACACATTCCGGATTTCTCTCTTCAATATGTTGATAACAACTTTCAATGTTGATTTTTTAGATAAAGATTAATTTTTCTCTGGAAAATAATTACCGCCAAAGGAAATGTAACACCCGTAAACAGTAATAATTTATAAACTTCAGGCATTGCATAATGCATAGGCAACTGCATAAAATAAAGCTTGATAAAACCATCCAGAAAATGTGTGTAAGGCATTATATCAGAATAGAGCTGATCGTACCAAGGCATAGCCCAGCGCGGAAAAGTAAAACCACTGAAAACAAAAGCCGGCGACGTAAAAAACAAGGCAACATCGGTCACAAAAAGAAGATTGTCTGACAGCGCTGACAGCATCATCCCAATCCCTATACAAGCCAAAGCCATCAATGTGTAAATGATAAAAAAATTAAAGTCCGTACCCGGTTTCTCCAAATCATATACAGGAAAAACCACAAAGGCAACCAGTACAAAAAGAATCCACGAGACAGACAAATGAGCCAACATTTTCCCGATCACAATTTGTGATGATGAATGCGAAATCTCCAAAAGGTCATCAATGGTATTTCTTTTAAACTCAAGATTAAGGATAAGAACCGCCGCAACAATCAGCGCCATCTGCAAACCAACAGTAATCAGCCCGGGCGTGAGATACATCTTATAATTAAAATCGGGATTGTATAAAATGGTTGAATTAAGTTTTATCGGCTGAACCAGCGCATTGGCAGTCTGCGCCGGCATCCCTTGTTTTTCGGCTTTTTCCAGCACCACGGCCAATCCACCTTTGATAATGATCTCTGCTGCACCTTTGTAAATCATTTTGGCAGGTACCAGATAAGCACCATTGGTGTATAAGGTAATATTGGACTGATGGTTTTTCTTGGCATCAGACTCCATATTTTTAGGGAAATGAACAGCTCCGAAGATCTTGCCTTCTTTCATCAGCTTTTCGATCTCGGCATTGCTGAAGGCCGTATGGGTAAAATGGATATTGTCATTTTGCTCCATCATATCGGTGAGGGTTCTGGAGACAGAGGATTGATCCTCATCCCAAACAGCCATCGGAAGCTCTTTGGCAAACTGCTTCTGATAAATCAATCCATAAAAAAAGAAAATCACCGGCGGAATCACCAGCAGAACTACATAGAAATTCGGAATCGAAAAAATCCGTTTCCATTCTCTGATAATGATTTGGCTGATGGTTTTCAAATGATATTGTTGTTAAATGTAGAATGATATTAGTCCAAAACGAGCTGCGCCGTCATCCCGGAACGGAGACCTTTTACCGCATTAGGATTCTCCGGCCTTACTTTGATCTGGAAGGTTCTCAGCTCAAACTCACCGTTCTGTTTCTCGGGCACCCAATCTGCGTATCCCAATGCTGGCGCCAATTCTGCCACTTTACCTTTGATGGTTTCCGGCGTACAACCCGGGATTTTCATGGTTACAACACTGCCTTTTTCAATTTTATTGATTTGATTTTGACGGAGATTAAATTTCACAAAAAAAGAATGATCTTTTTGGATGGTCATCATTGGGTAACCGGCATTCACCATCTCGCCCTGATTAGATATCAGCGTTGATATTTTCCCGGAAGCCGGCGCTTTTATCGAGTTATTATCTTTGATTTGCTCAGCCAGTTTTTCGCTGCTTTTGGCTTGATTGAGCAGTGCCTGCGCCGAGTTTTTCAGTTCTTTGTTATTGCCACGCTGTAAAAGCTGCACATTGAGGCTGGCCGTTTCCAGCTCTTTCTGCGCGGCTTTATATTTGAAAAAAACCACATCACGCTCCTGTCCCGACACTACGCCTTCGGCATACAGATTCTGGAAACGGCTGTAGGTTTTCGACATCAGATCCATCTGCTGCTGCGCAATCTGCTGGAGGTTTTTTGCCGAAGCCAAGACTTCCGGCTCTACCCCACGGTTCACTTTATCCAGCTGATTTTGTGCGATAACCACCGCATCGGACACCTGAGCCTGTATGGTTTCTATCTCCGAAGTCTGTAACTGTGCCACAACCTGGCCTTCTTTAACCTCATCACCTTCCTTTACCAGCAAAGAAATAACCCTACCGGGAAGCGAAGCAGAAACATCCACAAAATCAGCATCTACCATCCCGATTACGGCATTATTATCGGTATCTGATGATTTGTTTTTCAATAGGTAAATCAGCGCAACCGCCAGTACAAACAATGGAATAAAAACGGCCCAGTAATTTTTTATAAAATTTTTCATTCTTTTTTGTTCAAGTTAAGGGATGTAGTTGGTAATATTTTCCGGATTCCCGTTGATATAAAAATAAGTAGCCAATGCCGTCTGATAAGCAACTACAGAAGTGTAATACAGTTTTTCGGCTTCGTACTGCAGCTGCAGCGCATCATTCACATCTTTTACAGAAGAGAGGCTGTTTTCCATTCTTTTTCTTACCATTTCGGTTGTGGTATAAGTCTGTTGACGTGAGGCATCCAGTGTTTCGCTTTGTTCTTTCAGGCTCAGCAGTTTGTTTTCTGCAATCTTTGCCGCCAGGTTTACCGCCTTTTGTTTTTGTTCTATCAGCAGATCCGCTTCTTTAACCAACGATTCAGACGCCAGATTTCGGGATTTTCTTTCGGGATCGAACAAGGTCCACTGCATTTCTACACCTACCAGCCATGGCGGAGTAATCAGCGGTAAATCTTTCCGGAAAAACTGCACATTGCCAATCGCAAAAATATTGGGTTTTGAAAGTGATTTGGTGATGTTAAGTCCGGTTTCGGCTTCCGTTTTTTTGCTCCTCAGGAGTTTGAGATCTGCATTATTCCCGGATTCAGAAAACGGAGGAAGCACGGTATTCTCATTAAGTTTTTCGGTAATCTCCAGAGGTTCATCCAGAGAAATTCCCATTAGGTCTTTGAGCATCAGCAGCGCATTCTGCTTTTCCAGATTAAGGTTTTTCAGATTGGTGCCGGCTTGTTTTTTTGCAATATCTGCCCAGTTTTTCTGATAAGGCGGAATGATCTCCGCCGTCATAAGGTTCCCGGCATATTTTTCATTTTTATCTAAAGACGACACACTCTCCTGCTGTTTAGCAATCATCGAATTAAGATACATAATCTGAATGTACTGCAACGCAATATTGTATGCTGTAAGATCTTTTGAAGTTTGCAGGTTAGCTTTTCCGCTCTCCACCTGCTGCTGAGAAAGTTGCTGCGAAGCTTTGAGCTTACCACCCAAATAGATTGGCTGCCGTACGGCCACTCCGGCTAAAAAGTAACTTTGCTTGGCAATGGCGGGATTGTAATTGGGATAGACTGCGCCAATAATATCTTTGGAAGTCTGATAAATCACATCCTGGATCTGCTGAGTAAGCGGCTGGCCTGTAATCTGCTGAAAAACCGAATTGGCTGCGTAAACGCTTTGATTGGCTGTACCTTCTACAATGCCGTCTTTAACCTGTTGCAGATTAACCCGCAACGGCTCACCGATGTAATTGTAACCTGCTAAAAGATCAACTTTTGGCAGATAATTATTTTTGTTAGACTGCAGAAGTTTTTCCCGCGTTTCCAGAGACTGCTCCGCCAGTTTTATAACACTATTGTTTTCCTGTGCTTTATCAATGCACTGCTTCAGCGAATATTGGGAAAATGCCGTTACAGAAACCATCAAACATACCGGAAAAAAAACTCTATTATACGTCATTGTTTTTAGTAATAATTGCTTCTGTAAAAGGATTAATACCTTCAAATTTAATAAAAAAAAATATTTTTTCAGCAAAGAAAGCTTTTATAAAAACTATTTATTGCCTGATAAACGACTTGTAGTGATCTTTTGTCAGCCAGACATCCCCATTTTTAGTAAAAATAATACGGTCTGCACCACGGTTTCCACAATTATAATTAACATCTGCTTCATAATATTGCTCGCCTTTTGGCAACTGCTTTTCGCGGTTGCTGAAATGGTCGCCACCAATGGCTTTACCGGGCAGCACATCACAGAGATTGCCTTTTGACGGAATCCACCCTTTGCTTTTCGCTTCAGATTTTGTGATGTAGAAATCAGGAAGCTTGTGATTTGCCTGAACATAAGTAATCACATTTTGCTCATCTGTCAACCGTTCTATAGAGTTTTCATCAAATGCATTTTCAATATCCGATTCTTTTGAAGCATCGCTTTTTTTTGCTTCTGTCATCTGGCTTCCGGCATCGGACTTCAAATTTCTCTTCTCGATTTTATAATTCGAAATCAGATACATGGTCAATATCCCGGCAAATGCGCCGATGAGAAAGAAAAACAGGGTTTTCAGTTTTGGATTCATTGATGAAGATTTATGCGCTAAAATAATGAAAACCTTGATTCTTACAGAAGAAAAAACAAACTTTAAAAAAAAATTGTGCTTAACCTAATTTTTCTATATTTGGGCACAAAGATAAAAATATGGAAACCCAAACTATGGATAACTTAAAAATGATAGCCGAAACGGCAAAAGACTTCGCTGAAAAAAATATCCGCCCGAACATTATGGATTGGGATGAGAGCCAGACTTTTCCTGTAGAATTGTTTCGTCAATTGGGAGAATTGGGTTTTATGGGAATTGTAATTCCCGAAGAATATGGCGGTTCTGGTCTTGGTTATCAGGAATATGTAACGATTTTGGACGAAATTTCTCAGGTTGACCCTTCCATCGGATTATCTGTTGCGGCACACAATTCACTTTGTACGAATCATATTTATGAATTCGGGAATGAAGAACAGAGAAGAAAATGGCTGCCACAATTAGCTTCCGGTAAAGTAATTGGAGCTTGGGGATTGACAGAGCACAACACAGGTTCTGACTCAGGCGGGATGTCCACAACAGCTGTAAAAGATGGCGATGACTGGATTATCAACGGTGCAAAAAACTTTATCACACACGCTATTTCCGGAGACATTGCAGTAGTGATGACAAGAACTGGCGAAAAAGGGGCGAAAAATAATTCCACAGCATTTGTTTTGGAAAAAGGAATGGCTGGCTTCACTTCTGGTAAAAAAGAAAATAAATTAGGAATGCGTGCTTCCGAAACTGCTGAGTTGATTTTCGATAACGTTCGTGTTCCGGATTCTCATAGATTGGGCGAAGTTGGAAGCGGTTTTAAACAAGCAATGAAAATTCTGGATGGAGGCCGTATTTCTATTGCTGCATTGAGTTTGGGAATTGCGAGAGGTGCTTACAAAGCGGCTCTTAAATATGCTCAGGAAAGACATCAGTTCGGAAAATCGATTTCAAGTTTCCAAGCCGTGAATTTTATGCTGGCTGATATGGCAACAGAAATTGATGCATCAGAATTGTTAATCAGAAGAGCCTCTGACCTTAAAAATGACAAACAAAAAATGACCCGCGAAGGCGCAATGGCTAAATTATACGCTTCTGAGGCTTGCGTAAGAATTTCTAATAATGCGGTTCAGATTTTTGGTGGTTATGGCTATACCAAAGATTTTCCGGTTGAGAAATTCTACAGGGATTCTAAACTTTGCACCATTGGCGAAGGTACTTCTGAAATCCAGAGACTGGTGATTGGGAGGGATATTACTTCATAAAATTAAAACATATTTTAAAACTATAAATGCTGTCTTCTTGGACGGCATTTTTTACCTTTGTTAAAATTTTAGATAAACAATGGAAAAATTAGATAGCCTAAATCAGGTCGCCGAATTTCATAAAACTTTTAACGCACCAATTTTGGACACGCCACAGATTCCTTCAAAAGAACGTGCTGCTTTGAGAGTCAGTCTTTTGCAGGAAGAACTGGATGAGCTTAAAAAAGCCATTGAAGATAATGATTTGGTAGAAGTCGCCGATGCGCTTTGCGACTTGCAATATGTATTGAGCGGTGCTGTCCTTGAATTTGGTTTGGGCGAAAAATTTGTAGAATTGTTTGATGAAGTGCAGCGTTCTAATATGTCCAAAGCTTGTGACAATGAACTGCAAGCTCAGGAAACAGTAGAGTTTTACAAAGCCAAAGGCACCGATGCTTATTACGAAAAATCCGGCACCAAATACAATGTCCACAGAACTGCAGATAACAAAGTCCTGAAAAATAAATATTATTCTGCAGCAGATCTTGCACCAATTATAAACAAATAACACAATGAAAAAAACAATTCCTCTATTCTCATTTTTTTTATTAACCTTGATTACTTCCTGTGCACAGCGAGTGATTGTCAATAGAGAAGTAGAATCTCAGAAAGACGGCAAAATGCTTTTGGGAACACAAACGCTTGACCAATTCAGAAAAGAACCTTTCAAAACTTGGTTTGATGAGGAGTATAATCGCTACCAAATTGACCAGTCAAGTTTGGCAGAACTGAAAAAAGAAAAACTGAATTCCTATACTTTGGTCGTTTTTGTTGGCAGCTGGTGCGGGGACAGCCATCGCGAATTTCCAAGGCTTATCAAAATACTGGATGCCCTAAAGTACAATACCGAAAAAATGCAGATCATTGCAGTAAACCGCAAAAAAGAATCCCCTGCCGGCGAAGAAGGCCTTTACAATATATCCAGAGTACCCACAATTATTGTAAAAAAATACGGAAAAGAGATCGGAAGGATCACAGAAATGCCCGAAACAGGATTTTTGGAAAAAGATTTGCTTAACATTCTGAAAAAAGATAATTCAAGCTTGTTTAAATAGTTATTAAACCTTCGATAAACTGTCAAATACAAAGCATTTGTTATTAAAGATGCTGTACTCAAACTGTCGAAGTATTTTTATAAGCTTAAATATCGGTGATAAATCCTCAAAACAATGAATAAATACACAGGACTGCTTTCGTTTATTTTCGGAATCATTTTAACGGTTTTTGCTTTTCTGTCATGGAGAAGCTGCCACAAAAAAGACGATGCTGCAATGATCAATCAGGATTATTACCTGATCACCAACCAAATCCAAAAGATGAACAAAATGGTAGTTCTGGAACAGGATTTCTCCAGTTTCCAAACTCATAAAAGCGCAGCGGCAAGAGTGGCTGGTTTTGATATCCTGCCCAAAGAGATGGTACTCTATACCACAGCAAAAGCACAGGTTTCTTACGACTTGAAAAGAATGAAAATTGATGTGGACACGGTCAGCAAAAAAGTTATTATTAATGAATTACCACAACCCGAAATCAAGATTTTTCCGGACGTGAAAATTCACTTTATGGATGATTATGCGGTTAACAGATTCAAGCAAAGTGACATCAATAATATTATGGAATCTGCTAAAAAAAATATGGCAAAAAGCGTGAATCAGGAACAATTGAAACAGCAAAGTAAAAAACAACTTAAAGAAAATCTTAACGAAATTTTTGTTTTGGCAAAAGCCTTGCATTATACAATAGAAGATAAAACCAATACATTTTCTACTGGTGAACTTTAAAAAATATTGTTATGAGTACCAATAAAAAAACAGAAAAAGCAAACGCTGCAGAAAACGAAGTGCAAACCGAGGATTTTAGAAATATTCCGGCAGTGTCTGCTAAAAAGAATCCGCCAGATATCAAGAAAAAAGATATCGAGAGAAGTTCTAAGATCAACAAAGACGGCGAGACGGACAATACAGATAAAAAATAAAATCACATTCAAAACCTTTCAACTTAGCTGAAAGGTTTTTTTGTGGTAATAAGTCTCAACCTTGCGCAGCGCATCCCAGATGGAACGGCCTGTCTGAGCTCATCCCGAAAAAACATAGCCACAGCAATGGCTTTTTTCGGGATAGCGAGTAGTGACAGCTGGAACAGATGCCCAAATCACCAAATAATAATTAAAATAATAATTATGGCCGGTTGTGCATAGTTTTTGTTTGTAACAGAATAAATGTTTAACACCAAAATAATATTATTATGTCTTACACTGTTTTTGGGATTTTTACCAACGAAAAAGAACACAGCGATGTGATTGAAAAACTTGAGGATGCCGGTTTTTATGAATATACGATTTCGCATGCCGAGCTAGATACTCTGGAAAAAGTAGACACCGACAGAAAAACAGGCTTCTGGCATTGGCTTTTTGATAACAATCCTATGGAGGAAGACCGTTACAACTATGCCAGTACAGATGCTGACACCATCACAGTCTATGTAGATAATGAAGATGACGCCAATGCCGTGAAGGACATCCTGGACAAAAATGGCGCAATAGATGTCGAGGAAAAAACTAAAGATTATATCTCCGGCAAATACAAAGATGTAAAGGATGATTATCCGATTTCTGAGGAAAAAAGAGCCAGAATTATTGCTAAAGCTAAAAACAATCTTTATTTTACAGATACTCCGAACGCCAATCTGCCAGCTGCGGGTGGTACAGATACCATAGACGCATCCTTGGGTGTGGATAGTGAATCATAAAATATCGACCAATAGAAAAGAGCCATCAAAAGTGGCTCTTTTTTTATGTAATTACAGTTGTGTTTTTAGATTTACACGATGGTAGATTTGCCCAGTTTTACATTCTCATAATTATAGTAGGTTTTTTCGGAGAACTGGATATAGTCGCTAATAAAGTTTCCCACTTCTGCGGTAGAGTAATTTTGATCTGCATTCAGATCTACTGTCACATAACGGCTTTCTATAGCATGTTCTACGCTTTCACGCAGTTTTTCTGCAGCGGGCCCAAGTCCCAAATAATCCAGCAGCATGGCCGCACTTAGGATAGATGCAACAGGGTTGGCAATGCCTTTTCCTTTCGCCTGAGGGTATGAACCGTGGATAGGCTCAAAAAGCGCATTATCCTCACCAATTGAAGCAGACGGCAACAATCCGATCGATCCACCGATAACGCTGGCTTCATCCGAAATAATATCGCCAAACATATTCTC
The DNA here is from genome assembly GCF_900108115.1 of Epilithonimonas bovis DSM 19482. Taxonomy (GTDB): domain Bacteria; phylum Bacteroidota; class Bacteroidia; order Flavobacteriales; family Weeksellaceae; genus Epilithonimonas; species Epilithonimonas bovis. The sequence continues at coordinate 18,837 of NZ_FTPU01000024.1, forward strand.
TGTAAGAATCACATCAAAATGTTTTGGATTAAGGATCATCTGCATCGCCGCATTGTCTACAAACATAAAATCTAAGGTCACATCGGGGTATTCCTGAGCAATTTCCTGGCAGATTTTTCTCCAGAGCCTGGATGTATCCAGAACGTTAGCTTTGTCAACCAATGTCACTTTTTTCTTTCTTTTTTGGGCATCCTGAAAGGCAAGATGCGCAATCCTTACAATATCCTCTCTGGAGTATTTGCAAACATCATAAGCATATTCTCCATTTTCATCTGTGAATTTTTCTCCGAAATAGATACCGCTGATCAACTCGCGATAAATCTGGATATCAGTCCCTTCTATAATTTCCTTTTTCAACGGGCTTTTTTTGATCAGAGAGTCATAGGTTTTAATCGGCCTGATGTTGGCAAACAATCCCAGTTCTTTTCTTAGTTTTAATAAACCCTGTTCAGGGCGGACTTTGGCGTCGGGATTATTGTCAAACGCCGGGTCACCAATAGCACCAAACAAAACAGCATCAGAATTTTTGCATAATTCCAAAGTCTCTTCCGGTAAAGGATTACCGGTCTGGAAAATGGCTTCAGCACCCATCACACCATAATCAAACTGGAAATTATAGTTAAAAACCGAGGCAATTACTTTCAGTATTTTTACGCTCTCATTGGTCACCTCCGGACCGATGCCGTCACCCGGCAACACTGCGATTTTATAATTCTTGCTCATATATTTTTTGTGTTTTTTGTTCAAATGTTTTTATAGCGTCTTTTTTACTCGTTAAGAAATCGATATCATCGTAGCCGTTCATCAGGCATATTTTTTTGTAAGAATCCAACTCGAAGTTTTCTGTTTTGCCGTTAAAAGAAATCGTTTGCTTATCAACATCTACAGTAATTTGAGTGGATGGATTCTGCGTCACTGTTTCTATCAGGTCTTTAAGATACTCTTCCGAAACTTTTACCGGCAATAAACCATTGTTCAGTGCATTGCCTTTAAAAATATCTGCAAAATAACTTGACACAACTACCTTGAAGCCATAATCTGTCAACGACCAGGCCGCGTGTTCTCTGCTGCTTCCACATCCAAAATTATTTCCTGCAACCAGAATTTCACCGGAATATTTAGAATTGTTCAGAACGAAATCAGGATTTGGTTCATTGGTATGAACATTATACCGCCAATCTCTGAAAAGATTTTCCCCGAAACCTTCTTTGCTAATGCTTTTCAGGAAACGCGCCGGAATAATCTGGTCTGTATCTATATTTTTGCTCGGTAACGGAACGGCCTGAGAAGTGATTAAAATTAATTTCTGCATACGTTTAATTCAATGTTCAAAATTTAAAATTCAATATTTTTAAATTCTAATGTATATTTAATTCAGATTTTCAAAAGCCGGAATTCTGCCTTCTACAGCCACTTTTGCTGCTGTTAAAGGGCTTGCTAAAAGTGTCCTTGCGCCCTGACCTTGTCGCCCTTCGAAGTTTCGGTTGGATGTGGAAACACAATATTCACCTTCCGGGATTTTATCTTCATTCATTGCCAAACAGGCAGAACATCCAGGCTGACGAATTTGGAAACCAGCTTCATTAAAGACTTTATCAAGACCTTCATCATAGATTTGTTTTGCGACCTGTTGTGAACCTGGAACCAACCAAGCGACAATATTTTCAGCTTTATGTTTTCCTTTAACATAATCTGCGGCAGAACGGAAATCCTCAATTCTCGCATTGGTACAGCTTCCAATGAACACATAATTTACTTTGATATCCGCTGTCGATTGTCCGGCATCCAGACCCATATATTTCAAGGCTTTTTCCTCGGATTCGTTTTGAGCAGTCGGAATTTTAGAATCAATGGAGATTCCCATTCCAGGATTGGTTCCGTAGGTCATCATGGGTTTGATATCTTCAGCAGCAAATTCGAATTCTTTATCAAAAACTGCGTCGGCATCTGATCTCAAAGTTTTCCAATACGCCACTTTTTCGTTCCATTCTTCTCCTTTTGGTGCAAATGTTCTGTCTTTGATATAATTGAAAGTAGTTTCGTCCGGCGCAATCATTCCGCCCCGCGCGCCCATTTCTATACTCATATTGCACACAGTCATCCGCCCTTCCATCGACATTTCTTCAAAGACATTTCCGGCATATTCGCAAAAATATCCGGTTCCGGCATCGGTTCCGATTTTCGAAATAATGAAAAGAATCACGTCTTTTGCCTGAACATCTTTGTTGAGTTTTCCATTCACTGAAACCCGCATTGATTTTGGTTTATTCATCAGCAGACATTGGCTTGCAAATACCTGCGCCACCTGGCTTGTCCCGATCCCAAAAGCTATTGCTCCAAATGCGCCGTGCGTAGAAGTGTGGCTGTCACCACAAACAATGCTCATGCCTGGTTGCGTGATTCCCAGCTCTGGTGCAATGATGTGAACAATCCCCTGATATGGATGCCCAAGTCCATACAATTCAATATTATTTTTTTTGCAGTTTTCTGTCAATTGCTGAACCTGAGTTCTTGATAATTGGTCTTTGATTGGCAATTCCTGCCCCAAAGTTGGAACATTATGGTCGGCGGTTGCCACAATCTGATTCGGACGGAACACTTCCAGACCTCTTGCTTCCAGTTCTGCAAAAGCCTGCGGACTAGTCACTTCGTGTATCAGATGTTTGTCTATATAAATCACCTGAGGTCCGTCGGGAACGGTTTCTACAACATGTGCATCCCAAACTTTATCAAATAATGTTTTATTTTGGCTCATTTTATTTCTATCCGATTTTTTGATTAAAAGATGTCATCATATAGCTGAGATCTTCATTATTAACTTCTTTTTTGGTATCCGCGATTTTCAAAAACTCCTGATATAAAAAGTCCAGTTCGACTTTTGTCACATCAAAACCAATATTCTTGAAACGGTAAGCCAAAGCAGAACGGCCGCTCCTGGCTGTAAGAACAATCAAAGATTCGTGGATTCCCACTTCTTTTGGGTCAATTATTTCGTATGTTTCTCTGTTTTTTATCACGCCATCCTGATGAATCCCGGAGCTGTGCGCAAATGCATTGGCTCCCACAATGGCTTTGTTGGGCTGCACAGGCATTCCCATCATTTCAGAAACCAGATAGCTCATTTCGTTCAGCATCCTGGAATTGACATCCGTAAAGAAATTAAGGTCAGGATGTTGTTTGATAATCATCACAACCTCCTCCAAAGCTGTATTCCCGGCGCGTTCCCCAAGGCCGTTGATGGTGCATTCGATTTGTCTGGCACCGTTGGTTATCCCCGCAATAGAATTGGCGGTCGCCATTCCCAAATCGTTGTGGCAATGGCAAGATAGAATTGCTTTATCAATATCTTTGACATTTTCTGTCAGATACTTGATTTTTTTGCCATATTCTTCCGGCAGGCAATACCCGGTTGTGTCAGGAATATTAAGAACCGTAGCGCCAGCCTTGATTACTTCTTCGCACACTTTGGCTAGGAAATCATTATCTGTCCGTCCCGCGTCTTCTGCATAGAACTCGACATCATCAACAAAATTTTTAGCATACTTTACCGCTTCTACAGCACGTTCCAGAACCTGTTCTCTTGTAGAATTAAATTTGAATTTAATATGAGAATCAGATGTCCCGATTCCTGTGTGGATCCTTGGTCTTTTCGCATATCGCAGTGCTTCTGCCGCTACTTCTATATCTTTTTTGTTAGCTCTGGTAAGGCCACAGACTTTGGCATTTTTGACGATTTTCGAAATTTCCTGTACCGACAGAAAATCGCCGGGACTAGAAATAGGAAAACCAGCTTCTATGATATCAACACCCAAAAAATCGAGCTTTTCTGCGATCGTCAATTTCTGTTCCGTGTTTAGTTTACATCCCGGAACCTGTTCCCCATCTCTCAGTGTCGTGTCAAAAATTTCAATTTTTTCAGGATTCATAACAGAGTTTTTATCTAATTTTGATAATCAAAAGTATCAATTGATTTATTTGTTTACCTTGAATACCAGTCAAAAAATACAATATTCGATTTACTCAAAATAATTTTCAAAAATTTGATTCTCAAACACTTATATTAATAATTTTTACAATGTCAGAATTACAAAAGGATTTTTTGTTTGTGCTTGTCAAGTCGCTTTCAACTTCCGAAAAGCGGCAATTTAAGCTCTATGTTAACCGTCTGGGTATCAATGTGGACGCCAAATTTCTTTTGCTTTTTTCTGAACTGGATAAAATGAAAGAATATAATGAGGACATTATTCTTGAGAAAAAGATATCCTCAAAACAGCAGCTTTCTAATCTGAAAGCGCATCTCTACAAACAGATTTTGGTAAGCCTGAGACTGAATCCCAGCCATCAGAACAACCGCATCCAGTTGCGGGAACAGCTTGATTTCGCAACCATTCTTTACCAGAAAGGCCTACACAAACAAGCTCTGAAAATCCTGGATAAAACCAAACAATCCGCACTGGAACTGGACGAGAAAACCATCGCTTCAGAAATTATAGAACTGGAAAAAGTCATTGAATCCCAATTCATTACAAGAAGTATAGACGGGCGTGCCGAGGAGCTCATCCGGCAATCTTCGGAAATAAGCCGGCAAAATTCTTATGCCACCAAACTCTCCAACCTTTCGCTTAAATTATACAGCGAAATGCTGACGCACGGCTATATCAAAAATGATGAAGACCGCGATAAAATCCTTGAGTTGTTTGACAGAAAAACGGCAAAAATTGACCTCAAAAAACTGAATTTCACAGAAAAGCTGTGGTATTACAAAGCGCACGTCTGGAAAAATCAGCTTTTGCAGGATTATAAATACACGCTTAAATATGCCTACCAGTGGGTGGAACTCTTTCATCAGAACCCGGAAATGATCAAAAGCCATCCGGTTTGGTACATCAAAGGGAATACTTATCTGTTCAAAATATTGTTTTTGTACGGCAATGTCCAAAGGATTGAGGAGAGTTTTGAGACCTTTAGCAATGTTGTAAAATCTGAGGTTTTTGTGCATAACGAGAACTCACAATCTTTGATTTTTCTCACCTATTACAATACGATGATGAATCTTTATTTTATTAAAGGTGAGTTTTTCAAAGGTGTAAAAATGATCCCTGAGCTAGAACTTAAAATGACCAAGCATCGTGACAAAATTGATGAACATCATTTTCTAATCCTTTACCTGAAAATAGCATCCATGTATTTTGGCAGCAAAAATTACCATGATACTATAAAATACGGATTGAAAATCATTAATTCTAAAGGTAATGTGCAGGAAGAATTGCTTTTCCACACGAGGATCCTGATTCTCATGGCCAAATTTGAAGCCGGTCTGGACGAGGATTATGATGATTTTGTAAAAAACACCATGAAGTTTACAAAAAAGATGAAAAATCCATCTGAACTTCACTATAAAATTGTCAATTTTTTCAGTGAAATCAACGATAACAATCCGGCTGATCAGGTGGCAGCTTTCAAGGAATTTGGAAGACAATTGGAAGAATCAGGCAAAAACCAGTATGATAAAAGGACGCTGGTCTACATAGATATCCACGGATGGATAAAATCAAAATTGAGAAATGTAGATGTCATTGAGATTATTAAAGAGAAAGTTAAGGTCAAATAAATGTCTTTTTTCTTTAAAAAATCACTATTTTTGCAACTCTAAAAATTTCAGTCCTAATGCTAAAAATTACACTTCCTGATGGCAGCATCAGAGAATATGAAGGAGCAGTTACTCCGCTACAAGTTGCGCAAAGTATCAGTGACGGTTTGGCAAGAAACACCATCTCTGCCATCGTTAACGGAAAACAGACAGAAGTAGAAACCACCATCACGGAGGACTCTACGGTGCAGCTTTTGACGTGGAATGACGACATGGGTAAAAAAGCATTCTGGCATTCATCCGCTCACCTTTTGGCTCAGGCTATTATGGAGTTTTATCCGCAGGCTAAGCTGACTATTGGCCCGGCTATTGCCAACGGATTCTATTATGATGTAGATTTTGGAGGTGAACCTTTGTCTGAAAAAGACTTTGAAAAACTGGAAAAGAAAATCTTAGAAAACGCTAAGAAAAACTCTACTTTCAACCTGCGTGAAGTTTCTAAAGCCGATGCACTGAAAGAATATGCAGACAATCCTTTCAAAACCGAATTGATTGACAATCTTAAAGACGGCGAAATCACTTTTGTAACGCACGATAACTTTACAGACCTTTGTAGAGGTGGCCACATCCCTTCAACAGGCATTGTAAAAGCTGTAAAAATATTGAATGCAGCCGGCGCTTACTGGCGTGGTGATGAGAAAAATCCGCAGCTGACAAGAGTATACGGTATCTCTTTCCCAAAGCAAAAGGAATTAACCGAATATCTTGAAAGACTAGAAGAAGCTAAAAGGAGAGACCACAGAAAACTGGGTAAAGAGCTTGGGATTTTTGCGTTTTCGGAAAAAGTAGGGCAAGGCCTTCCGCTTTGGCTACCCAACGGAACCAAACTGAGAAGAAAATTAGAAGAATTCTTGTCAAAAGCACAGAAAAAAGCTGGCTACGAATTTGTAATGACGCCACATATTGGTGCCAAAGAATTATATGTAACTTCCGGGCACTGGGACAAATATGGTGCAGACAGCTTTCAGCCGATCAAAACGCCAAATGAAGGTGAAGAATTTATGCTGAAACCAATGAACTGCCCGCACCATTGCGAGATTTACAAAACATCACAGTGGAGTTACAAAGATCTACCTAAGCGTTATGCAGAATTTGGAACCGTTTACAGATACGAGCAATCAGGGGAATTACACGGCCTTACAAGAGTCCGCGGGTTTACTCAGGATGATGCGCATTTGTTCTGTACTCCGGATCAGTTGATGGACGAGTTCAAAAAAACGATTGATTTGGTTCTTTATGTTTTTGGTTCACTTGGATTTGCTGATTTTACAGCGCAAATTTCTTTAAGAGATCCGGAAAACAAACAGAAATATATCGGTTCTGATGAGAACTGGGAAAAAGCAGAACATGCTATCGTAACGGCTGCTACAGAAAAAGGGCTGAAAACCGTTACCGAATATGGCGAAGCAGCGTTCTATGGCCCGAAGCTTGACTTTATGGTGAAGGACGCTTTAGGAAGAAGCTGGCAATTAGGAACCATTCAGGTAGATTATAACTTACCGGAAAGATTTGATCTTTGGTACACCGGTAATGATAATGAGAAACACAGGCCGGTAATGATCCACAGAGCACCTTTTGGTTCTATGGAGCGGTTCATTGCTATTTTGATAGAGAACACTGCAGGGGATTTCCCGCTTTGGCTGAGTCCGGAGCAGTTTATTATTCTCCCAATCAGTGAGAAATATGTGGACTATGCAAAAAATGTTTCACAATTATTAGAAAATCACGATATTAGCGGACTGATAGACGACCGGAACGAGAAAACCGGTAAAAAGATCCGTGATGCCGAGTTGAAGAAAATCCCTTTTATGCTGGTGGTTGGAGAAAATGAGGAACAGAATGGAACAATTTCTGTAAGAAGAAGAAGCGAAGGCGATCTTGGCGCCATGAGTATCGAAGATTTTGTCAGCTATTTTAAGAAAGCGGCTGACAGCGGATTCGAATTCAAAGGATAATCAAAACCGCAGCCCGACTTGAGTGGAGCTCTTTTTTGTGAAGAGGCACGATGAACAAAAAAAGCGGGAACGGAAGGCGGAATAGCTGCCATAAATAATATATAGTAAGTAACCCATAAAATTATAATACAATAGCACAGAAATTTAATCACAGAGGAAGAGGCCCAATGCGCCGACCTGTACAGGAAGATCTACATCAGATTAACGAAAAAATCCGCGCAAAAGAAGTTCGCCTGGTAGGTGATAATGTGGAGCCGGGCGTTTATCCATTATCAAAAGCTTTGGAGATTGCAAGAGACCAAGAACTGGATCTTGTGGTGATATCAGATAAGGCTGAACCGTATATCTCCCGTATCCTGGATTATAAGAAATTCTTATATGAACAGAAGAAAAAGCAAAAAGAATTAAAAGCAAAACAGGTAAAAGTAGTAGTAAAAGAGATCCGTTTTGGACCTCAGACTGATGAACACGATTATGAGTTCAAAAAGAAACATGCTGAAAAATTCTTGGAAGAAGGCTCTAAACTGAAAACTTATGTGTTTTTCAAAGGGCGTTCTATCATCTTCAAAGATCAAGGTGAGATCCTTCTGCTGAAACTGGCTCAGGATCTGGAACACGTTGGCAAAGTAGATCAACTTCCTAAACTGGAAGGAAAAAGAATGATTATGATGATGAGCCCCAAGAAGCCTGCTAAATAGGCAGGAGCATTAGTCAATATAAAAAATCATAATTCTTCACAAATTATTAAGAGATTTTCAAATAAATTGAAAATCTCATTTTGTTTTAAAATTTTCACTACTTTAGGAAAAATTTTAAAACAAGTATATATGAAAAAAAATATTCTTTTTTTATTATTAGGAAGTGTATTCTTCCTAAACAGTTGTAGAACAGAATATGAATTAAATCAAGATGAGCATTTTGTTAACAAAAAGACTATTTCTAATGCGATACAAGCAAAAGCATTTTATTCCTTAGCTGTAAAATCTCGTTTTTTTAAAGGAAATTCTTTAAAAAAATACAACAATGGGCAATTAAAAATTAAAAACATTGTTGACATTAAAAATGAAGATAATTTAGCTTCATTTTATGCTGTAAATCTAGAAGAAGGTGGTTTTTATTAATTTCCGCAGACGATAGAAGTCACCCAATTATGGGTATCGTTGATGATAGTGAATTTGTCTTGTCAAATAAAGAACTTCCACAAGCTTTTGTAGGGTATTTGGATAATGAAATTTATGCAATAGAAAATATACGAAAAACTGATATAGAGCCTACTCAAGAAATAAAAAAAGAATGGAACGCGTTTCTTAATCGTGTACCCCCGGATGACGATCAACCATATTACTGTCCAGGAGAACATTATACAGTAAAAGATCCTTTATTAAATACAAATTGGAATCAAACCGCAGGATACAACGAATATTGCCCAAATTTAGGTTGTTCAAATACTACTGGAAATCAAAAAGCTTATACAGGTTGTGTTGCAACTGCACTAGCTCAAATCATGAAATACAACCAATACCCAAATTATTACAATTGGAGTGATATGCCTAATAACTGGGGCTCTTTAGAAACTTCGAGATTAATGTCGGATATAGGTAATAAAGTAGATATGGATTACGGTTGTGATTCATCAGGTGCAAACTCGTCCAAAGCAAAAACAGCACTTGCGAACTATGGTTATAACAATGTTATACAAGCAGATTATAATTATAATATTGTACAAGCCTCCATTGCTGCAAACAAACCTGTATATCTTTCAGGAGGGGAATATTATGGATTTTTAGGTCTAAAATATAAATGCCATGCTTGGGTTGCAGATGGATATCAAGATTCATATTTTTGTACTTTTGATGACAACGGACACATCACAGGTGGTTATGGTTATCTATTTTTCCATATGAATTGGGGTTGGGGAGGTGCCTACAATGGTTGGTTTGGCTTGAGCAATTTTAATCCGAACGGTCATAATTATAATGAAGGTAGAAAAATGATAATTTATAATAAACCTTAAATTTAATATTATGAAAAAAAATTTAAATCTCTGTTTATATTCTTTGATACTATTAGCTTTGTTGAATTGTAGAGATAAAGAAGATAATAAAGCAGAAACCATAATTAATAGTAATTTTGATTACACTATCTTAAAAGGCGGAAAATATGTTTTTGATGATCCTAACTTCAAAAAAGATAATATAAGAGTATTGTATCTGAAAAATGGCGAATGGAAAGAATATTATGAATATAACTTAGATCCCAAATATGGCTATTTTTTTTACAATAGAGAGAATCATACTTACATTCGTTTATTTCCAACGGATTATGATAAAGATGGTATAGAAAATTTAAAAATAAAATATGATGAAACTACAACTGATGATATAAAAGCTGAGTTTTCATACCGGGAAAATAGTGAAACACTTACTAAAATATGGTATAACGGAAAGGAGTTTACTAATCCTACAAGTTCAGCATTTACAATCGAAAAATAAACTAGCATTCAAAAGCAACTTTTTCATTGAACAAATCATCTTGTTTATACTTAATTGAATATCCAAATAAAATTTGTACTTTTGCAAACTATTATACCTGTTGTATGACAGGATCAAAAAAGAATATTGATAACAAACTATAAAACACAGAACAATGCCAAAATTAAAAACGAAATCAGGTGCTAAAAAGCGTTTTGCTCTTACCGGAACTGGTAAGATCAAAAGAAAAAATGCTTTCAAAAGCCACATCTTGACTAAGAAAGAAACTAAGCAAAAGAGAAATCTTACGCAAACGTCTTATGTTGCTGCTGTGGACACAAAAAGTGTTTTGAGACAATTAGCAATTAAGTAGTTTTTATAAATCCATTTCGGTTTATAAGAATTAAACAATTCACAATTTTAACCCTGAAACGGTGCCACTAAGAGCAAGCTAGTTGCCGCCCTTTTCAAAAAAACAATTACAATTATGCCAAGATCAGTAAACGCTGTAGCGTCTAGAGCGCGCAGAAAAAAAGTACTTAAGCAAGCTAAAGGTTTTTTCGGTAGAAGAAAAAATGTTTGGACTGTAGCTAAAAACGCGGTAGAAAAAGCAATGCAATATGCTTACCGTGGTAGAAAAGAGAAGAAAAGAAACTTCAGAAGCCTTTGGGTAACACGTATCAACGCGGGTGCCAGAGAGCACGGATTATCTTACTCTCAGTTTATGGGAGCTCTTAAGAAAAACAACATCGAGCTTAACAGAAAAGTTCTTGCAGACCTTGCAATGAATCATCCAGAAGCTTTCAAAGCTGTTGTAGATCAAGTAAAATAATTAGAAATCTTTTTTGTTATCAATATAAAATCCTGAGTTTTTGCTCAGGATTTTTTTTAGTAAAAGCCAAAAAGAAAGACCATCATAACTGATGGTCTTTCTTTTATCATGCAAGATGAATTATTTTGAACGTTCTACCACTCTGCCATTGATAGGTTGTACAGGACGGTTGTTACTTTTTGGTAAATGTTTTGCAACATCTTCTATCTCGTCATCTGTCATTGTGATTGGGTTTCTGAAAACAATCCAAGTCACTTGGTCAGAACAAGGAGGCGTTGTAAGAGAACCTTCATAAGTGTAATACGCTTTGTTTGCAGGATACATTTTTTCTGGGTCAAAGGCAATATCTGTATCTGCTTTCGCATTTTTAGCCAATGTTTTGAAAACTTTAAGTTTTTCAAAATAAGAATTTTCGTCACCTTCTTTTACCATCACACCAACTACGATGATTTTACCTGCTGCAGATTTGTGTACAAAGTGCAGTTCCAATGGATATCTTACACCGTCAATGGTGTGTTCTGACTCTTCGTGGGCGTGGAATTGGATCAAAGCATATTTTGTACCTTCATACTCCATATAGCTGCCTTCTTTGAAATCGAATTGCAAAGAGTGACCATTATCTACAATATCTTTGATATCACCCAAACTATAGTTAAATTTTATAGCTGGTAATTTTGAGTCCAGTTTTACTTTTTTGTTAACGATATTAATAGGCGACTGGCTTTTGCTTTGTCCACATTTTTCTGCACCCTGGATATAACCCCATTTATCAGGAGCTTTATCGCCTGTGTAACCCCATTCTGCTTGTTGTGCGCTTGTAAGAATTGTGCTTAGGATACTTAATGAATAGAATAATTTTTTCATGATACTTATGTATATTTAGATATTTTTGATTAATTAAAATTGACTTGATATTGTGCTAATACAGCTCCTTTGGTTGTGATTTTATCGCCTGCAACATCATATACAGGTCTGTTTTGATAAGAGATAGTAAATTTTGATGTATGGCCTGACAATAACCAGTTAACACCCATATCCCAGAAATTCACTGCATCATTAAATTTTTCATAATTAGAATGTTGTAAAGCGAAGTAAGGCATCAAAGTAGTGTTACCGATCAGGTTATTTTTGAATTTGTAACCAGCCTGTGCATACAAAGTTGTCCCTGTACCATACATTGGGAACGCAACACCGGCACCATTCAGGATATTGGGGTTATTGTTTCCGTTAGCAGGATTCATAGTACCGGCATTTCTGAAATAATCTTTTCCAAAATCAAAATGGGTAATGTTACCATACAAACTGATGGCCTGCCCTTCTTTACCGATTGGTGCATCATAAAATACATCAGCTGACAAATGGAGCATATTTTCATTAATAGTCTGGTTATTATCATCCAGTCTCCACATGGCGTCTTTTTGATAAATAATACCGGCACCAATGTTGAAAACTGATTTAGAACCAAGGTAAGTTCCTGCCAAATAAGGTATCATATTAGATTCCTGATCTTTAAACTGATATTGAAAATATCCGTTGTACTGCATTTTTGGAGGCAAAGCTGCAAAGTTGGAAGTATGTAACGGTAGGATTATATCCCGCCATTTTTTTGATATCCATTGGTTGCGCCATTGCTACTCTATAGTCAAATTTGCCCAATTTACCTTTTGCAAAAACAGACAATTTTCTAAGAAACTGGTCAGTAACATCACTGGTAGCCTGTTGGTACATAGGAGCATCAATCCCCAATTGAGAACCAACCGCTGGTGAAGCAAAACGAGAAAGCCCACTCCATCCGGACAATCCCATACCTAGAGATAGTTTTGTTTTATCAATTGCATATTCACCATAAGCATCATTAAGGAAAAACCCTGACTTTCTTTCGGACAGATCATTAAAGTTATTAAGACCTATTTGGGTGAAAGCAAAAACCCTGTCTGTTAATTGCCCGTAAACTTGAATTGCAGATCTCCTGATACCAATATCAGTGCCGCTGTTTTTAGCAACATCGTCGATTGTACTTCCGGGATTATAATCAGCAGAACGGATCCAGGCCTGAGTCATAAATGTGAATTTGACAAAATTGCTACCATCTTCATTTAATGGAATTTTTCTGTCTTTCATAAAGTTTGATGTTTGTGCGCTAATCTGATTTGTGAGCAGCATTGCACAACACACAGAAACAAATGTGTTAAACTTTTTCATAAGGTTTTACTATTAAATTTTTTTAGTTTATAAGTACAGATTGATCCTGGATGATAATAGAAAGATCATCCAAAATACAGTATTGTAATAATTGAGAAGGAAATGTTTATATATCGAACCGCCAGTCACAATACAGATCATAGAGGTTTTCCCTATCCTTCAATTGTACATTTTGAGGATAGTGGATAGTGGGACAACTCTTTAGCCGTGTATGCAAAAGCAGCGGAAAATTCTCTTTTTGCAGAGAAAAAAGGATTTGAAACAAGCGTTTTAAGTTCTAAAACTTCATCAGAAAAAATAAAATCCAACTGATTGCCAGCAACAGAAGTGGTTTGAAAAACCGCACGGTCCTTGCAAGAATTTTCAAAATCTGGTGTTGTAGAAAATGGTGTATAAAAATCTCCTTTGAAATTACTCGCAAAAGAAAATATGATTAAAAATAAAAAGTATAAAAGTAATAATCGTTCCTTAGGTACTTTTAACAACCGTACCATTACTATGTATAGTTTTAGCGAGGACAAAATTACGACTGTTATATAAAGTGACCGCAATTATTCAATTTTATTTTTAAATATACCTATATCACTTTATTGATTATATAAATAAATACCAATAAATAACTGAAATTCAACAATATAAAAAGCAATTGAATTTCTATTTTATATAATAATTTGACTAATCAGACCATATTTTTTTTACATTCATAAATATTTTGATAGATTTTTCATAAAAAAACCCCTTATGTGTTTAACGGAAATTACCGCTTAAAGTCATTTTTTATCCTTATTAAAAAAGCTTAAATTTGTTCTCAATAAAAATTAGAATAAATGTTTTTATCAAAATCCAAATTAAAACAGCTTTCAACAATTTCATTGCTTGGGATTTCAGCGCTATACTATTCTCAGGAAAAAAATCTGAAAAACGTTACCAAACTTACTTTTGGCGGTGATAATGCCGAGGCTTACTTCTCCCCCAACAGCAAAATGCTGACAATGCAGGTGACCAATCCTGAAATTGGTGCACAATGCGACCAGATTTTCCTCTATGACCTTACTCAAAAACCGGCAGAATCTAATCTTAAGCTGGTTTCTACAGGAAAAGGAAGAACAACCTGCTCCTTCTTTATGCCGGATGGGAAACATATCATCTATGCATCTACGCATAAAGCCAACCCCGATTGCCCGCCAAAACCGGCACCAAGAAAAGACGGAAAATATCTTTGGCCAATCTATTCCGATTTTGAGATCTATGAAGCTGATCTTAACGGGAACATTACAAAACAACTGACCAATTCCCCGGGTTATGATGCAGAAGCAGTTGTTTCCCCGGATGGGAAGAAGATTGCCTTCACTTCCACAAGAAGTGGTGATCTGGAGATCTGGATTATGGATATTGATGGTAAAAATCTAAAGCAATTAACCCACGGCTTGGGTTATGATGGCGGTGCATTTTTCTCGCACGACAGCAAAAAACTGGTATTCCGTTCTTCCCGTCCAAAAACCGATGAAGAAGTCAAAGAATATAAAGAATTATTGGCAGAAAATCTGGTTGCACCAACCAATATGGAGATCTATACGATTAATATTGATGGAACAGACCTGAAACAGATTACCAATCTTGGCAAAGCCAACTGGGCACCTTACTTTCATCCTTCTGACAAAAAGATTATTTTCTCATCCAACCATCATTCTACAAGAGGATATGATTTCCAACTGTACATGATTGATCTGGACGGGAAAAACCTGCAGCAAATCACTTACGAGAGTGAGTTCAATGCATTTGCAATGTTCTCTCCGGATGGCAAAAAACTGGTTTTTGCAAGTAACAGACAAGGTGAAAAACCACACGAGACTAATGTTTTTATCGCAGATTGGATTGATAGCGATCCTGCAGAACTGGTAAACGAAGACAACCTGAAAAAAAATCTGTATTACCTGGCTTCTGATGAACTCAAAGGAAGATTGGCTGGCTCAGAAGGCGAAACAAAAGCAGCCAATTATCTCTCCGCCGAATTCAAAAAATTGGGTCTAAAACCTTATGAGGGCAAAGATTTCATCATCCCATTCCAGTACGATGTAAAACTGAATCCGCATGATGACAAATCTTCTGTCCCTGTAAACGGGAAAAATGTTGTGGCTGTTTTGGATAACAAAGCAGACAAAACCATTGTCATAGGTGCGCACTACGATCATTTGGGACTTAACGAGCATCACAATTCTACATTGGCCAACTCAGAAGGGCAAATCCACAACGGAGCAGACGACAACGCCTCAGGAACCGTAGCTGTTTTAGAATTGGCAAGAATGTTCTCTCAGAACAAAACCAAAGAGAATGTCAATTATATTTTCGCCTTATTCTCCGGAGAAGAAGACGGATTGATGGGGTCCAAAAAATTAGCTGAGACCATCAAAACCAAATATCCTAACACCATTTTTATGATTAATATGGATATGGTGGGAAGATTGAACAAAGATAAAGACCTGACCGTTGGTGGCGTAGGAACCTCTCCTATTCTACCAGAATTGGTTAAAAAATACCAGCCTGCCGGAGTCAATTTGGCTTTGGACGAATCCGGAGTAGGGCCAAGTGATCACACCTCTTTTTATCTTAAGGATATTCCTGTACTATTCTTATTTACCGGAACGCATAATGATTATCACAAACCATCTGATGATGCCGACAAAATCAATTATCCGGGTGAAAAGACTATTGTAAATTATGTTTTTAACCTGGCTAATGCCTTAGGTAACGAAAAAGAAATTCCGTTTACGAAAACTAAAGTATCTACAACCAAAGCGGTCCCAAAATATAAAGTAACACTCGGGATCATGCCAAGCTATGCCGACAGCAAAGACGGGATGGTCATAGACGGCGTTATGGATAACAGACCGGCTGCCAATGCAGGCATAGAATCTGGCGATGTACTGACAAAAATTGGAAAATGTGAGGTAAAAGAAGTCTATTCTTATATGGATTGTCTTACCAAAGTTAATGCCGGAGAAGAACATCCTGTAACAGTTAAACGCAATGGCGTAGAAAAAGTGGTAACTGTTAAATTTTAACAAGTCAATTTTTATAAAAATTTTATTTCGCCCCTTCAGAGTCCAGAACTTTGAAGGGGTTTTCTTTTAGAATCAATTTTAACATATTGTGGAAAAATATCTTAGACATTAATTCCAATTAATTTCTAATTTTGGAACATACGAATTCGCCTTTCCCTCCCAAAAAAACAAAAAAATGTACGCCTTATTAGACTGCAATAATTTTTTCGTCTCGTGCGAGCGAGCCCTTGATCCTCAATTGAAGAATCAGCCGGTTGTAGTATTGTCTAATAATGACGGCTGTGTCGTATCCCGAAGTAACGAGGCAAAAGCTCTTGGGATCCCAATGGGCGCTCCGGCCTTCAAATACAAAAGTCTTTTTGCAGAGCACAATGTCAGGGTTTTCTCTGCAAAGTTTGAACTGTACAATTTTTACAGTCAAAAAGTGATGAGTATTGCCAAAAGCTATGTGATGGATTATGAAGTTTACAGTATTGATGAGCTTTTCCTAGATTTCCACGGATTCAAATATATCAATCTTTTGGACTATTGTACTACAATAAGGAAACACATCAATGATGAGCAGAACATCCCGGTAAGCATTGGGATTGCCCCTACCAAAACACTTTGTAAAGTAGCCAATCATATTGTAAAAAAAAATACTGACATCTACCCGGATGGCGTCTGCATTCTGGATTCCAAAGAAAAAATAGAAACAGTTCTAAAAAACTTTGAGATTGGAGATATTTGGGGAATTGGACACCGGCTGAATGCCAAAATGCAGGACTATGGCGTTTTCACCGCCTGGGATCTTTTGCAAAAACCCGAAATCTGGATCCGGAAAATAATGGGAATCCACGGCGTGAGAATGATCAATGAATTGAAGGGTTTTCCTCAGTTGGAGCTGGATGCGCCTTCTTCTAAAAAATCAATTATGGTGAGCCGAAGCTTTATGCAGATGATTACAAAAAAAGAAGAACTGGCAGAGCGTGTCGAGACTTTTGCAATCTATTGCGCAGAGAAACTGAGGAAACAAAACTCCTGCTGCAAAGTCCTGAGTGTTTTTGTACAGACCAACAGATTTCGGAAAGAATTGGGAGAATATAAGAATGGATTTTCTGTTGTTTTGCCCAACCCGAGTAGCTCCTCTATTGTCTTAGCAAAGTACGCCAACTCTATTTTTGAAGCGATTTATAAAGATGGATTTCATTATAAAAAAGCAGGTGTCATGGTCTCGGATTTTGTACCGGATAATGAGAGACTGATTAATCTTTTTGAAAAAGACGTGGATGATAAGCATATCCCGATTATGAAAACCATCGACAAACTCAATAAAAAATATGGCAAAGACAAAATACGCCTGGGTGGTATGTCTGGGGAAAACACTTATGGCAGAGCTGCTCTCACACCAGAGTATGAAGAATTTTTAAAAAACAATATTCTCCCGGAAGCTAATTACCGTTTTCATTAATAACAAAAACGATCACCCAGAGGTAATCGTTATATATTATACAATTTCAGAACTGAGTCCTTTATCCAGCAATGCCTGATTCATGGGTTTGAGTTTTTCCAGCGAACCGGTTTTCACAGTGCATTTTCCCTTATAATGAACCAGAATGGTACATTGTTCTGCCTGCTCCAATGTGTGTTCACAAATATCTATCAAGCACATTATTACAAAATCAAATGTATTGACTTCATCGTTATGGAGAACCAGTTTGTAAACCTCGTCCTCTTGTTCCAAAACCAATACATCTTCATCGTACTGCCGCTTTGGCTCATCGTAAGATTTGTTGCTATAGATTTTCATTACTTTTTCAAACTTAAGCTTCTGCCGTCTCATCGGTAAGGTCTTCAGCTACAGGTTTTTTATAAACCAACTCTACCAACTCCACACTTTTATTTTGCATCTTGAGGATTTTGAAATGATAATAACCAAAATCAAATTCCTGATTCTCCTCCGGGATATCCTGCAATTCATTAAGTATAAAACCTGCCAGTGTATTGTATTCGCCTTCTTCTGATTCCGGTATTTTTTTGGGAAGGCATTCATTGATTTCCTCCAAAGGTTGTGTGGCTTTTACCCAAAACGTGTTCTCGCCAACTTTGTCTACGATCCTTTCTTCTTCATCTTCCTCATCCTGAATCTCACCAACCAATTCTTCCAGGATATCTTCCAGCGTTATAATACCTTCGGTACCACCAAATTCATCAATAACGATAGCCATATGCTGCTTCTTGAGCTGGAATACTTTGAGAAGATCAGATATCTTTTTGCTTCCTACAACAAAAAATGCCTCTCTCATCAATCCCCTAAGATTGTCATGATTAAGTTCTCCTTTACTTTTTATATACTCGCGGATAATCTCTTTGGTATAAAATATCCCGACGACATTATCAATAGAACCTTCGTAAACAGGAATACGGGAATAACCGCTATCCATAATCTGGGCAATAATCTCCTCGGTAGTATCTTCTATATCTATACTGGAAATATTTTGCCTTGGGATCATAATCTGTTTGGCAGTATGATCTGTAAAATCAAATGCATTTTTGATGATCTCATAATTCTCTTCCTCTATCTCACCGCTATCTGCTGACTGTTTTACCAGAAGCTGTAATTCCTCGGTGGAGTGGATATCCTGATCCGATGCGGGATTGATCTTAATGATCCTCAAAAATCCGCTGGACAGAGAATTCATCAGCCAGATAAACGGCCGGAATACATTATAAAACAAATGCAAAGGATAGGCTATAAAAAGTGTGGTAGCCTCGGACTTCCTTATGGCAATGGATTTTGGTACCAACTCACCAAATACAATATGCATGGTGGTAATCAGCATAAAACTGCAAACTACTGATATTGTAGTCACTGTGGAAGCGGCTAATTCTATATTTAGCGAGTGAAAAAGACTTTCTATCAGATGATGCAGTGCACTTTCTCCTACCCAACCTAATGCCAGAGATGCCAATGTAATACCCAACTGGGTAGCAGACAGGTAAGCATCAAGGTTTTTGATAATATTTTCGGCCTGTTTGGCCATTGTGTTGCCCTCTGCAGCTTTGAGCTGGATTTGGGAATAACGTACTTTAACAATTGAAAATTCAGCGGCTACGAAAAAGCCATTCAGAAGAACTAAAAATAATGCAATGAGAAGTTTGACTAAACTATCGGGGTCCATTTAATATTGTTATACAATCTTTTGCAAAGATATATAATTTTTTTTAACATCAGTTACTAAGAATTTTTAACTGACAGAGAAGCAATTGTATTCTTAAATAATAAAAAGCACTGGGAAAAACCCAATGCTTTTTATAACTAACTACTAACTTTAACTTATAAATATTCTAACTGTTTTTAAGAGCTTCTGCTCCGGAAACAATTTCGAGAATTTCGTTTGTAATGGCTGCCTGTCTGGCTTTGTTATAGAAAATAACAAGGTCATTTTTAAGCGCCTGTGCATTATCGGTGGCTTTATGCATTGCCGTCATCCTTGCACCATGTTCGGATGCTACAGAATCTAAAATTGCTTTGAAAACCTGAGTTTTGATTGATTTTGGGATCAAAGTATCCAAAATCTCCTGTCTTCCCGGTTCAAATATATAATCAACATTGATTTCGGTAGTTTTCTCGGGAACTGCTATTGGTAAAACCTGCTCGGTAACCACTTCCTGTGTAGCAGCATTGATAAACCTGTTATAGATCACAAAAACTTTATCAAACCTGCCTGTTTTGAAATCTGCCATCACGCGCTCTGTCACATTAGAAACCTGCTCAAAAGAAAGGTTATCAAACAGGGCACTTTGATTATCATACAGAGTACGGCTTCTTCTTACCGCATCAAAAGCTTTTTTACCTATGGTTAAAACCTCTGTCCCAACATTATCGTCGGCAGCAAGTTGATTATTAAGTTCCTTAATTACAGAAGAGTTAAAAGCACCAGCCAAACCTCTGTTGGAAGTTACCGTGATGAAGAGTACTTTTTTCACCTCTCTCTCCGCTGCAAAAACAGAAACGTTATCAGAGTCTGAAGCGGCACTGACATTCTCTATAATCTCCTGAAGCTTTTCGGAATAAGGTCTCAGCATTACGATTGCATCCTGTGCTTTTTTAAGTTTCGCTGCGGAAACCATTTTCATAGCACTTGTGATCTGCATCGTAGAAGATATAGATGAAATCCTGCCTCGTATTTCTTTTAAGTTTGCCATATATTATAGTTGTTGTCCCTCGACTTTGCTCGGGATGACATTGTTATTGGTTGTTGGTTGCTAGTCTTAGAACAATCTGTCAACTATCAACCAAAAACCATCAACTAATTTTAATTGTATTTGGATGTAAGATCTGTAGCTACCTGTTTTAGAACCCCTGTAATCTCGCCATCAATTTTACCTGCTTTTAGTGCAGCCATTACTTCAGGATGTTTATTTCTAAGATATTCTACATACTCCAACTGGAATTCTTTAACCTTTCTGATAGGTACATTTTTCAAAAGATTCTCTGTACCTGCGTAGATCATTGCGACCTGGCTCTCTACCGGAAGCGGAGAATTAACAGGCTGCTTAAGGAGCTCCACATTTCTTTCCCCTTTTGAGATTACCGCCAAAGTTGCTGCATCCAGGTCAGAACCAAATTTTGCAAAAGCTTCCAATTCTTTGTACTGAGCCTGATCCAGTTTCAAGGTACCAGACACTTTTTTCATTGATTTGATTTGAGCATTACCTCCAACTCTGGATACAGAGATACCTACGTTGATCGCAGGACGAACCCCTGAGTTGAACAAGTCAGACTCCAGGAATATCTGTCCATCTGTAATAGAGATTACGTTAGTTGGGATATATGCAGAAACGTCACCTGCCTGCGTTTCGATAATTGGAAGTGCCGTTAAAGATCCGCCACCTTTTACAATTGGTTTAAGAGAATCCGGCAAATCGTTCATTTGAGAAGCGATTGTGTCATCAGCAATTACTTTTGCTGCTCTTTCCAACAATCTGGAGTGAAGATAAAATACGTCACCAGGATAAGCCTCACGGCCCGGTGGTCTTCTTAGTAACAAAGAAAGCTCACGGTAAGCTACTGCCTGTTTTGACAAATCATCATAAACAATCAGTGCTGCTCTACCACTGTCTCTGAAAAACTCACCAATAGAAGCACCAGCCATTGCAGAATAAACCTGCATTGGAACCGGATCTGAAGCGTTTGCCGCTACAACAACTGTATAAGCCAACGCGCCTTTATCTTCTAGGGTTTTTACAATTTGTGCTACTGTAGACGCTTTTTGCCCAATAGCCACATATATACAATATACCGGTTTGCCGGCATCATAAAATTCTTTTTGATTGATAATGGTATCAATAGCAACGGTAGTTTTACCCGTCTGTCTGTCACCAATAATCAACTCCCTTTGGCCTCTACCTACAGGAATCATAGAGTCTATCGCTACGATACCAGTCTGCAACGGTTCGTTTACAGGTTGTCTGAAGATTACACCCGGTGCTTTTCTTTCCAATGGCATCTCAAAAAGATCACCACCAATAGGGCCTTTACCATCAATTGGATTACCCAATGTATCCACAACCCTGCCCAGCATGCCTTCTCCTACTTTGATAGAAGAGATTCTCTGGGTTCTTTTAACTGTATCACCTTCTTTTACCAATTTGGATTCACCAAGAAGCGCCACACCTACGTTATCTTCTTCAAGGTTAAGAACGATCCCTTCCACACCGGAATCAAATCGTACTAATTCTCCGTACTGCACATTTTCTAAACCGTAAACACGGGCAATACCATCTCCAATTGTAAGAACAGTACCAACCTCCTCTACGTTGGATTGTGTATCAAAATTTGCTAATTGCTGCTTCAGTATCGCCGATACCTCCGCCGGATTTATTTCTGCCATTATATGGTTCTTTTTTTCTTAATTAAG
The DNA here is from genome assembly GCF_900108115.1 of Epilithonimonas bovis DSM 19482. Classification (GTDB taxonomy): domain Bacteria; phylum Bacteroidota; class Bacteroidia; order Flavobacteriales; family Weeksellaceae; genus Epilithonimonas; species Epilithonimonas bovis. The sequence continues at coordinate 40,912 of NZ_FTPU01000024.1, forward strand.
TTGAAATTCTTTTTTGATATTATTCAGTTTGGTTTTTACCGAAGCATCAATTTGCTGATCACCTACTCTTAGGATATATCCGCCAAGGATATCTGGTTTTACAACCGTTTTAAGATCATAATTGTCGACATTCACCATGTTTGAGGCGGCAATAATCTGCTGCACCGTCTGTGGTGATAAAGCAGTCGCCGTTACCAGAGAAATACGCTGTGTACCTCTGATATCCTCTACCTTATTAATAAAATCCTGAGCAATATTACTAAGCTGAGCCTCTCTGCCGTGTCTTATTACCAGCCTGATAATATTTTGCGATACTGTAGAAAAATCTTTAAAGATCTCCAAAGCAACCGCATCTTTTTTTCGGGCATCGATAAAAGGCGTATGCAAAAACTGATTCAGCTCTTTGGACTCGGACATGATTTTGACAATATCCTTCATCTCACCGAAGACAGTATCTGTATTACCGGACTCCTGCGTAAAATCCAATAAACCTTGTGCGTATCTTTTAGCTACTTTAGATGTTAACATCCTGATTAGTTAAGGTTTGATTTGTTTAAAATATTTTCTACCAAGGCATTCTGAGCACCATTGTTATCCAGCTTTTCTCTAAGAATACTTTCTGCGATGCTTACAGACAAAGAGCCAATCTGATTCTTGATATCTGCCATAGCTGCATTTTTTTCTGTCTCTATAGATTGTCTTGCTGCAGCAATCATCTTTTCTCCTTCAACTTTAGCACTGTCTTTTGCTTCGTTAACGATTTTATCCTTCATCTCACGGGCTTCTTTCAGGATGCCGTCTCTTTCTGCTCTGGCCTCACGAAGAATCCTCTCGTTATCTTCTTTCAGCTGTGCCATTTCCAGTTTGGCCAGCTTAGCCTGGTTCAGTGCATCGATAATCGTCACTTCTCTCTGGTTAACCGCATTAAGGATTGGTTTCCACGCAAAAGCTTTAAGAAGAACTACCAGTAGGATAAATACGACTGCAGTCCAGAAAATGTTACCAATAGAAGGCGTTAATAAATCCATTATATAATATTAGTATTAAAATGTTGTTGTTAATTAAATTAATAAAAGTATTCTATAAACCAACCGTTTATAGAATACTTTAGAAATCTCTTATCCGTTTCCTAGTAATGCTACTACGATACCGAAAAGACCAGCACCCTCGATAAGAGCGGCTGCGATAATCATTGCAGTTTGGATTTTCCCAGATTGTTCTGGTTGTCTTGCAATACCATCCATTGCAGAACCACCAATTTTTCCGATTCCTAATCCAACTCCTAGAACTGCTAAACCAGCTCCGATTGCTGCGATACTACCTGTCATAACTATATAATTTAAAAATGTTATTTTTTATTCCTATTAATGATCGTGTGCTGTTTCTACAGCCGATCCTATAAATAATGCCGTTAACATAGTGAAGATGTAAGCCTGTAATGCAGCCACCAATACTTCTAACACATAGATGAACAATGCCAATCCCAATGATACCGGCGTAATGGCGTAAGTTCCCATGATAAAAATAAGGGAAATCAAACTCATGATAATGATGTGCCCTGCAGTCATGTTCGCAAAGAGACGGATCATCAATGCAAATGGCTTGGTAATAATACCCAAAAGCTCTACAGGAACCAAAATAATATATACCAAAATTTTACCGGCAAATGGCATATTTTTCCCCAACGGGTCAATCATGTGCATCCAATAAGTTTTTGTACCGCTGAAGTTTACAATCAATAATGTAAATACAGACAACACCAAGGTAAATGCAATGTTACCTGTTGTATTAGCAGATCCTGGCAAAAGCCCAAGGATATTGAGTACCCAGATGAACAAAAACAAAGTCACCAGGTAAGGCACATATTTCTGATATTTTACAGACCCAATATTTTGTAAGGCAATCTCATCTCTTACAAATACGATGATCGGCTCCATAAATTTAGCAATACCAGAAGGCACATTAGATTTTTTGTAAGATGCAGCCGTCGCAAAACCAATAATCAACAATATCACCGCAGCCAAAAACATCTGCGCCACTACTTTGGTAATAGACAAATCTATCGGCATCTTATTGGTTGGATGGCCGTCGTGCTCTGTGATATCACCAGCAGCGTTGGTTTCATAAATCTTGTTATGAAAAATCTTATAATACTTACCATCTACCTCTGCCACTTCATCTTCATTATGACCAAATTTTGCAGAGCTGAATACCTTAAGGCCGTTATCAATCAATATAATTGGCAAAGAAAAGCCAACGGACTCATGACCTTCGCCCCACAGATGCCACGAATGAGAATCCTGAACGTGGTGCATGATAAACGGAACGGGATTATACTTCTCTTCTTTCTCTGCAAGCTCTTTACCTAAAGATTGCGCAAACACCTGCCCGAAAAGGAAAACAGTAAGAACAATGTACAGTTTTTTAAGACTCATAAGCCAAATAATTCTCAATTTTTTGCAAAAGTATAAAATTAATTCCAATCGCCCAGCATAAGCAGAGATTAATTACATGATATTAATCTTGTTTTTTTATCAGCTTTATAACGAGCAACATATCGGTCATCATATAAATCCAATATAAGATAAAATAAACCAATATATGATCAGAAAAGTCGGTCCTGAAGCGGTAAAAAAGATAGGCAACTGCAAAAAATTTAAAGATAATCAAACCTAAAAAAACAAATCCGATCCCTTTATATTTTGACGAATTATAAAACCCAAGAATGATCAGAAATCCTATCAAATTAATTGCGAACAGCCCGCTGTGAAGTGCAGGATTAACATCCAGACCAGGAATAAAATATTTAATCACCACGCCACAAATAAAACCCACCAGCAAAAAAATAAAAAGATAGCTGAGAGATGTTTTTAATCGATCCATAGACTGCAAAAGTAGAAAAAATAATATTCTGCGAACATTCACCAATATAGAAATCTGCTTTCACTTAATTTTTCACTATTCTTAATTTTAATAAATAATTAATGCGAAAATGTCAATACTTAACAGATGTAAGTTCCATGAACTATCTATGGCTTTGGTATGGCTTTACTATGGCTTTGCCATGAATGGGATATTGATAAAAGACAGCCAGAAAATCTGCCGAAAATAAAAAACGCTGAAAGGAAGCGTATTCACAGGTTTTCACTTTCTCATTTTTAACGTAAAACAACAATATATGGCGAACTACTCAAAGTAAAGCCAGAAGAAAAAAATTATGAATATGTAAATCCTGCAAATGATTGCATCCTATCAGAATTAGCAGGCATCTGACTACCAAGAACAGTAAAGAAACTAAATATAATGTCTGGTTATGATTTCATGAGAAAAATCATATCATCACAGCCGAATGATTATAAATCCAATTCAGTAAAGGATATCCTGTATTTTTAAACAGCGTTACTAGTATATATTGTTACATTTATGTCAAAATAATTCCTCTGTCTGTAAAATAATATAAATTTGCAGAATTGTTTTTCAACATCGCATAATTATGTCGCAAAATAGCAGTGGTCATTTTGACCTCAAAAAATTATCGTGGATAGGTGTCCTGGTTTCCTTAGGAATAGTCTTTGGAGACATTGGAACATCCCCACTTTATGTAATGAAAGCCATCATCAATGCCGGTAAAGCCGGTGGTGTTATTTCGGAAGAGTATATAGAAGGCGCGCTGTCATGCATCATCTGGACACTGACCCTGCAAACCACTGTAAAATATGTTATCATTGCACTAAGGGCAGATAACAAGGGCGAAGGAGGGATTTTATCATTATACTCGCTGGTCAAGCGTTTCAAGAAAAAATGGCTTTACCTGATTGCCATCATTGGCGCGGCAGCGCTTGTGGCAGACAGTATTATTACGCCGTCTCTTACTGTAATGTCCGCCATAGAAGGGCTGGAACTGGTAACGCACAAACCACCTGTTGTGCCCATAACACTTACCATTTTGGTTGTTATATTTGTAGTACAGCAATTTGGCACCAGTTTTATCGGTAAGTTTTTTGGCCCTGTGATGGTGCTGTGGTTTCTGGTATTGGGAGGATTTGGACTTGTTCATCTGGTAGAGCAGCCGGCAGTTTTGAAAGCCTTCAACCCTATATACGCCATCAAGCTTATTTATAATTCGCCAAGTGCCATAATTATTCTAGGTGCTGTTTTCCTTTGTACCACAGGAGCAGAAGCACTCTATTCAGACCTTGGGCACTGCGGTATCAAGAACATCCGCCTAAGCTGGGTATTTGTAAAAATCATGCTGATCCTCAATTATCTCGGTCAGGGTGCCTGGCTGTTGAGCAATTACCATGAAGTCTTCCGCGGGAAAAATCCGTTTTTCGGCATCATGCCGGACTGGTTCATCATACCGGGGGTTATCCTGGCAACTGCTGCGGCCATTATTGCCAGCCAGGCTGTTATCACGGGCGCATTCACCATGTTTTCCGAAGCGATGTCGCTCAATTTTTGGCCCAATCAGGAGATTGAGTACCCGTCTGGAATCAAGGGGCAGATGTATATCCCAAAAATCAACTGGGGAATATTGATTCTTTGCTTTATTGTGGTTATGTATTTCCGCGAATCCGGCCGAATGGAGGCTGCCTACGGACTCTCTATTACGGTTACCATGCTGATGACCACCATACTGCTGATTTTTTGGTTCCTCAAAACCAGAACCAAGAAGATCTGGATTGGGCTTTTTGCGTTGATATATATTGTTATAGAAGGTGGATTTTTCAGTGCCAACATCATCAAGTTTTTTGATGGCGGGTGGATTTCTGTTTTACTTGCCGGGTTTATAGGCGTTTGCATGTATGCCTGGTACAACGGGCGTATCATCAAGACAACCTTTATTAAGTTTGTAAAGCTCCAGAAATATGTCTCAACCATCAAGGATATGAAGCTGGATGAGACCATCCCAAAATATGCTACCAACCTAGCCTTTTTTAGCCGTGCCAAGCGGGATGACGAGGTAGAGTCCAAGATTATCTACTCGATTATCCGGGCTCAACCGAAAAGGGCGGATCACTATTTTATCCTTAATATTGTCAACCAGGAAGACCCTTACAGCTTCCGCTATCATATAGAAGAAGTTTTGCCGGGCACTATTTATAAAATTAATTTCCTTCTCGGCTTTAAGAGAGACCGGAGAATCAATGATTATTTCCAGCAGATCCTGAATGATATGATGGAGGATGGCACTATCCCTTCCCGCAGTTCCCACCCGTCACTCAGGGCACACAACATCCCGCCGGACCTCAAATTTGTGATTATTGATAATGTCTACATCAATGATATCCTACTGACCATCAGGGACAAAATCATCCTAAACATCTACAACTTTGTCAAGAAACTCGGCAGCAATGATTTTACAGCTTATGGTGTTGAGAGCCACAACGTTGTGGTAGAATCTGCTCCACTACTTGATCAGAAAATCGAAATAGAGAAAATACAGAAGGTGGAAAACCACCATTCTGATTAATCCAAAAAAATCGCTATTTTTGTACTATGGATACGAAACAAAAAGAGCTGAATGTAACTACTATAAAAGATGTTCTAAGACAATACCTTCAGGAAAAGGGCTTCCGCAACACGCCGGAACGCTATACTATTCTGGAAGAGATTTACAATATGGAGCACCATTTTAACGTGGACGACCTTTATCTGCTGATGATGCAGAAAAAATACCATGTCAGCAAGGCCACCATCTATAATACCATTGAGATTTTTTTGGATGCAGGGCTTATCAGAAAGCACCAGTTTGGTGAAAAAACGCTCAGTACCTCTTCTTACGAAAAATCTTATTTTGATAAGCAGCATGATCATTTGGTCATATACAAAACCGGTTCTGATAAAGAGATCGAAGAGATTATAGAATTTTGCGACCCGAGAATTCAGGGTATCAAAGATTCTATCGAGCAGGCATTTGGAGTAACAATAGATACCCATTCCCTTTATTTCTACGGACACAAGAAGTCTGATAATTAATGAAGAAATCCTTTTTTGTTTTTTTTTTGCTACTGGCTTTTGCCAGGTTCTTTTCACAGGTTGCTCCGGGGCAGAATACTGGCGTTGCAAAAGATCCTTTTTTTTCTAATGCTACTGCTAAGAAAGACCCTACCAAAAAAGTAAAACATATACACTCAGACACTGCAGGTGTAAGTCCTGAGAAATATGAGGGTAATATGGTATTCTCCGGCAACGTGCAGTTTGAGCATCAAGGCTCTGTGCTTACGGCGGACGAAGTAATTTTTTATCAGAAAGACAACTTTTTGAAAGCGATAGGCAATGTCGTGTTAACCACATCAGACGGCAGCAAAATTACTGCCGAAGAAATGGAATATGACGGCAATACGCAACGTGGAATCGCCCGCAAAAATGTGGTACTGACAGATCCTAAGCAGACCATCAAAACAGAAACACTCTATTACGATAAAATACCGAACACCGCCTACTTCAACACCGGCGGAACCATCTATACCAATGACGGTGCGGTGATGTACACCAAAGCCGCCACCTATTATCTCAACACCAAGATGATCGATTTTGTGGGCCGCTCTAATATCGAGACCGATAAATATACCATCGTCAGCGATAATATCAAACAAAACCAAAACACCGGCGTATCGGATTTTTTTGGCCCTACGACTATCAGAAGTAAAGAAAATCCAAGGAATTACGTTTATACAGAACTGGGCAGTTATAACTCGAAGACCAGCGAATCCTTCCTCAACAAAAATTCCAAAATCTACTATAACGATAAAATCTTATCGGGTGACAAGCTCTATTATAACCGCAACACCGGATTTGGTAAAGGCAATGGCAATGTAAGACTAGATGACCCTAAGGAAAACCGCTACATTATTGGTGGATATGGTGAGATCTATGAGAAAAAAGATTCGGCTATGGTTACCGATAAACCATATGCTGTTAAAATCCTCAGCAAAGATTCTGCTTATATTGCTGCAGACCGTTTCCTGAGTTTCCAGAAGCCGGATTCGGCCAATGCTCTAAAGAAAAAAAGCTTTTTGCGCGCTTACCGCAAAGTCCGTATTTTCAAAACCAATATGCAGGCGCGTGCCGATTCGCTCAGTTATAATGAGACCGATGGCGAGATGCACCTGATGAGACAACCTGTCCTGTGGATGGGCACCAAACAGATAACTGGAGACGAGATCCGTGTGTACAGCAATCCTGAAAAAGAAATCACAGACTCTGTGAGGGTTCTGGGGAATGCTTTTGCTATCAGCAAAGTAGACTCCCTGAACATGAAAGATGAGTTCCATCAGATCAAAAGCAAAAACATGGTGGTTTACCTAAAAGATAATGCCATAGATGTTGCCAAAGCTGTTGGTAATGCGCAGGCTATCACTTATGCTGATGATGAGAATCAGAAAACGCATGAGATCACGCGGATTGGTGTGGCACTCTCTACCTGCGGCGAGATTGTTGCAGAATTTGTAGAGAAAAAACTGGAAAATGTCTCCTGTAATATTGGCGCCAACCAGGATACTTACCCCATGAGTAAAATCTCCCGAGAGCAGCGTTTCTTCAAAGATTTTAACTGGAACACCAAAGACCGACCCCGGAAATGGAATGATATTTTTGTAGATACGCCCAATTATCCTGAGATCCAATACGAGTCGGACAACTCATTATTTAACCGTGCTGAAGCAGAGCGCAAGAAGCTTGAAGAGAAAAACAAACCTAAAACGCCAGTAAGAGTTAAGAAATAAAAGCCTTGTTTTCCTTTTTTTGCTGAAAGTCAGAGACTTTGCGCAACGGTGCTGATATTTCGGATTGCAAATATGCAACCTCTCGATTAGAAATATCATTTAATATTAAAACATCTCGTTTGCTATCATGTTGCATTGATTAATAAATCTCTCACAACGTTTTTCATAGCGATAAGCCTCACCCCAATCAATGTACGACAGCCCCTTATCATGTACATTTTCTACTAGATGAACAAATTCTCTGAAAACTAACTTGTCCTCTTCTGTGGTTCTTGGAAATATATCATTCGGGAAATACCAAAAGCTGCAACATAAATTATAAATATGACTTAAACTATTTTCGTAAGGTTTGAATCCATAAACAAGCTCAATTAAGCCACGACCAACATGTTCAATTGCCTTATTATGTAAAAGTACTTTAATCACAACCTCTTCTGAATCATCAATTGCATAACCACCATGGAAATAACCATTGGCATTGTTACTATTCTGTTGCCACACTTTTCTTGCTTTTTCAATCCCTTTCATTGTGCGAAATCCATCATTTCTATGAAATTTCCAATTATGAACTTTTAACCCGTTGTGAACAATCCTTTCTTTATTCTGCAATATTTTGTGAAAAAAAGGGGTATTTTTATCAAGCTGCTTCTGGATCTCATCATAAGTAGTCGTTCCTTAACAAAACCCACTATTTAATTTATTTTTAAAAACAGGATTAGAAAACAGCATAATTTGTATCTTATAAAATAAGAAAATAATTTTCTGTTTCAGTAGTTCCATCATTTTCTTCATGTTCCAAGCGGTTGCAGCTAGTAATGCATTGATTTGTGGTCCCGTTTCTCCCATGAAGTAATTTTTTGCCAGCCTAAAATCGGTTTTTAAATGTCCGATGATAGGTTCTATTGCCGCTCTGGTTCTAAATTTTTTGCGCTTTGTCTGCTTTTGATAAGCAGTGTCTTTTTTTCTTGGAGTGCTTGGGATGGAGATTTTCACG
>NZ_FTPU01000019.1 GCF_900108115.1 Epilithonimonas bovis DSM 19482
ATGAAAACCCTTTCTTGGTAACGCTCATTAGAAACATGGTTTTGTACCAAATTAAGAATGAAAGATTAGAATTTTGCATAATCGTTCCACTTTTCAAGGAAATTCTTTTACGACACTTTTTGCATTCGTAGCTCCAGATGCTTTTAATCCAGAAATGCTCCTTGTGACCGCACTTGCAAACCACTCCGATTTTATCTCTCTGCTCCTTAAAATGAATTCTGCAATCTTCCTCTCTCCCAAAATGCGTTGTAAAACTAAATATATTCATCTAACTAATTGAATTATAAGTAAATATACGAAATTATGTGTAATTACGGATATTCATATTTTATTAAACCTAAACAAATTCACACTTGGAATGTAGATAAACGATGGGAAGGTTACCAAATTTTGATTTCGCCCATACTTCTACAAGAGTACAGTATTGACTTTAGCTTTTTTCAGTATAACATTAAAGAAGCCTTGTTCCTAACTAATGATGAACAAAACCGAATAGAAAATTTATACGAACAAATTTTTGAGGAATACCAAAAAGACAACTATGACATGGCTCTCTTGTTGGCCTATTGCAATCTGATATTTACTTACATCGGCAAATGCTATAAACGTCAGTTTGAAACCAGACAGCCACTTTATAACAAATTAGTTACAGAATTTAAGAAGTTACTGAACGATTACTATTCAAACGGGCAGCAAGGAATGCCAAACGTTCATTATTTTTCAAATAAATTACATTTGTCTTCCAACTACTTTGGCGACTTAATCAAATTCAACACAGGTAAAACGCCTTCAGAGATTATTCAGGATAAAATAATTTCAGAGGCAAAAAAGCATTTGGAAATATCAAATAAAACCGTTGCTGAGATAGGGTATGATTTAGGCTTTGATTATCCCACATACTTTACAAGATTCTTTAAAAAACAGACGGGATCAACACCCACAACATATAGAAAAAATAAAGCCAGCAGGTAATAGCTAAGTTTTCGTTGCGTGCGTAGCACGAACAATGAAAACACTGTTGAACTGGAGCTTGGGAAGCTTTTTTACAGGTTTTTTCAAACATTATGAATTTATCGTAAAATTTTTAGAGGATATTTCAAGAAAGCAGGTTGTTCTCTTTTTTTTGTTGCCATTTTACTGATTAATAATTAGTTTTACAAAGTAACTAAATATGGAGCAGAGAAAGCTACCGAAGGTTTAGTTCAACATTGGTAACCGTTGCACAACTCCCTATTTCTGATAAAATATCATGATCAACTATAAAAAGCGACCTCTTTTAAAGTAATTTAAGAGGTTTTTTTGTGAACTGAAAACACGAATGAAGTCGTAGTTTTCCCATGATTTTTAGACACAACCTGCATAAATGTCATTTGAAATACGAATACCCATTTTTCTATAAAACATTCTGGCGAATTACGCAAGGTTGCCAGGACCCACAAAAATGCTGAGTTTACCAATATCTGGCTTGGGCAATCGATCAATCAATTCAGTGGACAATCAACGGCCCAGATTATTAAGGATCTGATTGAACAGGCGGAAAATTACAGCCGCTGAAAGATATTGCTAAAGACATTAAAAAATGTCCCTAAAACACCATTTAATATAATTTTCTTATTTTCACAATTCTTTAGCTGTCCTGTGTACTCAAAATACCTGTACCATTCTGTAGGCAGCTTCTCGAAATCTTGACTGATAATTAGCTCTGGCTTTTTTATTGTTTAACCAGGTTGCTCAGCAACTTAATATTTTATCGTTCACCGTTATCAGTCCATTATAAGATCATTGTCAGAGAAAGAAAGATAAAATGTGTCCTCCAGTTCAGTGGTGTTAATTCATTTATGTATTTTGCGCCCACCATTTTACTGGAAACAGGGCTGAGCACCCAGGCTGCTTTAACGGCAACTATTGGCAACGGTATTGTTTCTGTCGTCGCTACTCTTATTGGTATTAATTTTATTTCCAAGAAAGGAAGGCGCCCCATCATTATCAGTGGTTTGACGGGCGTTATATGTTGCCATATCCTTTTGGCCAGTGCTTTTTTGCTGTTGCCTGAGACACCAGTCAGAAGTTACATCATCCTTTTCCTAATGCTTGTGTTTCTGTTTTTTGTGCAATCTATGGTAGCGGTAGTTTACTGGCTGATGATCTCTGAAATGTTTCCGCTTCGTCTCCGTGGTATTGCTACAGGGCTGGCGGTGTGCATGCAATGGTTTGCCAATGCAGCAGTAGCGTTTTTATTTCCGGTTTTGCTGGACAGCCTGGGCGGGAAAACATTTATCATTTTTGCGGTGATTAACAGCCTTTCCCTGCTGTTCTTATGGAAGTTTATGCCGGAAACCAAAGGTAAATCCCTGGAGATGCTTGAAAAACATTTTGAAAAGGAACTTTCGTAGGCAGATCGTTATCTATGCTAATAAATCTAACCATCAAGAATTCAGCTATTGGTAATTTTGATTTATTATGAAAGGTATCAGGCTACATGATTGAGAAGCCTGTATAGATGAAACTGTACCCAGTACTATATATTTGCCAGGTGCACAGAAAACAGCCAGGTGCTGATATAAAATAAAATTAAGGCTGATTTCTCAGCCTTAATCTCATTATGTTAATTGTTACAATAGATTTTATTTGATACTTTTGGAAAGCTCGAGCATGGCTTCTATCGGCTTAAGCGCTTTGAGCCTTAACTCTTCATCAATAATAATCTCCGGAAGTTCGTACTTCATGCACAGGTACAGTTTTTCCAAAGTGTTGCGTTTCATATAAAAGCACTCGGAGCAGTTGCAACTCTCGTCGAAAACTAGAGCCGGGATCAATGTTTTATGCGGGGCGCGTTTCTTCATCTCATGCAATATGCCTTCCTCTGTAGCGATGATAAACTCCTGGCAATCGTCTTTTTCCACATAATTGAGGAGGGCAGATGTTGAACCGATAAAATGCGCCAGTTCCAGCACCGGTGATTCGCTCTCGGGGTGTGCAATCAGTTTGGCATTAGGATGCTCCGCCAGCTGTTTGGCAATACGTTCCATAGAAAATGCTTCGTGCACGATGCAGCTCCCGTCCCAAAGGATCATATCCCTTCCTGTTTTTTTGCTGAGGTAACGGCCCAGGTTTTTGTCTGGGGCAAAAATGACAGGGCGGTCTTTTGGTAAAGCTTCGATAATCGTTTCTGCATTGGAACTGGTGACGATGATGTCGCTCTCTGCCTTAGTTTCTGCATTACAGTTGATGTAAGTGGCTACGAGTGCGTTAGGATATTTTTCACGCATTTTTCTCAGGCCTTCACCGCTGCATCCGTCCGCCAGAGAGCAGCCTGCCAAAGTGTCGGGTAAGACTACTTTTTTATTCGGATTAAGTATTTTTGCAGCCTCTGCCATAAAATGGACACCGCAGAATGCGATCATGTCAGCATCTGTATCTTTTGCCTGTCTTGCCAATTGCAGTGAGTCGCCAAGGAAATCAGCAATATCCTGGATAGGCCCAGGCTGGTAGTAATGGGCGAGGATGACGGCATTTTTTTCTTTCTTAAGATCAAGGATGGCTTTTATAAGATCGTCGCCGGTAGGGATTTCCAAACCTTTAAGATCCAGAAAACCTTTTACAGGCATCTGATCTACGGCGGTGTCAAGTGTATCTTTCATCTCGGTTTTTTTTAGATTAAATGAATGTGGAGCTGTGTGTTATGGCTCAACTAATGATTTATAAATTGGTTAATCACCTTTTCTACTTCGGCTTTTGCTTCTGCCAAATCGGTATTAACGATGACGGTGTCAAACTGGTCTTTATAGGCCATCTCTTCTTCGGCTTTGGCCACTCTGGTTCTGATGGTCTCGGCAGAATCTGTATCTCTGGAGATCAATCTCCGTTCCAATTCCGCAATGCTTGGTGGCATGATAAATATGGACAGGGCCTTATCCCCAAAAATGTTTTTGAGCCGGACGCCGCCTTTAACATCCACATCAAAGATGACTACTTTGCCTTCCTGCCAGATCCGCTCTACTTCAGACTTTAGCGTGCCGTAATATTTGTCGGTGTAAACCTCTTCAAATTCTACAAATGCCTGTTCCGTAATTTTTGTGCGGAACTCCTCGGGTGTCAGGAAGTAATAATCCTGAGCGTGTTTTTCTTCGCCTCTTGGCAATCTTGTAGTGGCTGAAACCGAAAAACTCAATTGTGGCACCACAGATAAACCGTGCTTAACCAATGTGGTTTTACCACTACCGGATGGTGCCGAAAAAATAATTACTTTTCCCATACGCAATTGGTAAATTTAATTATCAATTATCAATTATCAATTATCAATTATCAATTATCAATTATCAATTATCAATTATCAATTATCAATTATCAATTATCAATTATCAATTATAATATATTAAGTGTCTGTTCTTTTATTTTCTCAAGATCATCCTTCATTTCCACCACCAGTTTCTGGATTTGGGAATGATTGGCTTTTGACCCCAGTGTATTAATTTCGCGGCCCATTTCCTGAGCGATAAAGCCCAGTTTTTTACCGTTGAAATCTTCGTTATTCATCACATCCAGATAGTACCTTATGTGTTGGGCCAGTCTTACTTTTTCCTCAGAGATATCCAGTTTTTCTATATAAAACATGATTTCCTGATAATATCTGGTTTCATCGATATTCTCAAATTCTTTAAGCGAGGATTGATAACGGTCTTTCACATTGGCAATTCTCTCTTCCTCAAAACCGGGAACTTTGGCCAGGTTGCTTTCTATCTTCAGGAGGTTTTTTTCAAGTTCTTTATGCAAAGTCAACCCTTCGGTTTTCCTGAATTCCAGAAACCTTCCCACCGCCTCACTTACAACCCCGAAAAGAAACTGCCATTCCGGCTCATCTATTTCGGATGTTTTTGTAGACAATGCTTCCGGCATTCTTACGGCCATTTTAAGATATTCGAAATCCGGCCCATCTGCGGAGATACCCTTGAGCTGGCTGATATAATTATTGATAACATCCCTGTTGATGGTGACATCATTGCTCTCTTCCAGATTTTCGCACTGGACGTAGCAGTCGACCTTGCCTCTCAGGATTCTGTCATTCAGCATTTTTCTGATTTCATATTCCTTTTCCTTGTACCGTACTGGGGTTTTTATATTGAGGTCAAAGTTTTTGCTGTTCAGCGACTTGATGTCTACTGATACTTTTTTTCCTTCAAACAAAGCCTCAGCCCTGCCGAAGCCTGTCATAGATAATATCATAAGATTCTTATAAGGTTGCAAAGATAATCATTTTCGGTCAGGAGAAAATTGTTAGAATTGTATTATGCTGATCAAAAACAGGAATTAACATTATGATTGTATAAACTTGGTGTTTTTTTGGAATACTATTTGTGTAAAATCGTATTTTTGCGGACTATGAAAAGATGGTATCTCTACCCTTTTTCCTTAGGTTATCATTTGGTTACTAGCATCAGGAATCGGATGTATGATTGGGGAATTTTTTCTTCTACGAAATTTAAAACACCAATTATTGGTGTCGGTAACCTGTCGGTAGGAGGCAGCGGAAAGTCGCCGATGGTTATGTACCTGGCGGATTTTCTGTCGCGCTCTTGCAGAACAGGAGTCTTGTCACGCGGTTATGGGCGCATCACAAAAGGTTATAAGATCGTTAACTATGACAGTAACTATAAATTGGTAGGCGACGAACCTATGCAGTTGTTTGAGCGGTTTCGGAACCGTTTTGTCATTGGTGTTTGCGAAGACCGTGTGTATGGTGCCAAAAAGATTATTGATGAGATGGATCTGGATGTCCTCATCCTGGATGACAGCTATCAGCACCGTGCCATAAAACCGGGGATGAATCTTCTGCTTACCGATTATAACGACCCATATTTTAAAGATTTTATTCTGCCTGCGGGAGATTTGCGCGAGAGCAGAAACGGGATGAAACGTGCCAATATCATCATGGTGACCAAATGCCCGGATGATCTTACCGAAGAAAAAAAACAATATTATATCTCCAGGATCAAGCCGCAGCATTACCAGAAGGTGTTTTTCTCTGCAATATCGTATGACGAAAATATTTTGGGCATTGATAAAATAATGCCGGTAAAAAACCTGGATTATTACGATGTCCTTCTGATTACCGGGATTGCCAATCCTTCACAGCTCCTGAAAGAGATTGCGAAGTATAATAAGAAGGTGAAGCATCTGCAGTATAAAGATCATCACAACTTTACCGATGATGATATAAAAAAGATAACCAATGAATACAAAAAACTGGGCGAATACAAAATGATCCTGACGACAGAGAAGGATTATGTACGCCTGAAGACGTTTGATTATCTGCGTGATAAGATCTTCTATTGGCCAATAAACGTGGAGATTGATAAGCGCGAAGAGTTTAATAAGATTATTCAGAATTATGTTAGAAAAGTATAAGCATACAGCAGAATTTATCAAAAATATTATTGGGGAGACACCTGATTTTGCCATCGTTTTGGGTTCCGGCCTTGGAACACTTCAGAACGAGGTAGAAGCTATCCATACCTTGGATTATAAAGAGATCCCTCACTTTCCGCAAACGACAGTTGCTGGGCACGGCGGTAAGCTGATTTATGGTATGCTGGAAGGTAAAAAAGTTCTTATGATGAGTGGAAGATTCCACTATTATGAGGGCCACTCTATGGAGACGGTGACATTCCCGATACGGGTTTTTCATCTTTTGGGGATCAAAAACCTGATTCTTTCCAACGCTGCCGGGGGCGTTAATCCTGACTTCAGCGTGGCCGACATTATGATCTTGACAGATCACATCAATATGATGCCCGAGCATCCGCTGAGAGGCCGTAATATAGACGAACTGGGGCCACGCTTTGTGGATATGAGTGAACCTTACAGCAAGAAGATGATTGCCGTTGCAAAGGATGTCGCCAAGACCGAAGCTATTGATGCTAAAGAAGGCGTTTATGTGGCACTGTCCGGGCCAACATTCGAGACACCGGCGGAGTATGGTATGGTACGGGCCATTGGTGGAGATGCTGTCGGGATGAGTACCGTGCCCGAAGTTATTGTTGCCAGGCATCAGGGGATGGATTGTTTTTGTCTTTCTGTTATCACCGATTTGGGAGGTCCGGAAATTGCCTTTGCAGTCTCACATGATGAAGTTTTGGAAGCCGCCAACAAGGCGATGCCTAATGTCATAAAATTAGTCAAAGGCCTGGTAAGAAATTACTGATTATATTGGTAAATGGATATTGGCGGCAAAATGGCCGCTTTTTTTTTAAATTGTAGAGGTCATAACTTAATTACATTCTAAAAAATATAATATTCTCCCTAATAAGACAGATTTTAATTTCAGCATTTGCATAATCAGAAAAATCTGAGAGAATTAGAAATAATCAGAAATCCTTGTAATAAAGAATGGCGTTATGAAAATATCTTTTGACCTCTATTAAATTATATTGACTAAATTCGTTGTAAATAATTAAAAAAATGAAGAGGATTTTAGCTTACATCTTACTGTTGGCTTTTCAGTTTGGTTTTTCCCAGGAGTTTCCCAAAGTGCTTAAAACCAATTTTTCTAAAGAAGCTTTAGCACAAAAATTACAGGATGAAAATGGGAAAGAGATTTCTATTAAGGACATTCTGGATCATCACAAAGGCAAAGTAGTCGTTTTAGATTTCTGGGCTGGTTGGTGCAGAGATTGTTTAAAAGCGTTTCCAAAAGCTGCCGAACTCGAGGCGCAAAACCCAAATATTGATTTTGTTTTTCTTTCACTGGAACGCTCCAGAGAAGGTTTTGATAAAAGCCTGGATAAATTTGAGATGAAGGATAAAGAAAATTACTGGTTCGCGTCGGGTTGGAAGAATGATTTCAACAATTATATTGACCTCAACTGGATCCCGAGGTACATTGTGGTGGATCAAAAATCGAACATTGCAAAATACTATGCCATCTCACCGGATGACCCAGAAATTCAATCGACAATCGACAAGCTTACAAAATAATAATATACAATCCCGAAAAATTTCCGGGATTTTTTTTGCTTAAATTTGTAGTAATTGATGAAAGAAAATTGAAAAAGATTGGTAATTAGTGAGTCTTTAGAACATCATCAATATTGTCCCATTGCTTAAAAGGTTTAATTTTATTATACTAATTTCTAAAATCTTGTATTTAACTTCCACTTCATGCAAGCTCAGCGCAAAATAATACACGTGGATATGGATGCGTTCTACGCTTCTGTTGAGCAGCTGGATAATCCGGGACTGCGTGGGAAAGCTATTGCCGTAGGTGGCGGCCACCGTGGCGTGGTTGCCGCTGCGAGTTATGAGGCCCGGAAGTTTGGTGTGCGCTCCGCAATGCCCAGTAAGACAGCCAAAGAAAAATGCCCGCAGCTGATTTTTGTAAAACCACGGTTTCACAGGTACAAAGAGATCTCTGCCAAAATCAGAAATATTTTTCACGAGTATACCGATTTGGTTGAGCCGCTTTCCCTGGATGAAGCCTATCTGGATGTGACCGAGAATAAAAAGGGTATCGAATCTGCCAATGATATCGCACGTGAAATTAGGCAGCGCATCTTGGAAGATACCGGATTGACGGCTTCCGCAGGGATCTCGGTTAACAAATTCCTGGCAAAAGTAGCTTCTGATATCAACAAACCCAATGGGCAGAAAACCATTCATCCCACTAGGATTGATGACTTTCTGGAGAAGCTGCCGATAGAGAAATTCTACGGCATCGGAAAGGTTACTGCCAACCGCATGCACGAACTTCATATCTTTAAAGGTGCCGATCTCAAAGCCAAATCTTTGGAACAGCTGGAAGGGCTTTTTGGTAAGTCCG
This sequence comes from Epilithonimonas bovis DSM 19482, assembly GCF_900108115.1. Lineage (GTDB taxonomy): Bacteria > Bacteroidota > Bacteroidia > Flavobacteriales > Weeksellaceae > Epilithonimonas > Epilithonimonas bovis. The sequence goes on from NZ_FTPU01000019.1 coordinate 8,816, forward strand.
GGCGCTATTATTACAATGTAGTGCGCGGTATTCATAACGGTGAGGTTAAGCCTGACAGGATCCAGAAAAGTGTGGCTGTGGAACGTACGTTTTGGGATGACATTAATGAGGACGAGGAGATTGAAGAAAAACTGAAATCCCTTAGCGATGAACTCCAAGAACGGTTAAGCAAAAAAGATATTAAGGGTAAAACACTGACACTGAAGATTAAGTATAAAGATTTTTCCCTCTACACAAGAAGCAAAACGCAGGAGTTGTATTATGAGAATGCTACGAAATTTTACAACACAGCCAGGCAGCTCTGGGAGCTACGCCCGTTTGATAAAGCTATCCGCCTGCTTGGGCTGTCGCTTTCTAACCTGAATACAGATGAGAAAAAACAAGTATCGGTACAGTTAAAAATACCCTTTGAGGAATATGAATTGTGAAGTCTGAATCCTCCTTCAATATGCCCGTTAAATCAGTGCTCCTACCAGAATCAATTGCATTAAGTGAAAATCGGAGACGGATATATGTCACAGATAAATTATTTAGGCTGTCTAAGTAAAATTTTTGCTCATCTGTTGGCTTGATATTTTCATAGTTCAACGCTCACAAAATCTTTAATAACGAAAATATCTACCCACTATGAACGGTACAATGATTCAATTTTTCCACTGGTATACACCTGGAGACTCTTTTTTGTGGAAACACGTTAACGAATCGGTTTCTTATCTTGCGGATCTTGGCATTACTGCCGTTTGGCTGCCGCCTGCCTACAAAGCGATTAGCGGAGGTTACGGTGTTGGCTATGGCCCTTATGATTTGTTTGACCTGGGAGAATTTGATCAGAAAGGAAGCGTCCCTACCAAATACGGCAACAAAGACGAGTACCTTGATGCGATTAAGGCTTTGAAAAGCCACAACATGCAGGTCATTGTAGATATAGTGCTGAATCACAAAGCCGGCGGCGATGAGCTTGAGACATTTCAGGTGGTGCAGGTTGATCAAAATAACCGCAACAAAGTCATCTCTGATGTCATGGAAATTGAATCTTATACCAAATTTACTTTCCCGGGAAGGCAAAAAAAATATTCTGACTTTGAATGGAATTTTACCTGTTTTACCGGTGTGGATTATGCCGAAGGCAAAGATCCGGGTATCTATAGGATTATCAATGATTATGGTGATAACTGGGATGAGATCGTTAATGATGAGAAAGGCAACTATGACTTCCTGATGTATGATGATATAGAGCATCGCAACCCATTTGTAAGGAAGGAGCTGAACTATTGGGGTAAGTGGTACCATGACCAGACCGGTTTTGACGGTGTGCGACTGGATGCGGTAAAGCATATCTCACCCGACTTTTACAAAGAATGGCTTAATAATCTGCGTTCCAATGTAGGAGAAAATATTTTTGCAGTTGGCGAATATTGGGCGCCTGGGTTTTTAAAACTATTAGAAGCTTATATAGATTCTACAGACGGCTGCATGAGCCTCTTTGATTCATCACTGCAAAACAACCTGCATACGGCCTCCAAAAATCCGGATTACGACCTGAGAGAGATATTTACAGAAACCTTGGTGGGATCTCGTCCTGATAAAGCAGTGACTGTGGTGGATAATCATGACACACAGCCATTGCAGGCTTTGGAAGCGCCAGTAGATACGTGGTTCAAACCAATAGCCTATGCTCTGATTCTGTTGCGAAACGATGGCTACCCATGTGTTTTTTATCCCGATCTTTACGGCGCCAGCTACAAAGATCATGGCAAAGATGGCAAAGAGTATGAGATTGTCCTTGAAAAAGTAGACGCCATAGAAGCTCTTTTAAAAGCCAGAAAGGATTATGCTTACGGGGAACAGCAGGATTACTTTGATGACGCCCACTGCATTGGCTGGGTAAGAAAAGGTGATAAAGAACATGGCGGCTGTGCTGTTGTGCTAAGCAATAAAGATAAAAATCATAAATCAATGGAGATGGGGAAGATCTATGCAGGAAAAACTTTCTTTGATTTTACGGGACATTTGCAGGATAAGATTGTTGCTGACAAGAATGGCCGGGCCGACTTCCCATGTCCGGCAGGCAACGTAAGCGTTTGGGTGGCGGAGTAAGATTAGATTATCCAGGATATGACAACCGGTTTCCAGTTTAGAAAAATTGATCAGGAAGATGATCTTTTTGATTACGTTTACGGCTTTTCTGCCTTAGAAAATATTTCCGGTATTTCTAATGGTGTTATTATCCCAAACGGAAGGGTTGACCTGCATCTGTATAAAACCAAAGGCGGCGAATTTTGCATCAGCCTGGTTGGCCTTGAGACCAAGCCGAAAAGCATGCGGGAAGATGAGATTACTACACTTTTTTCAATCAGTTTTAATCCATTGGGGATAGAATATATCCTCCAACGTGACATTGCCGGTATTTTGAATCATGGGGAAAAACTTTCTCCGGACTTTTGGGATTACAGGGAAAGTGATTTGGATGACTTTTCTGCTTTTTGTGAAAAATCGTTATCCATGATTGTATCTTTAATCCCGGGCAAAACCGATCCCCGCAAAAAACAGCTTTTTGATCTTATTTTTCAAACGAATGGAGAAATGGGTGTAAGGGACATTTCGCAGCGTATAAATTGGGGTGAACGTCAGATTAACCAGTACTTTAATAACCAGTTTGGGCTTTCTTTAAAAGCCTATTGTAATATACTTCGTTTTCAGGCTTCGTTGGCTCATATTAATAACGGGCAGCTGTTCCCTCAGCTCAATTACTATGATCAGTCCCACTTTATCAAAGAAATCAAAAGACTTTCCGGGGCTTCTCCCAAAGAGTTGTTTAAAAATGAAAATAACCGATTTTTACAATTTTTACATTTTAACAGCAAGTAATTTTGCATTATTAAATGGAAAATAATGTTGTTAAAAGATAAAAAAAGTAGCCATCGTTGGCGGTGGCCCTGCCGGTTTGTCACTGGCAAGATTATTACAGATAAAAGGTGCGGACGCCCGTGTTTATGAAAGAGATCGCGGACGTGATGTGAGGGTGCAGGGTTCAACTCTGGATTTGCATCCGGGAACAGGCCTGGAAGCTATTAAGCGTGCCGGCCTTTTAGATGAATTTTATAAACATCACCGTCCTGCGGCAAGCAAAATGCTTCTGACAGACAGAATGATGAATGTGAAGTTTGACGAAAGTGCCTTTACCGAAATTACTGCGGAAACACGCCCGGAAATAGACAGGGCGCCACTTCGTGACATTTTGCTGGACTCTTTACAGCCTGAAACCATGGTTTGGGACCGGCATTTTGTAGCTATGGAAAGAACGGGCGACGGCTGGATGTTAACATTCAAAAACGGTGCAACGGCTTATGCAGATCTTGTTGTAGCAGCAGATGGCGCCAACTCCAGGCTGCGCCCTTATATTACAGATATTAAGGCTGTCTATTCCGGCGTTACGATGATAGAGGGTAATATTTACAATGCAGAGAAGTATATTCCTCAGCTTTTTACCTTTGCAAAAGGCGGCAAGGTGATGGCTTTTGATGATGAGAAGTTTATTGGCTATGGCTCCAAAGAAGATGGATCTGTGATGTTTGTTATCAATTTTAAGGCAGACGAGAATTGGCTTTCGCAGAGTAAAATCGATTTTACAGACAGGGATGAGGTGTTGGCCTGGTTTCAAAAAGAGTTTTCTGGCTGGAGCCTCGGATGGCAGGAGTTTTTCACCAATGAGCAAGTTTATTTTATCCCACGTCCACAATATTATTTCCCGAATGATCAGGCATGGGAAACTCAGGCTAATCTTACAATGATTGGTGATGCGGCCCACAGGATGCCACCCTATGCAGGCGAGGGTGCCAATGTTGCCATGCAGGATTCTTTTGAGCTGGCAGAAGCCCTAACCAGCAATCATTTTGCAGATTTGCAGTCTGCTATTTCTTATTACGAGAAAGATATGGTCAAAAGAGGCGCAAACGCTACCAGGGAAACTTTGGATAATCAGGAAAGAATGTTCTCAAAAGACGGATTAGATCAGATGACAACATTCTTTAATCAGGTAAAAGACAAAGAATAATGCCTTAGTATCCGGCTTCTGCACTGCCTTCGCCAAGAAGCGCTTTTGCAGAAGAAGTTCCTATTCTTTGGATTCCCATTGTAATCATTGTTTCGGCGTCCGCAGGTGTTTTAACACCACCAGCCGCTTTTACAGGAAGTTTGCCGGCGTTGTCCAGCATAATTTTAACCCCTTCGAAGGTGGCGCCATTAGGTTTACCATCTTCGGTTTTATAGAAGCCTGTTGACGATTTGACAAAAATTCTTGAGAAATCCTTTTCTTCGAAATTATCCTGAGCCCATTTCCAGATATGTGCTGTTAAATCTGCAATTTGTTGATCTGTAAGTGCTGCGATCTCTATAATCCATTTCACGGTTTTACCGGCTTCTAATCCCAGTTTTGTACCGCTTATGAATTCATTCTCTACCAGAGACAATTCTCCTTTTTTGTAGGCTTCGTAATTGATGACATAGTCTAGTTCGTCCACGCCATCCAGGATAGCCTGCTCTGCCTCTTCCAGTTTTTCTTCGAGAGAATAAGTCCCTTCATGAAAACCTATAACAGTACCCACCAAAACGTTGGAATGCTGTGAGGTAATATAATCTTTGATCAGTTTTACAAAATTGGGCCGGATCATCACTTCTTTAAAATGATAAGTGATGGCTTCATCGGTAAGCGCCCTGACTTTATCGAATGTTTGTTCCTCTGTAAGGCCTGACTGTTCGGGTGTCTTCAGGTATGTAGAGTCTAAGTATTGATTAATTTCCATAATTACAAAAATAAAAAAAGGACTTTAAAACGAAGTCCTTTTTAATAATTTTATAAAATTAAACTCTCAGCTGCCTGTTGATGCTCTGCTCCAGCGATATAAAAGTTTCTGTGCGGGTAACGCCTTTTAGCTTTTGTATTTTATTCAGGATCTGCATAAGGTGGTCATTGTCCTTGCATAGGACTTTTAGGAAAATAGTGTAGTTGCCTGTTGTGTAGTGGGCTTCTACAACCTCATTCACAAGGTTGAGGTTTTTTACGGCATCCTGATAATGGCTGGGTTGCTCCAGAAAAACACCTATATAAGACACCACTTTGTAACCAATTTTCCTTGGGTTAAGAAAAGATATTGAGTTTTCTATCACACCGGCCTGTTCCAGTTTTTTGATTCTCTGATGTACGGCGGTTGTGGAAATACCCACGTTTTTGGATATCTGCGCCAGTGATGTTTTGGCGTTATCCATCAGCATATAGATGATCTCTTTATCTACCCCGTCCAGATGGTAACCGCTTTCAGAAGCACTCTTCATATTTTAAGTAATAGTTAGTTTTATAGGTCAATAATTAATTTTAAAAACATTGATTTCCAAATTGGCTAAAAAAAATGTTCATTATTTTTAATTTTTTGTAAAAATAAATAAATTAATAGAAAATGTAAAAAATATTATGATTATTTCAAAACAATTAATACAGAATGTGTATTATAATGAATGGCGTTTTGTGTAACTTTTGGTTAAAATTAAATTGACATTCAGTTAATGATTAGTGGTTTGTTTGTTGTTTAACTATCTGTTATTAAGTGTATTAAATGCATTTTTTTTGCGGTTTTGATATAAAGGGGTGATTTTGTAAAAAAGTATATATTTAAAAAATATATATAGACCTTTTTTATGAAACATTTTTATAACCTGATCGCATTCTTAATTGCGATCGCAACATTTGCGCAGCAGCAGACTGTCACTTCTACAATCAGTCCTGCAACTTTTAACGACGACGAGTCTGTTACCATTACATTTAACGGTAATAGTATTGATGAGACAGCCTGGGGAATTGCCAACCATTCGCTTTATCTCTGGGCCTGGTCTTATGACAGCAGTGATGCCAATCCGTTGGATTGTCCTACCAACGGAACGTGGGGCGCATCCAACGAAGCCAATAAGTTGACTTACAATGCCGGTAATGATACTTATACAATTGCCTTTGTTCCAAAAACTTTCTACAACAGGACAGGGATTGGAAAAATAGGTTTCCTTCTGAAAACAAAAACCGGAAACGGACAATCTCAGAATTTCTATTCAGAGGTGGGGCGGTTTCAGTTTGTCACAACCACACCTGCGGACGGCTCGGTTAATTTTGTAGCTTCCGGCACCAGTTATCCCATCACTTACAGCACTTCTCTGCCCGCCAACTATGTTGTAAAATCGAACGGAAACACCATCTACACCGGCAACAATGTATCCGGTATTTCTGTTTCTCCAACCATTACCACAGATAATCAATTTCAGGTAACGGCAACAGACACGGCGTCTGGTACAACTCTTACATCCAATTTCTCTGTTTCCCCATCAGCTGACGTACAGACGGCTGCTATGCCGGCCTATATGAGGCAGGGGATCACTTATGACCCTGCGGACCCTACAAAAGTTGGCCTGGCTCTCTATGCGCCTTATAAAAATTATGTGCATGTGATTGGTAGTTTTGATAATAATAACTGGCAGATCTCATCCAATTACCTGATGAAAAGAGATACCAATAATCCGGATCTTTACTGGATCGAAATTACTGGACTTACGCCACAAAAAGTCTATACTTTCCAATACAGAACCAGTGACGGGATTAAGGTCGCCGATCCTTACTCTACCTTAGTTTTATCTCCGGATGATGATTCCTGGATTTCTTCTGCGATTTATCCGGAATTACAGAACACGATGAAATATCCTGCAGGGCAACAGTATGATGTATCGGTGATTCAAACTGCAAAACCGGCTTACAACTGGACAGTAACGAACTTCCAAAGGCCTGCAAAGCAGAATCTGATTGTGTACGAAGCTCTGGTAAGAGATTTTACGGAACAGAAAAACTGGCAGGCGATGATTGATAAAATCCCATATATCAAGGGACTCAATGTCAATGCCATCGAATTATTGCCGGTGATGGAATTTGATGGAAATAATTCTTGGGGTTATAATCCGGGATTCCATCTTGCGTTGGATAAAGCATACGGAACACCTGAAAAATTCAAGGAATTTATTGACAAGTGTCACCAAAATGGTATTGCAGTAATTTTAGATGTTGCACTTAATCATGCGACAGGAAGATCTCCGCTAGAAAGATTATGGTCCACAAGCACCACTGGCGCTTATGGAGATGTGGCGGCTAACAACCCATACTTCAACCAATTGCCAAAACATGCTTACAACGTATTTTATGATTTCAACCATTCAAAACCAGAAACAAGATATTATGTCAACAGAGTACTTGAACAGTGGATCTCGGAATATAAAATTGACGGTTTCCGCTGGGATCTCACCAAAGGTTTTACCCAGAATTGTACACCTTCGGACGAGGCCTGTACCGGTGCGTACCAGCAAGACAGAGTTGATGTTCTGAAGTTATATTCAGACTATCAATGGTCTTACGATCCAACTTCATATATTATTTTTGAACATTTGGGCGGAAACGCTGAAGAAAGAGAGTGGGCAAATTACAGACTGAATGAAGGAAAAGGTGTAATGATGTGGGACAATCTAGTTGGAGCTTACAATCAAAACACAATGGGTTATGATTCTGACAGCAATTTCAACCGAGTGGATTTCGAAAACCATACTTTTTCTGAAAGAAGAAACATCAGCTATGGTGAAAGTCACGACGAAGAAAGATTAATGTTCAAAAACCTAGCTTACGGAAACACCAATGGTTCTTACAATGTTAAAGATTTAAATACTGCGCTTGAAAGACAAAAAGCATTTGGTGCAGTTTTCTTTACAGTTCCAGGACCAAAAATGATTTGGCAATTTGGAGAATTGGGTTACGATTTCAGTATCAACCGATGCGAAAACGGAACGATTAGCAACGATTGCAGAACTTCTCCAAAACCTGTAGCTTTTACTTTAGGTTATGATACCAACGCTAATAGAAAAGCGGTTTATGATACTTGGTCAAAAATATTAGCAATCAGATTATCTAATCAAGTTTTTGATACAACTACTTTCACAGTAGAATCAGGAAATCTTTTACCAAGAATTTTTGTTTGGAATGATGCTTTACCTTCATCTTCTTTGAAAAATGTAGTTGTAGTAGCGAATTTCACAACAACGGCTCAAACTGTAACACCTAATTTCCCTTACGCCGGAACTTGGTATAATTTGATGGATAATTCTTCTATGAACGCTGGCGGTTCTACAACTGTCGTGCTTCAACCAGGAGAATTCAGAATTTTTGGTAATCAGACGGCTCTGGCAACTGATGAAACTAAAATTGATGCCAACAAAACATCATTACAAATCGTTCAGAATCCTGCTACTGACGGATTATTGAAAATCAGATACAGCAAAGCTAAAAACGGACAGATCAACATATACGATCTTAATGGCAAATTGGTAAAATCTTTCGGATTGAAATCTGCTAAAGGAGACGAAACATTCTCTGTCAACGGAATGACTTCTGGAACATACTTAGTTCAGTTAAAATCTGATGAAGGTTTGGCAGTTTCTAAACTAATCATTAAATAATACAAAATAAATTTTAAAATCAAATAAAATCGCCTCGAAAATTCGAGGCGATTTTTTATTTTTCAGAAAGTTCTTTCAGTTTGCCGAGCCCTTCCGAGAACGATTTGTTCATCTGCCAGGTCATCAGTGGTCTCATCGGTTTATAAAGCGTTTCAATTTCATAATCAATATTCCAAGTCACTTTGGTTCCCGAGCCTTCCGAAGCCAAAAGCAGGTCAGACGTTGCAGTATCATCCATCGGTTTGATAAAATGCATTTTCGTTGCCACTTTTTCGCCAGGCGTTATGGCCGTTATTTCCTGTTCACCTTCACCCACATCCTCATTGCCTTTCCAGTGGTAGCCGTCGCCCACCTCGCCACTCGTTCCTTTGTAAGTCACCGCCAGATTCGGGTCATATTTCATCCACGGGTTCCAGGTGTTGAAGGCTTTCATAGAGTTTACATTTTGCCACACTTTTTCTTTCGGAGCATTGATAACTAGAGAGTGTTCGTTATGACATTTGCTGTCAAAAAACAACATTGCAATCACACAATAAGCAATAAAAACCGCCAAAATGACGCCAATAATTTTCAAAAATTTTTTCATAAGTAGATTTTTATTTATTTTTAAAAGTCTTATGGAATCGCTATCGATTTCATAATTGACATAGTTTAAGTTAAAACAAATGTAAACAGAATTTCGTTTCGCAATAACTTTTATATACCTGTTTTTCATTTTTTGGGCGCCTGTATCCGCCCTCCGTTCCCGCTATTTTTTTATTGCGCAGAAACTGAGTCCGACAATAGAAATTGCATCCACCGCAATAAAAAAATGAGCTCCACTCAGGTCGGGGCGCAATTTTGTCATACTTTCAACTTTAGGTACTAAATTTGTGACTTCAATTAGATTAGAAAAAGGCTTCGAGAGCCTCAGCCTGACAGTGTAAAAACAACATACTTTGTACGTTGTCCTGCTGAGGATCTCGAAGCACATAAAAAATAAAATTCCATATTAAAATTATGAACCCACTTTTAGAAAAATTCAATACAAAATATACTTCATCACCTTTCGAGGAAATCAAAGAAGAACATTATCTTCCAGCATTTCAGGAATTAATTAAAACTTCCGAAAAAGAAATTGATGACATCGCCAATAATTCCGAAGCACCGACTTTCGGAAACACAATTGAAGCAATGGCTTTTTCAGGAGAGCAATTGGACAGGGTTTCCAATATTTTTTTCAATCTCAATTCTGCCGAAACCAATGACGAAATTCAGAAAATCGCTCAGGATGTTTCGCCGTTATTAACGGAATTCTCTTCCAAAATTTCGCAAAACGAAAAACTGTTTGACAGAATAAAAACGGTTTACGACCAAAAAGACAGCCTTTCTTTGAATGAAGAACAACAAATGCTACTCAACGAAACTTATAAAGGTTTTGTAAGAAGTGGAGCTTTGTTAAATGATGAAGACAAAAAGAAACTTGAAAAAATCAATATGGATTTATCTGTTAAGTCGCTTCAGTTCGGGCAAAATACCTTGGCTTCAACCAACGCTTACTTCAAACATATCACAGATAAAGAAGAATTGAAAGGAATTCCGGAAGCTATTCTTCATCAATACGAAGAAGATGCGAAAGAAAAAGGTTTGGATGGTTATGTCATTACGCTCCAATATCCAAGTTATCTGCCGGCGATCACGTATGCAGAAAACCGTGAACTGAGAAAAGAATTAGCTCTGGCTAACGGGAAAAAATCCTTTGATGGTGGAGAATTCGACAATCAGAACCTCATCAAAGAAATCGTAAAACTTCGTCAGGAAAAAGCGGAATTGCTGGGTTATAAAAATTTCGCCGATTTTGTTCTGGAAGAGAGAATGGCACAATCGCCCGAAAAAGTGTTCAATTTCCTGAATGAACTTTTGGAAAAAGCAACGCCTTATGCTCAAAAAGAAATTGAGGAATTGAAATCTCTGGCAAAAGCCGACGGAATTGAGGATTTGCAAAGCTATGATCACGCTTTTTACGCTGAGAAATTAAGAAAACAAAAATTTGATCTCAACGATGAAGAGCTGAAACCTTATTTCCAACTGGAGAAAGTGCAGGAAGCGGTTTTCGGATTAGCCGGAAAATTGTTTGGACTGGAATTTAAAGAAATTGATGATATTCAGAAATATCACGAGGATGTTAAAACTTATGAGATTGTTGAGGTTGGAAGTGGGAAGTTAGAAGATGGAAGTACAGAAAAAGGCTTCGAGAACCTCAGCCTGACAACTGACAACTATCAACCATCAACCAATTACAAAGCTCTGCTTTATGCCGATTATCACCCAAGAAAAGGGAAACGTGCCGGAGCCTGGATGACGAGCTATAAAAATCAGTACAAAAAAAACGGTGAAAACTCCAGGCCACATATTTCAGTGGTTTGCAACTTCACAAAACCGACAAAAGATACACCGAGTTTATTGACTTTCAACGAAGTGACAACTTTGTTCCACGAATTTGGGCATGCGCTTCACGGTATTTTAGCAGACACCCAATATCCTAATCTTTCCGGAACATCGGTTAAATGGGATTTTGTGGAACTACCTTCCCAGTTTTTGGAGAACTTCTGCTACGAACCCGAATTCCTGAAAACTTTTGCCAAACATTACCAAACCGGAGAAATCCTGCCAGACGAAAAAATCGAAAAACTGTCGCAAAGCAAGTCGTTTATGGAAGGTTATCAGACGATGAGACAGCTTGGTTTTGGGCTTTTGGATATGGCTTATCATACCAAATCTGATAAAGTTTCGGACATCAAAACTTTTGAAACCGAAGAAACCAAAGCCACCAATCTCTACCCAAGTAATCCGGAAACTGCGGCTAGCCCAAGTTTTTCCCATATTTTCCAGGGTGGCTATTCGGCAGGATATTATTCCTACAAATGGGCTGAGGTTCTGGATGCCGATGCATTTCAGTATTTCAAAGAAAACGGAATCTTCAATCCTGAAATTGCTGCGAAATATAAAATACTCCTGTCTTCCGGAGGAACAAAAGACCCGATGGAACTGTACAAAAACTTCCGTGGCAGTGAGCCAAAAGTGGAAAGCTTGCTGAAAAGGGCTTTCGGAGAATAATCCCTTTAAAAATTAAAAAAAAAAAATCGGGAAGCTCATTGCAACCCGATTTTTTTATAGACTTAGTTGATAATTTACATCGTCATACCGCCATCTACAGCCAATGCCTGACCGGTAACGTGTTTGGCTTCTGCCAAAAACAGAACGCCTTGCGCAATGTCTTCCGGGCTTTGATCTACACCTTGAGGAATCAGTGAACTTATATTTCTTTCCCAAGATTGTTCTTCGGTTTCGCCTTCTTTTTTCCATCGGTCGGCAATGCCGCCTTCGCCACGCCACATTCCGGTCCCGATAATGCCCGGGCAAATGGCATTCACGGTAATCCCTGTGGTTGCCACTTCTTTGGCGATACTGTTGGTAAACCCAATCACTGCAAATTTGGAAGCCACGTAGTGAGACAAGTGCGCCATGCCCATTTTGCCGGCGATAGATGCGGTATTAATAATCGCGCCGGCACCTTGCGGTTTCATCACTTCCAAGGCAGCTTTTGTACAGACAAAAACACTTTTCGCATTAATACCCAACACACGGTCCCATTCTTCGGTGGTCAGTTCTTCGATACTTCCAATGCCTACGACGCCTGCATTATTACAAGCCACATCCACAGAACCTAATTTTTTTGCCGTGTCCTGAAAAATATTTCTTACCGTTTCGTAATCAGAGACATCACCACCAAATGTTAGTGTTTCTGCGCCAAGTGCTTCTACATCGGCTTTTACTTTGTTCAGGAATTCTTCCTTCAGATCTACCAGAGCCAATTTTGCGCCTTCTTTGGCAAATGCCACTGCAATCGCATGGCCAAGCCCTCCGCCTGCGCCTGTTACCAAAACTACTTTGTTTTCAAATTTTTTCATAATGTTTGATTTTAATTTTTACTTTTTTATTGATGGTATGAAGTTAAGAAAATTCAGGATTAATCAGAAAAATAGGGAGAAGACAAACGTCAGTTATTAATAATATTCGAGAAAATCTCATAAAACAACCTTTTCTAAGCCGGGAACTTTTTTGATTAAGATGCATAATTCAATAAAAATCAATATTTTTGTAATAATATGTAGAAAACAACGCCGGCACAGATATAAGGATAGATCACAGCAAATTGAATAAAGGTGTTTATGTGATCCGTGTTAATCAGGATGGTCAGATTTTTACACAAAAAGTAATCAAGTAATAAACTCATATTAAACAATTTCAAAGTCGGTTTTATAGCCGGCTTTTTTTTGTGATCAGCATCAATATTATGTTAATTTTTGTCATTATTAATCCTAGATTTTTAACATAAAACCTGAAAGAAAACAAATTTCATGACTGTTTTCCGTGTAATGGCATAAGGTTTGCAAATTGTTAAAATGTTAAAGTAAAACGAAAAAATTAACGATATGAAAAAAATATTTTTTGGTGCAGTTGTTTTAGCAGCAGGATTGTTCTCAACTGCGAACGCACAGATTCAGGAAGGTAACTGGATGGTAGGTGGTAATTTAGTCGGCGCTGATTTTGGGCTTAACAAAGGTGGTGGATATAATTTTGCAATTCAACCTAAAGGAGCATATTTTATTAAGGATAATGTTGCTGTAGGTGGTTATGTGGATCTTGGTTTTAGTGGTGCAAAAGATGCAGCAACAACATTTAAATATAATGTGGGTGCTTTAGGTAGATATTATGTTTCTCCCGGAGAAGCTGGTGTAGACAATCTTCTTAACCACGGACGTTGGTTCTTTGAAGGTAACGTAGGTGTTGGCGGAAGTTCAATTTCAAAAGGAGGTGCCTCTTCTAATGGGTTGAATTTTGGATTTGGTCCTGGATATTCTTACTTTATTACGCCTAATATTGGTTTAGAAGGACTAGTGAAATATGATGCTAATGCAGGGTTTGGTAATGTTGGTTATACACACAGAATCACGTTTGGGGTTGGATTTCAAATTTACTTACCAACTTCACAAGCTAAGAGAATTGCCAACGAAGCAAAATAATTTTAAAATCTTTTTTTAGATATATTATAACCGGCAAATTGTCGGTTTTTTTATTAATTTTATATTTATGGAATATTTACACACCGTTTATGCGGTTTTACAACGCTGGTACATCCGGTTTGCTGAGTTAACGCCAAGATTGATTGTCGGTATATTGGTTTTCCTTTTTTTCCTGACAACCAGTACCTACCTTAGTAAATGGACAGTTAAACTTTTCCACAAGTTATTTCCTAAAACCAAAAACGATTCTGTAGTAACGCTGGTTGCTGTATTCAGATTTCTGATTATCCTTATGGGAACGTTTATCTCGCTGGAGATTATGGGCTTTAGTGGGTTTTTTATGAAGTTCCTAGGTAGTTTGGGGGTTGCCGGTGTTATTGCCGGCGTGGCACTCAAAGATCTTGTTTCGAGTATATTTTCGGGGATGCTGGTTGGTATTGATAAGGCTTTCAAGGTTGGAGATTATGTGACGATTGGCGGAAACTCCGGAACCGTGCAGGATATAGGCCTGTTAACAACCAAACTGATTACAGATGATGGCAAAAAGGTTTATATCCCCAATCAGGTTATTTTTAATTCAGCGTTTTTCAATATTACAGCCTCGCCACAACGCAGGATTATCCTCGATTTTGAAATTCCAGTAGGAGAGGATATTGCCAAAGCCAAAAGGGTTATTCTTGATGAAATAACACATATGCCACATGTGGATAGGACAGACGCTGCTGATGTTCTGTTTACCAATGTTACACAAGGTGTTTTTAATCTCCGGGTTAGATTTTGGTTGGAGATTGGTGGTGATTTTGCCACGCTGAAAAGTACTGCCATTATGAGTATTAATGACCGGCTTGCTAAAGAAGGGATTAACCTGGTAACGCCTACGAGTATTAATATTACCAATGTGGAAAATCCGGAGGATAAAAAATAGTTATAGACTTTGACAGCTTTCAAAATAAAAAACCGTTTCATTTGAAACGGTTTTTTGTATAATTTTTATCTTAGATAGATTAAGCTAAAACTTCTTTTACTTTATCAGCAGCTTCCTGCAAAGTAATTGCTGAATGGATTGGCAGTCCAGCTTCGTCGATTAATTTCTTAGCTTCTTCAGCATTAGTCCCCTGCAATCTCACGATCAATGGAACCGGGAATTTACCAATCTCTTTATAAGCGTCTACAACGCCCTGAGCTACTCTGTCACATCTTACGATACCACCAAAAATGTTAATAAGGATAGCTTCTACATTTGGGTCTTTAAGAATAATATCAAAAGCTGTTTTTACACGTTTTGCATCAGCGGTACCACCTACATCCAGGAAGTTGGCTGGGTTACCACCGGATAATTTAATCATATCCATAGTCGCCATTGCAAGACCGGCACCATTTACCATACAAGCTACGTTACCATCAAGCTTCACAAAGTTAAGGCCAGCGTCGCCAGCTTCTACGTCCATAGGGTCTTCTTCTCTTTTATCTCTCAGCTCAGCAAGATCTTTGTGTCTGTACAGGGCATTGTCATCCAAAGTTACCTTAGCATCTACCGCAATAATTTTGTTGTCGGAAGTTTTAAGAACCGGGTTAATCTCAAAAAGAGAAGCATCAATACCTGTGTAAGCATTGTATAGTGCGCTGATGAATTTTACAAAATCCTTGAAAGCGTTACCTTCCAGTCCAAGGTTGAAAGCGATTTTTCTTGCCTGGAAAGGCTGAAGGCCGTAAGCCGGATCAATCACTTCTTTATGAATAAGGTGTGGCGTTACTTCTGCCACATGCTCGATATCCATACCACCTTCGGTAGAATAAACAACAGTATTCTCTCCAAGAGCTCTGTCCAAAAGGATTGATACATAAAACTCTTTCGTCTCTGTCTCGCCAGGATAATATACATCTTCAGCAATCAGTACAGAATTAACTTTTTTCCCTTCTGCAGATGTTTGTGGTGTCACAAGCTGCATCCCGATAATGTTGCCGGCATTTTCCTTAAGCTTTTCCATAGTTGGGGAAAACTTAACGCCGCCACCTTTACCACGGCCACCAGCGTGGATCTGAGCTTTTACTACCCATCCCTGTGCACCGGTTTCTGCGGTTAGTTTTTCAGCAGCAGCCACTGCCTCGTCCACATTGTTTGCAACAAAACCGCGCTGGATGTTAACGCCGTATTTTGCTAAAATCTCTTTTGATTGATACTCGTGAAGATTCATAATATTGTATTGATTATTTTTTAAATTTTATAAGATGGACAAATTTAATAAAAAGAGATGAATTATAGGATATAATTGTCTGATTGAAATCAGTTTTGTTTATAACTGAGCTATAATCCGGCAAATGATGTTTCTATGGTTTACTGGTGCCCAAATTTTAAGTCAATTAAATAGTTTTGAGTATTTTAAGAAACCGTTAAAAGCCCAATTCGCCGTATAATACAAAGATTTTAGCGCTGAAAATTTCATATAATCTCTGTAAACCAGGTATTGGTCCTTCATTACATCAGATTTGTTTCTGGAAACACTGTTGGGAAGCATCCGGTATTTTGACAAAGTCTTTTTCAAAGGTTTTCCTTGCGGGATTTTTTTGAGAAGTTCCAGCCACATCACGTGATCTTCGCGTTTGGTACCTTCGGGGAAGTAGAGTTTCCCAACTCTTTTGGAATCGTACATCGAGGCTAACAAAGATAATCGGCATGTTTTCAAAAGATTGTCAAAATTGACAATAGTATCCGCCTCGAAATCGCCGATTTTTGTCGGATTAAGGTTTTCATCGCAACGGGAATAGGTAGAATAAGCCAGTTCTGTATTTTCAGATTTCATAAAGTTGACCATTTCTTCAAGAAAATTGGGTTCCCAAAAGTCATCGGCATCCAAAAAAGTAATGAATCTTCCGGTCGCATTTTTAAGTGAAATATTCCTGGCATGTCCGGCGCCACCATTTTTCTCTGCTTTGAAAACTTTGATTCTTGGGTCATTTTGATTTTCAAGAATTTCTACGGATTGGTCGGTTGAACAATCATCGGTAATCAGCCATTCCCAGTCTTTGAAAGTTTGATTAAGTACGGAACTAATGGTTTCTTTCAAATATTTTGAAGAATTGTAACATGGTGTGATGATTGAGATTTCCGCCACTTGCGATTTTTTACAAAGATAAATATATAGACTTTAAGATAATAGATGAAAGATAAAAGACTTTTAATAATGAATAATCAATATTTCCGTACAGTTTGTCATTCCGTAGGAATCTCAAATTGCTTAGATTCCTACGGAATGACAAAAAGAGTATTTAAATGTGGATGTTGATTCGAAGCTGAAACCTGCGCCCCGACCTGAGTGGAGCTCTTTTTTGTGATTGCGATTGCTAAATGGTTCTATTGATAACTAAGCTTGCTTCGCAATAACAAAAAAAGCGGGAACGGAGGGCGGATAAAGGCGCCCAAATAATTATTATTATCGAAAAGCAAACATGAAAATTTTGAGTTGTGAATTGCTTTCAAAATCTTAACTTTGTGAATCTTAAAAAAATTATTCATTATTAATTCTTACTTTATAGAATGTTTTACGACCATCAGCAGATAGAGAAAAAGTGGCAGAAATACTGGGAAGACAACCAAACTTACAAGACTTCCGACTCAAACGATAAACCGAAATTCTACGTCCTCGATATGTTTCCGTATCCTTCCGGAGCAGGATTACATGTAGGGCACCCACTCGGTTACATTGCTTCTGACATCTATGCGCGATACAAAAGACATCAGGGCTTCAACGTTTTGCATCCGGTTGGTTACGATAGTTTCGGGCTTCCGGCGGAGCAATATGCCATCCAGACAGGGACGCATCCTGCCATTACAACCGAACAAAATATCACGAGATACGAGGAGCAGTTAAGAAAAATTGGTTTTTCTTTTGACTGGAGCAGGGAAGTGCGGACTTCAGACCCTTCCTATTATAAATGGACACAATGGATTTTTATCCAATTGTTTCATTCTTGGTATAATAAAGGTACAGATAAGGCGGAATCTATCGAAACCTTAATCCAACATTTTGAGGAAAAAGGAACGGAAGGTCTTGATGCGAATCAAAATGAGGAACTGGATTTCACTTCAGAAGAGTGGAAATCTTATTCTGATATTAAAAAAGAAGAAATCTTATTGAATTATCGTTTGGCTTACAGAGCGGAAACAACGGTGAACTGGTGTCCGGCTTTGGGAACCGTTTTGGCGAACGACGAAATAAAAGACGGAAAATCCGAAAGAGGTGGTTATCCTGTTTATCAAAAGAAAATGATGCAGTGGAGTATGAGGATTTCTGCCTATTCCGAGAGATTGTTGCAGGGTCTTAAAACTTTGGATTGGCCTCAGCCTTTGAAAGATGCTCAGGAATATTGGATTGGGAAATCTCAGGGTGCGCAGGTGGAATTTAAAGTTCAAAGTTCAAATATTCAAGGTTCTGAAACGTTGAACTCCGAATCCGAAACTTTGCACATAACTGTTTTCACAACGCGACCTGATACAATCTTCGGAGCGACCTTTATGGTTTTAGCGCCGGAAAATCCTTTAGTTCAAAATTTAACTACTCAGGAACAAAAAGCTGAGGTTGATAATTACATAGAAGAAACTTCTAAAAAAACAGAGCGTGATAGAATGGCTGACGTGAAAAACGTGAGCGGTGCTTTCACAGGAAGTTATGCGATTAATCCTTTTACCGGGAACAAAATTCCGGTTTATATTTCGGATTATGTTTTGATGGGTTACGGCACCGGAGCTGTAATGGCTGTTCCTGCACACGATGAGCGTGACCATAGATTTGCTAAGAAATTCGGTTTGGAAATCATTAATGTAATTAAAAATGATAATGATGTTCAGGAAGAAGCTTATGATTCTAAAGATTCGGTTTGTGTGAATTCTGATTTCTTGAATGGTCTTAATTATAATGATGCGAAAGCAAAAATAATTGCCGAAATCGAAAATAAAGGAATCGGTCACGGAACTACGAATTACAGACAACGTGATGCGATTTTCTCCAGACAAAGATATTGGGGCGAACCGGTTCCTATATATTATAAAGAAGGAATGCCTTACACGTTGCCCAATTCTGCTTTGCCTTTGGAGCTTCCTGAGGTTGAAAAATATTTACCAACCGAAGATGGCGATCCACCATTAGGCAATGCAAAAACATTTGCCTGGGACGAGGTGAATCAGAAAGTAGTCGATACCAATTTGGTTGATGACAAAACGGTTTTCCCGTTAGAATTATCCACAATGCCAGGTTGGGCGGGAAGTTCCTGGTATTTCCTGAGATATATGGACCCGAATGATGATGAGGTTTTCTGTAAAAAAGAATTGTCAGATTATTGGGGGCAGGTTGATTTATATATTGGAGGTAGTGAGCACGCAACCGGACATTTGTTGTATTCCCGTTTCTGGAATATGTTCTTAAAGGACAGAGGTTATATCGAACAAAATGAGCCTTTTCAAAAGCTGATTAACCAAGGAATGATTTTGGGGATGAGTGCTTTTGTTTATAGAATTGATGGAACCAATCAATATGTTTCTAAAAATTTAGCGAAAGATTACAAAACTCAAGCAATCCACGTTGACGTATCATTATTAAAAGGAACAACCGACGAATTAGATACAGAAGCTTTCAAAGCCTGGAGACCCGATTACGCGGATGCAGAATTCATCTTGGAAGATGGGAAATACATCACAGGGCGTGAAGTTGAAAAAATGTCCAAATCCAAATACAACGTCGTCAATCCTGATGATATTTGTGAAGAATATGGAGCAGACGGTTTAAGATTATATGAAATGTTCCTCGGTCCATTAGAGCAATCCAAACCTTGGAACACGCAAGGCCTAAGCGGTGTTTATGGTTTCCTGAAAAAATTCTGGAATTTGTATTTTGATGGTGATCAATTCTCTGTTTCTGATGAAGAGCCAACCAAAGAAGAGTACAAAGTCCTGCACGCATTAATCAAGAAAGTGGTTTACGATATCGAGAATTTTTCGTTCAATACGTCTGTATCATCATTTATGATAGCAGTCAATGAGTTACAGAAACTAAAATGTAATAAAAGAGCCATTCTGGAACCATTAGCAATTATTATTTCACCTTATGCGCCACATATTTGTGAGGAGGTATGGAATTTGCTAGGACATAACGATTCAGTAGAATTTGCAGCGTTTCCTCATCTGGATGAGTCTTATCTTGTTGAAGATGAGATAGATTACCCTGTAAGTTTCAATGGTAAGATGAAGTTTAAGATAAAATTGGCAGCTGATCTGGGCAAAGATGAAGTTGAGGAAACTGTAATGAATAACGAAGAGGTTAAAAGGATCTTGGGTGCAAATTCGGTGAAAAAATTCATCTTTGTTCCGAAAAAAATCATTAATATTGTTAGCTAATTAAGTGATTCTTGGGAAATGTTAAGAAAAATTATTATTCTCCAAAGTCTATTGCTTGGAAATTAAAATGATAATAAATGCAAATCAAATTTAATTAATTTCTCTTAATGTTCACAAAACAGATAATAAATTCACAAAAACACTGTTTTAATTTAATTAATAATTAAAGTTCTGTCTTTTTATAGATAAAAAAATCATAAGTCAAAGCAAAAATATTTTTGCATTTTTAAAATATTTGACTTTATTTTACACGATAAAATTTAACAATTATAATTTAGTTTTAATATGGAAATGAATGTTTCAAACACAGATGAGCAAGTAGTTGCTAGAAAAAAGGGAGGTCTTAATCCTGCGATTGTTATTCCAATTTTATTTTTAGTTGGTATTGCAATCTATTTATTTATTTTAGGAAATCCATCGAATTTCCAGCAAGAGGCACAAGACGGTGGTGCTTCAGTTGCGTTTTCAAGCATCCCACACGAGAAATTGGTACCACAAGGTTTAGGTGTTATCTACATGGGAGGTTTCCTTGTTCCTGTTTTGATTACTTTCATGATTATTGTAATCGTTTTCTCAATAGAGCGTGCATTTGTTCTTAGCAAAGCAGCTGGAAACGGAAACGTGGATAATTTTGTAGTCAAAGTAAGAAGTTTGTTGAACAGCAACAAAGTAGATGAGGCATTGGAAGAATGTGACAGACAACAAGGTTCTATCGGGAACGTTGTAAAAGAAGGTCTTACAACTTACAAAGCTTTGGCTCATGACACAACTTTGGACAAAGAACAGAAAATGGCTGGTCTTAACAAAGCTATCGAAGAAGCTACAACATTAGAAATGCCAATGCTTGAAAGAAATATGAATATCTTGTCAACTTTGGGTACTGTTGCAACTTTGGTCGCACTATTAGGAACCGTAATCGGTATGATCAGATCATTCCAGGCTTTGGGTAACGCAGGTGGTACACCAGATGCAGCAGCTTTATCAATCGGTATCTCAGAAGCCTTGATGAATACGGCACTAGGTATTGGTACTTCTGCAGTAGCGATTATCCTATATAACTATTTTACATCTAAGATTGACGGTCTTACTTACAAGATTGATGAGATCTCTATGAGTATTCAGCAGTCTTTTGCAGAATTTCACTAATAGAAAAACTTTGGGGCTTTCCCCAAATTGTAGAAATGCCAACGATGGTATTCTGAAAATAATATAAATAGTTAATTAAGGTATTCAAATAATGGCGAGAATAAAACCAAAAAGACACGGTGTGGCTTTGGATATGACAGCGATGTGTGATGTAACGTTCTTACTTTTGACGTTCTTCATCATGACAACGCAGTTCAAAAAGCCAGACGTGGAACAGATAAAACCGCCTTCCTCGATATCAGAAAAGTTACTTCCTGATGCCAGTCTGATGATAATTAATGTTAACAAAGACGGTATATTCTATTTTCAACCCGTAGACAATGCAACTGAAAAAATTCAGCTTCTTGAGAGAATGGGGCAAAAATACAGGATTACTTTTACCGATGCAGAAAAAGTAGCTTTTTCTAAGCTAACAGCGGTAGGCGTTCCTATGGGACAATTAAAAAGCTTTCTTGATCTTCCTGCCGATAAGCAAAAAGATTTCAAAGCAACAGAAGGTGTCCCTATGGAGGATACAAACAAGCAGTTAATTGATTGGGTACAGCAGAGTCTTGCGATTAATCCTAACTATAAGTTGGCAATCAAGGGCGATGTAACCACAAAATATCCAAAGGTTAAAGGATTGTTTGAAGGTTTAAGAGATATAGATTTTCTTAAATTTTGGCTGATCACATCACAAGAAACTAACCCAGGAAATTAATTCTATAAAAAATGGCAGAAGTACAGGTAAAAGAAGATAGCGGGAAAGGCGGCAAAGTCCGTTCGAAAAAGCATAACCCCCGCGTAGATATGACGCCGATGGTAGACTTAAATTTCCTTATGTTAATGTTCTTTATGTTTACCACGACATTCAGCAAACCCAATGTTATGGATCTTGGTCTTCCGGCAAAACCTAAAAAAGAACAGAAACAACCGGATACAGAGATTAAGTTAAGTAATTCCATTTCTATCATCATAGGAAAAGATAACAAAGTCTTTTACCATCAGCAGGACCAGCAGGGCCTTAATGATCAGACTTTATTAGAAACTACCTTTGACAGAGAAGGAATCACAAAAGTAATCGAGCAGGCAAAAGCCGGAGCCGCAGATAAAGACAAATTTACTGTCATTATCAAGCCAACCGACGATGCCGTATATAAGAATTTTGTAGACATTCTTGATGAGATGGCTATTACCAAAAACGAAAGATATGGGGTTACTGATATCAAACCGTGGGAACTGGCTATCTATAAGAGAAAAGTTGGAGAGCAATAATCCATCTGCAAATATCATTTTAAATTATTAACAATGACAGAAGATAATGTGAACTACACTCCGTCTTTGGATGAGATTGTTTTTCAAAACAGAAATAAAGAGTATGGAGCATATGACTTAAGGACTCAATATCCTAAGCTGCTTACAAGATCTTTTATTATCGGAACCATATTCTTTCTGCTTCTTGCAGCGTCACCTCTGATTTACCTTAAAATTCAGCAAATGAATGCTAAGGAAAAAACAGAAGTTGATGCCAAATTGGTTAACATTCTCGAAGAAGAACCAATCCTGGAGCAGCCGAAAGAAGAAACTCCTCCACCTCCACCTCCACCAAAAGAGGAAGAGAAGCAGGAGGTTATCCAAAACGTAGTTCCTGAACCTAAGAGAGTTCCTAAGATAGAGACACCTCCGCCGCCAATTACAAAGCAATTGGAGACGACTACAGGTTTGGTAGCACAAGAAGGGGTGAAAACACCTTCTTATACGCCACCACCACCACCGCCATCTACAGGAACCAGAACAGGAACCGCTGAAGTAAAACCTGTAACCAACGAGGTTTATGAATCCGTTGACCAGGCTGCAGAATTCCCTGGAGGTACAAACTCTTTCCGTACGAAGTTCCAGAATAATTTTGATGCTGGAAATCTGGAAGGTGAAGGGACGTTGAAAACAGAAATTACCTTTGTAGTAGAAAAAGATGGGTCTATCACCCAGGTTAAAGCTACAGGTCCTAACGCTGATTTTAACAGAGAAGCAGAGGCAACTGTAAAAGGGATCAGAACTAAATGGACACCAGGTAAGGTTAACGGCCAGCCGGTAAGATCTAGATTTAGATTCCCAGTTACGATGAATTTCCAATAAAAGATTAATTAGTAACGTATTATATAAAAGAGAAGTTTTTTTAACTTCTCTTTTTTTATTAGATTTGTAGTATGTTTAATTGGCTTTCTTTATTAACAGGTTTCTTCTACATCGTCTTAGGAGTTGTTGTTATACTTTACAAATTTTTCATTATTATTCTTGAACCAAATGTGGCTTACATGTTGGGAGCACTTCTTATTGCTTACGGTATCTTCCGTATCGTGAGAGGGATTATCAGAATAAAAAATAACGATTAACCAATGAAAAAAATAATCCTTGTGCTTTTGGCTGTTACGGCTATCCTTTTCTCCTGCTCCAAGACCAAAGATAAAGACATTGATAATCCAAATAAGGGCGAAATCACAGTAGAAACAGATGAATCTTTCAAAAGTGTAATAGAGGCATTGGCAGAGCGCTATATGGCGCTTAATCCGTTAACAAAGATTAATGTTGTTATCAAGAAAGAAGATCTTGGTTTTCTGGATCTGCTTAATAAGAAAGCCCGTGTGGTGGTCATGTCCAGAGAATTATCAAATCAGGAAAAAGCCGCTTTTGACACCAAGGTGGAGCTACCATGGCAACCAGCCAAATTTGCTGCAGATGCCGTTTTGTTTGTCGTACCAAAAGATTCGCCGGTAGAATCTGTATCAATGGATGAGATCTATAAAGAATTGACATCCGACAGCAAGAATCTGATCTTTGACGGAACCAATTCCAGTAACCTTAATTTCGTTGCTCAGAAGTTTAATAAAAAGCCTGCTGACCTTAAGTTTTCTATTATTAACGGTAACGAGAATGTTGTGAGTCAGCTGAAGAATTACCCGGGCAAGATTGGTGTGATCAGTTACAATACTATTAGCCGGCCTTTTGGAGAAGAAGCTCAAAGATTAAGAACCGAACTTAAGATTTTGAAAGTCATCAAAAATGGCAAAGTTTATGAGCCATCGCTTGATAATCTTAAGACGATGAATTACCCCTTTACCAGAGTATTATACCTTCTTACCAATGAGACTTATTATGGATTGGGCAATGGTTTTATACGGTTTTCCTGTCAGCAGTTAGGACAAATTGTGGTAGAGAAAGAAGGGCTACAGCCATACAATATTTTTAAAAGAGAAGTACAAATGAGATAGGTAAATTTTAATGTTTTTTTAACGCAGAAAATTTTTTTATCTAAAATAATGGTCTGAATATTGTCAGTCATTCCATCGATTAATTTTGAAAGAAATAATGAAAATAGAGAAAATAATGAATTTATCAAAGAAAATAGCTATTACTGCTGCAGTAGGTTTTTTTGTAAACCTGTCTTTTGGACAGAGTGTTCAGGAGGGTGTGAATTATGTAGATAGTCAAAAATACGCTAAAGCAAAACAAAACTTTACAGATCTGATTAATCAGAATCCTAAAGACGCTAATAATTATTTTTATCTGGGTAATACTTACCTTACCCAATTTGAGCCCAATTTTGAACAGGCTCAGGACAATTTTAACAAAGGTCTGGCAGCCGACCCTAAAAGTTTCCTTAACAAAATCGGTTTGGCTACTGTAAAACTAGGCAAAGGTGACAAATCTGCCGTTGCAGAGATCCAACAGATTGTAAAAGATTCCAAAGAAAAAGATGCAGAAGTTCTTTACCGTGCAGGTGAGGCGCTTACCACATTTGAGAAAAACAGTTCACCGGATCTTGCCATTACTTTTTTGAATAAAGCCATAGAAAAAGCGCAAAAAGGTGGTGTTCCTGCCAATTATTATTACTCATTAGGTGATGCTTACAGATTAAAAAAAGATCCTGGTAATGCGATGTCAGCTTATGATAAAGCAGAATTGGTTGCTAAGAACAAAGCGTCTGTTTACACAAGAATGGGAACGCTTTGGATTGCCGCACAACAATGGCAACGTGCCAAGGAAAATATTGATAAAGCTATAGCTGTAGACCCTACTTATGCCCCTGCTTATAAAGCGTTGGCTGGTTTTAATATCAAGTATCAGAAAAATGCAGAGGCTACACAAAACCTTATCAATTATACCAAATACGCAGACGAAGACCCTTATACACAGTTAGAGATTGCTAAGCTTTATTTTACTAATGAAGATTACGCCAATGCAAAAACTACTTTAGATTCTGTTTTTGACAAGGTAGATGATCCAATCAAATACAGATTAAGAGCTTACATCCAATATGGTGATGGCGATTATGCAGGTGCTCAGCAGAACATAACTACATTTTTGTCCAAGGCTGATAAAAGCAGATTGCAGCCTTCAGACGAAGGGTTACAAGGATTGATCGCAGCCGGTCTTGCTAAGAATGAAAAAGATGCGGCTAAAAAGGCGCAACTGGAGTCTACAGCTCAGCAGAAAATTGCAATTGCCAAAGCTGCTAAAGATGAAACGCTTAACTGGGACGAGGAGCTGGCAAAAGTAAAAGGCGGTATTACAGCTTCTTCGATAGATCAGGGGGCTACATCTCCTGCAATTGAAGCGCTTAAGGCCAAAGTTGCTGCCAATGCTCAGGATACAGATGCATTATACAAGTTAGCTCAGGCTTATCAGGAAGTTAAAAACTGGAATGGCGCGATCCTGACTTGGGGTAAAATGGCCGCTTTATTACCAGACTGGGCACCGGCTTATTACAGCCAGGGATATGCGTACCAGCAGGCTGGAAACAATGATATGGCCAAAACATCTTATGAGAAGTTTATCTCTCTTGTAAAACCTGCAGAAGTGGAAGCTAACAAGCAAAGCTTAGGTTATGCGCATTTCTTTGTCGCATTTATGGAGAAAGATTCTAATCCGGAAAAAGCAAAACAAAATATTGCAAAATCTCTGGAATATGAGCCAACTTATCCTGATGCTGTCAATCTTCAGAAAGCCCTGAATAAGTAATAATAATCTTACCAATACAAGCTTCCCGATTACATCAATTGGGAAGCTTTGTTTTTAGTAAATTTGTAAAAAATATCAGAAGTATGACATGTGATATATTGGCAATCGGTGCCCATCCTGATGATGTGGAACTTGGTTGCGGCGGAACCATTGTTAAACTAATCTCTGAGGGGAAAAAAATAGGAATCATTGATCTCACAGAAGGCGAATTAGGTACCAGAGGAACCCGTGATACAAGAGCTGCTGAAGCCAAAAATGCTGCTGAGATTATGGGAATCAGCGTCCGTGAAAATCTAAAGCTTAAGGATGGTTTTCTTAACAATTCCGAAGAGTATCAACTGAAAATTGTGGAAAAGATAAGGAAGTACAGACCCGAAATAATCCTGGCCAACGCGATTGACGACCGGCACCCGGATCATGCCAAAGCCGCAAAACTGATCTCTGACGCATGTTTCCTGTCTGGACTTAGAAAAATCGAGACCTATGACGAAGGAGCACTTCAGGAAGTTTGGCGTCCCAAACATGTCTTCCATTATATCCAGTGGAAGCATATTGTACCGGATTTTGTCATCGATATCACCGGATTTTTAGATCAAAAAATAGAGGCTTGCATGGCGTACAAAACACAGTTTTATGATCCCAATTCTGATGAACCTGTCACACCTATTGCAACCAAGGATTTTTTGGAGAGCCTTACATACAGAGCACAGGATCTTGGCCGGCTGTCGGGTGTAACGTATGCAGAAGGCTTTACCACAGAAAAATTACTGGCATTTAAAAATTTTGACGGAATTATTTGTTAATAACAAAGAAAATATTATATATTTGCACACGCAAAAACGGTGATTGTAGCTCAGTTGGTTAGAGCGTCGGATTGTGGTTCCGAAGGTCGTGGGTTCGAGACCCATCATTCACCCAACAAAAATCGCTTCTCTTAAGAGAAGCGATTTTTTTATTTTGTATCACATGATTCATCTAATAAAAAAGCGCATTATCTAGATAATGCGCTTTGGTTTTTATATTAGACTTCATCATCAGACTCAATCGTATAAGATGATCTGGTCTTATAGTCTTTATCATGTCTTTCTGATATAACATCTTCCCCTTTCTGCTGAATGATAAAATCTGTAGATTCATTGAACAGTTCCTGGAAACTTTTAAAATCTTCTTTATAAAGATAAATTTTATGTTTTTCAAAAGTTGCTTCCCCGTTTTCACCGAAGTTCTTTTTACTTTCTGTAATCGTTAAATAATAATCACCCGCTTTTGTCTCCCGCACATCAAAGAAATATGTTCTTCTGCCTGCTTTCAACACCTTTGTGAAAATCTCATTCTCATGTCGTTCCTTAAATTCACTCATTGTTAAATATTTTTTAGAAATCTGTATTAACAAATATAACAGAATTATCGGAATTTCAAAATATTTTGTTAAAAAAAGATGCTAAATACCGGTTTTTCTTAAATTTTTGATAAAATGTGATAAGTGATTTAATAAAAATTAATTCAGGTGAAGTATATGATCTGCCCTTTTTGCGCTTGATTCTCTGTGAGTTATTATAATAGATGTGGTGGTTTTTATATCCTTATCTATATTTTGCAGGATATTTTCTTCTGTCTCTGTGTCCAGGGCAGAGAGGCAATCGTCGAAAATAAGGATGTTAGGTTTTTTTATCATTGCCCGTGCAATGCAAATCCTTTGTTTCTGGCCTCCGGAGAGCATTACACCGCGTTCTCCCACCATGGTGTTATATTTATTTTTAAACTCTTCTATATTCTTGTGGACATCCGCTTTTTTCGCCATTTCTACCACCAGATGATGTGATGGGTGATCTACAGCAAAGCCAATGTTGTTCTCTATGGTGTCAGAGAAAAGATAACTCTCCTGTGGCGTATAACCAATCTGGTCTCTGTACAATTGCAGATTATGGTCTTTCAGATTCTTTCCATCGATCAATATTTCACCTTCATCAGGATCAATAAGCCTGCAAATTAATTGGGCGATTGTAGATTTGCCGCTTCCTGTTTTCCCCATGATGGCTAATGATTTCCCGGCATCTACTTTGAAACTTAGATTTTCCAAAGCTTTGATGCCAGTATTTGGGTAAGTATAACTCAGATTGCGAAATTCGATTGTTCCGGTTATGGGGTAGGTTTCGCCGTTGGTATTAATAATCTCAGACTTCATGTCCAAAAATTCATTCACACGCTGCATACTGGCTTCTGCCCTCTGGTTGACTGATGTTACCCAACCCAGCATAGAAAACGGAAAAATAAGCATATTGATGTACATGAAAAAGTCTGCGATCGTCCCCACACTCATTTCCCCGGCAATATATTTTTGTCCGCCGATGTAGAGTATGGCAACATTCAGAAGGCCGATAACAAAAATAATAATGGTAAAAAAGTAAGCCTCGGTACGGGCAAGATCCAGGGCTTTGTCCTGATAATCCTTAACCTTGATACCATAATTTTTTTCGATGTACCGCTCTTTGCTGAAAAACTTAACCACGCGGATCCCGGAGAAGCTATCCTGTACAAAAGTTGAAATCGCAGACTGGCTCTTCTGCATTATTTTCGATTTTTTGTTGATAATATCGCTTACTTTATAAATACCATAAGAGAGTATAGGCAGAGGAATAAGTGTCCAAAGCGTCATCTGCAGGTCGGTCATAAACATATAGACGCTGGTGATGATCAACAGGATAATGAGATTGACCACATACATCACGCCTGGTCCCAGATACATCCGTATGGCAACAACATCCTCACTCAATCGGTTGAGAAGGTCGCCAATCGTCGTCTTTTTATAATCGGTTACAGATAACTCCTGATAATGCCGATAAATTTTGTTTTTTAACTCATATTCTATCCTTCGTGAAGCTACTATAATCGTCTGGCGCATCATAAAAGTAAAAAAACCGGAAAGGAGTGAGCAGACAATCAATATCCCCGAATTGATAAAAATAATCCGGAAATAAGTCCAGTTGTTCTTTATGTTATCAATAATATTAAGATCGGGCGACAGTTGCAGTGTAGAATAATTCTTCTCGATAATATTGATGGTTTGCCCAATATACTGGATCTTGTAGATCGCAAAAAAGTTGCTCAGGACAATGAATAAGAATCCCAAGAAAAGTAACGATCGGTGTTTCCAGAAATATGGGTTGAGTGTTTTTAGCGCTTTCATTTTTTAAGCTTTGATTTTCCAAAGCTGCTGCAAAATTAATAAATATAAATTTCAGAATAGGTTTTGAGATTTAATTTGAAAATTATTCATATTTAGATGGATTTTTACGTGCAAAATCGTGTTAAAATTGACATTAATGAGTAATTTTGTATCTGCAAAAATCTAAACAAGATATGACTCCTAAACCAAAATATGACGTCGCGTTAATTGGAGGTGGTATCATGAGTGCAACATTGGCAACAATGCTTCATGAATTTGACCCCAATCTGGAAATTGTAATTTTTGAAAGACTTGGCGAGGTTGCAAAAGAAAGCTCCTCTGCCTGGAACAATGCAGGAACAGGACATTCCGCTTTTTGTGAACTGAATTATACGCCGGAAAAAGATGGTAAAATCGATATAAAGAAGGCCGAGTATATTGCAGAACAGTTTGAGGTTTCCAAACAGTTTTGGTCTTATTTAATTAATAAAAACATTATACACAGCCCAAAAGAATTTATCAACTCCTGTCCTCACATGAGCTTTGTGTTTGGGGAAAAGGATGTAGAATTTCTTAAAAAAAGGCATCAGGCCCTGCAGCAATCTCCATTATTCCAGGGGATGGAATATAGTGACGACCACGGCAAACTCAACGAATGGATTCCTCTGATGATGCAGAAGAGAATGGCTACCGATAAATTAGCCGCTACCAAGATGGACATGGGTACCGACGTAGACTTTGGGATGTTGGCTACCAAACTGATACAACATCTGGATAGTACAGAATCGGTAGAAGTGTTTACTTATCACGAGGTGAAGGATATCAATGCAGATGGCCATGGTGGCTGGGAGATGAAGGTGAACGACAGAAAGAATCTCCATAAACAGACAATACATGCAGATTTTGTGTTTATTGGTGCGGGTGGCTATGCGTTGCCGTTGTTGGAAAGTTCCGGGATTGAGGAAAGCCGTGGTTATGGTGGTTTTCCGGTGAGCGGGCAGTGGCTGGTAACAACCAATCCCGAATTGGTAGAGAAACATCACGCCAAAGTTTATACACAGGCTACAGTAGGCGCGCCGCCAATGTCTGTTCCGCATCTGGATCTTCGGATTATTGACGGTAAAAAGGCTTTGCTTTTTGGCCCATTTGCAGGTTTTTCAACCAAATTTCTTAAGGAAGGCAGCTATCTTGATCTTCCGGAAAGTATCAATTTCAAAAATATCCGTTCATTATTTGGTGCTTGGTGGCACAATATGCCTCTTACAAGATACCTTATTCAGCAGGTTACCATGAGCAAATCTCAAAGAATGTCTCACCTGCGGGATTTTGTAACTGATGCTAAAGAAGATGATTGGGAACTGAAACATGCAGGACAGCGTGTGCAAATTATCAAACGTGACCGATTTGAAGGCGGCAGGCTGGAATTTGGGACCGAAGTAGTCGTTAACAAAGATGGAAATATTGCATCACTTCTTGGCGCATCGCCGGGCGCAAGTACTTCTGCATTTGCGATGATTATGGTTTTGGAAAAATGTTTTGGTGACAAACTGAAAACAGAATGGCACGAAAAACTTCTGGAAATGATCCCTAGTTATGGTAAAAAGCTGGCCGAACATCCGGAACTGATTAATACAATCCGGACCTATTCCAAAGAAAAGCTGGAGTTACAATACTAGATAATTGTGATAATGGAAGAAACCATTGTAAAACCTGTCATCGCTGATGAACTTCTGCTACAGTTGCAAGCTGAAATAGTGCAGGAGAAGCAGGTTATTTTACACTGTGGTTATAAGTCAGATGTCCATCTGGAAGAGAAAATTAGGATTTGGTCTTCTACCTATCTTGTAGACAGGCATTCCAACCATATTTCTAAATTGATCCACTGTGAAAATATCAGCCTTTATCCGGAATGGACAGATCTTCCTTTTGGAAAGCAGTATTGGTTTACCCTTGTTTTTTCTGGTTTGCCGTCGGATTGTACGGTTTTCGATTTTATCGAATATATTCCACAGTCCGGAGGATTTTTCCGGGAAGGCATCAGCAGAAATGCTTCTGATGTTTACAAAATTCAGATAGATTAGTAAAAAAGGTTCAGATATGTTTTCTGAACCTTTTTTGTTTTAGTTAGCAAGCTTTTGCATCTGCTGTCTAATCTTGTCCTGCAGTCCTTCTGATGCTGCAACCAAAGGAAGACGGAGATAATTCTTGATAATTCCTTTTTCTGCAAGTATGGTTTTTACGCCGCAAGGATTGCCTTCTGCAAAAATCAGGCGTGTGATTTCTACCATTACGTTATGAATTTTATAAGCTTCATCCACTTCGCGATTGAGAGCCAGTTTTACCATCGTAGAAAACTCTTTGGGATAGGCCTGCCCAATCACAGAGATGACACCATCCCCACCAGCCAGTGTTACCGGAAGTGTGTACTCATCATCACCGGACATCAGCGAGAAATGTTCTGGTTTTTGTCTCAGGATATCAAAATATTGCAGGATGTTTGGCGCTGCTTCTTTAATCATAAAAAGATTAGGGAATTCATTTGCCAGACGCAGCGTTGTAGAGGCTTCCACATTTTGGCCTGTTCTGCCAGGTACGTTATAAATGATAATCTTAGCTCCTGTCTCTGCCAAGGCTTTATAATGCTGGTAAAGACCTTCCTGATTTGGTTTGTTATAATAAGGCGATACGGATAATACAGCATCAAAATCTGACAGATCCGTTTCTTTGATCTGTTTCACCACCTCGGCAGTATTGTTCCCGCCAATGCCAAGAACCAATGGTAGCCTGTTGTTATTAATCTTAGTGATATGAGCGATGACCTTTTCTTTCTCTTCCTTAGAAAGTGTTGCAGCTTCTGCTGTGGTTCCCAATACGACAAGAAAGTTGGTGCCGTTATCTATATTATAATCAATTAATCTGGTAAGAGAATCGTAATCTACAGAAAGATCTTCGTTGAAAGGTGTTACCAGAGCTACACCCACGCCTTTTAACTGAGCCATTTTTATAAAAAATTAATTTCCCAAAGTTAAAGTTTTTCATTAGAATGTTAGGCATAGAGGATTGTTTTTTTGGCGAGTGAAGTAAGTTTTATGTAAATGAAATTTTTTAAATAATCATAAGAGATGCTACTGTTTACTTAGAGTATTGCCAGACTTTCTATATTTTTGTAAAAAACTAATTGATGAAGACAAAAAGCTATACTTTCCTGTGGATTATATTAATTCTCAATGTTATCATTTCGCCACTCTTTATTCCAAATGGTGGGTTAATAGGTGACATACAGCATTATGTAAGGCTTGCTTATTATTTGCCGGATGTTAAATGGAGCCTGTATCCTCTTGGTTATCCATTTTTTTTGAGAGCGTTTTATACCATTACCGGTGATTATTATTGGGCTGGCAGGCTTATTAATATCTTATGTTTTACGGCGATTGGCCTTTTTGCCTACCTGAAAAGTTTTCATTTTAAGGAAACTGTTATTTTGCTTTGTGCCAAGATTTTTATTTACTCGTATTTCAATATTCTTTCAGAGGGGATTTTCCTGTGCCTGATGTATTTTTTATTTTACATCTTGTATCAATATTTTTACGGGCAAAAGAGAAAACAACTGGTATTAGCGGGATCTCTTCTAATGATCTTGCTTTTCAGCATTCGGTATTCCGCTTTATATATCTATTTTGCTTTATGCATTTATTATGTATTTTATTATTTTTCTAAGTTAAAACAACAAAACGTCGCGTTTTTCAAAGCGTCATATTTTTGGTTTTTGTTTTTTTCAGGAGCCGGGATATTTCTATATGCCTTGTTTAATTACCTGAACTTTGGAGATGTAATGGGAGAAGGATTTAGAAACCCGTCTGATCTTAAGCTTTTTACAGAGGAGTTTTATATAGCTGTATTTGGTCTTTTTAATGCCTTCAACCCGGTACTGGCAATCAAATCAGTAAAATTAACACCGCGCGCTTTGGCTGTAGAACTGTTTTTATTGATTATTAATTTCATATCCATTGGGTATTTTGTAAAGATCAGTAAAAATTATTTTAGGAAAACAAGGGATTTTTACTTTTACGGACTGATAATTTTTATCGGTATTAGTTATCTGCTGTTGATTTTCCTTTCGTCTTTTTATCAGGGCATTGATAATATGGACATGCGGATACTTTGTGAAGGCTCTTTCTGTTTTTTCTATGTATTCATTTTCATTTATTATAAAGAGAAATATAATGAAAAAGTCATATTTTGTACGGCTGTATTTTCATTCGTTTTCAATACCATTTATGCCATAAAAATCCCCAAATTTTATCTTACTCAAAAATATGAGGTAGAAAAAAAACAAGGAGATATTGGAAATAAAAAATATTTTTTTGATGACATTGGCGATCATGAAGATAATGGTTATAAAATTCCTTTAACCAATAAAATAGTAAGGTATAATAACCCTTATGTGCAAAGCGGGTTTATCAACGCCTACATTATTATGACAAAATATCCCCAGATATATATTCTTCTGGATGAATCAACCGTAAATAATAAAGAACTTATTATCTATAATTCTCAGTTGCAGAATGCGGCAAACAATGAGCATAAACCTGATAAAAAATAGTTTTGATTGGTTAGGATGTTTTTTAATTTTCTGTAATCTCACAAACATTATCAGTTTAATTATTAGCTTTGTATCTCATTAATTTTAGATGAAAAATAGAATATCAGGCTTAGGCCTTATAGCTGTCCTTATGATGGGCTGTAAAGCCCCTCTTAATCTGGCCTCTGTACATACAGAAAAAAATATTTATATTACCGATAGTCTTACAGACGATGAGGCGATGGACGCAATCATCCAGCCTTACAAACATGAGCTTGAGGGTAAAATGAATACCAAAATATCCCATACAGATACAGAACTTAACAAGTCGGGAGATAACAGCAATCTCGGCAGTCTGTTAGCTGATTACACTTTTGAAGGAGCCGATGAATGGGCAAAAAAAAATAATCAGCCACCGGTAGATGCGGCCGTTATCAATATTGGCGGAATTAGGACGATTATCCCAAAAGGTGATATTCTCACCAAACAGATCTACGAAGTAATGCCCTTTGAAAATGAAATTGTAATCGTTAAATTGCATGGTAAAGATGTGGAAGGCCTTTTTGATTATTACCTGGCCACCCAAAAAAACAATCCGGTTTCCCATCTGATTATTGAGACCGATAATCAATCGATTTCTAAAAAGCTCATCAATGGGAAACCGGTAGATTATAATAAGGATTATTATATTGCAACCTCGGATTATCTGGCAATGGGTGGCGATAATATGGCTTTTTTCGGAAAAGGAAAACTAATTGCGACAGGTATCAAAATGCGGGATCTTTTTATAGAAAAATTTAAACAAAATCCCAACATTTCGGCGCCGGATGATATAAGATTGATTTTCAAAAACAAAAAAGTAGAGGAGTAACTTAGCAGATACCGTGGAACTTATGAATAGAAAAGAGTTTTTAAAATATATGGGTGGTGGAAGCCTAGCTCTGACATTAGCACCCAATCTTCTTTTAGCGGAAAATTCTGTTGATTTTACAGCCGGGTCATCCTATAAATTAACCATTCTTCATACCAATGACCAGCACAGCAGGATAGAACCTTTTGATGCGTCTTACACCAAAAATCCTAATCAGGGCGGGTTTGCGAGAAGAGCGTCATTAATAAAAAAAATACGTTCGCAGGAAAAGAATGTGCTACTGCTGGACTCCGGTGATATTTTCCAAGGGACACCCTATTTTAACTTTTTTGGAGGTGAGCTGGAGTTCAAATTGATGAGCATGATGCAGTATGATGCCTCAACAATGGGAAATCATGATTTTGATAATGGTCTGGAAGGTTTTCTCAAGATTTTGCCTAACGCTAAATTCCCTTTCATTTGCTCTAATTATGATTTTACAAATACAATCCTGGACGGTAAAACAGAGCCGTACAAAATATTTACAAAAGATGGGATCAAAGTAGGGATTTTTGCAGTAGGAATTGAGCTTGATGGCTTGGTTGGTAAAAAGAATTATGGAGAAACAGTGTATAACAATCCTATAGAAGTTGCGCAACATTTTGCGGATTTTCTTAGGAATGATAAAAAGTGTGACCTGGTAATTTGCCTGTCTCACATAGGGTTTGATTATCAGGATGAGCCCGAAAAAATATCCGACAAACATCTGGCGGCTAAGACGTCCGGGATAGATCTCATTCTTGGCGGTCATACCCACACTTTCTTGAAAGAACCTCTTATTTTTAAAAATAAAGAACACAAAAATGTGATTGTCAATCAGGTGGGTTGGGCCGGGATTCTTTTGGGGAGATTGGATTTCTTTTTTGATAAAAATAAAACCATAAAAAATATTTCGTGGAATAATCAGTTAATAGATGATAGCATAATTGTTTAGGATGAAGAAAATTTTATCAATATTGGCTGTTATGTCAGTCCTACTATATCAGGCACAGAACTCCGGGAAATGGAGTGATTTGTTCTCTTTTAACAATGTAAAATGCATAAGGGAAGACGCTGAAAGGCTTGTAGCAGCTACTGAGAACGGCGTTTTTTATTATAATGTAAACAGTGGCGAGATCAAAAAGCTGACAAAGGGCAATGGCCTTCATGATGTCAAAATTTCCGCCTTCGATTATAATGCATCCACACAAACTGGTATTGTAGGATATTATGATGGTTCTATGGATGTTATCACGCCTAATGGCGTTTTTTATATTGTGGATATCCCATTGGCTACAAGCTATAATGGCTCCAAAAAAATTAATCACATTGCAATTACCGGTGACCGCGCTATTATCTCAACCGGGTATGGTGTTTCTGTTTTTAACATTCCTAAAAAGGAGTTTGGAGATACTGCATTTTTTGTTACCGGATCTGGTTATCTTACTGCCAATGCTGCGGTTATCAAAGACAATACGGTGTATGTGGCGACAGATTCCGGAATCAAATACCATGAGATTAATCCTACATTCTCTGTGTTTTCCGCAACTTCATGGGGCAGTATTGGAACAGGCAGCTATAAGATAATTGATTATAAGGATTATATGGTAGCTGCAGGAACTAATCAGGTTTATTACGGTACGCCGGCATCTTTGCAGCAGATCCCTGGCAGTTTTGATGCTGTGAGAGATATTAAGATTGTTAACAATAATATTATTATTGCTGGCAATACGCAGGCCTATGTGTATTCTTCTAATGGTGCTCTGCAAAAGAAGATTGACGCGGGTGAACTCATTAATACCGCCTATCTATATGCTGACAGGCTATATACAGGGACTCAGTTATCTGGTATATACGATGAGCAGAAAAAGATTTATAAGCCTGATGGCCCTTACAATAATATCTCTTATAAAATTGCTGTACTCAACGGACAGGTATGGATATCACCAGGACAAAGAATTAAGTATAGTAATCCCAACACAAACAATCTCGGCTATTATCATTATAATGGAAGTAGTTGGATCTATCCTGAATATTTCAAAATCAACACAAATTTTAATGTTTTGGATGTAACGCCAAACCCGGCTGATCCATCGCAGGTTTTTTTCTGCAATTATGTTGGTGGAAATGAAAAAGGGATCTATAAAATGGTAAATGATGAATTATCTAAGGCGTATTTAATTAATACTGATGGCACTTACAATAGGCCAGCCGGTTGTGTTTTTGATAGTTCTAATAATTTGATTTGTTCCGTTGCTTTTGTAAATAATACTACTAATACAGGATACTATTATCTTGATAGAAGTGCCGACAATTTTGTATTAAAAAGCCTGAATGTAGCCGAAAGGGCACAGAAACCTGTAACCAAGGAAGGTATTTTATACATTCCTTTTCCATTAACCGGGATGGCAATTTATGATTATAATAATACAATATCTAATACCTCAGATGATAAATTTAAGTTTTTGACAACAAGTAATAATCTGCCATCCAACGTATGTTTTTCAGCAGCAGTGGACAAAAATGATGATATTTGGATTGGTACCAGACTGGGATTACGGATTCTCTCAAACCCCAAGTCTGCGATTTTGGAGAGCAGTCCTCAGACAGATAACATAGTGGTCACAGATAATGGTTTGGATGAGGAACTTTTTCGGGATTCCAGTATTTTACAGATCACAGTAGATTCTGGCAATCAGAAATGGGTGTCGGTTGATGGTGGAGGTGTATTCTATATCAGTTCCAATGGCGACAAGACCATCTATCATTTCACCAAAAATAATTCACCTTTACCCAACGATACCGTTACGGATATACAGATTGATGAGAAATCAGGGAAGGTTTATTTTGTAACATTAGACGGCGTGGTCTCTTTCCAGGGAGATGTAACTGATGTCACTTCTAATTTTGGAAATGTACTCGTTTATCCCAATCCTGTGATATATGCACAGTACAAGGGCAATGTCCGAATCCGCGGTCTGGCACAAAAAACTAATATCCGTATAACCGATGCTGCAGGAAATCTTGTGCATTCTGCAGTAGCCAACAGTGGCTATTATGAATGGAACCTTGCAAATCAGAGAGGTGTAAGAGTAGCCTCTGGTGTGTATTATGTATTGATGACAAACGAAGACGGTACAGATACTGCAACAGCTAAAATTGCAGTCGTTAATTAAGAATAATGACACAACAGGCTTTTTTACTGTCTTATATAAAATATGGAGATCACGATGCGGTTCTCCATTGCTTTTGTAAAGAGAGTGGCTACACCAGCTTTTTTGCCAAAGGGATTTATGCACCAAAAAATAAAAAAAAAGCATTTCTTTTCCCGCTTAGTGAGATCCAGATGCAGGTTTCGGATAGAAAAAAATCTATACAAAATGTGTTGAAGATTGAACAAACAGGCAAAACAGGATTTACTTCAGATATCAGAAAAAATACCATTCTTTTTTTTGCAGCAGATCTCTTGAATCAAATATTAAGGAATGAAAATCAAAATCAGGAGATTTATCAGGAGATTACCATATTTCTTGACCATCTGAAGGTGGACAATTTCCATTCTCATCTGGTTCTCACATTTTTGCTGATAAAGAGGCTTGGTCTGCAGCCTCTTTTTTCTGATAATCAATTCTTGAATCCGGAAACCGGTACATTTGAAGCCTTAGAATCACATCGTGACTTTGGGAGGGAGGTTTCTGCGGTGTGGAAATTTCTTTTGCTTTCACCCGACGCCTATGGCATACAGATGGATCGCAGCATGAGGCAGGATTTTCTTAATTCGGTTATGATTTATTTACATTATCACCTTTCAGATTTTAGAGAACCCAAATCCCTGGAAGTTATCAAAGAAATTTTTTAAAATGATTAGAAAAGCCTTAGAAAAAGACATTGCAACAATTCAGGATCTTGCAAAAAAATCCTGGTATGCTACTTACTCTAATATTTTGGATCAGCGGCAGATCAGCTATATGTTGGGACTGATGTACGCAAAGGATGTACTCGAACAACATTTCCGGAATCCTAATTTTTATTACTATCTGATAGAATCAGACGGGGAATCATTAGGATTTATGGGATATGAAAAGCATTATGAGACTGATGTTACAAAGCTTCATCGGCTTTATTTTCTGGAAGAAGCCCGAGGAAAAGGGCTGGGAACATCAGCTATTGATTTCCTAAAACAGGAAACAATCAAAAATGGTGACAGCCGGATCATCCTCACAGTTAATAAGAATAACAGGGCTAAAAAATTTTATGAATCGCAGGGCTTCAGTAGTTATGATGAGGCGGTTTTTGATATTGGCAGTGGTTATGTGATGGATGATTATCTCATGGAGTACTTTTTGTAATTTTAAATTTTATTTTTTGACAAAAAATAAAATTTAAACAACTGATTAACAGTTTACTTGCCTTTTTTCTTCGCAAAAATTGATATTAGTTTGGTTGATATATACAATTATTGTATTTTTACGCGGCGTTTGAGACAATCACTCAAAAGCAATAAATTTTTTTTCATCATTTGTGTTTTTAGAATCGTACTTTTTGTGCGATTCTTTTTTTTTATAACTCGTATAACAGTACCAGATGGATAAAGTAAGAATAAGTGACACTGCCGGCCTGTTGGTTAGATTTCAGAAAAAGATCATTGGTTATACCAAAAAAGTCACTGACAATTCCCTCATTACTGATAAAGAATTTTTGCTCATACAACCTGTCCAGTTTCATTTTTGGTGAATATTGCTCCAGGATATTTTTTACAAAGGCGGGATTTTTAACAGCAAGAGCTTTCAAAAGGCTTTTCAGGACATAGAGTTGCACGCTGTACTGCAGTTCTTTGTTTGCTGAGTTTCTGGCACACAGATAGGCTATAAAACTGGCTTCCTGCTCACGGGCATATCCCAACTGGTGAGACATCTCATGTGCCAGGGTAAAAGGTAATTGCGAAGCTGGGATATTGGGGTTATACTGCGCTTCTGCCGTAAAAGGGTTATAATAACCATAGATACCTGTTTTATTCATCAACGAATCAAAAAGACTTGGCTTAACAGATATATTGCTTACGGCAATTTTTTTATTGATGAACTGCGGGAGATTTTTTTGCTGTGCAATAATTTCCGTTTCCAGCTGGCGCACATTATCAATCTTAATCTTATGATGATCATCCTCACTAAGTTTTTCTCTGGTAGCCTTGCATAAATAAAGATATTTGACAGCCAGTTTCTGAATGGCTTCTTCTGATATCTTTTTATTTCCGAGTTTTTCTATCACAGGTTGCTGAAAGTATAGCATCCCCCAAAAACATTGATAAACAAAGTAGGTAATATTGGCAGTTATCAAAATATACTTTAGGAAAACGGCCTTTTTTGTTATAATCAGCCTGAGCAGCAAATAAAAGAAAAGCAATGTAGCTGCAATATAGATTACATCTCCGACTGACCAGCTTATTGCTGAAAACAAACTGATGTGGAGCTTTTTTTTCCATTCAAACAAATTAGAAAAAAGGTGGATGGCAAAACCAAATCTGGACAAGATGTAAAACAACAAAAATTGGACAACCAAGATGATTGCCCAATATTTAATTTTAAAAAATTTAGAATTTCTAATGTCCACTTCCTGATAATTTTTCTTTGTCCAGGCTAATGCCCTGCGCCTTGAGGATTTGGGTGACTCTTACGGCATAGAATGCAAGGTAAGCAAAACAGACAACACCTACAATATAACTGCTATGGATGGATGTAAGATCTGCAATATAACCTTGCAGCCAGCTGATAATACCACCACCCATAATCATCATAATCAGCATGCTGCTACCCTCATTGGTGTGTTTTCCAAGCCCATTGACAGCCAGGGCAAAGATACATGGCCAAAGTGTACTGCAAAACAAACCTACGCTGGTAAAGGCATAGACGGATAACATGCCATCTGTAGTCATCCCAAGGACAAGTGCCAGGATACCGGCAAGAGAGAAAATCAACAGCATTCTTGCCGGATTACCTTTGCTTAGGACATCTGCGGTAATCATAACCAGAATGACGAATGGATAGATGTAGAATGGTTTAAGATCATGCTGTGCAATAGCATTAACAAGCAGGAATACACCAAATGCCAAATAAGGCGCCAAAAACCTCAGTATTTTTTTGAACCCGCCGGAAATATCAAATGCTTCTACAGCACCTGTCCATCGGCCAATCATAAGACTCGCCCAATAGAGAGATACATAAGGTGCGACATCTTTGGTAGAAAACCCCAAAGACTTTTCCATATAAGCCGGTAGATTGCTGGCTGTAGACACTTCCACACCTACATAAACAAAAATAGCAAACATCCCAAGTACGAGCTGGGGATATTTGAGCGCTGATGTGCGATGCTCACCAGGTGTGGCATCTTCGGTATTTTCGGTGCTTACTTCAGTCCTTTGTGGTAAAGATGAAAATTTTAACAGCAATGCTACCAGAGCAAATGCACCGCCTAAAATAAGATAAGGGATTTTTACGCTTTCTATACTTGCCGTTGTGTTAGCGGTCGAGGCTGAACCAAAAATGGCAAAAGATACAATTAGCGGCCCGATGGTTGTGCCAAAATTGTTGATTCCGCCCGCCATCGTCAGCCTTTGAGCACCGGTTTCGGAAGGTCCTACTTCTATAGCTAATGGGTTGGCAACAATCTGTTGCAAAGAAAATCCAAGCCCAACTATAAACAATCCGGAAATCATCAATATAAAAGATCCGGTATTGGCTGCGGGATAAAACAGAAGTGTTCCGAATGCGGATATCAAAAGTCCTACTATCAGCCCGTTTTTATATCCAATTTTGTTGATAAGGTCTCTCTTCATGCTTTTGGAGATAAACATGTAAATAAGAGAACCTACCGTATACGCCACATAAAAAGCGACAGAAACCAATTGGCTTTGGCTTTGAGTCAGATGGAAAGCTTCTTTGAAAACCGGGATCAATATATCGTTGCTGGCTGCAACAAAACCCCAGAAGAAAAAAACTGTAGCAAGCGGAACAAACTGTCCCCAATTGGTTTTTTGTGTTGTCATGTATTAATGGATGTTAATTTTGAGTTAATAATTATGAAACAAAAATACTTAAAAGTTCTATTAAGTTCCTGAAAAGAATTAATAATATATTTTGATACTATAATAGTTTGATTGGAAGGCTTTTATATTTTCTCTGTTTTCTTTCATCTACTTGTATCGTTGATTATTTAGTAGACTCGGTGAGGGATTGTTCAATCTCCAGATAAGCTTGTTCTTTGAGCTCTTTGATTTTGGCATCAGGCTGTAAAATCTTATTGAAGAAAACCTTTACTACACCGGGATAGCCTTTAGAATTGTCAAACGGGAACATCTCCTTCAACCCTTTGAAGGTGAAAACAGCAATTGGAAACTGATGTTTGCTGGCCAGGATAAAGGCACCGTCTTTGAATTGATCCAGGATAATACTGGTATCATCTGGCACGCCGCCTTCGGGGAAAATCACAATA
Source organism: Epilithonimonas bovis DSM 19482 (assembly GCF_900108115.1). GTDB lineage: Bacteria > Bacteroidota > Bacteroidia > Flavobacteriales > Weeksellaceae > Epilithonimonas > Epilithonimonas bovis. Next base: position 51,071 of record NZ_FTPU01000019.1, read on the forward strand.
CTTTGTCCTTCTTTCATCCTCTCGGCGCATCTTCTGTAGACATCTGCCCGGCTTCTGGCACTTTTCCGGTCCACCATGACGCAGACGCGTTTATACACAGTCCCGAAGATTGGGATTTTTACGAGTTCTTTCTTTCCAACATAGCATAGCGGATGGTGGGGGAACAGGATGCATGGCAACATGATATCCATAATAGATGTATGGTTGGCAATAATCACATAAGGTTGTGTTCTGTCAATCTTCTGTTGGGTTTTGCTGATAAGCTTGTAGCGGAAGCCCATGCCGTAGAACATCCCTATCGCCCAAAGGCGGACAAAAAAGTAGCAGTAGCGGTAATCCTGCTTGCGGATAGAAAGGATGTAAACAGGTAGAAAAAATATTAATGTAAGAACAGTTCCCAATATCACCATCCAAAACCGCCATGCATACACCAATACTTTTTTCATTAATCTTTGTTTTGAAGTTTTAATCAGTCCAAAAATAATGATTTATCCGTTAAAAATAACTTTTTTCTTAATCGAATAGTTAAGCATAGATACCAGTAAAATGGCCGTTATCTTACTCATCATCTCCTGAGACAATACATAAAAACCAAGGTCTATCGTATCCTTGAAAACAAACCGGAACAATAACTGGAACAATAGCAAACTGATAAAAGTAGAAACTACGGATACCGAAATAAAGTAAACAAATTCTTTTCTCTTAGAATGTTTGCCGCGCTCAAAAACAAACCATATGCTCAAAAAATAATTGCTGATAATCCCACAACATGTAGATAGAATATTACTGAAGGGATATCTGATACCATATAGATTATATTCCCAACTAAAAAGTTTGGGCAGGTAGACACTCAACAGTTTAAAACTTCCTATCTCTACAATAGCACTCAACCCTCCGGCAATGACGAAGAAAATAACCTGTTTTTGTTGTATCAGCAACTGTCTCATTATTTTGCAAATGTATAGTAATTGTTAAATGTTTTAAAATAATAGTTAAATAATTTTTTTGTATCAGAAAATATTTTAATTTTATTTAATGATAACAAAGAGGTGTTCTGATTAAATTATTGATGTTTTATGAGGTTGTTTTTTATGAATGCATTAAAAACTGATCTCTTAGCAAGCCGGATTTTGCTTGTATTAATAGATTCAGACACTGTTATTTTCCTCGTCACACACCAATTTCAAAATATTAATGAATAAATGAAAAACTCTAACAGACCTTACAGAAAATTTCTGCCTCAGCAAAAAAAGATTGAGGAGTTAGAAAAGAGCAGTTCACGGTTCCGAAGAATCTACTCAGAGTATGAGCTGATGTCAGATGAATTATGGAATCTCGAGAGCAGCGACAATACAGAAAGCATACCTGATGATTTTATCAATGCCATCAAGTTACAGACGACTTATCTGGAGGATGAGATACAGGACTGGCTGATAGACGATCACGAGTAACACTAGTTTAAAACCACCCTGTCTAAGTACCCGGAAAAAATGCTACTTTAGCGTTTTTAAAAAATTAAACTATGATTGCGATTGTTGACGGCGGATCTACAAAATGCGACTGGGTTATCCTGGATAACAGCGGAGAAGAAATCCTAAAAACAGAAACTGTAGGTTTTAATCCCAACATTATAAAAGCCGAGCTTATCCCATTGGAGCTTCTTAAAAATGAAGCTTTGTCAGAACTAAGCCACCAGTTGGAGAATATCTTTTTTTACGGTTCTGGATGTGGTACGCCGGAAAACCGGCTCGTTGTAGAGCGTGAGATACAAAAAGTTTTCGCTAATGCTCAGATTGTTGTAAAAGAAGACCTTTTGGCTGCTGCCTATGCGGCCTACCGCGGAGTGCCTTCCATTGTCTGCATCTTGGGAACAGGGTCCAATGCCTGCTATTTTGATGGCGAAAGCGTGAAGACCGAACTTCCGTCACTGGGTTTTTTGATCGGTGACGAGGGTAGCGGCAGTGCGTTGGGTAAACAGCTGGTGCGGCATTATTTTATGAAGAAGCTTCCGCCGGATCTTCATCAGCAATTTACTGAGATTTATCAGTTGCATATCGATGAACTGCTCAAAAACATGTACCACAACCCGCGTGCAAATGCCTACATGGCAGACTTCACCAAGTTTATAGTGGACAGGAAAACGCATCCCTATTTTCAGAATTTTGTTTATAAAGAACTCAGCAATTTCCTTGAGTATCAGGTGATGCCCTACGAAGAGTGCCGCTCCTGCGAAATTAATTTTATAGGATCCATTGCCTATTTTTTTGAAGATGCTTTGCGGGCCGCAGCTTCAGATTTTCATTTTAATATAGGAACCGTGGTACAGAAGCCCATAGAGAGCCTTGTTAATTATCATCGCCAATATATCATCCCAAAACTTTAACTTTGCAGAATTGTTTGGGCGTATCCCTTTGTCTTTGCCTGATTGTCCTTAGGTTATAATAGGATATTTTCAGCAGGCAAACACAAGCGGGTCGGTCTGCGGGCAGTCGCTTTTTTTGTTTTTTCTTAGAGGTTCTCAAGAGTAAATTACCATTTGGGGCTTCGCAAAAAGGAGAAACAAAAAAGAGCTCCAACAGTGCCCTCCGCCCTTACGCAATTTTAAGTAAAAACCCGTGAGTTGTAACGATACAGATTCACATCAAAAGTAAATTCAACAATGTCGAAAAATTCAAGAGATCAAAATGCTTTTGATAAAGCTGCTTTAGATTATCACAGTCAGGAACCGAAAGGTAAAATAGAGGTTATCCCGTCAAAACCGCATTCTTCCCAAAGGGATCTGTCATTGGCTTATTCGCCGGGTGTTGCTGTACCATGTATGGCGATTCATGACAATCCACAAAGTGTTTATGACTATACATCCAAAGGTAATTTGGTTGCTGTAATCTCAAACGGTACCGCAGTTTTGGGACTTGGGGACATCGGCCCCGAAGCTTCGAAACCGGTGATGGAAGGGAAAGGGCTTCTGTTCAAAATCTTTGCAGGAATCAACGTTTTTGATATCGAGATTAATGAAAAAGATCCTGACAAGTTTATAGAAACCGTTAAGGCGATTGCCCCAACTTTTGGCGGAATCAACCTGGAGGATATCAAGGCACCGGAAGCTTTTTATATAGAACAAAGACTGAAAGAAGAATTGGATATTCCGTTAATGCATGATGACCAGCATGGTACGGCCATTATCTCTGCAGCAGCATTGATTAATGCACTGGAGATTGCAGGCAAAAAAATTGCTGAGGTCAAAATGGTTATTAATGGGGCCGGTGCAGCAGCTATCGCTTGTGCGAAACTGTACATCTCTTTAGGTCTTAATCCCGATAATATATTGATGTGCGACAGCAAGGGAGTTATCAATCATAAAAGAGAAAACCTGACTCCGGAGAAACTTGATTTTGTCTCTCAAACAAATATTGCAACACTGGAGGAGGCTTTAAAAGGTGCGGATGTTTTTGTAGGCCTTTCAAAAGGCAATGTAATGTCGCCGGAGATGCTGCTTTCTATGGCAGAAAAACCTATTGTGTTTGCTTTGGCCAATCCGGATCCTGAGATCAGCTATGATTTGGCAGTAGCTACAAGGCCGGATGTGATGATGGCAACAGGCCGTAGCGATTATCCTAACCAGGTAAATAACGTTCTTGGTTTTCCTTATATCTTCCGTGGGGCATTGGATGTCCAGGCCAGGGGGATTAATGAGGCCATGAAGTTGGCGGCGGTTTATGCGCTGGCAGAGATTGCCAAAGAGCCTGTGCCGGAAATGGTAAAACTGGCTTATAATGTAAGAGATATTAGTTTTGGTAAGGATTATTTTATCCCAAAACCATTCGATAACCGTTTGATAACCAAGGTGTCTATGGCTGTTGCCAAGGCAGCGATGGAAAGCGGAATTGCCGGCAAATCAATTGAGAACTTTGAGGAGTACGAGAACCAGCTGCTGGACAGGATGGGCCGCGACGAGAAGCTCGTAAGAATGATGCAGAACCGCGCCAAAGCCAATCCAAAACGTGTAACACTGGGCAATGGCGAAGAATATAATATTTTAAAAGCAGCCCAAATCCTACAGGAAGAAGGGATTGCTTACCCAAGTTTGTTGGGGAATAAAAAACTCATCCGTGAAAAGATGGAAGAATATGGCATTACGCTGGATATCCCTATCATAGATCCTAATGATGATGAGCAGAAAGAAAGCCGTAAAAAATTCAGGAAAACCCTCTGGGACAAACGAAACCGAAAAGGGATCAACGAGTACAAGGCAAAGCGTTATGTGAGACAACGTGATTATTTTGGCCCGTTAATGCTGGAACATGGTGATACCGACGCGCTGATTGTTGGCTTCTCAAAAAGTTATGCATCTGTCCTGAAACCAGTGCTGGAAATCATCGATAAAAAACCGGGCGTTAACAAAGTAGCCGCCATGATGATGATCCTTACCGAGAAAAAGCCGCTATTCTTTGCCGATACATCAATCAACAAAAATCCTTCCGCTGAGGATCTTGTTGATATTGCAAGAATGGCCGAGATTACGGTTAAGTCTTTTGCAATAGATCCAAGGATTGCGATGCTGGGATTCGAAAATTTTTCTGCTAAAGCGGATACGTCCAAAAAAGTGGCTGCTGCGGTAAAGATGCTGCATGAGAAATTCCCAAAGATGGTGGTAGATGGTGAGATCCAGCCCGATTTTGCACTTAATGCAGATCACCTGGCGGATTATCCGTTCTCAAAATTGGGGAGCAATCCTGCCAACGTGCTGGTATTTCCTAACCTGGAAAGTGCCAATTTATCCTATAAAATCATCAGAGGGATGAAGGCTGCGCAGACCATCGGGCCTATCCTGATGGGGCTGAACCAACCGGTGCACGTTCTGCAGATGAGGTCTAGTGTTGACGAAATTGTCAATCTTGCAACCATTGCCGTTTTGGATGCGCAGATGAAGGATAAAAAATAGATTGATCTCTATTAATATAAAAGCAAAAGCCATTTTAAGTAATTAAAATGGCTTTTTTTGTGGTATAATGTGGGAGAATCATCGGGGTTACATGCGCTGTTTCGCGGTTGCGCATCGGTGGCTTGATCTCTGCGCAGAGGACAAAGCACACATGCGCAGAGGAGAAGACACGCGTGCGCAAAGACGGGATGGCCTGTGTGCACGCATTGTGTGTCCCTTTTATCTGCTGTATTTCTCGTATTTCAGGGTGCTGAGCATATCCCTCAGATCTGCCCCGGGGCGGAAGTTAATTTTATTGTTGCGGATCAGGGATGAGGTTACCTTGGCAGCTGTCTCTGCACCATCGCTGGAGATGGAAACCTGAAAATTGCCAAAGTCGCCCAGCTTGACGATCTTGCCATCGGCCAAATGACGGCTTACCACCTTGATAAGATCATTAAGCACCGCCAGCACATCTGTATCCGATACGGTGGTAGAGCCGCCTGCAATCTCTTTGGATAGGCTTTTCAGATTAACCTCGCCATCAGCCTTGGCGCTGGCATAGAACTTGGGAGCTGCCTGCGGATCCTGCAGGTTCTTACGCTCTGTCACATTGTACTTTACTGGCATAATATAAATTTTTAAAATGGTGTTCTGTTATAGGCTGGAATGATAGGGGAAATTGATTCTAAAATGAATGCAGGGAACTGAAAACTTTTAAAAATCATACCCAATCCTAAAACTGAGATTAGGGACTGCCTGGATATCATAGCCTGACTTCATAATTTTTCCGATGCCTAAGCCAATCTGAAATTCGTAGTTGAAATCCCTGGCAAAATTTCTTCGAAATCCCCAGGTGGGTACAACAGATAACATTGGATTGACAACTATCCCGTCAACATTGGATATTACAAACCAATCAGGGGTAAACCCAACCCTGGCAGAAATATAATTTGCAGAATTATAGCTTGTATTTTTTCCACTGTTTTCTCTTTTACTCAGATTATAATACCATTTTGGAGATACCGATAGTTCTGGTGCCAAAGCAAAACCTGTTTTGGAATACAAATCGCCACCCCATATTGATGCTTCAAAATCAATTTCACTCCTTAAAGCAAATTCTTTGGAGAGCAGTGTTTCATTATAACTGTTGAATCCAAATAATCCCGCCTGAATCCCGAAAAACGAATTTTTATTTACTGAATTTTCCTGTGCATTCATCATTGAAAATGAAATCATTAATAATGCAAGTGATAGTTTTTTCATAGTTAATTATTTTTTCCTTTTAATACTGAAAGTTCCTTGCAATATTTTATTTTCATCTTTTTTATACCATTTACCATTTGAGGTTTCTAAGCTTACTTGTGCGTTTAAGACAAAACCATTTTTTGTATTAGCAGAAAGATTTCCATCAGACTGAATATATCCTAAAACCTCCTCAGAACTAGAAATTTTTGTTGATAACATGTTTCCGCTTAAATTACCTGCATTTGTTACATAAAATGTTATATTACCTCTATCATCACCCTCATAAGAACCTATCCAATATCCTTCAAATCTCGATGCAACTTGCCTTTCCATTTCTTCATCTGATGGTAAACAGGAAAGAAGAACCAATCCTAATAAAATTAGTTGTCTTATTTTACTATTAATTTTGCTCCGTGCCATCCTCCATTCTTTTTTGCAATACCATACATATTCACAGCAGTTGCTGTAGGGTGATTGAAATCAAATTTGTAGCTTGTAATATTGCCGCCATTGCCTACACCTCCTCCGAAGGTATAAGTAACCTGTGGTGTCGCTATTCCCCAATCAAAAACTCTCTCAATAACATCTTGGTTATCTTGTATTGCGCTAAAATCAAAATATTGAATATGTGTCAACGTACCAGTATCAACTATAAATGCAACCTTCGTATATTTTTTATTGTGCTTTTCTCCGAGTTTTAAAACTTGCTTCCAAGCTTGATCATAAAATAATTTTCGTACTTGTTCAGTAGTCAGGGTAGATGCATCAACAACCCATTCTATTATACCATCAATTTTCTTTTCAAATGGTAAACTTGGCATCTTAGCGGGACCCATATCTCTGTAGTTATAATATTGGTCAAGAGAAGTAAATACCCTATTTTCAAAAAAATATCTTTGTCCTGGTAATCCTTCAGCAAAATGAACAGGGTGTGAAAACGACCATGAAATTGAATTAATACCAATTCCTAATTTATCTGCATTTTCTTTTCTCCAAAGTCCTGTCCAACCTTTGTATTGGTGTTTAACCTTACAACCAATTGCATAAACCAGCCATAAATCCTGAGAATAAAACTTTACTTTAACCCTTCTTTTACTTTCATAAGTATCATCGGTTTCCCAAGTTGTCCCAAAAATATTTCCTAATCTAGGTTTTCTAACTTCACCTATTTTTAATGCTTCTACAATTTGAGCTATGTTATCTTGGACAGGAGGATTAGTAGGTGGATAATACGGGCCGCCACCGCCACCGCCGTCACCAATTTCTAGTTCCATTGGCATGACTCTATAATATTCTATATTTTTATTAATACTAACTAATTTATCGGAAGGCTGACTTTCAACAAAACCTTGTGCTACTATAACATCTGTAGGTTCTAAAAGATTTCTAGAAATACTGTTTACATCAAGATAGTTCACAAGGACATTGTATGTTGATTCTGGGGTTATAAAAAGTCCTACATCAGTGTATTTATAGATTTTATCTGCTACTTGAATTTCTGCCTCACCATTTAACATTGCTGAATATGCATCATCACCTATAATTTCTTCCAAATCATCCAAGTCTGCTAACGCCTCATCATCATCAATAGTAGTTAATTTTGCAGAATTATCTTTTCCTTCAATTGAATTATTTTCGGAAAACCGAACCTTCCTTTGTTTTATTTTTTCTATTACTTCTCTACCATTTTCTTCTGTAATTACTGGTCTTAGAGATTCGAAGTTATTCTTATCTAAATAATTTACAATGTCTTTATCAGACATTGTTTTAAGGTCCGTGTAAAATTCTTTTAAACACTCCTTGTTAGGAAAATATAATCTTCCATTTTTTACTGTTCCATCTTGTATCGTAATTTTTGCTTCCTGTTGTTCGTTTACAGGTTGTAATTCTTCTCTGCATGCGTTAAGGATTGCGCAGATACTTAGTGTAACAAAAACAATTAAATATTTTCTGTTTTTCATTTTGTTAAGGTGTTTAATTTATAATTTTCATTTTTTAGAAAGGTTCGATGAATTATGTAACATAAGATTTGCAAAGGCTGAACTATATTAGCGCTATTCTTATAAGTTATAAGGAAGTATTCTTTTTGTCATGAAATTCAGTTAGTTTTTAAAATAAGAGCCTGTTTAAAAATTAAATTAGAAAAATTCGTATGGCGTTTATTTTATAAAATAATCTTATAAAAAAACTGATTGTCAGTTGTTTATGTTGTTTATTTTCCGTAACTTGTTGGTTACTAATCAATTAAATTACAGTGAAAAATTACTCGACAAACATTTCTGACAATCAGTGGCAATTTATAAAAAAAACTTTGAACCTCAATGACAGAAAGCGAAAATATGATTTAAGAACCATTTGGAACGCCATAATGTATTTGGTGAAAACCGGTTGCCAATGGAGGATGTTGCCTGGTGATTTTCCGAAATGGGAATTGGTCTATTACTATTACAGCAAATGG
>NZ_FTPU01000006.1 GCF_900108115.1 Epilithonimonas bovis DSM 19482
TTACAAACTAAATCGAAGATATTTCGGAGACAAACTATTCGAAAGGCTCATTATTGCTAATATTACAGCAGTATGATTAAAAACGGATATACATATTGATTTTCAATTTAAAGTTAAATTTACCAATTTTTAATTCATTTTACACAAGTTAATTAATCCTTATTTTTGCATCAGATTTTCCTAAATTCAATTATAATGTCAATCGAACAAAATTATCAAGATATACTTTCTCAGCTTCCACAAAATGTAAAACTGGTTGCAGTTTCCAAAAATCACCCTTCAGAGAAAATCAAAGAAGTCTATGATTTGGGACAAAAGGTTTTCGGAGAGAATAAAGTTCAGGAATTATTGGAAAAACAACCCGTTCTTCCCAACGATATCGAATGGCATTTGATAGGTCATCTTCAAACCAATAAAGTGAAATACATCGCTGGTTTTGTCGCCATGATAGAAAGTGTGGATAGCGAAAAATTATTAAAAGAAATTGACAAAGAAGCGGCGAAAAGCAACCGTAAAATTAACGTGCTACTTCAGGTGAAAATTGCCAAAGAGGAAACAAAATTTGGTTTAACTATAGATGAGGCCAAAGCTATTTTTGAAGAATATCTGCTTGAGACTTTCCCTAATATCGAAATCAAAGGCTTGATGGGAATGGCCAGTTTTGTAGATGATGAAAGCCAAATCCGCGAAGAATTCTCTATACTGAAAAACCTTTTTGATGAATTATCTCAGCTAAAACCTTTGGAAACTTTGTCTATGGGAATGAGTGGCGATTTCCCGTTGGCAATAGAATCGGGCTCCAATTCGGTGCGTGTAGGATCTGCAATTTTTGGGGAGCGGAATTATTAAAAAATGTATTTATTCAAAAATAATAGTTTTATTACCATAAATAAAAACTTTATCTTCGAAAACCAATTTTAGGGCGTTTGCCAGAACAATTCGTTCTACATCTTTTCCCATTTTTGCCAAATCTTTCGCTGTTTTGGAGTGGCTTACTTTGATAACGTCCTGATAAATAATTGGCCCTTCATCCAGATCATTGGTCACAAAATGCGCCGTTGCCCCGATGATTTTAACACCTCTTTCAAATGCTTGTTTGTAAGGATTGGCACCGATGAAAGCCGGTAAAAACGAATGGTGGATATTAATAATTTTACCTTGAAAATCTTTCACAAAATCTGGTGAAAGAATCCTCATAAACTTCGCCAAAACCAGATAATCGAAATCAAAAGCCTGGAGAGCCGTTTTGATTTCTTTTTCGTGTTCTTCCCTTGTGATATTTTCCGTGGGAATATAAATAAAAGGCAGATTGAATTTCTCCGTCAGTTCCCTTAGATTTTCATAATTCCCTAGCACTGCAAGAATATTAACATTAAGATCGTTAAACTGATTTCTAATTAATAAATCTGCCAGGCAATGATGTTCTTTAGTCACTAATATTACCACATTTTTAGGTTTATTTTGACTCAATTCAATTGAGCATTCACCCAATTGTTTTTTGAGTTGGTCAATTACTTTCTCTGGCTCAGCTATTCCGGCCACTTTTGTCCTCATAAAGAACAGTGCTTTTTCGTTATCTACGAATTCATCATTCTTTATAATATTGAGTCCATTTTCCAGCAGGATTTCGGAGATTCTGTAAACCAAACCTTTTTCGTCTTTGCAGTTGATTTTTATGGTAAAATTCATTTGAGTACTTATTAATATTAAACACAAAAAAGTCCTCAAAAATGAGGACTTAAATATTGATTAAGCTTATGCTTTAGCAGATCGCTCTACTCTTTTTCTTTCTTCTTCGGAAAGTATTTTCTTCCTCATCCTGATGAAGTTTGGTGTTACTTCAATCGCCTCGTCTGCCTGGATATATTCCATACATTCTTCCAGAGAGAACAGGATTTTTGGAGCAACGCCCGTATCTTTATCTTTACCGGCTGCACGCATATTGTTCAGCTGTTTAGCTTCCACAATATTCACCACAAGGTCACCAGGTTTATTTTGTTCCCCAACAATCATACCGGTGTAGATCTCCTCACCCGGATCTACGAAGAACTTGCCTCTGTCCTGTAGTTTGTTAATGGAATACTCTGTTGCAGGTCCTGTTCCTTTGCTTACCAACACACCATTATTCCTTCCTGGTATTGCACCTTTGAAAGGCTTATACTCTGTAAAACGGTGTGCCATAATAGCTTCACCGGCTGTAGCCGTCAACATCTGAGAACGCAATCCGATCAAACCTCTGGAAGGTATCTCAAATTCCAAGTGCTGCATTTCACCTTTGGTTTCCATAATGTGAAGGTCACCTTTTCTCTGAGTTGCCAAATCGATAACTCTGGAAGCAAATTCTTCCGGCACATCTACTACCAAGGATTCGTAAGGCTCCAACTTCTCACCATTTTCACCTTCTTTCAGGATAACCTGAGGCTGACCAATAGTCATCTCGTAGCCTTCTCTTCTCATCGTTTCAATCAAAACTGACAAGTGAAGAATACCTCTACCAAAAACAAGGAATGTGTTGGCATCATCAGTCTGTTGAACTCTCAAAGCCAGGTTTTTTTCCAATTCTTTAGTCAATCTGTCTTTCAAGTGGTTAGAAGTAACATATTTACCATCTTTTCCAAAGAAAGGTGAATTATTGATAGAGAACGTCATGTTCAATGTTGGCTCGTCGATCGCGGTTCTTGGCAATGGTTCCGGATTCTCAAGATCTACAAAAGAATCACCAATCTGGAAAGCGTCAAAACCAACAACAGCACAAATATCTCCTGCTTTAACTTCGGTTACTTTTTTCTTTCCAAGGCCTTCAAAAACATAAAGTTCTTTTACTTTACCTTTCACGATTTTTCCGTCTGCCTGTGCAAGACCGATCCACTGTGATTCTTTGATTTCGCCTCTTGTTACTTTACCAATGGCGATTCTTCCTAAGAAAGAAGAATAATCCAAAGAAGTGATCTGCATCTGCAGGTTGCCTTCTTCAATTTTTGGTTCAGGAACATATTGTAAAATACCGTCTAATAATGGGAATATATTATCAGTTTCCTCTAATGAAGTATTGAACCATCCTTGTTTAGACGAACCGTAGAAAGTTGGGAAATCCAACTGCTCTTCTGTAGCATCCAGGTTGAAGAATAAATCAAAAACCTGATCATGAACTTCCTCCGGACGGCAGTTTGGCTTATCTACTTTGTTGATAACTACCAATGGTCTAAGGCCTAATTCCAAAGCTTTTTGAAGTACAAATCTGGTTTGCGGCATTGGACCTTCAAACGCATCTACCAATAAGATGACACCGTCAGCCATTTTAAGAACTCTTTCTACCTCACCTCCAAAATCGGCGTGACCAGGTGTATCAATCACATTAATTTTAACATCTTTGTAATTGACGGAGATGTTTTTTGAAAGAATGGTAATCCCTCTTTCTCTCTCCAGATCGTTATTATCCATAATCAACTCACCACTCTCCTGATTGTCTCGGAAGATATGTGTTGCGTGAATAATCTTATCAACCAAAGTCGTTTTACCATGGTCAACGTGTGCGATAATCGCTATATTTCTAATGTTTTGCATATTCATTTTTTACGCGTGCAAATGTAATGAATTTTTACGGGAAGTTAAAGTCCCGATTGACGATTTTTAAAAATAAGGCTAAATTATTAATATATACTTAATTTTTTGTCGATCAGAAGCTTGCAACATTTTTCTTACATCTGTATTCACCTTATCTTAAACATGTTAAAGCTTTAAAAAAAAATCAGCCTGCTACAGACTGATTTTAATTTTTATAAAGATATATCGAATTAAAACTAAGGTTCTACCTGTGTTCTCTCATCTTTTTTGATATGAAGATCGTTGTGAAGTTTTTTATACTTAAACCAAGCGGCTACAGATAATACGATCATATAACTAATGCTGATGTAAACCCATAATGGCAACGGGATCGGGTCACCTTTCGCATAAGAATGCAAACCTGACAGGTAATAATTAACCCCAAAATAAGTCATTACCATCGAACAAAACGCAAACATTGTCACAACATGGAAGGTATAACGGCCTCTAAGCCCCGGAACTAATCGCATATGAATTACAAACGCATAAATCATTATCGAGATAAAAGCCCAGGTTTCTTTTGGATCCCAGCTCCAGTAACGTCCCCACGACTCGTTCGCCCAAACTCCGCCCAAAAAGTTACCTACCGTCAATGTGAGCAGCCCGATATTGAGCGACATTTCGCTAACGATAGCTAATTCTTTCAATGTGGTATCATTGTGCTTTTTAAAAGCATTTTTACTGGCAATAATATAAAAAATCAACGAAATCATGGCGATAATCATCGACAGGGAGAAAAAACCGTAACTTGAAGTAATTATTGCTACATGAATAACCAGCCAGTAAGACTTGAGAACTGGTACCAACGGAGTAATTTGCGGATCAAGTCCTATAGCGCCATGTGCAAATCCCATTAAAATCATTGCTACCATAAAACCAGCTGCAGGTATCAGAGTATTTGAGTTTCTGTATAATATAAAACCGGCTGTTATACCAATCCACGAAATAAACATAATAGCCTCATAACCATTACTCCAAGGGGCATGTCCGGAAATATACCATCGCGCCACCAACCCCAGGAAATGCAAGAAATAGCCTACAGCTCCAAGGCAAATTAATGCCTTGACTACATTATGAAGAATTTTACTCGGTTTGAATAACTCTACAAAACCTAAAACCAACAACAAGCCACCAATGATGGTATAGAAAATCAACAGTTTGAAGTTGATATCTAAAGTATTCATCAGAACTTCAAGCTTCACTTTGTTCTCATCTGGCACTACATTTTTACCCCACTTCTGTTGATAAGCCTCAACTTTTGCCAATTCTGCATCAGCTTTAGCCCAACTGCCGCCTTGTGTTGCCAAAAGCACACTCGACAGATAAGGCCCCAATACAGCCTGCGCGTTTTCGTCCGGTTCAAAATTAGGCGTCATTACCGAGTTCCAGGTATGATTGACATCATTTTTTACGGGAACAGTTCTGAAATATTGGTAAGACATTATCCCATTGAGCACCTGAACTTTATCATTAAGTGCGATGACAGCGTCATCATATCTTGTTCTTTCGGAAGCTTTTTTTCTAAAAGCCTCATTATAATCATCTTCTAAAACAAACCTAAGATTCCCGTTTTTATCTGCCGGAAATAATTTGATAAGACTGGTAAAACCATCTTCTGTCGCCTTGGTTTTAGCCTCAAGATCTTTTCCAACTTTACCTTTGGTCTCTATTTTTATGATATTGACCTGAGCCCAAAACATAGGATCTATCGTAGCCGCCAAAAACCACTGGTTGGCATCCAAATCCTGAAAATGATCCCGGCTTGTCAGCTTGTGGAGAATATCGATAGCCTGCGTGTTAACCGGCACAATCCTTCCCTCGTAATTCTGAACCAACAGATATCCAAATTTATCCGCATGCTCTTTACTAATCTCGATATTTTTAACCATGGCATCGGCATCCAAAACCATTGGATTTTTGCCGGTTGCAGCAGGTTTTGCCTCGGCATGGGCATGACCATCATGACTGCCGTCTTTACCATGCATATCGATTTCCTGTGCATTAAACCCTACACTCAACATGATCAAAAGCAATGCTGCTGCTTTCTTTTTACTAACCTGCTTTAGCATTTTATTAAGATCCCAGAATCGCGAACCTTTCCAAAACATCGAGACAAACATACCCAAGAATAAAAATACATAACCAATATAACTAATCAGTGTTCCCCAGAAATCATGGTTAACAGAGAGAACCGTCCCCTTCCTGTCCGGGTCAAAACTGGATTGAAAAAAACGGTAACCTTTATAATTAAGAACGTGATTCATATAGATATTATAGGGTGTCTCTTTACCTTCGTCCACAATCTTAACATGGGACTCATAAGCAGATGGTGATGAACTTCCCGGATACGTTTCCATCACAAATTTGTCCAGTTTCAAAGCAAAAGGCTGGGTGAAATAAATTTTGGGTCCGAATCCGAGCATGATATCCAAACCATCCAGGTGTATTTGTTTGTAATTATTGGGATTGCCTTTTTCTACCACCAAATCTACAATCTGCCTGGTTTTTGGCCCGGAAACTTCAACTTTTAATAGATCCGGTACATCTTTATCTTTTTGCTTATCACCTTCGTAAGCGACCAGTTTCCCTTTTTTAATCCCTTCGGGAATTACCAGTTTTAGCTGATCTATGGTATAAAGGCTTCGCAACGCCAATGGCTGAAACTCATCTTTCTTTGTAGTACCTGTGGCTTGTGTTGCCATCGTCATATAATTGGCATCACTCGGTGTTTTGATAAACAGCTCACCATTAACTTTCCTGAATTCTACCGCACCGGCAATAGAGGTTCTGTTATAGGAAACCAATGTTCCGTTAACATCCTGCACATCGCCCTCGCCAAGATAGATATTCTGGCGGCCGCCCATATCGCTGGTAGACACCAGATGCAGATATTCTTTCCCGTTGGGATTGGGCTGCAGACTGTCCTTTTTCCTTTGGATGTAATCCAATGTTTTTACCACAACTTTCTCCTTGCCCAGGAAATCATAAGTGGCATTGAAATTATGATGAAGCGGCGACATCAGATAAGGGATATCCTGGTAATTTTGCTGCTCACCTTTTTCCTCAATCTTGATTTTGAAAAAATGTTTATCGCTAACAATTTCGTTGGATGTTTCACCTTCGCGGATATGCATCGTCCCTTCAAAACTGATGTACCTTGTGATAGCACCTCCAATAAAAATCAATATAAAAGCCAGGTGGAAAACCAAAACCGGCCACTTTTCTTTTCTCCACAACCTGTAGCGGCCAATATTACCTATAAAGTTAAGAATTAATAAAAACATGATGGCCTCAAACCATTTAGCTTCATAGATCAAAGCCTTTGCTGTAGGTGTTCCGTAGTCGTTTTCGACAAAGGTTGCAACGGCCATAGAGATTGCAAAAGCAAGCAGAAGAACAGCCATTGTTCGGGTAGAAATAAGAATATCCTGAATCTTTTTCATATAGAGATTTCTAATATTTTTGCCATGATATTGCCTGTCATCTTTCAGTGATTATAAAACACAGCAAGAGAGGCATTTTTTAAAATGTATGAAATGCAAAAATAAGGATGAAATTTTGATTGGACTAATTAAAACAGCGATTTATGATTTTATTCAGATGAGGAACAGAATCATAAATCGCTGTTATAAAAAAAACGGTAAAGACCGCTTAACTGTATCTGTTAATTGTTATTCTTAAAATAGTCGATCCCACATTTCAGAAATTTTTTAAAATCTTCTTTTGGCATATAACCGGAAACCGGCGCATTAATTACCTTTTGATCAGGCGTTACCAAAACATAATGTGGCTGAGAATTATTATTAAAATTAACCTGCTGAAACAGGCTCCATTTGTCACCAATGGTTTTAATCTTCTTCATCTGTCCCTCGCCCATATCGATTTTGATTTGCTCATTTTCCGGCAATTCCTCCTTATCATCAACATAGACCGAAGCCAGAATCACATCATTCTGAATCATCGGCAGAATATCATCCTGACTCCAGACAAATTCCTCCATCTTGCGGCAGTTTTCACAGCCATATCCCGTAAAATCTATCAACACAGGTTTGTTTTCTTTCTTCGCAACTTCTATTGCTTCAAAATAATTATGATAAGGTTTTAAGCCCAAAATACCGTCTGATTCTTTATGGAAATAACTGACATTCAGCGGCGGCAAAATGCCGCTCAGCATTTGTAATTTTGGTTTTTCTGATGGAATCAATCCCTGAATCAGATAGCCGATAAACACAATTCCGAAAACCCCTAAAATCCTCCTGGTTAAAGAAATCTTCGGTTTCTTATCATCGTGCGGAAACCTGATTTTCCCGAATAAGTACAATACCAATCCTATGGCAATAATAATCCAAAGTACTATGAACAACTCTCTTTTCAGCAAAAATGTTTTGGAAACTAAATCTGCCTTCGACAAAAATTTGAGAGCCAAAGCCAATTCTATAAATCCAAGAACAACTTTCACAGTATTCATCCAACCGCCGGATTTTGGTAGACTTTGCAACGCCTGCGGAAATAATGCCAACAACCCAAAAACCAATGCCCAGGCTAATCCAAAACCGGCTAATGCAAAAGTTAACAATGTTGGAACATTAGTTGCTCCGGCCACAACGCCACCCAGCAAACTTCCTAAAATAGGACCTGTGCAGGAGAATGACACGATAACCAAAGTTAAAGCCATAAAGAAAATGCCAATCAATCCGCCTGCTTCTTCCGCTTTGGATGATTTGTTGGCGATAGAACTTGGCAATGTAATCTCGTAATAACCGAAAAAACTGAGTGCAAAGAACAAAAAGATGGCAAAAAAGAACAGATTCAGCCAGATATTAGTTGAAATTTGATTGAAAATATTCCCGGAAATCCCGTCAATAATATGAAACGGTATACTGAGCAAAACGAAAATCAACAGGATAAAAAAGCCGTAAATAAAAGCATCCCGTTTCCCTTTCGCTTTGTTTTTATTCCCTTTTGTAAAGAACGAAACCGTCAGCGGAATCATTGGGAAAACGCAAGGCGTCAATAATGCAATCAATCCGCCCAAAAAGCCAAGGCCGAGAACCAGCCAGTTATCATCATTTGGTTTTTGCTGAGCAGTTCCGCAGTTGGTCAAGGGGTTTTTAAAATCTAAAGAATTGATTTTCAAACCTTCCTGCTTTTGCTGGTTAACCGGTGAAACGACAGCTACTTCTGTTTGAGATTCGGGCGCAGCAACAGAATTACTATCGGATTTGAGACTTGGTGCGTTAGTAAGTTGAGAAGCATCGGGGCTTGCAGTTGCAGCGATCTGTTTTTCAAACTCCAATGTATTGGGAGCCAGGCAAACACGGTCGTTACAGGTCTGATACATAATCTCGGCCGTAACAGTCAAAGGTTTTGAAGTATCTTTTGGCTTAAATTTTTGCTTAAAAGTAACTTTGTTTGAGTAATAAATAATTTGCGCTCCAAAAGCTTCTGAAAACTCGTCGTGCTTCTTGCCTACTTCCTGAACTTTGCCAAGCAGCTGAATACCTTGTTTTGAAGCAATTTTAAACTCTGTTGGGATCCCGGAATCCGGAGGAAGATCTTTGGAATAGATATGCCAGCTGTCTTCTATCGTTGCCGTCAAAACTGCCTCGTACTCTTCTTTTCCTACAGGGTTGACATCAAATTTAAATTTAACAGGATTTTTGATCTGCGCGTTGACAAAGGTTATTATAAATAGAAACAGTGTTGAAAACACCAGTTTTAAATCTTTCATTTTTATTTAGTTTTAATCACAGTAATCTCTAATCTTTTGTGGATTAATATTTATATATTTATAATTAATTCTGTTTTTGAATTGTCCGAACTATATCTTCCATCCTGACGAAAAGGCAACACGCCCAGCACTTTATCATCAGCATCACACAAAAGCCAGATTTTTTGCTTCGCTAAAATAGACAATTTTTCGTCCTTAAAAAATTTGGAAATCTTTTTTTTTCCAACCATCCCGATTGGGGAAAACAAATCGCCTTCTCTTTTTTTTCTTAGCTTTAATGGCAGCTGAATTTTATTCTGATCGATTTTCCAGTTACAATTGCCGAATTCATGGATTTCTTTCTCAATATTTTCAGGAATAAGAATTTCATTGTCAACAATATCCAGCATTACTTCTTCTAACTTCTTACTTTCAGCTTCTAACTTCTTCTCAAAAATCAACTCATCCCTGTTGACAACAAGGCGACCGTCAGGACTGCAAAAAATACTTCCTGTATGTGCTGTGAAGATCTTCTGCATCTCATTTTTATCAGTAAAACCAAGTTTTTTCAGAATCTCAAAACGAATCAATTCCGGCTCATTTTCTAATTGTTCTTTATTAATAATGATTGGCCCTGTTGCAATATCAGTTTCAAAACTTTTGATTTTTTCGTCTATCAAAGTGTTTATAACATCCTTAGCCTGGTTAATATAACGGACGCTTTTTGAAAAATTAATAAGAAAATGATCGTTGATTTTATCCAGTTCCGGGACGATGTTGTGTCGGATTTTATTCCTTAGGTAATCCGTTTTTTGATTGGACAGGTCTTCGCGAAAATCAATCTTGTTTTGCTTTGCAAAATCGTAAATTTCATCCTTAGAAAATCCCAAAAGTGGACGGACAATCCCGTTCTCGTTAGCAGGAATTCCGCCAAGACCACGGATTCCGGCAGCTTTGGAAAGATTGATGATAAAAGTTTCCAACTGGTCATTCAAATGATGGGCTGTCATCAGAAAATCAAGCTTTTCTTTTTCCTGGATTCCCCTAAAAAACCGGTATCTCAATTCCCTTGCCCAATTCTGTATCGAATTTTCCGGCTGCTTATCTTTTTCGGAGATTTCATATAAATGAAAAGGAACTCTGTACTTATCACAAAAATCAGAAACAATCTTCTGGTCTAGGTTAGAATCCTCATTCCGAAGATGATAGTTGATATGGGCAATATGGAAATCCAGACCTGAAACACGGAACAGATCAGCCAAAACCATAGAATCTACACCACCGCTAACGGCTAAAAGGTATGTTTTTTGATGCGGATTGGGAACCAGCTCAGAAAGGCTGTTTTGAAACGCTGCAAGATTTAACACAATTTTATAACGATATATTAAGTTTTAACAACAAAGATAAGCTTATTAATTCTTATTTTTGAAATCATCAAAGCAAAGCTATTGCAACAAGTTCTGATAAAAAACAAATAAATATTTACTTATGAAGTTATTTAAAATTTTGACCATCTCTGCCCTGGGGCTTTCCCTGGCGTCTTGTGTCAGCAAAAAACAGTTTGATGCCCTCAATCTCAATTACAAACAATGTATTGCAGATGCCGGCGACAGACAGCGTCAGATCCAGGATCTTACCAGCCAGAACTCTGCGCTCAAAGGCCAGAATGACCTGCTTTTGGGACAAAACAATGCGCTGAAATCCAGTTTGGATGCTTGCCTTAGCAACTCTGGCAAGTCATCTACCAATATTGATAAACTGGTTGGCGAGATCAATGCGTCCAACAAATATATCAAGCAGCTGATCTCCACAAACTCTAAAAATGACAGCCTCAACCTTGCATTATCCAACAAACTGAAACGTTCTTTGGATAATATCGCAGATCAGGATGTGGACGTAAAAGTTCTCAAAGGTGTCGTAATGATTTCATTGTCTGATAAAATGCTTTATCAGGTAGGTAAATACGATGTATTGCCGGCTGCTCAGGAAGTTTTAGGTAAAGTGGCCAAAGTTATCAACGATTATGACACGTACAGTGTACTTATCGAAGGTAATACAGACAACACACCTCTTGCCAGCAATAATGTGCCGCGCGATAACTGGGATCTGTCTGCTCTTAGAGCTACCGCAGTTGCAAAGATTTTGCAAACACAGTTCGGTGTAAATCCTAACAGAATCACAGCTGGTGGTAGATCCGAGTATAATCCTAAGACAACCAATGCCTCTGTTTCCGGCAGATCAGAAAACCGTAGGACAGAGATCATCATTATGCCAAAACTGGATGAGTTCATGAAATTGATGGACATTGCTCCGGTTAAGAAATAAAAGATATACGATGAATGATAATTGATTCATTCAGAGTTCATAATTAAACCTTGTCAGGAATGGCAAGGTTTTTTTGTGTTAATATTTTGGGCAGCTTTATCCGTCTTCCACTCCCGCTATTTTTGCCTTCGCTTTTCCAGCCACAAAAAATGAGCTTCGTTCAAGCCGGGCTGCGGATCCCGCATTCAATCAACATTGGTTTTTCAATTCAAATTAGATTAACTTTGAACTTTAAACCTCAAACGCTGTAAACCCTATGAGTTACTTCGAAGAATTAGACAAAGAGATGGACCGCTATCTGGAAGACAACGCTTCCGAAGAACCTGCGATCCTAAAAAAACTCAGAAAAGAAACCTATCAGAAAACCACGCAGCCGCACATGATTTCTGGATACCTGCAAGGCCGGCTGCTGAGTATCCTTTCGCATATCATCAAGCCACAAAACGTTCTGGAAATTGGGACTTTCACAGGTTATGCCGCCTTAAGCATTGCTGAAGGTTTGCCAAAAGAAGGTAAAATCTATACGATTGATAAGAATGAAGATCTCGCGTATATCCCACAAAAATATTTTGCAGAAAGTGATTATAAAGACCAAATCGAATTCATCTTGGGTGATGCGAAAGAGGAAATCAAAACATTGGATAAAATCTGGGATCTCATTTTCATCGATGCCGACAAAGAAAGCTATCTGGAGTATCTGAAACTCATCAAACCCAACCTGCGTTCCGGCAGCATTATCCTGATAGACAATGTGCTATGGTATGGTAAAGTCCTGGATAACAACCCAAAAGATAAACAGACAGAACAGATCAAGCTGGTTAACAAAATTATTGCCGAAGATCCCGATTTCGAAAATCTAATCTTACCTTTGCGAGACGGATTGCATCTCATCAGAAAGAAATAAAATTCGTAATTTAACATTCGTAATTATCCAAACCATGAACAAAGGCATTTGTAATGTTTCCATCGCTCCGCTGCGGGCAGAAAATTCTGATAAAAGCGAAATTGTATCGCAACTGCTCTACGGCGAGTCAGCCGATATTTTGGAAGTGAATAACAACTGGACCAAAGTCTGCACGCATTACGACCATTACGAAGCCTGGATGGACACCAAACAAATTTCGCCGGTTTCTGACGAATTTTTAAGCTCCAGAAAAGTAAACCTGGTAAAAGAAGCCTTTCAGTCAGCCATGTTAGAAGATGGCAGAACTTTGTTGTCGATAGGTTCAGAAGTGCCATTTGATACTACTTCCCCAACCAGAGGAAAAGATCTTAGCGAAAGCATTGTGAACTGCGCCAAAGAGTTCCTGAACGTGCCTTATCTCTGGGGCGGGAAAAGTTTTTTTGGGATCGATTGCAGTGGATTTACACAAACGGTTTATAAAGTACATGGTATAAAAATCCCGCGAGACACTTATCAGCAGGCAGAATTGGGAGAAGCATTAACCTTTGTAGAAGAAGCTAAACCGGGCGACCTGGCATTTTTTGAAAATCAAGACGGACGAATCATCCACGTTGGCATTATCCTGGCCGATCAAAAAATCATTCACGCCCACGGCAAAGTAAGAATAGACAGCTTGGATTCGTCAGGCATTTTCAATAAAGATCAGAATAAACATACGCACAAATTGAGGTTCATCAGGTCTTATTTCTAAAACCATAAAAAAAGCTTCCACAATCGGGAAGCTTTTTTAAATTTGTCAAGCCGGCTATATTAATTTTCGGGCTTTCATTTCTTCTTTTACTTTACCAAAACTCATGACATTGGCAATGAGAATTGGTATAAATGTAAACGGCAGTACCGTAAATACACTGAAGCCTTTTGCGACAGTAAGATAAAGACAACTAATCAAAAGCAACACAAATATCGCAGCAAAAGCAATGTAGATGCCTTTGGCACTTTTGTAATTCTTTATCAGAGCTTCATTTGACATCTGCGAAAGATTTTCTTTTGATTTCATATTCAGCTTTTAAAGTTTAAAGCCTAAAGTTACATTAAAAAACCGACCGGTAAGCCTTACCGGAACAGGATAATAAATGTGCGGTGTAGAGTTAACATCGCTAATCCACTGGTTGGCAATCGTATTATTGATATTGAAGGCATTGAAAATCTGAACGCCCAAAGTCAGTTCTTTGAAATTCCTCCAGAAATCGCCGCTCGCTTTGTTATCCTTTTGATCAATAAAAACTTTGGTAAGGCCAATATCCACTCTCTTATATGCAGGCAGGGTTTTTTGGTAACGGTAAGCAGCCAGATAATCCGGCAATCCGTTGGCATCAAACAGGACAGGCGTTCCGGATGGTAATCCGCTGCCATAAGTCAGAGTCAAATTAACGCGCATGCTTGGGAACTTCGGCATATAATCCTGGTAAAACATGGTAAACCTAAACCGTTGATCCGTTGGCCTTGGGATATAGCCCATGCCTTCTATACTCTCGTAAACGCGGGCATAGCTCGCAGATATCCAGGAATCTACACCCGGCACAAACTGCCCGAACAATCTTGCATCGATACCATAAGCGTAGCCTTCTGCATTATTTTTGCCGGAATACCGTGTCCTCACATTATCCAGATAATATGGGATTAGATTTTCCATTTTTTTATAATAAGCTTCTGTCGTCAGCTTGAATGGTTTGCGCTGAGAATCACCAATTTGAAATTCGTAATCGTTGGATAAAATAACCTGATAAGACTTCTGTGCCCTGATATCGGGATTGAATGCCCCTGTCAGATCCTTGATTTCTTTATAAAATGGCGCCTGATAATAAACACCTGCGGCAAGTTTGAAGAGCATATCCATATCCCAGTTCGGTTTGATAGCGATCTGCGCTCTTGGGCTGAACAATGTTTCTTTATTAAAACTCCAGTTCTGTACTCTCGCGCCACCATTAACAAAGATCCGGTTATCTCCCCAATAGAATTTTTTGGAAAACTGGGCATAAGCAGAGATTCTGGTCGGCGTAATATTGTTTTGCCCTGCGATATAATAATTAAGGTTAAGAGAAGAAGCATCCAGCTGCCCCGGAATCACAAAATCTCTGGGGTTGCTGTACCCGATGGAATCTATAAACTGCCATTCATTGGTAAAATCCTTGATGGTTTCCCTTTCAAATTTAGCGCCGACCTCCACATCGGTATTAATATCCGGAGAGAATTTGGTACGGAACTGTGAGCCAACCACTCTTACTAATAAGTCGTTTCTCGCATGGTCTATCTGTCCACCGGCATCATAACCTGCGGTAGGATTTCCGTTCTCATCAAAAGCCTCCAGGATATAGCCCGAAGCAATCGAATAGTATTCCCGCTCCCTGTTCTGATATGCAAAATTATCCAGCGTCAACTGCCATTTTTTACTCGGCTTAAAGTTAACACTTACTGTTCCCATCATGTTTTTGTACTGATCATCCTCCTGTCCGTTGTAGAAAACTGTCAGTCTCAAAGGCTGCAACAGACTCCCAAAATCTACTTCCTTCTTTTTAGGAACCATTTCGTAATCATTCTTAGCCAAATATCCCAGGAACGAGACTGACCATTTATCATTAAACTGATAATTAAGATAAGACTGAAGGTCAAAATACCTTGGATTAAAATCTGTATCTTCATTCAGCGTATTAAGGACCAGATTAGTATTTCTGTAACGCCCGGAAATAATCCCCGTGAATTTTTTATCCTTTGACGCAAAACCAGCTGATAATCTGCCACCAATTAAACTGGCCTCACCGGAAAGCTCAAACTTCTCCGGTTGCCTGTAATAGATATTAAGTGCGGAAGACATTTTATCTCCATATCTGGGCTCAAAACCGCCAGCAGAAAAATTGATCGTAGAAACCATATCCGGATTGATGATACTCATCCCTTCCTGCAAAGAGTTACGGACCAAAAACGGCCTGTAAAGCTCGATATCATTGATATAAATTAGATTTTCATCATAACTGCCACCCCTTACCATATATTGGGAACTAAGCTCGGCATTGGAATTAACAGAAGGCAGACTTTTCAAAAGTGTTTCTACACCGCCGCCAAGAGAAGCCACAGCCTGAGCCTCTTTTGTGGATATCTCTACAGATGTGATGTCGGTAGTTTTAAACTTCGCCCTTTTCTGGAAAACCACTTCCTGTATTTCATTTTCTTTAGCTGTTGGCAAAAAAAGAATATTAACAGATTGTGTTTTGGGACTGGGTTTAATTACTTTAGAAAAACCTTTGTAATTTTCTTTCTGCACCGTCAGCGCCTGTTCTGAGTCGGCCAGTGGGATTTTTATAAACCCGTTTTTATCGGTCTGATAATTCTGGCTGTTGTAGGATACATTGGCCTGAGCGACTGCTTTACCGTCCTCATCCAGCACTTTAATATTAATTTGAGAAAAAGCCGCAACCGGCAAAAGAAGAAGAAATAAAAGAATATAGTTTTTCAAAGTTTTATTTTTTTCGTCGTTGATTATAAATAAGCTTGGTAAGCAAAAATAACAATTAATCTAAAGAACGGAAGAATAATTTAATTCTTATGCAGAAAAACAATTTGTTTGCCCCTAATTTTATAAAATGAATGGTATAAGTAGATGAAAAGAAAATAAAACCTACTATCAAACTGTTATCATCCACAAGTCGATCATTAATTCTTTTCAAGAAATGACTTCGTAAAAAAGTCCGGCAACCCGGACTTTAATTTATAAAATAGCTTCTCTTACACGCGTGAGTTTGCCCAACAGATCATCCAGCAAATCAAGCTTCAGCATATTGGCGCCATCTGATTTTGCACAGGAAGGATCGGGATGCGTTTCTATAAAAATACCGTCGGCTCCTACAGCAATACCTGCTTTTGCAATGGTTTCTATCAGTTCCGGTCTTCCGCCTGTAACGCCGGAATTTTGGTTCGGCTGTTGCAGCGAGTGTGTAACATCCAGTATAACCGGTGCGTATTGTTGCATGGTTGGGATCCCACGGAAATCTACCACCAGATCTGTATAACCAAAAGAATTACCTCTCTCGATAATGGCTGTTTTGTCGTTCCCGGAATCTTTTACCTTTTGTACTGCAAATTTCATCGCTTCCGGTGAGAGAAATTGCCCTTTCTTAAGTGTCACTGCCTTGCCTGTTTCTGCTGCAGCAATCAAAAGATCGGTTTGCCTTACCAGAAAAGCAGGGATTTGCAAAACATCCACATATTCTGCTGCTAAAGCGGCATGCTCGTTCTCATGAATATCGGTAGTAGTCGGGATATTGAAGGTCTCTCCCACTTTTTTAAGGATCTTAAGGGCTTTTTCATCACCAATCCCCGTGAAAGAATCCACGCGGCTTCGGTTGGCTTTTTTGAAGCTTCCTTTAAAAATGTACGGAATGTTGTATTTGTCGGAAAGTTTTACAATATGTTCCGCAATCTGCAAGGCCATGGTCTCATCCTCTATGGCACAGGGTCCTGCAATGAGAAAAAAGTTTTTTGAATCTTTGTGATGGATGTTATCCAGATATTGTATCATTTTTTATAGATGTTAAATTAAATTTTAAGCCATTAGCTTTTCTTAAAATTTAAGACAAATTTACAAAATAATCTGCACTATGCAGACAAACCCTGACAAAAACAGGACAACGTCAACATATTGATGATTTTGTAAGGTACGAATTTAGACAAAAAAAGCCATAAATCAGCCATAAAGAGACAAAGTTGCCGCTCTAAATCATACCCCTTTTGTATGCAGACAAAAGGAGGTCATAAAAAAGGCTGAAATGGCTGTGTTTGACTGATAACTGACTGATATTGTCCACCCTGCAAACCGCTCATTTTTAGAGGTTGAATTTAATTTTACAACAATAAAAATGAAGCGTATGAGAAGTACATTTAAAGTCCTTTTCTTTCTGAAAAGAGACAAACAAAAAAAAGATGGTAGTGTGCCTGTATATTGCAGAATTACCATTGATGGAAAGGAAGCCCGTTTCGGAATGAAGAAAAACATTGACCCAAAACTCTGGAACGTCAAAGAAGGGAAAGCAACGGGAAAAAGTACAGAATCTTCCGAAATTAATGCACTGCTTGAAAAAACAAAAGCTGGAATCCACAAAATTTACAGAGACGTTCAAGAACGGGAAAATGCAGTTTCTGCTGAAAAAGTAAAGAATATTTTTCTTGGAATAGACAGCAAACAATATATGTTGCTGAAAGCATTTGATGAACAAATTGAAGAAAAATTCAATCTGATAGGCAAAAAAATTGTAAAAGGGACTTACAACCATTATTATTATCTGCGAATCCGATTGGCGGAATTTCTTTTGGAAAAATACAACCTTTCGGATATTCCGCTTCGGGAAATCAATTACCAATTTATCCGTGATTTTGAAATGTATATGCTGACGGTTCGTGGGAACAAACAAAGCACCATTGCACAGAATTTAATTTTGCTGAAACTGATTTTGGAGTTAGCATATAAAAATGAATGGATTTATCGTAATCCGTTTTTCAATTATAAAATTGAAGATGAAAAATCGGAACGAGGTTATCTTACACAAAGAGAAGTCGAAATTTTGATGAATTGGAAGTTGGATAAAAGACTGGAACGTACAAGAGATGTTTTCATTTTCTGCTGTTTTACGGGCTTATCATATATTGATGTCTTTAAATTGACCAATGAGCAAATCCAATTATCCATCGATGGACAACAGTGGATTATGGGAAAACGGGAGAAAACCGATATGGATTATTTTATTCCGATGATGGAAATTCCGAAGAAAATTCTGGAAAAATATAAAGGGCAAACATTCAAAAACGGAAAATTACTTCCTGTAAAAACGAGTTTAACGGTCAATCGCCATTTAAAAGAAATTGCAAAAATTTGTGGCATTGAGAAACATTTGACGTTCCATTTATCACGTCATACTTTTGCGACTTTAACGATGTCAAAAGGCGTTTCATTGGAAAGTGTAAGTAAAATGTTGGGGCATAAAAATATTCAAACCACCCAAATTTACGCTAAAATGACCACCGAAAAAGTGGGCAGAGATATGGCAGTTTTTGCAGAAAGTATGAGAGAAACCGAAAGGAAGTTTGCGGTAAATTTTTGAGAAAATTTGATTAAATGTAAAACGGAAATGGTTTTAAAACTGTTTCCGTTTTTTTTGTTTCTACACATAAACAACTAAAAACCTGTAAAAAATAGCACAAGGTTAATTCACAAACCTATAAAAAATAACGTAAGGTTCAATCACTTACCTATAAAAAATAATACAAGATAATAGGTTTTCTAAAAATTTGATTGTAAGAAAGTTTTAAATCATTCAAAACTGAAATGTTCTATATTTTCACAAATATTCTCCTTATTGCTAATTATGGCAACACTATGTCTCGCTCTTGTTATTGCTACATAAAGTTTTGAGCGACTTGTTTCGGCTAATTCAGTATTATTGTCTTTGAGCCAATCTAAAAAAGGCTTTGTCGGGTAAATTAGAACTCTGTCAAACGATAATCCTTTTGATTCTCCAAAATTCATTACTCTGTAATTGTCGTTTACGTTGGTTCTTTTGCTGTCCCGAAGTTGAAGTGCTTGAAATTTTTGCAAGTAATTTTCTACGTCTTGCTCTTTGATAAAGAATACTCCGCTATGTTCTGTTGTATCATTATTTCCCGATGTTGTTGCTTGAAAATTTGGAAACAGTTTATTTGATAAGTCGCAAATAGGTTTATTACATCTGTAATTTGTCATTAAAGAAGTATCGTCTTTTGTAAGGTTATCAATTTTATCCGAAAAGAAATTTACAATTTGTGCTTTTTTGAATTGTTTGTTTTTCGGGGCACTATTCGTTGAATATGTTCCTTGTCTTGGGTCGCCAACTAATTGAATTGTGGAATTACAGTTAAAAAATAGTTTCAATAATTCTAGGTCGTAACCTGCCAAATCCTGAACTTCATCAATAAAAATGTGAGAATAAATCCGTGAAATACGGTCAATTACATTTCCGTTTGATTTTTCATTGCAACGAAAAACAAATTTTGAAAGTTTGTCGGAATATATTTTCAGAGCATTGGAAAAATAATGTTTTTCAAATTCTTTTTCTTCACCAAAATAAATGGGTTGCTTAAATTTTGTATATCCTTTAAGCCCTGATTGATTATTTACTAAAATCAAACCTTTGATTTTCTTTTCAAACAAAACTCCTTGAAATGGTCTAACACCGTGTTGTAGTAAAAATGAAAACCAAGTTTGAACAGTAACGTTTTCAGGAATACACTTGTTCTTTTCAATGATTTTCTTTCGTATTTCGGCTTCGTTCGCCTGTGTATATGTAGTGATAAGGACTTTTCCTTCTTTCTGTTTTAGGGCTTCCTCTACAAGAAAAGTTGTTTTTCCAGAACCTGCGGCAGCTATGATTAGTTTATTGTTCATCTTTCTTGATTGCATCTAAAATGTATTGAGGAAAAACGATTTGTTTTGTTGTATCAAATATTTTCAATGCGGAATTGGTTTTATTGTTCTGCATATACTTGGATATTTTTTCTGGCGTGTCGTATTTGTTTTTATCAATTTCCAATATTTCTTGCAATAGATCAATATTATCTTTATTGGCTTCAACAATTTGAGGTTCTAACGTATTTAAGTTATTACGATTATCCCCATAAATCTTAACCGTTGTAGAATTTTTATATGCCTCGTATTTTTTCGTAATTTTGTTTTCATAATCACCGTCATTGTCGGTAACAACGGCAACTTTTGTACCGATTTTTTCGGATATTTCTAAAAATCGTAAAAACGAAGTGCCAACAGAAATTACATCAACCCCTTTTTCAATCGGAAGTTTGCCGTCATTATTAAGCATAAATGCTTTTTGAACAATTAACTCGTCAGAATCTCCCTCAACCAAAATAGCTTTCTTGCATAAAATCAAACGTAAAGTGTCATAACCTGATAGTTTTTCAAAAAACTTGTAAGTTCCTGCTGAAAGTTCGTTTAGCCTTATTGTTTTTTTGTCATTCAACAATATCAAATGTTCAAGCCCTAATTTATTCGCTACAAAACTGCTGTGTGTAGAAATTAAAATTTGTTTACCTCCATTATCGTTTTTTATGTCGCTGATTAGTTGATTGAGTTTTGAGTATGACAAATGATTTTCGGGTTCTTCCAACAAAATCAAATTTGCCTCTTTTGCTTTCTTATGACCTAATGCCAATTTTGTTTTTACCAAACATTGTTCGCCTTTTCCGATATAATGAAATGGTAC
The DNA here is from genome assembly GCF_900108115.1 of Epilithonimonas bovis DSM 19482. Classification (GTDB taxonomy): domain Bacteria; phylum Bacteroidota; class Bacteroidia; order Flavobacteriales; family Weeksellaceae; genus Epilithonimonas; species Epilithonimonas bovis. Next base: position 20,843 of record NZ_FTPU01000006.1, read on the forward strand.
ATCTTCTAAGTAAGTCATTAAACTGCTTTCCCAAGCGTTCTTTGATGATAACTCAACAGAAATTTCAACCTTTTTATCTGAAATTTTTGATGCTGTTTTTATTTTCTCATTTATTTTTTTTATTGCATCGTTTTCCATAAACGATTCTTTCATTTTTCTGTGAGCTTGCGATATTTCTACAACTTCGTTGGATTCCAAAAACTCTTTTACAATTCGGGAAATATAAATATCAGAGCCGTTTTGTAGTTTATTACTTGACGAATCAATCAAAGCTGATTTTATCGGAATCGTTCTTGGTGTAATACTTTCATTTCGGGCAAAACTTGACCACGAAACATTGTAGTATTCTATCGGTAAAGTTTTGATCCCACCAAGTTTTACCAAGTCCTCATATTCTTTTTTACAATTTTCATCAAACTCAATTCTCAATGAAAATCCGCTAACTTTTGCTTTTTCACTATTTCCGTCCCCTTCAAATTCTGCGGCTTCTTCGCCCTCAATAAATACTTCAATGAGGATTTTTGGCAATGATTGTGCAACATTGTTTTCTTCTAAACCTTGAATATATTCAGCAACAACTTCATTGTTGAACACATATTGCGACAGTTCATTTCTCAGATATTTCCCATTATATAAACCTGTTAAAGCAAGATGAATTGCTTCAATGATTGTGGATTTTCCTGCTTCATTGTCGCCCACAAGAATATTAACTCCTTTGTTCAAAGTGAGTTTAAATGAACCTTTAAAGGTTTTAAAATTTTCTATGTGGACTTTGGTAATGTTCATATAGTTCGGTATTTCTTTTCTAATTTTAAAAATTAACAATTAACCATTCACAAAAGTATTAAATATTCACTACCTGTAAAAAATAACACAGGGTTAATCCACTAACCTATAAAATATAATACACGGTTCAACCACTTACTTACCCATAAAAAATAATGCAGGGTTAATTCGCTAACCTGTAAAAAATAACGCAAGGTTCAACTGTCTAACCTATAAAATATAATGCAGAGTTAAGACACTGGCCTATAAAAAATGATGTAAGGTTCAAACATTAACCTATTAAAAATAATGCAGGGTTAAGTCGTTGACCTATAAAAAATAACGCAGGGTTCAACCAATAACCTGTAAAAAATAGTATAAGGTTCAGTAACTGACCTATTAAAAATAATGTAGGGTACTAATTTCACGCTCTAAAAATAATATTTACAAAAACAAATATTGATAATCAGCAACTTATTGAAATCAAGATAACTCTGTTATCCATTTTCCAGACCTCTGAAAAATAAGTAACTTTTTTATGGCAAGATGTGTCTTTGTATATACAAATTTTGGCAAATTTCCATACCCAAAGACTATCTTGCCTTTTTTGCAAAAAGGGGAAAAAACTTCGGAACTCGTTTTTTGTTTTTTCGGAAAATTAGGTTTAGAAATCCAAACTCGTCCAAATTAATCTTTTTTAATCTTTTCAAAGTCCAGAATAATCCAAACTCGTCTTATTTAGTCCAACGCCGATGAACACTATTGTTTCGTTAGAATTTCTGATTCAATTTTGCAGTAGAAATTTTAATCGAAAAACAGAATGAAAACATTAATCTATTTTTTTGTGCCACTTATCGGAATAGCAGTTCAGGGACAGGTCGGCATTAACACCCAAACACCCGAAGCCACTTTTGAAGTGGTCGGGAAACCCAACGACCTCAATCACTATGACGGCATTATTCCTCCCCGAATTACGGGAGACCAACTCGCAGCAAAAACATATTCATCAACCAAGAAAGGTACTTTTTTATATGTTACCGAACCCTTTACTGAAACAGGAAACAATACCCAAACCTCATTAATAACAAAAGCAGGTTATTACGGTTTTGACGGCACAGAATGGAAGCCTTTCGGCAATGATGAAGATACATTATACGATGTTGTAAAACGAGGAAATTTTGCGGGTAGGTTCATTTCTTTTTCCGGAGATTCCATTTCAAAGCAAGGGACAAGAATTGCCGCTTTGGGATTTAATTCTTCTACAAATTCGTACTTCTTTGGCAATCTAAATCCAAATCACACAGGAAAAAATAATCTTGGAATCGGGCTGAATGCTCTTCAAAATTTAACTTCCGGAAACGGAACTGTTGCCATTGGAAATAACGCTTTCAAAAATTCTACAGGAACAGTTGGAACTGTGGAAAATGAATATAACACAGGAGTAGGCTTCAATGTTGGTAGTCTTTTCAAAGGAGATTATAGTGTTGCGTTCGGATTTTCATCTCTAAATTCTAATTGGATTGGCGAACAAAATACAGCAATAGGTCAACAAGCAATGTCTGAAGGTATCGGCACAGAAAAAGTTTCCTACAATACAGCAATTGGCAGTAATGCTTTACGCTTGGCAAACCAACCTTTCGGAAATATTGTAATTGGAAGATCGGCAGGCGTAAGAATGTCCGGAAAAAACAATGTGATTATTGGCAACTGGGTTGCAGGTTCAGAATCATATTCTCAAGCGTTCAACAGCAGCAATAAATTGATGATTCACAATCATACTTTTGATTCTTCCGGTAATCTCCCGAATTCTCCGGTAGGAACCAACACTCTGATTTATGGAGATTTTTCAGAACGATGGCTGAGAGTGAATGGAAGATTTCAGATTAATCCGGCCAACATATCTACGGCTGATAGCACTTATACTAATGTCTTACTTCAAAACCCTTCAAGTGGCGAGATAGCAGTACAAACTTTTACAAGCATTCCACAGCCACCTTCTTCCGGCACTTATATCCTAAAAAGTGTGAACGGGATTACAAGCTGGGTAACACCTTAAAATTGGTTCAGAAAAGAGACAACAATTTACTTCAGAATAAAATCAAACAGAGCAATGCAAAACTACTTCAAATTTTTATCGCTGCTTATTTGTATTTCGCTTTCGTCTTGCAAAGCCATTATTGCCAATCCCGGAAAACCTTTAAAAGATGATGCTCTGAAACTGAATCAATGGTATGAGATACAGGATTTTGATGCAAAAATTCATAAAATAAAAATGATGTCGGTTGATGATAAAAGCGTGGCGGGAATTTCGAGAAAAGGCGACACGGTCTCTATCAATAAAAAGCAAATCAGGGAAGTGAAAAAAGTAAAAATCGCAAGTTCGATTGTTGTCGGTATCCTGGCAATTACACCATTCATTTTCAGTCCAAATTAAACTTAGATAAAGACAAACTTAAATTAAAAAATGCAAAACGATGGAAAAGAAGACCTGATTCTCATACGAGTTCAAAAATCCCGAAAAGAAAACTGGAAAAAGCTCTGTTCGGAAAAAAATATCTCTTTGACGAGTTTAATTACCGATTCTGTCGAGGGCAGAATGCAGGACGACGAAAGGAGAAAAATATTAGCGTTCATTGAAAAACAAGACAACATTTTCATAAAAATCGAAACCAATATCAATCAGTTGGCGAAAATGGTAAACGGTCAGAAATTCATCAGTAAAACCGAATTTGACGAGTTTCAAAACCAACTGAAAACCATCACGAAACTGAAAGAAAAACAAAACGAAATTTTTGTAAAAATTTATTCCCTAATCGCCGATGATTGTTAAAATTTTAGGCTCGGCAAGTTCGGAATTTCACGGCGTTCAATACAACGACAAGAAAGTAGAAAAAGGAACAGGCGAACTGATGCTGATGAAAAATTTTCCTTCTTTCATTAATGAAAACAGCAGTCAGCAGGAAGTTCGAGATTATTTTAAATCTGTTTCCAAAAACGAAAAAATGAAAAAACCGCAGTTTCACGCAGTGATTTCCTGCAAATTTCGGGAGCATTCCAAAGAAGAACTCGCAAAAATTGCAGAAGATTTTATGCAGGAAATGAAATACGGAAACCAGCCATTCATCGTGGTTTTTCATAACGATACCGAAAATAATCACGTCCATATCGTTTCGACAAGAGTAGATAAAAAATCGGGCAAAAAAATCAATGACAGTTATGAAAAACTGAAAGCACAAAAAGCATTGAGCAATGTTTTGGAAAAAAAATTCGGCATTGATAACGAAAAACGCATTGACGAACTTCTGCAATACAAATTTGGTTCGCTGAAACAGTTGGAAACTCTGCTTGCGAGAAATGGTTACAAGCTAAGCGAAAACACAAATGATGAAAGAGCATTAACCATTTTAAAAAACGGAGTGTTTCAGCGGACTTTTTTTGAAAACCAAATAGTCTTTGAAAATCGGAAAAACGAAAACAGGGCAAAACAACTCAAAGCCATTTTGAGCAAGTATAAAAATCTCTGTTCGGATAAGGTTTTCAAAGTGGAAGACCGAAGACATTTGGAAAAAATGCTTCCCGAAGAAAAGCAAAAAGACGATTGGAAACCCAAAATTGAATTTGAAAGCGAACTTCAAAAAAAATTGAGAGATATTTTCGGAATTGATGTGGTTTTTCATCACAAAGACGAAATATCTCAAACCAAAGAAAAAATGGAAGGCGGACTCCGCCCCTTTGGTTACACGATAATTGACCACAAAACGCAAAGTGTTTTCAAAGGTAGCGAGATTATGAAAATGAATGAATTGTTTGAGTTCACGAATGAAAAAATGGACAAAAGACTTTTTGAAAGTTTGAAGGATTTTAATATTTCAGATGAAACTTCAAAACAAGCATTAATACAGTATTTAAAGCGAAAAAATCCGGAAAATGAAATAAGAGATTTTATGCTTTTTGAGAATAAAAAATTTAAGGACAAAGAAACATTCACTTCCATAAAAAATGATGTGAAAGAATATCTGAAAACCCAAAATAAAAATGATGTCGAACTGATAAAATCGGAAAACGGAAAATATTACGCCATTCATTCAAAACTGCATTATGTAGGCGAATTGGAAGGATTAATCGGAGAAAAAGAATATCAAAAATTTTTGAATCCGACTTCAACCGAATTATCAGAAAATGAAAATAAAACACTTTCAAAAGAACTTCAAAAAAGCATCAAAGATTTGATTTTCGAGTTCAGCAAATCATCAGGTTCGGGAAAATACCCTGCGGAAAATGAACTTAAAAAAAGAAAGAAAAAGAAAAGATAAACAATCAGCAACCAGCCAAAAAGCCAAAAGCAAGAAGCTATTTGCCAAAAGCCAAAATCTATGATTATCACATTTGCCACCCAAAAAGGCGGAGCCGGAAAAACCACTCTTGCCATCGCATTCGCCAATTATTTGACTGAGATTTCATCAAGAAAAATCAAGGTTTTTGATTTTGATTTTCAAAAATCTTTTTTCAACAAATGGAAAGAAGACGAAGAATCGGAACTGCCGAAAATCTACGATGTAGAAGTCATTGGCGACGATGATGAAGAACAACCTTTGGCTGATTTGGAGAACATTATCGAACTGAAAGAAAGCGAAGAAATTTATCTTTTCGATTTAGCCGGAACGCTCGACCAAAAATACAGCGATATACTGATTTACAGCGACTTTATCATCATTCCGTTTGAATATTCCGATGTTTCTGTGAAATCTACTTTGGTTTTTAAAAATCTGCTCGGTTTGTTGGAAAGTCAGGCAGAACGGATTTTTATCCGCTCCAAATACGACAAAAGTTACAAATACCGCAACCAGCCGGAAATGGACAAAGAACTCTCAAAATACGGTTTGTTGCTGGAAAATCCCGTCTTCAAAAGAAATATTCTGCAAAGCATCGACACCCGAAAACTGAATTACGAACAAAAAAATGCCGTGAAAAAACCATTTAATGAAATCATAGAATACATCAACAAAGAATTAAAAATAACAATTTAAAAGCTACTTGCTATTAGCCAAAAGCCAACCGCCAAAAGCCCCAATTATGATAAAATACTCACTCCTCCTTTTAGTCCCCTATTTTCTGTATTACGCCGGAAATATCGTTTACGACCTTTTTATAAAAAAAGAAAAAATTTCGGAAGTTGATATGACGGAAGAATTTTCCCTCGCCGATATTTCAAAATCGGAGAATCAACCGTCTGTTCAAGTCGGAATCGAAGATGTGGAAAACATCAAAACGCCAAAATCTTATCTGAAAAAAGACATTAATCCTGCCCAAAATCCAAACTCTTTTGAAGAAAATCCCAGTTTGGACGAATTAAGAAAAAGATTTGAAGCCGAGCAAGACATTGACGAAATATTTCCGACTCAAAAAAATTCTGAAAACAAAGAAGAAAAAGAACCCGAAAAACCGTCTGACAAAGAAAATTTCCCCAATCAAAATATCAATAAAACCGACGAAAATTCCAAAAGAAAAGCAATCGTCAAAAAAGAAAACCAATGGAAAGACTTTTTGAATTTAGCGGAAACCACCGTGAAAATGGTTGCCAATCTCGAAGGACATAAAGTTTACCATTCCCTTGTATAACCTACTGAACAACATTTATTTATCAATATTTTTTTAACCTAAATTATTTTTTACAATGAAATTAAAAACACGAATGATGACAAAGAGAAATCTCTTAACAATGGCAATGATAATGCTTGCCGCAACTCCTGCATTTGCACAAGGCGGAGCAACCGCAATCTCGAATGCAGCGAGTGATATTCGGGATTATTGGGATCCGATAAAATTAATCCTAAAAGCAGTCGGAGGATTGGTCGGATTTATCGGAGGATTGCGGGTTTACAACAAATGGACGAACGGCGACCAAGATGTCAACAAAGAAATTCTCGGTTATGGAGGAGCAATGATTTTCCTCATCGTAGTTCCGGAATTTGTAACTGCATTCTTTGCCTAAAATGGGATTTTATCTTTACAAGGGGCTTAAAAAACCCCTTGTTTTCTTCGGATTGAAAGGCAAATACATCATTTATGCAGTCTGTGTCATCGGTGCAGGAATTATTTCCGCACTCGTTTTATCCAAATTCGGATTGCTCGGTTCATTGCTCGGACTTGCCGTAACAGCCGGAGGTGTTTATCTCATTTTCAAAAGACAGGATAAATATGGACTCTACGACAAAACCAAAAACTTCGACCAAATTTTAATTTTCCCAAAAAAATTAGACAACAAAAAACTTTTAAAAAATGGCAACAACAAAGAAACAAGCATTTGATATTCCCTTCATCGGTTACGATTTTGGTAAAGATTTCGGTTGGGATTTTGATGTTCTTTTCGGACAATACGGCAATCCCATTATCGGAATCAGAATTAAAAATGTAGTAGAGCAATATTCAGCCGACCCGGATAATTATTTGAATTTTCATACGGTTTTAAACCAAGTCGTTTCCATTATCGGCGAAGGAAGAATTGTTCAGAAACTCGATATTTTTTCAAAGAAAAGATATGATGCGGAACAATCCAACCAATTCCTTCAGCAAAAATATTCCGAACATTTTGACGGTAGATTGTTTAAAACCATTGAAACCATTTTGCTTTTCACGGATATTATTGATGACAAACTGAAAAAGAAAAATAAGCCTTACAATTTTAGCGAAAAAAGTTACAAAGAACTTCGGGACAAATGCCAAAAAGTTTTTATGCTGTTGAAACAAAGCGATTGCGAACCTGAATTTTTATTTGAAAAAGATTTTGAATATTACATTTCCGGAGCATTGTCGATGCAATTTTCCGAAAAACCTGTTTTTGACAATATCAAAAGCACCAACGAATATCTGCAAATTGGAAATCGTTTCGTTAAAAATATCTCTTATGTTGATGTCGAAAACATTGATTTACCCTCTGAAATAGACCCATTTTCCGTTTTAGGCGGAAACGGTGCAGCATCAGAAACAGCCGTTGATAATTTCACTTTTATCAATGAATTGGAAGATTATGAAACGATTATTTACAATCAAGTCATCACGATTCCGCTTCAAGCTCCACAACAACGAGAACTCGACAAAAAAAAGAAAAAGCACGAAGGAGCAGCAAACAATTCTCCGTCCAATGCCATTATTGCTGAGGAAATCCAAACACTTTTACACAATATTGCTCTTGATGGACAGTTGGTTGTCAATGCCCATTTTTCCTTAATATTTTCTGCAAACACGCTGGAAAAAATGGAAAATATCCAGTCGATGGTCGAAAATAAACTGTTTACGAAAGGAATTATCGTTTCCAAAAATGCCTACAACCAATTAGAACTCTTTCGGGCGGCACTTCCGGGTAATGCGACGGAACTTAGAGAATACGATTTATTTATGACGACAAGCGAAGCTGCCTTGTGTTTTTTTTTTAAGGAAAGTTACCCCGTAAACGAGCAGTCCAATTTTTATCTAAGATTTACCGATAGACAAGGCGTTCCGCTCAAAATAGACCCAGCAGATTTACCAATGAAAACAGGAAGAATCAATAACAGAAATAAGTTTGTTCTCGGACCTTCGGGTTCGGGAAAATCCTTCCTGATGAATAATATTATCGAACAATATCTGACATATAATTATGATGTAGTCATCGTTGATACAGGAGATTCTTACTCGGGAACTTGCAAATACAAAGGCGGAAGATACATTCAATACACCGAAGAAAAACCCATTACGATGAATCCTTTTTTGATGAACAAAAAAGAGTTCAATATCGAGAAAATCGAATTTTTGACCAACCTTATTTTTTTGATTTGGCAAGGTCCCGATGCAACAATGTCGGCAACTCAAAAATCCATTTTGGATAATGTACTGATGTCTTATTATCATCAGTATTTCAATAACGGAAAGCAATGGTACGAACATAAAAGCACGGAAGATTTGATTCTTTATTTGGGAAAATACAACATTCACGAAGAAGATATTTACGCAGAGTTTGAAAATGAAGTAAACGGACAAAATTCCTATTATGATATTTTGGGAATTGCTTTCGATGCCAATTCCGAAGAAATCAAAGAAGCCGGAAGAAAGTTGTTGAAATTTTATCACCCCGACAAAAACGTAAATAATCCCGATTATGACAGCGAAAAATTTTATCAAGTCTACGAAGCGTATGAAACTTTGAACGATGATGAACGTAGAAAAATCTACAATGAAACCCAGCTGATTCTCATTAAATCCAATGAAATCATCAAAAGACCGGAAACAGCTGAAGATTGGAACGAATTGTTCAGAAAAGCCATCATCAAAAAAATCAAGGAACTCGAAGAAAAATTAGAAGCCAAAGAATTGTCTTTTAACGGATTCTACGACTATTGCGATAAATTTTTGCCGCTTTATCTGAACAATAAAAAACACGCCATCAATGAAAGAGAATTTAATCTCCGTACTTTTTTATTTGTTCTGAAAGATTTTTACAAAGGCGGAAGATATGGAACAACATTGAATGAATCAGCTGACAATACGCTGTTTGATGAGCCTTTCATTGTTTTTGAAATTGACAATGTAAAAGACAATCCGAAACTATTTCCGATTGTAACGCTGATTATTATGGATACGTTTATCCAAAAAATGCGACTCCGAAAAGACCGAAGAAAAGCCCTAATCATCGAGGAAGCGTGGAAAGCGATTGCCAGCAAATTAATGGGTGGTTACATTTTGTATCTCTACAAAACGGTTAGAAAATTTTGGGGAGAAGCGGTTGTTGTAACGCAGGAACTCGACGATATTATCGGAAATGCGGTCGTGAAAGATTCCATTATCAACAATTCCGATACGTTTATTTTGCTTGACCAAACCAAGTTTAAAGATAATTTCGACAGAATTGCGGCTTTGCTTTCACTCAATAAAGTCGAGCAAAACAAGATTTTCACGATTAACAATCTCAACAATAAATTTGGTAGAAGCCGTTTCAAAGAATTTTATCTGAAACGAGGTTCTAAGGGAGAAGTTTACGGCAACGAAGTTTCGCTCGAACAATATCTGACTTACACCACCGAAAAACCTGAAAAATCTGCGGTTGAATATTATGTCCAAAAATACGGCAGTTACGATGAAGCACTCATAAAAATTGTTTCCGATTTAAAAATTTTCGGCGACAGTTTAGAAAATTTGGTGGCACTCGTCAATCTCTACCAAAATCCTTTGGACAAAAAAATAGATTCCTACTACAAAATGATGAAAAATAAACACAAAGGACAAAATGTTTTCAAAATCATTTCACAGGAATTAGAAAATAGAAACATCAGTTTTTCGGAATTAATCAACACTAAAAAATACACTTATGAAAATGCAGTTCAATAATAAAACACACGAAATTCCCCTCCTTTGGAGGGGTTGGGGGAGGCTTTTTCTTTTTTTTATTCTTTGGGGGACAGGGGGCTTCGCTCAAAATACTTACATCGACCCAACTGTAACGGCAGCAATGATTCTCTATTCGGAAAATCTGAAAGCCAAGCAAAATGATGTCATTGATGAGACTTCCAATCTGAAAAACGCCCAAACGTGGGTCGGAACACAAATGGTTGCTGCTAATGACATTCAGAATAAAATTTTGAAAGGTTTGAAAGAAGTTTCCGGGACTTTGCAAAATGGGATTCAGGTACAGCAGATTTATTCGGAATTGAACAAATGTTACAATTATTCATCACAGGTCGTTCAGTTGGCTTCCCAACACCCTCAATATGCGATTTTTGGAGTTAGAGCATCACAAAAAACGTATGAGCAAAGTTTGAAAATTGTTACCGATGTTTCCGATATTCTCGCTTCCGGCGAACTGAATTTGGCTACTTCCGGCGACCGATACAAAATTTTGCACAATATCGAGGGCAATGTAAAATCACTGAAACTTTGGCTTTTAGCCATCAAACTGCGATTGGAAAAAGCCAACCGCTTAGGATTTTGGAATTCGATTAATCCGTTTGCAGGATACATCAACACCGACAAAGCCATTGTGGAAGATATAATGAACCGGTACAAACGAAATTTTTAACCAAGCCCCCTACCCCCCAAAGGGGAGAAAAATGTAAAATGAAAATAAAAAAGAAAAAAATTAAGGCTCTGAAATTCCCCCTTTGGGGGAAAGGGGGCTTGGGCTTGTTGGTTTATCTCGTCCTCACATCTTCCGGTGGCGGTTCTACTCCTGCTTGGCAAAAGGAAAATGTTTCTTTTCCGATGATGGATATTCAAATTAATGCGGCAATGAAAGAACACGACAGGCAAAAGGAAATGCGGCAAAAACAAACCCTTAATGCAACCGTAGAAACCGCCAACCAAACCCAATGGAAAGATTTTAAAGACAAGGTAACGAAAGTACAGGACAGACTCCGGATTGTTTCATTTGCGATTCAGGCAATACCAACGGGAATTGCGATGAGCAGGGAGATTACGAAAATCACGAACAACCAAACCTCAATTATCAACGAAATCAGTTCCGCACCACCTTCCATTATTTCGGTTTTGCCTTCGCAAGTGCAGTTTGTAGATGATTTACAAATGGTTACACGCTTAATCACGGGGATTATCCTCTCTTACGGAGCGATGAACCAAATGGAAAAATCAGAACGAAAAATTTTACTGGATTATGCTTTGGGAGAAGTCAAAACATTGAGCAGAAATTCAACCTATATGCTTTTCAAAATCAAAGATATAAAAGCCAAAGTTTTACGGAATAAAAGAGCATTCCAATACTATGTGAACAGGGACAGACAGGTGGTGGAAAACATTATGAATAACATTAAAAACTTTTAAAAATGAAGAAAATTTCAGCCATTGCAATATTGATGTTTTCAGGAATTTCCGTGAAAAGCCAAAGTTATAGTTTTGTTATCAACGATAAATTATTGGTTCAGCTTACCAAAGACCACGCTGTGAGAATAGCAAGTGAACAAACTTTTCTCAATTCTTACGAAAAACAAAAAGAATTATACGACGATATTAAGCAAAAAACCGCTCAAGTCATTGCCATTCAGGAATACATTTATCAACAGTTGAAAAACGTTAATTCTGCTTTAACACAGAGTAAAAAGTTGATTTATCTCTATCAATATTTGGGGGAAATTGCCGAAAATTCCAATAAAATGCTGGATTTATCGGCACAACACCCGGAATATGCGGTTTTGGTTTCAAAATATTATGTAGAAATCGGTAATCAGGTTTTGAAACTCCAGCAGGAAGTAACGCAGGATATTTTGAATGAAAACAAAGATTTTCTGATGGACGCTTCGGATAGAGAAATGCTTATAGAAAAGGTTTTTACTCGTGTCAGAAATATCAATGGAAATATTCTCTACATCATTTTACGATTGGAAAACGCCAAGAAAATTCCATATCTGTATCAAGTTCCGGTGCTGAGAAATTACGTCAATATCGACAGAGCCATTGTCGGCGAGATTATCACAAAATACAAATACATTTTTAATTAAAAACAATAAAAAAACGATGAAAAAACTATTTAAAAAAGGAAAATATTTCCTCTTATTATTGATGATAACCAATGTTTTCGGACAAACGGTAAAAAGACTCAACGACCCTTCCATCGTTGCCCAACATAAAAGAATGACCTTTGAAAGTTGGGGCGATTGGCGACCTTATCCCAAATATTTTTTGGGCATTCAGACCAATTTTGCTTATGCCACGGTTTGGGGAATGTGGGCTCCGCAAATCAACAGAGATTACAAAAACGGTGATGACATCAGACCATTAAAGCCGACCGGCGAACAGAATATAAGATTAGCTGAAGTAAAATTTCAAGAAGAACAGGCAAAAAAAATCAAAGCCGCTTCCGACACCATTTACAAAAGAAGCGTTCAGGATTTTGCCCATTGGACTTCCGCAACCGTTGATGCAGACCCGCTTTGGTTGTTGTATTACAAAAGAATGCTCAAACCGATTACAGAATTTCCGGACAATCCGCAAAATTTTATCGAATGGCGATTAAAAGACCAGCAAACTTATGAAACCCTCAATACGACAGGAACACTGAAAAGATTGCAGGAAGAATTGGATTTAATCAAAGAAAAATATTCGATGTCGAGAAGTATGGATATGCCGAGAGGAAAACGATTTTTGATGTACCACGAAACCCTTATCAAATGGCGAAAATTTGTCGAAGAACTCCGAAAACACAACAACAAAACCACATTGCTTTTGGATTATAAAAACATTCTGAAAAACCATTTGTCCACGGCTTTACCACAGGGTTTTACCCCGCAGACGGACAAGCAAATCGTTCAAAATATTATGCAACAATATAAAAACCAATATTAAAATGAATAAAAATCTTACACTTTTTTTCTGCCTGTTGGCGATATTATTACCAACACTTGGCTTTGCCCAAACCGACGGCGATTACAGCAATTTGCTCCAGTTTTTAAAAGGCGATGGTGCTTTTGAAAAATGGTTTATGGAAGTTTTTACCAAATTGGACACGAGTGTTCAGGACAGTGCTGCCGGTTCCGCTTTGGTCGGACGGGCGATTGGCGGTTTGGGAGCGTTGATGTATCTCGGATATATGGGTTGGCAAATGATTGCCGGCGACCGTGAATGGGAAATTACTCCGATGCTCAAACCGATTATCATTGGCTTTACCCTCGTTTATTGGTCGGGATTTACCAATCTCATTCAAGCACCTTTTGAAGCGATTGCCGAGCCGGGAATTTCCATTTTTTCCGATATAGAATCCGAAGTCAATGATTTGCGGGTTCAGAGATTTAAAAAGCAACAGCAATTATTAGATGCAGTCATCAAGCTGAAAGCCGATGAAGATGCCAAGCAAGACGTAATCAACAACACCGGAAAAGATGCCGATGATTCTTGGTTTGACATCAGTGAGGGATTGGATAAACTCATTCAACCGATTAAAGAATGGCAAATCAGAATGGAATTTCAGTTGCAAAAACTCGTTGCCGAAATCATCGAATTTGTCTGCCTTTCCATTCTCCGAATTTGTGTGTATCTGATTTTCTTTATTCAAAAAATTTGGGCATATATTCTGATTATTTTGGGTCCGATTGCAGTTGGAATGGCACTCATTCCCGGATTTGAAAACTCGTTGTACAGCTGGGTTTCCAAATTCATCAACATCAATCTTTATACGTTTGTCGCTTACACCATTATCAATATCGGTCAGCAACTTATCGCATCGGGTTATACAATGGAAATCGAACGATACGACACGCTTTTAACCAACGGAACGATTACCAATTTAGATGCTTTGATGGTTTATGTAAGCAATTCCGGAATGATTTACAACCAGCTTTTTACCTGTGTTGCCTACATCGTTACAGGCATCGGAGTTCTGATGACACCGACTATTGCCGACACCATCGTTACCGCAGGAGGAGCCGGAGCGATGACCAAAATGAAAAGTGCTGCTGCAAAAATGACAGGAGGTGCAAAAACCGCAGTCTTAGCCGCAAAAACAGGAGGAGCTTCCGCAGTTGCCGCCACCGCAAAATCAGCAGCAGCGGGTTCAGCTTCTGGCAGAGTTCAGCAGGCAATGAAAAACGGAAAATAAATCAACCATCATTTATCAATCATCAATTATAAAAATTATGCTTATCAAAAATATAGAACAGAAAATTAAAATCAACAAATTGGTTTCACTCGGAGCGATTGGTTTTGCCGTAATCATCGTCATTGCAGGATTTTTCTTTGCTTATAAAATGATTCAGGATTCCAGAAAATCCATTTACATTTTGGACAACGGCGTTCCGGTTTTAGCCAAACAAACCGATGAACTTTTGAACCGACCTGTGGAATACAAAGCTCAAATTGAATTGTTTCACCGATTATTTTTTACCCTCGCTCCCGATGATGCTTACATCAAGGAAAATATTCAAAAATCATTGTATCTCATTGACGACAGCGGAAAAAAAGAATACACCAACCTCAAAGAAAAAGGATTTTACAATCAGATTGTAGCTTCCAGTTCAATGGTCAGCATTCATTCTGATTCAATAAAATTGGATATGGAACAAAAGAAATTTCAGTTTTTCGGAAAAGAGATGATTACGAGAAAATCGGCGGTCATTACCCGAAAACTCATTACCGAAGGTTTCTTTGACGACATTATCCGAAGTCCGAACAATCCTCACGGTGTTTTGCTTAAAAACTGGCGAATCCTTGACAATGAAGAAATCTCAAATCAAACCAAAAATTCTTACTAAAATGAACAATATTTTAAACAAGCTCACTGAACAAAAATGGATGAATTGGGCAGTAAACAACCCCAAAAGATTCTACATCTATTCGATGGTATTTTTGTCGGTTTCCTTTATCGGATCACTGATACAGGGGATTTTCTTCCCTTCGGATAACGCTTTTAAAATAAAACCTCCTGCTTTTTATACCAAAAGCGTTGTGACTGAAAATGGTTTTAAAAACAATGAAAAAGAAATGGAAAAAATTGTGAATGAACTCAAAATTTTAAAAACCAAAAGAGACCAAAAAACTTTACTGAAAACGGATAGCTTGAGAATAGAATATCTGTATAATCAATACCAACAACTAAAAAATGCCGGTAGCACCGGAGGCAATTTACCTAAACATCAAAAATAAATGAAAAAACTTAATTTCAAACAAAAAAAATACGTTCTGCCACTTTTGGCCTTGCCTTTTTTGCTTCTTTTCGTCTATGTCGGAGCACAGTTTACGAAAGAGGAAAAACCGAAAGAAAAGCCAAAGGAACTTTCGCTTTCCTTAGGCGAAACGCAGGATTCCATTATGACGAAAAATGATGCTTACGATGCACTTTTTCAAAAAGATGACAACCGGACAATGCTTGGCGGATTGGACAAAGAGCAGGATTCTTTGATGAGTTACGAAGACCAATTATCACTCGCCCAAAAAAGAAAAATTGACTCTTTGAAAGATGCACGAAGTCGTCAAAACGGCTATCAGGCAAAAGGAAATCCGTCTTCATATTACAATCCCAAAGGACAAAACGATGACAAAGATTACAACCGTTCTTCGGACATTATCCGAATGCTCAACGATAAATCTTACGGAAAATCTGAAAATAATTATGCTGATACACCGAAAGAAAAGGCACAAAATCAGCAACAAGACCCTGTAAAATTATTAAAACAGCAAATGCTGGTAATGGATTCTTTGGAAAAAGCAAAAGACCCGGAATACCAAAGCAAACTCGCTGCTGAACAACGATTGAAAGCCAACAAAGAAAAAATGGAAGCGTTTCTCAATTCCACTTTCAATGTCAGTAAATCGGGGATTAATAGTGATTTCAATGCTTTTTATAAAGAGAAAGAAAACAATTTTATCAAAGCAGTAATTGATGAAAACAACAAAGGTTTTCTGGGAAGCAGAATCCGTTTTCGGTTACTCGAAGATATTTTCGTGGGCAACAGAAAAATTGAAAAAGGTTCAATTCTTTACGGACAAATCTCAGGATTTTCTATGCAAAGAGTGGATTTAACGATTGTTTCGGTATTCACAAAAGGCGAAATTTTCCCTGTCAATCTCTCGATTTACGATTTAGACGGAATGAAAGGTTTATACGTTCCGCAAAGTGTTTTCCGGGAAATGATGCGTGAAATGGGGCAAAATTCTATTCAGGGAACGCAGATGGATATGGGCGGAGAAGGATTTTTTACCAGTTTGGGAACTAAACTATTTACTTCCACTTCAAAATCCATCGCCAATCTCATAAAAACCAACAAAGCCAAACTGAAATACAACTCTTATGTCTTTTTAATCGACGAAAAACAACTTAAAGAATCCAAAAACAAATAAAAAATTTCAAAAAAATGAAAAAAATCCTATTATTAGCAATTTTCTCCCTTTTGGGGATAGGGGGCTTCGCTCAAACTGCAACCAAAGAACAAATCGTTTCCGATTTACCCGAACTCGAAATTACTGAAGGAATTAATCTGCACATAATTTCACCCGAACCCATTCAGTATGTGGATTTGTCCACCCAAAAACTGACCGGAGATTTACCGACTTCCAACATCGCAAGAATAAAAATCACCGATGCTGAAACCGACCAAACCGGAAAAACAAAAAATCCGATACATTATTCCGTTGGCGAAAATATCGGAATTATTACCGTTGTCGGACAATCATTCATCGCCCAATACAAAGCGGTTTACAGAAATTCTGAAAACTTTAACACGATTACCAATATTCATATTCAAGCCGAAGATATGCAACCCATTGAGTTCAATAAAATGATTTTCTCCAACTTGGAACTCAGAAAATTTGCGATGGATATTATCCAAAAAAAGGCCGATAAAAACCCGATTAGAGAGGAAAAAGATTTTAAACTGGGTGTCCAACTGAATAATGTCTATGTTCTAAGCGACTACATTTTTTTGGATATGACTTTTAAAAATAATTCCAATTTGAGTTATGATATTGAAGACTTAAAATTTTCCATTGAGGACAAAAAAATCTACAAAGCCACCAACAATCAGAGCATCGAAATGACTCCGATTTTCCAACTCAATCCAAATAAACATCTTAGAAAAAACTTCAGAAATATTTATGTCTTCAAAAAATTCACCTATCCAAATTCCAAAGTAATGATGATACGATTAATCGAAGAACAACTCTCCGGAAGAACCATCGAAATGAAAGTAAATTATTCGGAAATTTTAAAAGCCGATACATTTTAAGCCGAAGCTCGGCATCTAATTAATCATTAATCTTAAAACAATCTTCCCCTTTGGGGGAAAGGGGGCTTATGCAAGAACAACAACACCAAATAAAAATTTACGGATTTCTGCAAAAAGCGGTTTATGCCATTGTGGCATTGGATTGTGCTTCGCTTTTTTATCTCAATGCCGATGTGCCGGTGCTTTCCAATTTGCTGAAAAATTTCACAAAGATGAAATTCATTTATCCGCCTGTCAATGCCAAGTTTGCAACCTTGATTTTGATTGGATTGGTTGCTATTGGAACAAGGGCAAAGAAAAAGAAAGACCTCAATATTGCTACGGAAATCGTGCTTCCAATGATTTTTGGATTATTGATGATTTTTTCTTCTTTGATTTGGCAAAGCGAAGCCGGAAACTCACAACTTCCAAAAATATTTCCGGGAATGAATTTGTATCAACTGATTTATGCCGTGCTTTCGTTTCTGGGAGCGGTTATTTTGCAAATGGGAGCAGATAATATTTCAAAATATATGAAGCAAAAAATGGGAAAAGACCGATGGAATGTAGATGAAGAAAGTTTTGACCAAAATAAAGAATTGGTTAATACCGATACAAGCATCAATATTCCGTATTTGTTCAGATATAAAGGAAAAAATAACAAGGGTTGGATGAACATTAATCCGTTTCGTGGAACAATGGTCATCGGAACGCCGGGTTCGGGTAAATCTTTCGGAGTAATCAATCCTGCGATTCGTCAAATGATTGCAAAAGGTTTCTGTCTCTGCATTTATGATTTTAAATTTCCCGATTTGGCACAGATTGCTTACTATCATTATTTGCTCAAAAAAAGCAAGGATTCCGATTACAATTACAGTTTTCACGTCATTAATCTAAATGAAGTTGAAAAATCAAAAAGAGTAAATCCGTTTCATAAAAAATATGTGCAGACTTTAGCCGAAGCACAGGAAATGGCAGAAGCAATGGTCAGTTCATTACAAAAAGGCGGAGCAAGTGCAGGAGGCGGTTCAGACCAGTTTTTTACACAATCAGCAATCAATTTTCTTTCGTCTTGCATTTATTTTTTTGCCACTCACGAAAACGGAAAATATTCGGATTTACCTCATATTTTGTCGTTTATGAACCGAAGCTATAAAGAAATTTTTGACACGCTTTTCGACCACGAAGAACTCTTTTCTTTATTATCTCCGTTCAAATCGGCTTATGACAACAAAGCATTTGACCAATTGGAAGGACAGATTGGAACACTCAAAATTTTCCTTTCCCGATTGGCAACCAAAGAAAGTTTTTGGGTGTTTTCCGGTGATGAAGTGGAACTGAAAATGACAGACAGAGAAAATCCTTCGATTATTATTCTCGCTTCCGACCCGGGAACACAAGACATCAATTCCGCTTTGTATTCCGCAGTTTTGAATCGGACTTTGCGATTGGTCAATTCCAAAAAAAATCTTCCCGGAGGAATTATTGCCGATGAGTTTCCCACGATTTACATTCATAAAATCGACAATGTTGTAGCAACTGCGAGAAGTAATAAAGTAGCGGTTTTATTGGGATTGCAGGAACTTCCACAGCTTCGTCAGTTTTACAAAAAAGAAGTTGCCGATACCATTTCAGCCATTGTCGGAAATATTCTTTCAGGTTCGGCAAGAGATAAAAATACTTTGGATTGGTTGGAAAAAATGTTTGGTAAAATCAAGCAAAAAAGTTACTCCCAATCTATTTCCCAGCAAGGAACAACGACGAGTATCAACGAAAAAATGGATTTTATGATTCCTGCGGGAAAAATTGCGGCTCTCAAAACCGGAGAAATGGTCGGAATGATTGCTCAAGGCGAAGAAAACGACACCGATGAATACAAGACTTCCGCAGTGAACGGAAAAATTAATTTGGATATGAAAGCCATCAAAACGGAAGAAGAAAATTATGTGAAAATGCCGTCCTATTATTCGTTTGTGGACAAAGCCGGAAACAACCGAAAAGACGATGTTTTAATGACCAATTTCCGAAAAATTAACAAAGAAGTCGAATTGATTGTGAACGAACTCGTAAAAGCATAAACCAATGAAAAAGCACATTCAAAAAATACTGTTTTCAGGAGTTTTCCTTTCTACAACTTTTGCGTTTGGGCAGTTTAATACGCTCAAACCGATTGTTCCAAAAACAGAACCGAAAATCTCTTTAAACCTTGAAAACTCAGGGAAAACCGAATTTAATAAAGATGAAAAATCAAAAGAAAATCCGAGAAAAGAGAAAAAATTTCTGAAGAAAGTTTTTGGAATTACCACTAAATCTGATTTGAAAAATCAATTGGATTCTCTGAAAATTTTGATGAAAAATTACACCGATTTCAATAATGAAAAATGGAATTTACAAAACTCCAAAGATTCCTTGATTTTGAATACTCAAACAAAAATTTTTGAAAATAAAAACACCAAAAAACCTGTTCAGGAGCAAGGAAAAGCCCCCTTTGGGGGTTTGGGGGCTTTTATGCCATTAAACAATAAAATTCAAATTACTTCGGGTTTTGGAATAAGAACTCACCCCATTTTTGGCGTAAAAAAATCCCACAACGGAATTGATTTAAAAGCCCATTACGAAAATGTTTATTCCGTAATGGACGGAATTGTTACCGCTTCCGGTTGGGATCCGAAAGGTGGCGGAAATTACATTAAAATCAATCATTTCGGAAGATTTGAAACGGCTTATCTCCATCTTTCCGAAATTTATTACAAAGTTGGAGAACGAGTAAAAGCAGGATTCATCATTGCAAAATCCGGAAATACCGGAAATTCCACCGGACCGCATTTGCATTTTTCCGTGAGAGAATTCGGACAACTCATCAATCCGACCCATTTTTTAAACGATTTAATCAAAGTAAACAACTTAATAGCAACACATTATGCAAAATGAACAATTACCAACCGAAGATTTGAAAAAATTCGGAATCATCAATGAAGATTTATCATTTTCAAAAAAACTCAATGAAAATGATATTCAAAAATTTCTGAACGGCTACACGATTGTTGCCGACAACGACAAAAACAGGGCTACTTTTCAGCTTGTTGAAAACAACACAAAACTGAAAGTTATCTTTTTGGAAAGGGATAAAAACTTGTCCGAAATTTTGGAAAACAGCAAAAAGGAAATCCAATATTCCGAAACTTTTTCAAAATATGACCTGAACGACGAAAAAAATGCTGCACAACTGAACTGGTCAAAAACCGCTTTTATTTATGATAAAGAAAACGAAAAAATTACCGAGTTCGACTTCATCAAAAACCGGACGGAACTCACCGCAATCATCGCTGACAAAAAGGATATTTCGGAAACCAACCGCTACAAAAACGAACTACAAAAACTGAAAAATTTCCTTTTTGATAAAATCAACCAATATCCCGAAATCGCTAAAGAAATTTCCAAAGATTTGAATATTGTTTCGAAAGAAATCGACACGGTAAACAGTATTTCTCCCGATGAAAAGCAAATCTCCAAAGGCGAAAATTCCGAAGTTCATCTGAATGTAAACGACAAAGATTTGTACGAAGATGCAAACCAAATCCGTGATGAAAAGGAAGAACAGGACGAAGAAATTGAAAAACCGAGAGGTTTCAGAAGATAGCAAACAATTAAAATTAGAGAATTAAAGAATTAAAAAATTAACAATTATTTATTAACAATTAAAATCCAAAAATGATGGAAACAAAAAAAGAATTCAACCAGACAGACTACCTGAAAAACCAAATGAAATACCTTGGTTTCGGGGAAAGTGAGCAACTTCACAAAGATTTAGAAAAAGGCATCAACTCCAAAAAACAGGAATTTGAAATCAAAACCACTTCCGACAAAACTTTGCCGGGAAACAAGGCGGAATTTGCTTTGAAATTCAACAAAAGTGAAAACGGCGGCGTTTTTTTCAATTCCTACGATGCGAAATTAACCAAAGAAAACGGCGAAGAAATTACCCAAAACTTCCGTGTTAATCGGGAAAATTCGTTTACTGCAAAAGAAGCCATCAATCTGATGGAAGGTCGAAGCGTAAAAATCGAATTTCACAATCCGAAAAACGACCAACAGGAAACCGCTTTTGTGCAGTTCAATTTTGATGAACCCAAAACCGAAAAAGGAAATTATATGTTCCAGAATTTTTATCAAAATTACGGCGTGGACACCGAAAAAATAGTGGAAAAATCCAACCTTATTTTCGATAAACCCGAATACAAAGACAATGCGATTAAAAGTTTGGAAAAAGGAAATATCGTGAAAGTAAAATTTGATTTGGACGACAAAATTATGGAGGGAAAAGCAATTCTTGACCCACTAAACAGAAATCTGAAATTATACGACAACGATATGAACCGAATCAATACCAATAAGCCTTTGCAGGGAATTGAAAATGAAGAAAAACACGAAAAAGCCAACGTGAAAGAGCAAAGCATCAAACGATAAAATTTTACTGACCCATAATCCGAAAGCGGTAAGTCAGCCAATGATTTGCCGCTTTTTTAAAATTCAAAAAATGAAGAAAATCATACTATTGTCCTATCTTTTTTTGCTTTTCGCAAGCATTTCCTGCCATAAAGAAATTCCATCTGAAAAAGGCGGAATCGACATCATTTCCAACATTTATTTTGGTGCATCGAAAGGTTTGAACCAGCTTCAAAGTTTCCATTTATCAAAAATCAATTATTCCAGAGATTCCATTGTGGAATTAGTTCCCGATTTTACTTTTCCCGAAATCAACAAACAGGTGTATTTCATCAAAGATTCGCTGTATTTTCCACTCGAAACGGAAAATAATACGCTTGTTTTTTCGGAAATTTCAAAAAAGCAAAAACCAAATTTAATTTGGAACAAAAAAGACGGAGCTATTTTTTCAAAAGAAGAAATCCCATATTACCGAAACCGAAGAAACCTTTCCGACACGGTTTTGTTCAAGAAAAAATACAAGCGTTTTGAAATCAATTCCCCTTGGAATTACACGAGATTTTACGTTTATCCGACTGATACGATTTTGCCGTATTCGCTTTACAAACACGCTGAAAAAGACTATCGCGGAAGATTGGAACGCATTGATTCCTACAACAAAGAAACCGATATTTTCGTAACGCTCCAACTTATTCCGAGAAAAAATTGGGACGATTCGGCAAAAGAATTATTTGATTTCAACCATTTTGTAAAAAACAGAAAAAGTGAGTAACCAAACCGTTTTAAATCCTGTTTCTGATGATATTTCCGTTTTGGAAGGAAGTAAAAATGAACTCGTTGTTTTTGGAAACAGAAACGATGCCCAATCTTTTTTGGAACTTCTGAAACTGAATAATCAAAGCAATAACCGGACTTTGATTTCCTTAAATTCGATTGAAAATACCAAAAAATTTCTGAACCGCTATCAAAATTTCAATGGTAAAATTTTTCTTTGTTTAAACGGAAACCGAAGCGGAAATTTCGCAACGGAAAAAATTTTGGCGGAGTTCAAAAATAAAAACATTAAAGATATCCGTTTGTTGTACGGAATTTCCGAAAACGGCAACCAAAATTTGAGCGGATATTTGCAAAATAAAATCAATTTTCAAGAGAAAAATCCTAACTTAGTCGAACCAAAAAAATCAGAAAATGCAGACAGAACTGAACCCAACCGAATTTCCGAAACTCAGCACCTGGAACGAGAAACACCTGAACGAAACATTGGAGAACCTCGCCAAAACAGCCAATCCGAGCAAAACGGAAATCACCGAAGCGGACAAACTTTGGGCAGCAACGATGCTGGAAATGGACTTGCAGACACAATCGAGCAGCATTTGGTCGGAAACGGAGGAAGAGGAAGATTATTTTCCGATGTAGAAAATCTTATTGAACAATACAAAGGTCAGAAACTGACCAACGAACAAGTTGCAGAAGTAGTTTCCGCAGCTTGTTTTGTTTCCGGCGACAAGAAGATTTTACTCAAAGAAAATCTGGAAATTTCCGATGATTTAAAGGAAATCTGTAGCCAATTCAAAAGTGGCGGAACAGCGAAAGAAGGTCGAGGAATCCTCGATGAATACTACACCGATTCAAAAATTGTAGAGGCAGTTCGCCATCTCATCAAAGATGAATTCAAAGGAAAAAATGAAATTTCCGTTTTAGAACCCAGCGTTGGAACGGGAAATTTTCTCAATGCAGCGAAAAATTTAGGAATAAAAACCAACATTACCGCCTTTGAAATCAACGAAACTACGGCGAAAATTGCAAAAATTCTTTATCCCGAAACCGACATTAATCTCCGTTCTTTTGAAACCGAATTTATTAACGAAAAAGGACTTAAAACCAATCCCGAAAATTATCAAAACCAATACGATTTAATCATCGGAAATCCGCCTTATGGCGACCATCGTGGACTTTACAAAGGTTTGGGAGAAGAACCGAAAATCTCGAAATATGAAGATTATTTTGTAAAACGAAGTTTGGACGTTTTGAAAGACGGCGGAACTTTGGCGATGGTGCTTCCATCGGGTTGGCTGAACCGTCAAAATAATCTGAAAAATACCGAAATCACAAATGCTTTCAGACTTCCTGTCGGTGCTTTTTCGGGAACGCAAATCGGGACGGATATTATTATTCTGAAGAAAAATTCACAGAAAATTTCGGAGGATATTTCCAATTATTTTGAAAATAATCCCGATAAAATTTTAGGCGAAACCAAAGAAAAAACCAATCGTTTCGGGCGATTGGAAGAATACGTTCACGGCAGTCTGGAAGATGCTTTGCTCAAAATTGAACAGTTTAAAAATCAAAATAAAATTGAAACTGAAAAAGTTGAAAAACCCGAAAAATCTGAAAAGATTGAAAAAGTTGAAAAACCCGAAAAAATCGGAAATCTTTTTGAGGATTTGTTTTTAGAAAATTCTGAAACAAAAACTGAAAATAATTTAGCTGAAAATGAATCGGAAAATTTCATTAATGAAGAAAAAAAGGAGCTAAATTTTGCTGAAATTCAAGAGAAAATAGGACAGGTTTTATCAGATCTTGATGCTGTAAAATTCAAATCTCCGGCGGTTTTGACAGAGATTGAAAAATACACCCAACTTCAATCCCAAATATTGAATGAACCCGAAATTTTTTCTCAAAACCAAATCGAGGAAATCCGAAAAAAAGCGGATAAAATCATTCAATCTCAAAGCGAAAAATCCACAGAATACAGAGTTCAAACCAAACCGAATATTCAGAAAAAAATTCTGAAATATCATTTTATAAAACCCGATGAAATCGTCAATACTTCACTTCAAAACAGTTCGGAAATTTCCGAAAAACAGATTGAAGCATTTCGGGATACAGAATATGACGGAACGCTCAATAATTACGGTAAACACTATGAATTTGCCAATTATATCTACGGAAAATGGATTCACGATTTTTATTATGCGGAAGGGAATATTTATGAAAAGTTAGAACAGCTTGAAAGAGATTTTGCCGTTAAATATTCTGTCGGCGGAACAGAGAATCAGTATGAAAAGCAAAAGTCATTATTGGAAAGCGTTCTGCCAAAACCAAAATCGCTTGATGAAATTTCAATCAGTCCGAACCACGAATTTATACATAAATTCCCAATGGGAAAGGTTGAAAAAGAGGTTTATAATTCCGAAAAAAAGCAAAGAGAAACCATTGTTGCCGATTACAGCCTTGCCGATAAATTCAAAGATTTTGTCGGAACATTATCCCGTGAAGCGTTTGCAGGTTCTTCATCGTGGGAAGTTCGTGAGTTTGTCGATAACGAAACGGTTACGGGAAGCGACAAAGAAAGAAATGCCTTAATTCGTGAACGAAGAAAAGCGGCTGCCAACGATTTGTTTCAGAAATTTTTGAGGGAAGAATTATCCGATAATGACAGAGAGCGTTTTGTAAGTGGATTCAACAGAAATTACAACCATATCCACGTTCCGGACTATTCTAAATTTCCTTTGTTTTCGGAAATTCATCAGAATTTTAAAGGAAAACCTCTCAATTTAACCGAAGTTCAGAAAGCCGGAATCGGAAGATTGACAACAAAAGGAGTTGGATTATTGGCTCACGAAGTCGGTTTCGGGAAAACGTTATCGGGAATTTTATCAATGCACGAAGCAATGGAAAGGGGAAATGCAAAAAGACCGCTGATTGCTGTTCCCAACGAAAGTATTTTGAAACAATGGGTTGATACAATTTTTGAAACCATTCCGAATGCGAAAGTCAATATTTTAGGGAATTTGGGGAAAGATTACGACCTTTCAAAATTCGATAATAAAGACGGAGAAATTACCATTGTTACTTATGAAGGTTTTAACAATATCGGTTTTTCCGAAAATATGACACGGCAATTGGCTTCCCAGTATTCCTACATTTCAGAAAGTGAATTGAGGAGCTTAAACACCATCAGTGAAAGGGATTTCCAAAAAGAATTAGAAAAAGAAAAGGAAATTGAGGGCAAAATGAAACGTGGGAAAATCTACGATTGGGAAGATTTCGGTTTTGACCATTTGACTTTTGATGAAGTTCATAACGCCAATCACATCGTTGGTAAAGTGCGGATTGAGGACAGAAAATTCGCTTCCGATTTCAGAAGTCAGAACCAACAGACTTCAAAGTTGGGAATGAATACGTGGATGGCGGCACAATACATTCAGGAAAATTACGATGGCAGAAATGTTACACTCCTTTCTGCAACGCCTTTTACCAACAAACCTTTGGAATATTATTCCATTTTGTCGCTGATTGCCAATAATCGTTTGGAAGAATCGGGATATTTCAATGTCAATACGTTTTTTGAAACCTTTATGGAGGCGGACAATGATATGGAAATTGATGCAAAAGGCGATGTGAAATTCAAAACCAATGTCCGGAGATTTAAAAACAATACCTTGTTTCAGCAACTTTTATCCGAATTTATCGACATCAAAGGCGAAGAAGACAATCCCGAACTGAAACGTCCGACAAAACTTAACAAAGAATATAAAATTGAGCAGAATGACCTCACGAAAGAGCAATACGAAAATCTCAATGATAATTTTGATTACGAGCAAAAAGGAGCAATTCTTACCCATATTCTCAACGCAAGAATGATTGCTATTTCGCCGTATTTGTCGCCGTATTATGACGGAGATGAACCGAGCATAAAAGAGTATGTCGAAAATTCGCCAAAGCTGATGCAGACGGTGGATTTAATCCGTCAAAACAAGAAAGATATTCCCGATTCAGGGCAAATCATTTATTCCGAATTGGCGACATCGGAATTTCCGAAAATCAAAGAATATCTCGTGAATGAAATCGGCTACAAACCCGAAGAAATCGGGATTATTACCGGAGCAACGAGCAAACCGAACCGTTTGAAAATTCAAGATGAATTTAATAATGGAAAAATAAAAATCGTGATTGGAAGCGAAGCGATTCAGGAAGGAATGAACTTGCAGGAAAACACGACGGATATTTATATGCTTTCGTTGCCGTATAATTTTACTTCGCTTCGACAAGTAGAAGGTCGAGCTTGGAGACAAGGCAATAAAAACGATAATGTGAGAATTAATTTTATGCTCACGAATGACAGTATCGATGTTTTTATGCTTCAAAAACTTCAATCCAAACAGGCGAGATATTTAGAAGCAATGAAAAAAGGTGCTGATGTTTTGGATATTTCGGATATTTCTACGCAGGAACTGAAAACAGCGATTATTACCGATCCGGAAACCAGAGCCAATATTGAAATCGAACTGATGAAAAAGCAGATTGCTGCCGAGAAAGATAAATTTTTGGCAGATAATGCGTTTGTTTTGAGGAAGTATGAAGGTTATATCAAAGCACAGAACGAGATTCAAAAGGCAAAAGATGAATATAGTAAATTCGAAATGTGGGCAAATGAAGAAGAACAAGAAGACGGATTTTGGAAAACGAGATTGCCATCTTACCGAAAAACAGTAGAACTTGCCGAAGACGAAGCGGAAAAAGTAGCACTCAAATTAGCAGAACAAGGCGTAAATGTTGCTGAAATTGAACAGCAAATTAAAGCCACTAATGATAAAATCGAGGAAATTGATAAAAAATTATCCGAAGAACTTCCGGAAATACGAATGGCTTTGATTTCCCGATACAAAGAGGAAAAGGAGCAACAAACCGCTGATAATTTGAAAAGAAATTATGCCAAAGAAAGGGAAACCGAAAATATTTCTCTTTTTAAAGCAGAAAATATTGAAAATTACGAAGAGAAATGTAGTCTTTCGGAACATCAAAATCGGATAGAAAATGAGGAAAGAGAGGAAAAGGTGGGTTTTCAGAGGAGGAGATGATTTGAAATGAGTGGTTTTGTGAAAATTTTTCGGGATTGGAATAATCTTCTATATTTGCACCCTTAATTTATAATTTCATACAATGAAAGAACTTATTGAAAAGATTAACGCAGAATTTGAAGCATTTTCTAAAGAGGCAGAACTACAAGTTGAAAAAGGAAACAAAGCAGCCGGAACCAGAGCGAGAAAATCAGCATTGGAATTGAGCAAATTGTTCAAAGACTTTAGAAAAATATCTGTGGAGGAATCAAAAAAATAAGAAAAAACACCCTGTTTCTCATCGAAACAGGGTGTTTTATATAATGGGGTTTGTAATCCTTTTTGTCTAAATTTTATAGTGGTTAAAACTCATTAATCATCATAGAATCCAAATTTTTTCACAATTTTACCTTTAATGGTAGGAACTTCTCTAATTACCTGCCGAAAAAATTCCAATTGTTCCGGCAATAGTTGATAAACAACAGCTTCGGGACGGTTTTTCACAATTTCATCGTACTCTCTTTTATCTCTGATTACCATTTTGGTACAGTCCAAATAAGAAGTATAGTGCAGGAAAGGATAATCAACCGGATTTAGTTCAATATTATATTTAACTAAAACAGCATTGCGGTTTACATTGAAATTGATTTCGGAATTTACGAAGAAAGAAGCTAAAGATATTTCGTCTTCTGTAACTCCCAGCACAAAAAAGTATTTCTTCTTTGGGGGATCTGTGTCTTCAACAAATAGGTAAAGAACATCGCCAACATTTACCATTAGTAAAATTTTGCGTTCGCCAACTCATTATGCTCTTTAATGTAATTGAGCATATTTCTATCTGCACCACCTGCTTTAGCAATTTTGAGAACGTCCATCGTATAATACGCATTATCCCAAGCCAAATCGTGGGATTCATTGGTAAGGAAACTAAATGAACGATTCAGATATTTTTTGAGAGAATTATCCAAACATTCAATTTCTGATTGAGAAAATTCATCTTCATCATATCCTGCCAAAGCATTAATTTCTTTTTCGGAAAATTTTTCAAAATAATTATTTACCACTTCTTCAGGAATAATCTCACTGGATCCTAAAACCGCCTTAATAATATCATAAATTGTGGACGGCACCGGTCCATACTTCATCGCAATATAACTGTCATCTGTAATTGATGTACCGTATTTTGCCAAATGTTCTCTATCGGCAAAGTATAATATTTTTGAAATCTTATGAGTATCAAGCGGTTTACCTGCTTTATTAAGAATATATAAAACAGGTTGTATAAAAGATTGTATATTAAAATCTAAATTCATTCTAAAACTCGTAACTCTTATAAGTCGTTGGAAATATGATACAAATGTAATGAAAATCTGCTATATAGCACAATGTGAAGTAAATTTTTGATAAAATAGTTATTTATGGAATTAATTATAAAACTTCAAAAATCCATTGAAATAACCTATTTCCTTAATGAATTTCCTTTTATTTTTCCATTGACAAACAACGTCATTTGAAATTAATCCCAACTGTGGTTTTGGCTTTTACGTTTGCAAATGTAGGACAGCATTTTTCGCACAAAAAAATCTTTTTGGGTTTCTAAAAAAATTCTCTCCACTTCGCTCCAACAATTTTTTCAGACACTCCTAAACTCTTCGAGCAAAAAGATTTCAAGCCAGGTTCGGGATTTCTGTTTTTTCTAAACGGAACCGAACCGGGTTTTGTGTGAAAGATACTGTCCAATGGTCATCGGCAAAGAAAAAGCCGGAACCTCAGTTGTACGAATCAATTCAAAATGCAGACGTTCTTTGACATCAACGGAAAAAAATCAGAAGAAACAACAACAAAAAATTATGCTTTTACAATTTGGTAAAAGTTAAAAAAAAGCCGAGTGTCCTCGATACCAAATCAATTCACTCGCAAATTTCAATTATTAATACAATCAATCATTATTAACAAAATCATTAACAAAATCATTAACAAAATAAATCAAAGATTATGAACACAATCGTAGGCAGAATTACCAAAAATGCAGAAATCAAAACATTGGCAAACAACCGACAAGTCGTGAATTTTTCAGTAGCCGTGAATGATTATTACAAAAACAAACAAGGCGAAAAAATCGACCAAACCACCTTTTATAATTGTGCGTATTGGATAAGTTCCAAAATAGCGGAATACCTTACCACAGGGACTTTGGTGGAATTATCGGGGAAAATTTCTTCGAGTGCGTGGATTGGCAAAGACGGTGAAATAAAATCGAGATTGAATTTAAACACCTCACGGATAAAATTTCACGGAAAGGGAAAAACCGACCAAACAGCGAAAACCACAAACAATCCGACAACGGCAAAACCGCAGGAAAATAAAGTGTTTGCCGATGATTTGGAGGACGATTTACCATTTTAAAATTCAGTAGTATGGAAACACAATTCAATTTTCAAATCAAAAACCGAAAAGACAAGCGAGATTGGGAACTCATCGAAGTTTCTTATCAAATCTATTGCGAAAGAAACACGGCAATCCGCTATGCAAGGCGACTTTCAAAGATTTTCCACTCGGAAATCCGAATGACACAAGGAGCAGAACCGCTGAAAACAAGCGGAACATACATTTACGAACAAGCAGAACCTTTAAAATTAAAAATTATGCCTAATTGGTGCAGTAACACGGTAGTTTTCGAGGGAAACCCCGAAACGATAGAGCAGATAAAATGGTTGTTTCAAACAATGGCAAAAAAACAGGAAAAAGAGGGTTGCGGACAACTTCCCGATTTTGTGAACCGAAACAACGGCGGATATTTTTTCTATATCCATTTGAATGACGAAAATACCGACACTTTCGAGTATCAGACGAAATGGTCGCCAAATATTGAAATCGTCCAAGAAATTGCGGAACATTTTAAGGTCGATTTTGTGCAAGATTATGAAGAAATGGGAAACTTGATTTTTGGCAAAGCAATCTTTGAAAACAGCGAACTGACCGACATTTATTTGGAAGATGAAGATTTTGACCAATACGAATACGATGAAGAAAAAGACCAATGGATTTTCGAGGGTAATATTTACGGTAGCGATTACGAAATATTAGAAATTCTTTTGGAGCGAAAAATCGAAAATCAGTTGAACACTATTAAAAATCAACAAAATGAAATTATCAGATAAACCAACAGAACATTTGCTCATAAAAGCAATGAACAACAGCGATTGGGACGAATGCGATTTTGCAATAATTCACATTTCGGACGAGTGGAAACAAACCCAAAGAAAGCGTTTGGAAACCGCAAAAACGGTAGAAAACGATTACGATTTAAAGTGGCTGAATTATGCCGATACCAATGTGGAATTCTTCAAATTTTCGGAAGATGATTATCCCGAAATTGAGGAGTTACTTTCGGAAAAAAGCCAAATTTTCATTGAGTTGGAAACGGGCGATTTAAAGAAATTGTTGCAACCCGAAAACAGTTTGAACTGCTACCAAATGCAGGTTTTCAAAAACGGAAACGCCATTTACAACGCATTCGGAAAACACACAGGCGAAGAATTTTACACCGAAGAATTTTCATTAAACCAACTCGTAAAACATTCAGAACCAACAACTTTAAACATTGAACTTTAAACCTTAAACCCAAAAATTATGCAAACCAATTTTTTCAGACAAATCGCAAAAATGAACCTTTCGGGCGATTTGCAAATTACGCTAAGACCGACATCAGAAAACAGTTTCGTGCTTTCCGTATTGCTCAAAAATGAGCAATGCGGAGACGATGCCAAAAAACTCATTCCACCTTTAAATCTTCGGGGAACAGCCGAAGAATTGGACAACGGATTTTTTGAAAATATTTCCACACCGCTACAAACTACTTCGGGATTAATGGTGGATATGGAAAATTTTATGAAACAACTTGAGGAAGTCAAAAAGAAATCCGCAATGGAAAAAGAGAAATCCGAGAGAGAAAAAAAGGAAAAGGAAGTCAAAGCGAAAAAGTACAAAGACGCTTTTGAAAAAGCCGAAACGCTCGAAAAAGAGGGCAAATACAAAGAGGCGTGGTCGGCACTTCCTAAAGTTTCTGAATATCCCGATTTTACCGAAGAAATCCGCAAAAAACAAGACGAATACGAAAGACATTTTGCACCAAGTCTTTTCACGGAAACACCGACTGACAAAGCAACGGAAAGCGAAAATGCTCATCAAAACTTTAACTTTTAAAACCTAAAATTATGTTATTAGCCACACAATTAGAA
This sequence comes from Epilithonimonas bovis DSM 19482, assembly GCF_900108115.1. Lineage (GTDB taxonomy): Bacteria > Bacteroidota > Bacteroidia > Flavobacteriales > Weeksellaceae > Epilithonimonas > Epilithonimonas bovis. The sequence goes on from NZ_FTPU01000006.1 coordinate 52,811, forward strand.
CGGATTTTCATTTTGAAAGAAAACGGACAGGAAATCCAACTTCCCGACCCGGAACCGAAATGGAGTGTAGAAGCCGTAATGAACTTTTATGCCAATACCTATCCGATTTTAACCACCGCAAAAATTTCCGAACCACAAATCAAAAATGACAGCGTTCAATACCGATTTGAAAGCGTAATGGGAACGAAAGGATAATCCTCTCCCTAAATCCCTCTCCAAAGGAGAGGGACTTTTACAAAAATACTTTTTAGAATAAAAAATCACTCATTACTCATTACTCATTACTCATTACTCATTACTCATTACTTATCACTTATGGACTATGCAACAAAAAACCATTTCGGGAAAAATAATCATTCCCAAAGAGCAAAAACAAAGAGAACTGCACCGACAGTTGGGCGAATTCGCAGATTGGCTGAAACGCCCGAAAGATACGAGCGAAATACGGAAAGACAGGCGGAAATCCGCTCCTGTGAACCAAGTTCCAATGATTTTCTGAAATGTCAATTTTTACCAAAATTAAAGGAAAATTATTGGCAGGAACAGACCCAAAAAAAATCCAAAAAAACGGAAAAAGATTTTTACAAATCGCTTTTCCGATTGGTGGAACATTACGGAATAAACCCGATGAATACGGAAAATTTTGAGTTTCCTTACAATATCGCTTTGACATTGAACGATGTGCAAAACCAACTGAAAAATAAGACAGAAAATTGGCAGGAAATCCGATTGATAGAGGACGAAAATTCGACTTATTTCACGAGTGAAGAACGCTACAATACAGGGCAAACTTTACATTATATTCCGATACTTCCGTTGTTTCGATTGAGCAAAAATCCGAAACGGAAAAAGGTTGTAGAATTCTTAAAATCAATATGTTGCTATCTGATTCACGTTGCGAAAATTCCGTATTACCGAGAGCAAAGCAGTTATCTTTTGTGGATGTATGAAATACTTACGGATTGGATAATTTCCGATGAAGAAAACGAAGATACAGCCAAATATTTGCACGAAATGAAACAGGCGGAACAAATTGGCGATTTTATGGAAAAGAAAATCTGCAATCCGCAGAATTTAAGCCGATTTAAAGAGCGTTTGAAAGGATTTAAAGCGAAAGATAATTTCGAGAACGATTGCTTTTTGTTGGCATCAAAAATATTTTTGCTTTACCGCCAATTTCCGAATGAAACCATTTACAGAAATTCCCGACCAAACGCTGAAACAGACGAGTACGAAAGAGATACGATACTTTCGATGGACAAATATATTTCATTTTGTGCCGAAACAAAAGGAATGCTATCTGATATGCTTTTTGAAACCATAAATGCAGAATTAAACGAATGTAGCATTACGGAAGAGCCGATTATCATTAAGAAATTTGACGGAAGTAGTATCACAAATAACAATCTCGATTTTGAAAACCGACTTTTCCCTTTGATTGAAGAACTGATTTACATTTTGAGTTGCTTTTAGCAGTTGGCGAATAGCATTTGGCTTGTTGCTAATGGCTTTTGGCAAATTACTTAGACCATAAAATAAGATTATAATTCAAACAAAATCAGACACTTAACAATATTAAAATAAGTCTAAAATTAAAAACAAATTTAAAAATGGAAGATATAACCCAAAATTTCGGAACGCTTTATTATCCGACATCGGCATTAGTTTTTTATCAAACTGATGAACGAAACAAAAATACTTATGTGGAGCATTTCGATATGGACAAAAACGGCAATCCGATGAACGCACATCCTTTGACAGAGCGGGAAAGTAAAGCATTGGCAAAAGCATTGAGCGTGAATTTGAAAAAAGAAAAAAGTCAGGAATATTTGAAACCGAAAGGCATTTTGCCGACCAACATTTTGCACATCAATTCGGGGGAAAACGCTACGGTTTTGTGGTTCACGAAAGCAGGAAAACGCCCAATGTTTTTTAGCGAAAATTTAGAAATTCCGAACGGAACGGCAGAAGTTCCAGCAATGATTTGGAGGGCAACGAAACGAAGTTTAAGCGTTTTTGCTCTTGCCCAAAACCGCAGACCGACAGAGAAAACACCGCTTTTTTACGCTCCGTTTTTCAATGTTTACGAAAGCGGAAATGTGTGTATGGGAACGGTAAATATGAACATCAAAAACTCCGTTTCGTTGGAAGAATTTACGGCAAATTGGGAAGATTATTTTTTCAATTCCTATTTCAGTCATTTGCTCGGAAATTACAATCCCATCAACGGAAATTGCGTAAATCTTTGGAAAAAACTCATCAAAACAGGCGGAATTTTTCCGAAAGAAACATTAAAAAAAACCAACAGAACTTTAAAAACCTTATTGAAATGAATACAGAAAACGAAATTTTAACCGCAAACGAAATGGCAAAAACGAGAATACATTTTACGGAAAATTTTTTGCTCAATCCGACCAATCCGATTACGATAAATTTAATCGGAGCAGGTGGAACAGGTTCGCAAATGCTTACAACTTTGGCGAGAATGAGCCACGCTTTGACCGAACTCAATCACGCTGGATTTTCTGTGAGATTGTGGGACGATGATGTGATAACGAGAGCTAATTTAGGCAGACAATTGTTTGCGGAAAGCGAATTGGGTTTAAAAAAATCAGTCGCATTAATCAACCGAACCAACCGATTTTTCGGGACAAATTGGAAAGCCGAAACCGTGAAATTTGAAAGAAATCATCTGAACAATTTACCCGAAAATGCGAGTGCCAATATTTTTATTTCTTGTGTGGACAGCGTAAAATCCCGTTTTGAAATTGCCGAAATTTTGAAGAGTTTGAGCAATTCCGGTTATTATTCCAACCGTTCGAGATATTGGTTGGACTTCGGGAACAGCCAATTTTCGGGGCAGGTTTTACTTTCCACAGTCGGAACGATAAGACAACCCGATTCCGAAAAATACGAAACGGTGGAAAATCTGCCTTTCGTAACCGAAGAATTTGGCGAACTTTTGAAACAATCTGAAACAGAGGACGATACACCGAGTTGTAGTTTGGCGGAAGCACTCGAAAAGCAGGATTTGTTCATCAATTCGGTTTTGGCACAAATGGGAAGTTCGCTTTTGTGGAACTTATTCCGCAACGGAATGACCGAAAACAGAGGGTTTTTTCTGAATTTGAAAAGTTTTCAATCGCAACCGATAAGGTTGTAATTTTTGTCGCCAAATAAGACCCCAAAATTTGGGGCGGGCGGCAAAAATACATTTCCTCCCTGCGGTCGGAAACGTATTTTTGCGGAAAATCGGAGCAACCACATTTCAAAAACATTGCCGGGTTTGGGCTTTTGATGTTTTGGAAAAGAGGTTGCGGACTAATTTTTTTTTTGAACTTTAAACCCAAATTGTTGAATTAATTCCAAGAAACTTTTAAATCCTTAAATTCTAAATTCGACCTCTTTTTGTCAAATGAATTTTTCCCGGATTGTGCGGTCGCTTTGAACTTGAATAGTTTGATAAATAATGGTTCGCCCTGTATATCTTTAAATGAAAAATTGAGTTTCATCGGTACTCCCATTACCAACTCCGGAAAAGGTTTACTGGATTTATACAAATCAATTTTATATTCATTTCCCTCAACATCAACGATAGAAATATCTTCAATCGTCATTTTTTTGTTCTCGTCTTTTGTTTCAATGAGAAAACTAATGGTAATATTTTTTTCCGCCTTATTTCCAACAATTTTTGTGATTTTAAAAGAAGAATTTTCCGTTTCTATTTCAAGAATTGGTTTATTGATTTCGAGAACTTTTTTCAAATATTCATTTTCCGAAGTCAAAGTTTTATTCGTCGATTGTAAAGTTTCATTTTCTTTTTTGAGAGCATCGCAATTGGTTTGGCTATACATCAATGAAACTACCGAAATTGCGGATAAAAATAGGATTTTCTTCATTTTGTTTTTTTATTGATTGAATGCCCAAAGATACTATTAAAATGGTGTTTTTTGACCGATGCTTTTTGATTTTTTACCGTGAAATCATTTGTCATTTCTGAGTTTCTTATCTCTTTTAAAGCAACCGAATTTTTAAATCGGGCGGAGCAACCTCTTTTTTAGATTTATTCATAGACCTAAATAGAGTAAATTTTGTTTTTTATCAATTTTTTATTTTAGGCCATCTTTCAATAAAAAAAAGTTTTTTGATTGAAATTTTATTTGAAATAATAAGTATTTTTGTGTGACATTCAAAATGACAAAATTGAAGTATCTACTATTTTTTTTCTTTAATACTATAATGTATGCACAAAATTTTTTATCTGGAAATGTTTTATCAGAAGGTGGTTTTGTACTTCAAAATGTAACAATTGTTAATATGAAAAATGGTAACAAAACATTCACTAATAATGAAGGTTATTTTAAAATTGAGGCTCAAAAAAATGATGAATTACGATTTATAAAAGAAAATTTTGAAAGAGAATCTAAAGTTATTCAAAATGTAGATTTTTTAATACCGATGTTTATTAAATTAGACAGAATTCCCATTGAGATTGAAGAGGTGAAAGTCGTAATTAAACCAACTGGAGACTTAAATAAGGATGTTAATAGGTTAAAAACTGATTATTCAAAAGAAATTCTACAAAAAAAAATAGGACTACCACAGCTTAGAGGTATTCAAAGAGAAAAAGTACCAAATACTTCTTTACCGTTGGCTATACTCTCTTTAAATCCTGATACTATTTATAAGACAGCGAGTGGTGAAGCTCGAAAAATGAAAACTCTTTATAAATATGAAGATATGCACAGAAATATTAATTGGATAACTAAACAAAATGGAGATGAGTATTTCATTTCAAGAGAAATTCCAAAAGAAAAGATTAAAGAATTTATTGAATTTTCAATACTAATAGACCCTCAAATAACGTCTTATATAAAAGCGAATAATATTTCTGCAGTAAACTTCAGATTAGAAGATGCGCTAACTATTTACTTGAAAAGACTACGAAAATAATAATATTTTTTTTATTTGTACTTTGAACTATTTAATTATGTAGATTTTCCGAGAAGTCTAACAGTTTAAAATATTAGAAAAAAGTTAAACCTGGACTAATCATTAAAAATATGATTTTGACTAAAAATAAAATGATTGTCCTTTTAATTACCTAAAGTTAATTTCTCGCTAAAAATCACACAGTTAAAATTTTAAATAATATTAATAATCAAAAAGTTACGCTTTGGCAATTTCAAAAAAACTTGAAAACTTCTTGAAAAATGCCATTTAGGTCTTTAAACGGACAATCATAAAAAATAAATAATCAAAAGTTTTTAAAAAACTAAATAAAATGTTTAAAAAAAAATATTTAAAGGAGGTAATCTACTGGGTTTCTATTTTTATAATATCAAGTTCGATGTTTATATATGGTTTAAGTAAACCAACCCAATTTGAAAATACTGGAAATTTTGCAAATATTAGTACATTATCAGGTCAACAATTAATGTGGATTTTCTATGGGTATTCAAAAACATACCCTATAATTATCGGTTTATTCGAAATTTTGGGAGCATTAACAATTTTATTTAGAAAAACAAGAATTTTTGGATGTTTAATTTTAACAACAATCCTTATAAATATTATTATTCAAGATTATATATTCAATATTGTTGCATTATCATCCGCTATTTACTACCAAATATTAATAATTATAATATTAATATTCGATTATTCTGAGGTCAAAAAGATAATGAAGAGTTTATTTTCGAGTGCCGGTAAAAGTAAAATAAATATTTTTGTGATAGTAATTGCTTTAATTATAGCATTAATTTTAAAATTTTATGAAACAAAAATAATTTAAAAACACAATATTAAAATTATTTTATTATTTTTGAATAAATATTTTATATATGAAAACAAAAAAAACAAAATTTGAAAAATTCTCAAAAAAACCTTTAATAAATAAGGATTTGATGGGTAATGTTAAAGGTGGTTCATCAGAATCAGAAGCTTTAGTAGCTCCAATATCATCAAAATGTGGACATTTTTATACTATAAGTGGAGAATGTAGAGCTGACGGTAGCAGTTGTTGGCCTTTTTAATTTTACTAAAAAAATCAGAAAGGGGGCTGTCTCATACTTATTGAGGCAGCCCCTTTTGGGTTTACTCAATATTATGCTCTGTTTATTAAAAATTAACTATTTTTAACTTTTCTAAAATTTAGAACTTCATAAAACTATGGGAGTTTATCAATTTATATTTTTCAAAAAAAACCTGTTTAATTATTTGTATGGAATACAATTCACTCTTTATCAATAAAAAAAGAAAAAAAATCACGAATACAAACAACCAAAAGATGTTTTTTTTAAATTTATTTTCTGACTGGTTACTTGAAGCAAAAAAAAACATTATAGTTGTAGATAGTATTATTTCTGAAGAAGCAATAACACTTTCATTTAATTCCCTATTTGACATAATAATAGAAATATCCGAGAGAGTTTTATTTGTTGAATATAATGTGTTCATAGAAGATATCACTCAAAATGAAAAATCGGATGTAGAAAAATTACATGCATTTGAAAAGAAACTTTTAACTGTAAACTTCAGAAAATATTTGCTATATGAATATCCAGAATTTTTTAGGCTAATTTTTGAAAATATTAATTTCTTTATTGACAATATTAATAACATTATTTCTAATTATATCAATGATTTTGAAGAAATAAAAGAGGTGTTTAAAATTACAAATTCTGAGATAGAATACATAAGAATGGGGCTGGGTGATAGACATAATAAGAATAAGAGCACTACCCTATTAAAAATTATAAAAGAACCTCCTATAATATTAAAACATCGAGATTTAGCTATTGAAGTTTGTTTTTCTAATTTTCTTGGCGATTACAATAAATCTTGCAATACTAATATATACTTACCTAAAATTCTATATAGAAAAAATTATTCTTGGTCAGAATTTATTGAGCAATCTAATCAAAAAGATATTAAGGCGAATTTATTAGAAGAAATCGGACATATACTTTGCATTTTGTATTTTTTAAATGGCACAGATTTTCATTATGAAAATATAATTATAAATAATGAAAAAGGATTAGTCCTAATAGATTGCGAATCAATTTTATATCCAATTAAAGATTCTGAAATAAACGAGCATAATGTTCTTTCAACTGGGCTTTTATCAAATAAAATTGAAATAGGAGACAAACAAATTGATTTTGGAGGACTTAACTTAAATAATATTAATGATACAACTCAAGAATTTCCATTATTAAAGGAAATAATCGGTATTGTAAATGGAAAACTTATATCATTCGAAGAAAAAAGTAAGTTGATTAAATCAAATTATTTTTTACTCTATGAGCATGAAAACATTAATGAATATATAGAAGAAATATTGAGCGGTTTTAAAAAATCTTACACATTCTTAATGAATAGAAAAAAAAAGATTATATCTTTTTTTTCTGGGGGAACTTCAGAATTCCCCATAAGGTTTTTAATACGGAATACTTACACATACTTTCATGTGTTATATGAATCTTTATCACCAATTCTATTAACAAATAAAAATGATAGAATTAATTTTATAAAACAATTAAAGGAACCATATAGTGGAAGTACTAATATTTTAGAATCTGAAATTTCAGATATATATAACAACGATATTCCTTATTATTATTGTAATATAAAATCAACTACCCTTAGGAGTTCTAATGGTTTTACAAAAAGAAATTTTTTTGAAAGAAGTCCATTAAATTCTCTTTTATACAAACTAAATAATAAAATATCTAAGAGAGATTTAGAAAAGCAATTATTTTTAATTAAGTATAATTTCGCACAAAGTAATACAGAAAATTTAAAAAAAATATTCACAAAAAAATACATTTCGAATAACATAAATTTCGCCTATGAGTTTTTTAAAAATATAGTAGGAAAAAGCAATACATACTTTACTCTTCAAGAATCATATAAGAAACCTAATCAATATAATATAGAATATAGCAACAATGATTTAATTAATGGTAAATTTGGAGATTTATTGTTCCTTGCAGAAGCAAATAAAATATTTAAAAATACTTTCATAAGTAAAACTATATTTCGACTTTACGAGAAAAACATCAGACAATTACATAATTCTAAATATTTAGGAATAGCAGGTATTGGAGGAACAATTTATTTTTTATTAAGAATGTACAAGATATATGATGATATTAAGTATGTAAATGATGCATTAAAATATATTGATTCTTTAGATTTAACAAACCTTATTGAAAACTCCCAAAATAATGGGGTTATTTATGGAAGAGCGGGTTTATTAATTGCCTTAATTGAACTAGAAAAAATAAGTAATTCACCAACTATAAACAAACTAACACATCTTACTTATAATCGGTTAATTTCATCTGCGGTAATAAGTAAAAAAGGTATTTATTGGCTTTCTGAATTCCATAAAAAACCTCTGTGCGGAGTTGCACATGGGTCTTCTGGGATAATTTTAGCATTATTAAGATATTTCAAGTTATTTAATGATTTAGAATGTAAAAATATAATTAAACAAGCAATATTATTTGAAAATACATTTTATAGTAATAATTATAAAAATTGGAAGGATAATAGGGGGTTTGTTACCAAAGAGTTAAAATATTCTTCTCTTGGTTGGTCGCATGGCGCTCCTGGCATCGGATTGGTAAGATTGGAATTAATTGAATCAAAAATATTTACTTCTGAAGAATTTTTAAATATTATAGAAAGGGATTTGAAAAATTGTGTTGAATCTACCTACAAAAGTGGTTTGAACGGAAATGATTCCATTATTTTTGGAAAGTATGGAAATGCAGAACTTCTTGTTCGTTTTTCTAAGTACGTTAATAATCCTGAGTTTTTAGGTAAAATACAAAACACTCTAAATTCTTTCAATGATCTATATTTCATTAGAAATAATAAAGGGTTAATTATTCCTGGACTCTTTAATGGAATCTCCGGTTGTGGATATCAACTACTATTTTTTAATGATTACATTAAAAACTCTATACTAACTTTTGAATGTAATTAGTATTATCAAATGATTTTCTAATTTCCATTTTATGAGTAGATAATCTCCTGAAAAACAGTAACAACCAAAACAATGCTTTTTTTGTTATTTTTTAAACATTTGCAATTTATAGCCATATTATTTGAAATTAAAAGAAATATTTACTATTATTGTTTTCACTATCTCTCTTCCTCCTAGAATTAAACAAAAAATATGTTACAGTTTTTTACTTCTGCGGTCGTACGTATACCCATGTATCCCTATAATGAATTTAATAAAATCAATCAAGAAAATTTTTTAAAAGAAATTCTCGAAAATGATTTTTTTTTATATCAGATAGCAGTTTCTTCTCCACATTTTTATAATGAAATAAATAATAAAAACAAAATTAAAAGCCATTATGCTGTTTTAAAGTATTATTCACGAGCATGTAATAGGTGTACACCTTTTGGAGTATTTGCTGGAAATTTGATTATTAATACAAATTCCGATAATAATCATGAAACAGCTATTATAGATGAGTACTATGAAATAATACGTCTTGATTCTGCTTTAGTATATAAACTTTTACATTTTTTTGATAATTCGATAAGGAATGATTGCCGTTATTTTTCTAATACCAGTGCTTATGAAATAGTTGGACAAATTAGATATATAGACTATGCATTAAATGAAAATGGTTATAGAATTTATAAGCTAAGTGCTATTACTGCAAACCCTATATTAAAAGAAATCATTAAACAAGGAAGGTCGGCAAGGACTATTCAAGAGTACATAGATATCATTTTAAAAGTATATCCTACTTTTTCCAATGAAGAAATAGAATCTTATTTAGTTGAATTAATAGAGGCTAACTTTCTTCGTAGTGAAATTGACTATTTTTCAATTGGGGACAGAACTACAGAAGAAGCTTTAGCTGATTTTTTTAAACATAAATCAAAGCAACAGGAGTATATTTTTATCAAAAACATCCTAAGTCAAATTAGTGCAATTTCCACAATAAAAGATTATAGATTGAAACTATCTGATTACACTAATTTAATAAATAACTTAGAAAATAATTTTAAAAGTAAAAGTTACTTCCATCATGACGTTTATTTTAAGACAAAGCAAGCATTTAGTCTGAATAATAAACACAAAAAGTTAATACAAAAAGGTTATGATGTCATACAGTTGCTTAAAGACAATGACATATCGATAAATACAAGATTACAAACTTTTATACAGGCATTTTACGAAAAATATGAAAACAACCCAGTTTTATTAACCGAAGCCTTAGATGTAGAGATTGGTATCGGTTATGGCGACTTACTAAAAAACTCTAATATAGGAAGAAATCCGCTTATTGAAGGTCTTTATATTTACAACATAAATCGGGATTCTAGTACTTTAAAATGGAATAATCGAGATAATTTTTTTATTAATAAGATTAAGTCTACCGATGATAAAATAGTTGTCCTAAGCCAAGATGACCTAATTTTTTTTGAGAAAGATGAAAACAAAAAAGAAATACTAAATACTCCAACGACAACATTAAAATGTAGCATTTATAAAAATGATAATAATAAAGATGTAATCCATATGATATCCGTAAACGGTAGTGCATCTAAAATCATTGGAAGGTTTACTAACAATGAAGATATTAAAGTGTTAGCTAAAGAGATTACCGAATACGAACAAGTTTTTTTTAAGAATCACACTCTTGCAGAAATAATTCATATTCCTGAAAATAAAATAGGAAATATTGTACAAAGAAATATTAAACGAGAAGCTGAAATACCATACCTTTCTAATCCAACAAATAGTAATTCAATTTTTGTAGATAATCTATATTTACAATATATAAATGGAACATTAAATATATTTGATAAAATAACTAAGAAAAATATCATTCCTGTTTTTTCTAATGCTTTTAACTCTCAGTATCCTAGTAATCTTCCAATAATAGATTTTTTACTTGATTTACAAGACCAATATAATGTTAAAAATAATGCCTATTTGAATGTTGAAAAGTATTTAAAGTTTTATAATCATATCCCTAGATTTCAATATTTAGATAGCATTATATTAAGTTTAGAAATGTGGAGATTAACCCTCGACGATTTTATAAATTGTAATAGCGATATAGATGAGTATATCAAATTATTAAAATTACCTCATTTTTTCTATATAGTAGAGGGTGATAATACCTTATTGATCGATTCAGATAATAATGAAATGAGAGAAATATTACTTTCAGAGTTAAAAAAGAAAAAAGAGTTAATAATCACAGAATTCCTTGATGAGAGTTTTTCTTCCGTTTTTAAAAATAATGATTTAAGTAAATCGTTCAGTAACGAAATAATTGTACCAGTTAAATTGAATTCCAGTGAAAGTGGTAGTCACATAAATAATTTTAAATTAACAAAAATTAAACAAGAATTTTTTCCAAACTCAGAATGGATTTATTACAAAATAATAGTCGCACAAAATTTTTCAAATGAACTAATAATAAAACTTATTAACTCTTGCGAAAAATTAAAATCAGAAAATATTATAGATACTTTTTTTTACATTAAATATTTTTCTCCAGATTTTCACATTCGATTAAGAATTCGATCAAAAAACACTCTTCAGCAACAAGTATATAACAATATTGATAAGATATTAAAAAAATACATATCAAAAAAAATAATATCCAAAGTTCAAATTGATACATATTGTCGGGAATTGGCAAGATATGGTTATGAAAAAATTATTTTATTTGAGGATATTTTTCAAGTAGATAGTATTCTTTGTAAAGAAATATTAAAAAAAACCATTTCAGATGAAAGTTCACTTTGGAAGTATACGATCAGTTCAATTCTTGGTTACTGTAAACTTTTAGGTATAGTAGATGAGCAGTTATTAGATTTTAGCACAAAAATGTATAAAAATCTTTCTAATGAATTTTATCACAATTCAAATACAAATAAAGAATATAATTTGAGATATAAAAATATTGAAAAAGATGTAATTGAGATTATTAAAGATGAAAAAAATAAATATAAATCATTCTTAAAAAAAAATATGGCATTTATAAAAAATGATACTTTTCTTTATTTAAAAAAACTATCAAACGAGGAGAAGTTTTATTTCTTAGATAGTATTATCCACATGCATATAATCCGAACTGTTAATTCACAAAATAGATTTTATGAAATGTTAATGTATTTTTTCTTAAAAAAATCGTTAACCACTTGTATAATTGTAAATAAAAAATTAGTTTTGTAATATTAATCCAAATAAAAATTAACATTATGAAAAAGAATGCTAAATTAACGCTTAACAAAAAAACAGTTGTTGAGCTATCAAAGAAAAAAATGGAAACTGTTAAAGGAGGAAATTTAGAAGCAGAAAAGCCTTCTCATTTTTTATGCTGGTCAGTTTTTGGTCATTGCGAAACAGACTCTTGTAAAGGTGTTTACTGTGACAATTTTTAATCTTTAATAATGCATGATTAATGGATATCTCATAAGGATATCCATTTTTTTTCTTATGGGAAATATTTACAAAATAATTGACTATATATTGGACAAAACATTAAAACATGATTTTGATGCTGCTGGATATATAAATGGTTCTTCTTCAAAATTGATTTTTTTATCTAATTATTACAAAAATTTTGAGTCTAATGAGAAGGTTTTAAAAGAAATATACAGTATTAGAAAGAATTTACTCACGGCAATTGAGAATAATTCTATACCAAACCTAACATTATCTTATGGATTAAGTGGAGTATTATTCTCTTTGGAGTATTCTTATGATTTAATTGGTGATAATTCAGAAATTGAATTAGACAAAGATTTCTGTGATTTTCTAATTTTAGAATGTACCAATATGTTATATGAGAATAATTTTGATTTATTAACTGGAGGTATTGGCATTTTGAATTTTCTAATTGATAATCATATTGAATTTTTGGATAGTAATGCAATAGATAAAGTTTTAAGTGCCCTAGTTGAAAAGCAAACTAACGGTATATGGTTATCAAAAAAAGATACGAAAAAAATTAATTTAGGACTTTCTCACGGATATATTAGTATTGTTATTGTACTTTTAAAAATTCATAATTTTTTTCCGGAAAAGAAAATTGAAGAATTGTTAACAAATACCTTAGATATGACACTTGCATTTAAAAACAACAAAGATGCTAATTCTTGTTTTCCAAATTTTGTTAATAATGATGGATTAAAAACTAATAAATCATCACGATTAGCATGGTGTTATGGGGATTTAGGTATTTCATTACTTTTTTTCTTGGCGGGCAAGAATCTTTCTAATGATTTTTATCTTGAACAAGGAAAAGAAATCATAAAAAAAATAAACGAAAGAAAAGATTTAAAACAAAATTTAATTTATGATGCATCATTTTGTCATGGTGCATCAGGGGTAGCACACATTTTAAATAAATTGTTATATGAATATAACATCCCAGAATTAAATCCCTTATATGATTATTGGATTAAAATGACCATTGAAATGATGGAAACAAATAAGTTGCTTTCTTATGAGCCACAAGATGATAATATAGAGTTTGTAGAGAACTATGGTTTATTGAATGGGTACTGTGGAATCGGCATGGTTTTAATTGATTATATTACTAGAAATAAAAATCTTAGTTGGTCAAATCCTCTTTTAGTATAATCTAATTTTTATTACAAAATTTCTCACTTAATTTTTTTATATGTATAAAAGTAAATTACTATTCTTATTAATTTTTTTGTCAATTTTTGCTAATGCTCAAATTTCAAGATTTTATTATGAACTGAAATATAAACCAAACCAGACTGATACAATTCGGGAAAAGGCTCATTTTGTTTTGGATATAGATAATGGATTTTCAATTTTCAGAGATTTCAAAACCGTATCGCAAGATTCTCTGTTAAAAAAGGGAATGCAATTTATGAAAACGCAGGGCGTAAATAAAATGGAGGATATTGGAGTTACAGAACCCGATTTTTCTTTTATCATTAAAAAAACGCCAAAAAATATTGAATATAAAGACAAAATCGGAACAGACAACTATGAATATTCCGAAGAAAAGAACTTTAATTGGACAATATTGAGCGATAAAAAATTAATTTCTGGTTTTTCTTGTCAAAAAGCCGAAGTTTCTTACGGAGGAAGAATTTGGACAGCTTGGTTTACTTCCGATATTCCAATTCAAGATGGCCCTTATAAGTTCTGTAATTTGCCGGGATTAATTTTAGAAATATACGATGAAAATAAAGAATATCAATTTACTTTCATTGGCAATCATAAAATAGATTCTCAAAATTATCTCAGTGATGAAATAATGGGGAAAAACTATATCAAAGTGAGTAAGGATAGATTTTATGAATCGGAAAAAGCATTTATGAAAGACCCTTACGGACAAATGTACAGTTCCATTCCTACAAAAGATGTTGAAGTTCGACAATCAATAGAAAAACAGAGAAATAACATAAGAGATTGGTATGCCAAAAACAACAATCCAATAGAAATTAATGGAAATTCTCGTCAAAATATTTTATTAAAAGGGCATATTTATGATGAAAACAACAAACCTGTAAAATATGCAAATATTGGTATTTTAGACGGAACGGAAGGCACTGTTACAGATATTGACGGAGCTTACAGTTTAACAATTTCTTCATATCTGGAAAATGATATTATTAAGATTTCTTCGATTGGATATGAGGATTTAGAGATTTCTGTGAATGATTTTATCAATCAGCATAAAGAAATATATCGTCTTTCTCGTGTTGCAAAAACTGTAAATATTGAAGAAGTAGTCCTTGAAAATCGTAAACCGAAAGCAAAAGTTTTAGGAATAAAATCCAACAGTCATAATATTCGGATTGGTTTTAAAAATGGTGTTTTAGGTCAGGAAATAGGCACATTAATCAAGAATAAAAACAAAATCAAGTTGCAAAAACTGAATGTTAATATATTAGAATCGTCATTTACAAATACTCCATTTAGAGTAAACATTTATAAAGTCAATTCAGACGGAAATTATCAAAATATATTAGAAGACAATATCCTTTTGAACATAAGCAATAACGATAATTTTAAGACCAAAAGTTTGGATTTGTCCGAGTATAAATTAATATTAGAAGGCGATTTTTTAATTACATTGGAATTGTTAGACAATAAAGAAAATGGAGAACTGTATTTTAGCGGTTCCATATTTTCAAAAGGTTTAGTGCGAAAGACAAGTCAGTCTAAATTTGTAGAAACGACCATTAATCCAAGTATAAATGTTGATGTTTCAATATTAAAATGATAAAAATTAGCTTGGTAAATTCTGCCCTAATCTTAATAAGAATTCTTCCAATATAATAAGAAGTATATATAGACAAATTCAAATTAATTTCCTAAAAAATATAAAATAAATACCAATACTTATAATGCGAAATATTTTTTAGGTGATTTTTACTTATTTACGGATTTGGTATGATTTATTCTCACTTTAGCGAATAATCAAATGATACTAATTTTTAAATATTTATTCATAATTAACCTGAATTCGATTATTTTTTTAAGATAGAACTCCGGAGGAGTTTTATCTTTTTTCAAACAAATTTTATAATCTCAGCTAATTAATAATAGCATTATTTTGTGAAAACTATCTATAATTATCATAATTAAAAAAAACAAATAAAGTTAAAATTTGTTAAATTTATTTTTAATCAATAAAAAAAAAATATTTTTGAACTGTCAATAATGACATAGATTAAAAAATTTTAAATTATGAAAAAAATTACTTTAAAAGACATGAAAAAAGGTATGTCAAGAAATGAAATGAGAACTATTAAAGGTGGAAGTGGAGTATGTGGTACTATGGCCACGTGTCCTAGAGGGGGTTTTATCAATAATTGGCCAGGGGGTGGTGGACACATCAACTGTTGTCAATAATGATTGATTTCAAATTAATGTAAAATTTGGTATTTTACAATACCAAATTTTATTTTTTAATGGTTTTATTTATTACAAAAAGAATATGTTAATAAAAAATATTTTAAATATTTTTTTTCTGTTTTATTGCAGTTTTATATTTTCTCAAAAAGACAATGTTAAAGTTACAGCAATAGATAAGAAAAACCTTTACAAAAAACATCTTTTTCTTGCCCCAAAGTTTGATTTGAAATACTATAACCAAAGTAACAAATTGGACTCAACATCAATAAAAAATAATAAGTTTGAGTTTAACATTCAAGGATTTTCGGATGATTTTCCTAGACCTTATTTTTTTATTATGGAGTTTGAAAAAAATAAATCTTATTTGATTACACAAGATTTTTATATTTTAAATAAATCAAAAAATGTAGTCTTTGATTCAGAAAACGCTAAAATTACGGATGAAAATGAATACAATGAACTGAAAAAAGATAAAAATTCATATATTGAATATATGAAAGATGTTTTCTTGCAAAAAGGGAAAATAGATAGTATAAAATATACATCTACCGATTTTGAAAAAATTGGAGATAGTCTTAAACCAACTTATGAAAAATTAAAAGAAGAGGAAGAAAAGCGATTATTAAAGTATTCAAAACTAAATCCTAATTCTATAATATTGTTTTGGGAAATTGTAAATAAAACAGAAAATGAAGGTTATAATCTTGTTTATGAAACAGCATTTACGAATCTATCTAAAAGAATTAAAAATTCATCTCCTGGCAAAGAATTAAGTAAATTATTCACACAGATAAAAAAAATAACTATCGGTAATTATTTCAATTTTTATATTAAAAATTCAAAAATCAAAATATCCAAAAAATATACACTTGTAGATTTCTGGTTTTCATATTGCAAACCTTGTATTGAAGAAATGCCAAAATATAAATTAATATATGAAAAATACAAAGTAAAAGGATTTGAATATATTGGAATTTCAACTGACAGATCCCAAGATATTAACAATTGGAAAAAAGTAATAGAAAAAAATGGTTTGGTTTGGCAAAATTTGCTTGACGAGAACGGTTTAGAATCAAAAAAATATAATATCAACAAATTTCCCACTACATTTTTATTAGATTCTGAAGGGAAAATTGTTAAAAAAGATATTTCACCAGAGGAATTAGATAAATTTTTAGAAGAAAATCTAAAAAACTAAACAAACAATGTTACAGATTTTAACTTATGGCATCTAAAGATTTAGAAGCAGTTTTTTCTTACCTCCATTCGGAAAAAATTTCTATTAACAAAGAAGAATTTCAATTCCAAGTTGAGACTCATGCAGATTATCCCAGTTTATTGGCATTTTCAGATGCCTTACATTTTTTCAATATACCTAATATTGCCTTTAATCTTTCTTTTGACGAGATAGATAATTTACCCGATTCATTTATTGCATTTCTTGGCAAAGAATATCAAGAGCCGAATTTATATCATATTACAAAGCAAAGAAATCATTATTCATACCAAGAAGAAAAGAAACCAGTAAAAGTAACAAAAGAAGAATTAAAAACATTATGGAAAAGTGTGGTTTTACTTGTAGAAAAACTAGAGGAACACACTGAAAATAAAAAATCAAATGTTTTTTCTACAAGTTTTTTTATTGCTGTTCTCACCATTTTAATTTTGAGCGTTGTTTGGTTTTTTTCTCAATCTCTTATTTTGGTAATATTCGGAGGTTTAATTTCAATTGGTTTATTCTTATCCATTGAAGCCATAAAAACAGAATTGGGTATAGAATCCAAAATATCCAATGGCTTTTGCAATATCGTTTCCAATGCTGATTGTGGACAAGTCATTAATTCTACAAAAAATCAATGGATAGAAAAAGTTAAAATAAGCGACATCAGTATTTGGTTTTTTGCTTCTCAATTATTTGCTTTTTTCCTTTTTTCTGTTGCAGGATTGCACAACCAACTTTTAGGATATATTTTCATAAGTTTGGTTTTGTCTGTTCCGATGACTTTATATTCTATTTATTTTCAGTTTAAAGTTGAGAAAAAATGGTGTCCAATTTGTCTTTCTATCATTGGTATCGTGTATTTGGAAATACTATTTTTATTTTTCATAAAATATGATTTTCAGTTGAATGCAGAATCATTGGTATTGTTTTTTGCAATTTTTTCTATTGTTGCAGGATTGGTTTATTTGCTGAAACCTGTTTTTGTTGAGAAAAAGGAATTTAAAGATAAATACATAAAACAATTACGATTCGTAAGAAATTATGAAGTTTTCAAAAATACTTTACAGAAATCTGATACTCAGTTTTTTGAGAAAGAATTTATTGTATTGGGGAATCGTGAAAGCAAAAAGAGAATTTCTATCGTAACAAGTCCTTTTTGTGGATTTTGTAAAGATGCTCATCACTTATTAGATGATATTATTTCTCGTTTCGGGGAGAGTATGGCAGTAAGTATAAGGTTTAATTATGATGAAAACTCTGATACAAAAACAAAGGATTTCTTTTTGAGATTAACAGAAATTTATGTAGAAAAAGGGAGTGAACATTTTATGCAATCTCTAAAAAATTGGTTTGAGAACAAAAATCTTGACACCTGGTTTTTTCAATTTGGAACTTCCGAAAATACTACTGAAATTGAAAGTAAACTAAAAGAAATTGCTGTTGAAAATTCTGAAAAAGAATTGAATTTCACTCCCAACATTTTCTTGAACCAATATAATTTCCCAAAACAATACGATAAAGAACATTTGGAATATTTTATTGCAGATTGGATAGAGGACGAAGAAATATGAAATCGCTATGACAAATATTGAAATAAATATATCAGCAAGTATAGGCGATTACACAAGACCATTAAAAACAATAAGAATCTGCTTGTGAAAATAATACAGTCATTTTGGTCAGGAAAAAATAATGACATCAGAGATAATCGAGGTTGGTTATCTTATGAATATCATTGGCTTGGTTGGATATTAAGTTGTAACCAAATTCGGAAATTTTATGACGAAGTTGAACTTTATACAGATTCTTTCGGGTATGAAGTTTTAATTGAAAAATTGCAACTTCCCTATACAAAAGTCCACGTTGTCTTGGACGAAATGAATGAATATCCAAAAGATTTATGGGCAATCGCCAAAATAAAAGCGTATCAACTTCAGGATAAACCTTTTCTTCACGTTGATGGCGATGTATTTATTTGGGATAAATTTCCCGATGATTTTGTTTCCGGCAATTTAATCGCTCAGAA
This sequence comes from Epilithonimonas bovis DSM 19482, assembly GCF_900108115.1. Taxonomy (GTDB): domain Bacteria; phylum Bacteroidota; class Bacteroidia; order Flavobacteriales; family Weeksellaceae; genus Epilithonimonas; species Epilithonimonas bovis. Next base: position 71,960 of record NZ_FTPU01000006.1, read on the forward strand.
TTTAGAAAATACCACTGATTATTATCGGGAAATGTGGAATAAAATTACACCTCATCTCAATTTTATTCCCGATGAAATTCTGAATTACCACAATGAACATTCTAATTTAGGATGCAATATGGGAATCATCGGAGGAAATGACGTTGTATTTTTTCAAGAATACACAAAGAAATCTTTTGAATTTGTAAACAGGAATAAAGAGAATTGGAACGAATTTAATTTATTCAATTTCAATATTTTCTTCGAGCAACAACTGTTTTATGAAATGGTTGATTTGCAACACAAGCAAATATCTTATTTGTTTGACGAAGTTTGGGGCGATAATTCTTATTTAGGATTTGGTAATTTCCAAGACATTCCGCATAAAAGATTTTATCTGCATTTATTAGGCAATTTTAAAAGGCGTTTGAATATTTGTAAATTTCTTGAAACTTATGTAATAAGGGATTATCCCAAAACTTTTGAAAGGTTAAAAAATCTTTACCCTGAAAAATATAGTTTTTTTGATGCCCAAATTGCAACATTTTCTTTTTCAAAAAAAAGCAATGAAGAATTAATTGAAAACTTTAAAACTGAAATATCAGAAAACAGACTGCAAATAAATAGTAAAAATTTATTAGCTCGAAACTTGCTCATCACAACACTTTTTGAAAAGTATGATACCGCAATCGAAAATAATGAAGATGTTATGCTTGTGCTATTAAATTGTTTTGAAATTGAGAATGAAGAAGATATAGAAAATTTCGGCAATCAAAATCTGAAAGTAAGAGAATATGATTATACCTATATTGCTTACGATTTTGATAATATAGATAAATTGATGCTAGAAGAATTACAGAAGCCAATATTATTATCTTTATTCTTACAAAATATGAAAAGTTATTTGGAAGATAATGCTTCTGAAAATGAATTGAATGATTTTAATTCATTGCTAATAAATAGATTGAAATATTTTTTAGAAAGTAAAATCCTTTTAATATTTGAAAACTAAATTGAAAATTGAAACTTTTTCCTAATTACATCCAGCCCGACTTCAAAGACTGCGGACCAACTTGCCTTAGAATTATCGCAAAATTCTATGGCAAAACCATTCCGTTGCAACAAATCCGTAATCTTTCGGAAACCACAAGAGAAGGAAGTTCACTTTTGGGTTTAAGCGAAGCGGCAGAAAATTTGGGATTCAGAAGTCTTGGCGTTCAGATAGATTTTAAAACTCTGTGCGAAGAAGTTCCGTTTCCGTGTATTGTGCATTGGAACAAACAGCATTTTGTGGTTGTTTATAAAATAGATAAAACAGGAAAAGTTTACATTTCCGACCCAAGCTACGGGTTGATAACTTATACCAAAGACGAATTCATAAAACATTGGATTGGTGCAAATGCTGATGAAACCACAGAGGAAGGAATTGCCCTATTATTAGAAACTACACCTGTTTTCTATAAAAATGAATTTGATGAAGATGAGAAAAAAATGACTTTTTCTTTTCTTTCAAAATACCTACTAAAATACAAATCATTAGTTGTCCAACTTGCAGTGGGATTATTAGCCGGAAGTTTACTTTCGCTTATTCTTCCCTTTCTTACTCAAAGTATTGTAGATGTCGGCATACAAAATCAGGATTTGAATTTTATCTATCTTGTTCTGATAGCACAAATAATGCTTTTTCTTGGCAGAATGGGCATTGAAGTGATACGCAGTTGGATTTTACTTCACCTTTCCACAAGAATTAATATTTCTATTATCTCCGATTTTTTTATCAAATTAATGAAACTCCCGATTTCATTTTTTGATACGAGAATGACGGGAGATATTATGCAGCGTATCAACGACCATACGAGAATAGAACAACTGCTTACAAGTTCTTCACTCAATACATTATTTTCATTGGTTAATCTGATTATTTTCAGCATTGTGCTTCTGTTTTACGATTACAGATTATTTTTGGTGTATTTGGTTGGAGCGATTCTTTACATAGGTTGGATTAGTTTTTTCCTCAAAAAACGGAAAGAACTGGATTATAAAAGATTTTCCCAAATATCCCAAGAGCAAAGTAAAGTCATTGAACTGGTAAACGGAATGCAGGAAATCAAAATGCACAACGCCGAAAAGCAAAAACGTTGGGGTTGGGAATTTTTGCAGGTCAAATTATTTAAACTGAGAATAAAATCTTTGTCATTGGAGCAATGGCAGTCTGTTGGCGGAAATTTCATTAACCAAATGAAAGATATTTTGGTGAGTTTTCTTTCTGCTAAATTGGTGTTAAGCGGAAACCTTACTTTGGGAATGATGCTTTCCGTACAATATATCATCGGACAGCTAAACAGTCCATTATTGCAATTAGTTGAATTTATAAGACAAACACAGGATGCAAAAATATCGCTGGAAAGATTGGGCGAAATTCACGATAAGGAAGATGAGGAGAACAAAGATGAACAATATGTTTCAGAAATTCCGCAAAATGATATAGAGGTTAGTAATATGTCTTTTAGATACATCGGTTCCGACCAATTCGTTTTTGAAAATCTCAATCTTTCAATTCCTTATCAAAAAACTACTGCTATTGTCGGAGCCAGCGGAAGTGGAAAAACCACACTCCTCAAATTATTGATGAAATTTTATGAACCCAACAACGGTGAAATTAAAATAGCAAATACCAATCTGAAAAATATTTCTCCTAAAACGTGGCGGGATCATTGCGGAGTTGTGATGCAGGAAGGTTATGTTTTCAATGATACGATTGCCGGAAATATCGCAATCGGCGAAGGTTTTATTGATAAACAAAAACTACGAAAAGCAGTAGAAATTGCCAATATCAAAGATTTTATAGAAACTCTTCCTTTGAGTTACAATACCAAAATTGGTAATGAAGGACTTGGTGTGAGTGGCGGACAAAAACAAAGATTATTCATCGCAAGAGCTGTTTATAAATCTCCGGAATATATTTTTTTCGATGAAGCCACTTCTGCTCTCGATGCAAACAACGAAAAAATTATTATGGAAAATCTGGAGCAATTCTTCAAAGGGAAAACGGCAATCGTAATTGCACACCGACTTTCCACCGTGAAACACGCTGACAAAATTATAGTTTTGGATAAAGGAAAAGTGGTAGAAGAAGGCAATCACAAAGAATTAGTCGCTTTGAAAGGCGAATATTACAGACTTGTAAAAAATCAATTGGAACTTGGAAACTAAAAAAGACATATTAGATAATATAGAACTACGCTCGGAAAGTGTTCAGGATATTCTTACACAACCTCCACATTGGATGATTCGGTGGGGAAATACGGTTATTTTCATCATTTTACTATTGATTCTCGTGATGAGTTATATCATCAAATATCCGGAATTTGTTCCGGCAAGTGTTATCATCACTTCCGAAAATCCACCCGAAAAATTAGAAGCCAGAACCAATTCTAAAATTGAGAAAATTTTAATCAAAGACCACCAAAAAGTAAAAGCAGGACAGGTAATGATGGTGCTTCAATCTACGGCAAATTATCACGACATTTTGGAATTGAAAGATATTGTAGATTCATTATCAACCAATCAGTTACAGTCTTTTCCACTTCAAAAAGTATCGACTTTTAAATTGGGAGAAATACAAAGCGATTACAATAGTTTTGCAAAAGCTTTTCAAGATGAAAGATTATTTACAAGATTACAACCTTATGCTCCGGAAAACCTTGCTGCAAACCAAAGCCTTTCCGAATACAGAGGAAGAATCGCCAATCTTCAACAACAAAGAAGTATCGAAGTCGCCAAATACGAACTAACAAAAAAGAATTTCCAGCGTTCGCAGGAACTATTTAATCAAGGCGTTATTGCAGCAGTAGAATTGGAAAATGAAAAGATAAAATTCCTTCAGGCGGAGCAAAATCTTAAAAATATCAATATTTCTCTTTCTCAAATGCAGGAAGCCATTTCCGGTCTGAATAAAACAAAAAGCGGAGCTTCTATCAATACGGAAAAAGATAAGATTAATTATTCTTCCCAAACGCTGCAATTATATGAACAGCTAAGAAAATCTTTACGACAATGGGAACAAAGCTATTTATTCATTTCTTCAACAAACGGAGTTGTAAGTTTTCAGCAGTTTTGGGGTGAAAATCAATTTGTAAAGCAGGGAGATGTGGTAATGTCAATACTTCCTGAAAATACAGAATCTCTAATTGGAAGAATGCAAATTCCTTCTGCAAATTCGGGGAAAGTGCAAACAGGGCAAAAAGTTTTGATAAAATTAGATAATTATCGCTTTCAGGAATACGGAATTATTGAGGGAAAAGTTCAGAATATTTCACTTACACCTGATGAAAATGGAAATTATTACGTTGATGTAATTCTTCCAAAAGGATTGAAAACATCTTATAATAAAACACTTCCGTTTGATAAGGAACTAAAAGGTAATGGCGAAATCGTAACGGAGGATTTGCGACTTATTGAGAGATTCTTTTTTCAGATTAGGAAATTATTGGGGTATCAATCTTAAAATATCCGAGTACGATTGTTTTAGAGATATGAAAAAATATTTACCGTGCATAATGCTTTTTATTCCGATATTATCGTTTTCACAGGAAAAATGGTCATTACAGCATTGTGTCGATTATGCGTTGGAACACAATCTTCAAATTTCGGCGGAAAAAATTAATCTCGAAAGCCAAAGAAATAATGTTCTTATCGCTAAAAAAGACAAACTTCCTAATATTTCCGGATCCATCAATAACAGCGTGAATTTTGGACAAAATGTAATATTGGGAACGTTACAGAGAAATGATAATCTTTCAAACAACACCAACTTTTCCGCAAGTATCCAACTTTATGGAAACGGAAAGCTGAAAAAATCCATTGAAAAAGCACAGTATGATGTGGCAACCGAAGACTTCAACAGGCAAAACATTGAGAATAATATTAGTCTTCAAATTATTCAAGGTTATCTTCAAGTGTTACTAAACAAAGAAGTTTATAAAATAGACCTTAGCAGTTATGAAAATGCGGATAAATTATACCAAAAATCCAAATTGACAACCAAAGCCGGATTAACCCCATTTTCAGTTGAAAGTGAGGCATTGGCAGAAGTTTCTCGGAAGCAACAGGCAATGCTGAATGCTGAAAATGAAGTCAAAAGAGCATTGTTTGATTTATCGGTTTTGTTACAGTTGGAAGATGACGAAAATTTTGATATTGAAGACGTTACCGTTTCGGAGGTACAACCTCAAATCCCGGAATCAACAGCGTTTTACATAGAAACAGCATTTGAAAATCAACCGATTATAAAATCCGCCGAAACCCAGATAAAATCTGCGAAAATGCAGACAGAAGTGATAAAATCGAATCTGTATCCTACTTTGTCCGGCAACGTTGGTTTGGGAACTTATTACTTCAATTATTTTAATGATACTTATACCAAGAGTTCTTCATTTTTCAAACAATATTATGAGAATTTTGGTCAGCAAATCAGCGTTAGTGCCATTATTCCGATTTTCAATAAAGGGATTACCCGTTTGCAAATAGAGCAATCCAAAATACAGGAAACTCTTGCGGAGAATAATTTGTCCCGGCAAAAATTAGCATTGAAGCAAAGCGTCAAAAAAGCCGTTTTCGATTCCAATGCCAATTATCAAAACTATGCAGCAGCGGTGGAAGTTGAAAAAAATTCAAAACTTTCATTAAATCTTGCAGAAAAAAGTTATACGGCAGGAAAGATTTCGATCTACGATTTGAATAATGCAAGAAACAACGCAATAACGGCAGAAAGCCAGCTTCAACAGGCTAAATACAATTACATCTTTAGTGTAAAATTGCTGGATTTCTATACAGGTAAGTCTTTTAAGGAGAACTAAAAATTTTTCCTACCCATCAAAAATAGATCTCGGACGTTTTATAGTTTGTAAAGCAATTTTCTTTTCAGGAGTCGTATTTTGGGACTCCAATTCTGATTGTAGAAAGGGAATTGCGTTTTTTATCGAAGATTTCCAGTTCGTTATCGGTTTGTCGTAGCCGTTTTTCCATTCGTTTCCGAGCCAACTGTTGTATTTTGCTTCAATAAGATTCTCCAATTCGGGAACGTAATTTTCCAATGTTTTCACATACTGCATAAATTCTTTCAAAGACGGAATATTACCGGAAATCGGAATGAGAGTTGATGGAAAAATTTTCGGAAGATTGTCCGTTGGCAAATTTTCATTCAGAAGATTTTTACTTTTCTGTAAAGGTTTTCCGGCGGTTTTCTTTTTTTTCGGAATTGTCTTTTTGGGATTTTCAAAAACAGACAACACAGGCGAATATTCCCGAAGAATTTTGTATTGCCCCGGAAGTCCGTTTTGTGATTGATATTGAATCATTCCAATACTGCACAGTTTTTGACGTGAACTAATAATAGTAGGTCTTGTGATTTTCAGCCGTTCGCAAATTTCGGTGTCCGAAAGTTTGAAATCGTGTTCATCATTTTTTGCCCATATTTCCAGCAAAAAAAGATAGAGGGAAACGGCAACCGCTCCCAACGGCTGTTTTTCGTTGTGTTCCCAAAATCGACTGATTAATTCCGAATAATTCATTTTTTATGCAAAGCCATAAGTTCCATTGCTTTCTCTTTATCAATGATAATATGATGCCCGTTCTGAATGATGGCATTATCCAAAATTCCGGTGGACTTTAATTTCGCAGCTTTCGAGCGAGAGCAACCAAGCACTTTGGCTAAACCGATAAGCCCATATTCATACTTTTTTTCTAAAGCATTAAGTTCTTGTAATTCCAGAAATTCCTCAACAGTCAGTTCAAGTAGCGGTTTTTTCGGATTGATATTCATATTATTTTTCGTTTTTTATAAAAGAGATTTTCAGATAATTTCAACATTTCTGAACTTTTATTTTTTGAGTTCATAATTGTTTTCAGAATCTTTGACAATCAATCCTTTTTCACGCATAAATTTAATGTAACTCTTTGCTGTTCGGTCTTTTACCGCCATCATACTTTGGAGTTTTTCACACAATCCGGCATAAGTATAACGCTTTTGCTGAGAAAAAACAGTACGGGCAATATTGGCGAGTTCTATCTCTTTTCGTTTTTCCTTTTCTTCTTTGGTTTTCTCTCCGACAAAAACGTGCATTCCTTTTTCTTTGTCCCAAGAAAACTGGATAAGCGGAACATCCAAAGGACTTCCGTCTCTTACTTTCAGTGCTTTTACGACAGAAATTTGAGGATTATCATCTTTCTCAATGGATAAAATCGCAGCCGCTTTCCTTTGAAGTTCACTACCGAGATGTCCCCGAAGTTTTAATCCGTTGGGTGTAAAATGCAACACTCCGACAATACAGGTTTTGTAAATTCCAGCCATTCGGTAGAGTTCATCAATCAATGCAACACTTTCTCCTTCATCATTGGCACAACGTATTAAATCGGCAATTCCGTCTATTACTACCAAATGAATCCCTGAAAATTGATAATAAAATTTATCCATACTTTGCAATATCGCCTGCATCCGCTCTTTTCTCGACATACCTGCCAAACAATAAGCTTTGAAATATTCCGGCATATTTTCTCTTCCCGAACGTTTCAGAATGCCCGAAATATTTTTGTAGAGTTGGGTTTCAGATTGTTCCGTGTCGTAAAGCAAAACTGCTTTTCCTTCGGTATTTTGGTGGATGTGAGTTCCTAAAGTGTCTATAAAATCGTCCTGACATAATGTTCCGGCAATCAAACTTCCTACATAATTACTTTTTCCGGTGCCTTCTCCTCCGGTAAGTCCCATTAAATTGCCTTGTGTTCCCAATGGAACATCATTAATGGAAATCAGCGTTTGTGATTCTATGGGAGGTCGGGTATAGTCGATTTCGCAAGGTTTTAATATAGCCATAGTTTCGTTGTATAATTGGTCTAAAAATTCAAGAAATAATTGGTTAAAGTCATTTTTGGTATTTCCCATTCTGAAAAAATCGGAAATATCTTTTTCCTGTTTCGCTCCCGAAAGAGGGAGAATCAAACGATTGACTCCAAATCCGGATAATTGTTTTTGATGTTTGATTGATGCTTCCAATCCTGTTTTGTCCACATCATACAAAATCAGAATGTGTTTGAAACGGTAGGACAATTTTTTTATCAGACTTTCGGGTATCGAACTGGTTTCACTATTAAAGCAAATGGCATAAAACCCTTTTGAAGCCAGTGATAACACATCTTTTTCTCCACCCGTTATAAACAAAGTATTTCCTTTTGCGGGTAATTGTTCCAATCCAAAACAGTATGATTCGGGCAGATTTCCACCGTACAGAAATCGGATTTGGGAAAACGGACGGTAAATTTTCACATATTTTTTACCGAAATAGCCAAACATCGGTTTTTCTGTTGAAGATCGAATCGTAAAAGATTTTAATTCTTTATTTTCACTCGTGAACTCGTCTAATGAAAGCACTTTGTATAATTTCAGAATTTCACGAGTAATGCCGTATTGTTTCCAAAATTCGATTTCTTTCAGGGTAAAACCACGCTCAAATACGGAGTAAGGTTTGGGATTGTAGGATTGTTCCTTTATGCTATTTTCTTTCTTAATTACGGCGTTTTCCCTTCTGTTATTACTTTCTGTTTTTGCTCGTGAAGAGTATCTGTTTTGAGGCAAAGAATATCCGTTTTCTAATCCCAAATTCATCTCGCCATTAATCAGTTTCAGTATTTCCGTAAAATCTTTCGAGCAGTCCAGATTTTTAATTCTTCCTACAATTGAAAAACAATCTCCGTCATAATCAGGATTCCCGAAGTCTTTCAAACGATACATTCCGCTTCGGCGGTCAAAGTAGATGTTGCAAGATGCTCTGGTATCATCATAAAAAGGATTTTTAAAATTTCTGCCTACACGCCAATCTTCCGGAAGATAGTGTTTGAAAATATCCAGTCCGTCACGGGTGCAATTCAGCACTTTGTTTTTGTCTAACATTCTTTTGATGGTTTAGAATAAGGTCTTGTAAGTTTTCTTCACTTCGGCGGATTAGATTCTCTTGTAACATTCTTTTGATTTCGCTAATCCTGTAGTAATTTTTTCCTCTTATACGAGAATAGTTGATTTTGTTATCGCTGCGTAGTCTTTGCAACGTGCGGTCACTTATCTTCAGAAAGGTACATACCTCATAGCTGTCCACCCAACTGTCTTCATCATCATTTGTGTTTTGTTGAGAAACAACATAGTCGAAAATTGTGTCCACTTTTGACATCAAGTTTTTATAGGCTTGTGATTCAATAGTGATTACTTCCATAATTTTTTTTAGGTTCAAAGCCCAAAATTAGGGGTAGAAATCGGGAAATACCCGATTAAAGGCGGTCAATAACAGACAGAAAGAAGACAATAACAGACAAACCCCTGATTTTTGTTCTTATCAGAGTGGTATAAACGAAAAAAGGATAATTAAGTGGAATATTTTGAAATGAAAAAGAAAGAATTTTTTGAAAGAATTAGATTCAGGCCCATCAGGGCAGGTGCATAGGTGCAAGTATATATAATACTTGCACCTTGCACCAGTCCCAAATGCTGATGAATAAAGGATTGTAGTTTTGAAAATTTTTAGTTAAATTTGCACTATGAGTGATTTGCAGACAAAAGGTGGACACCCAATAAGTCAAAACAGCACAGAAAACGCTCTAAATCGTACCCCTTAATTGAAAATGTTAATATTTGGTGTTGATTATTAATTGATTAGGGGATATTTAATAAATTATGGACAAATATAAGGAATTAATGCCTGAATATTTTTCCCGGTTTTATTTAATAAATTATGATTAAATCTTGAGTATTTTTATTCTACAGATTTTTATAATTTATTTTTTAGAGGTTATAACTTGCATATTGAAAAGTATAATTTTCTCGCTGATGAGGCTGATTTTACATAATTTAATTTTAGCATCTGCGTAACCGGAATAATCTGTGAGAATTAGAAATAGTCAGAAATCCTTTTAATAAAAATATTTGGGGATATGAATATATATGAACTACGCTATTTATTTTAACTAAACTTCTTAATGATTTTCTCCAGAGTATTGATGTTCCTGCTTGTCAATTGATCTTTCAGGCTTTTTTTGCCGAGGATTTTGCTAAATTCAGAACCTAAAGTCTGCCCTTTCTGTATTTGCCAGTAAAAAATACTGTTGACGGTTTTTCCTTTTTCGTTGTCAGCTTTTATGGCCTTCTGAAAAGCGTCCGACAATAGTTCTTCTATTTTTTGACTTCCGATAAAAACATAATTGTGACAATGTTCTGCTACCGGAAAAGGGTCGTTCTGCAACATCGCAAGGACATCTTTCTCTTCTCTGATGAACAGGAATGCTTCATAACCGAAATGCTGCGACATTGCTTTTTCCAGTACTTCTTTTAACTGGGTAGCATCTTTACCCGAACTGAAAATGACGTTACCACTGGCCAATACAGATGTGACATTTTGCATACCGGCATCGGTAAATACCTGACAAACCTCCGCCATTTTCATATTGGTTCCGTTGACATTAACGCCTCGCAGAAACGCACAATAATTTTTCATAATCTAAAAAGGTTTTTGAAAGTATTTTTAAAACGAATCACCAACTAGCCCCGATGGGAACGGCATCCTTTTGCTTGGCGCGAGGCGGCGGAGCGTAGCGGAGCCGACCGAGCGGCAAAGCAAAAGATATAGTGGACAGCGGGAAACAGCTCCTAACCTTAACCAGAACTGCCCGACAAAATCAATTGCTTCTAATGACAATCGGAAAATAAAATAATTAAAAAATTAATGATTAAAACTACAAAATAAAAACGGACAAATTGATCTGTCCGTTTTTAAAATTATTGTGTCACTTTCATCAGCTGTTTTGTGATCTGATCCATCTTTTCGGCTTCGTAAGTGGTATCGTAGTCCTTCATCACATCAAAAAGGTAGGTGTAGAACGATGTTATTTTTTGCACATCATCTGCTTTCCTATAGGCTTTTTCTTTACCCATCTCCTGCAGATCTTTGATAAAGGTATCGAATCTTTTATCAATCACATTGAGCGAATTGACCAGGTACTGATAACCTTTTTCCTTTTGTCCTATTTTATTATAAGCATCAGAAACAGCGCCCACAACCAGAGAGTACTCCATCGGTTTGGTTTTCATCTGTCTTGCTGCATAAGCCTGGAATTTTGGTGAAAGTCTCGTGTAATAATCATATTCCTGGAAAATCCCTTTTTTGAGGTCTTCTGCCAGTTTGAGGCCTTTTTGCTCCTGTCCTGCTACGATGTAAGCGTACACAATAGAGCTGAGCGACCGTGGGTCGTTGTACTTCACAACCGGTATTTCACGGTTTGCCAAATCCAGCAATTCGATGGCTTTTTGTTTCTCACCTTTCAATGTAAGTGCTTCTGCGGCGCGGCTTGCAGAGGATCTGTAGCTAACAATATTCTGTGTACAGGTTTCATCGAAATGGGTTTTAAGGTCTTTGAAATTACCCCATCTGTAATTCTTCACAATGTTGTAAAGCTGGTCGGCATTCACCATTCCCAATTCGCCATCCGGAGATTCTTCGGTTTTGATAGGCACTAACCTGTAACTGAAGCCATCAAATTTAAGATAGTTGGACAGGAAGAACAGATTACTTGGATCGTAGATCCCACCGCTTGAGAAATTGATTGGCCTCTTCCAGTCAAAATTGGCCAGGATGTCCATCATCATCATATTATTCTTGAACATGCTGGATCCTTTATAATTGATAACTATCTGTTTTTCAGCATTCTTAGCTTCTTCTGGTGTTATTATTCCTGATTTAACAGCATTATTGACATTCACAGGCAGGATAAATTTGGATACAGGTAAGAAATTAAATTTCTCATACCGCTCTTCCCCAAAAATCATTTTTACAATCTCATCTTTTTCAGGAGACTTCATTTTCAGGAAGTTAACAGCCTCTTTCAGCGTCATAGAATCCTGTGTCAGATATTTTCTGAACTGGGCCAGCTCTGTATCCGGTGCGCCCTGATCTTTCAGATTGGCAAAAATATTAGACCAGTCATCTTTGGACATCATATACACCTGATCGTTAGAACCTTCTCTGTAATCTTCATGATTAAGTGTCGACGGAACCGGCATCGCATTATAGGTTCTTCTCTTCACCTGATCGATATTCCAAGGTGTGGATAATAATGTAAAGTTGACCACTTTCACATCCGGACGGAACTCTTCGGTCTCCTGAATCGCCCAAACCGGATAAGTATCATTATCACCATAAACAAACATGATATCATTCTTCGGCAGCGACTTGAGGCTGGAATAGGCATAATCATAGGCCGCATAACGGTGGCTTCTGTCGTGAACATTATAATTTTGGAAACCCATCATCAACGGAATCCCCAGCAGAACCACACCGGCAACCACTTGTGCAGACTTGGTTTTAACTTTCTTCTGCAACAGCCAGTAGACTGCGGCAACGCCGAGACCTATCCAGATGGCAAAGGCATAAAAAGATCCTACCATCGCATAATCCCGTTCTCTTGGTTCAAAGGGTTTTACTCCGGTATAGAAAACAATCCCGACACTGGTTAGTATAAATAAAGATAATATTGCATAGAACCTTCCAAAATCTCTGTTGAGTTGAAAGAAAAACCCTATCAAACCAAGAATTAATGGCAACATAAAGAATTTCACTGTACTATCGTTTTGGAATTTCTCTGGCATAGCACTCTGGTCACCCCAAAGATTATTGTCGATGAATGGGATGCCTGTGATGAAGTTGCCGTTGGTATTTTCCATATGCCCTTCTACATCATTTTGCCTGCCGGAATAGTTCCAAAGCAGGTATCTTACAAAGTAAAAATAGTTCTGGAAGGTGATAAAATAATCCAGATTCTGAGCAAAAGTCGGTTTTTGGACGTTGATAATACCAAACTGTTTGGCCTTCAGGTAATCATCCATTTTGATGGTACCGTTCTCATATTTCTGGCGAAGTTCATCAAAAAACTGTTTAGCTTCAGGACTTTCCGAAACCTGCTCATTACCATAATTGAAGGTAAAATCCGGTGCGCCATACATCGAGATATAATTCGGCATGACTGACTTATCCTCACTGAACATCCTTGGGAAAAACCCAACCTGATCTTTACTGTAAACATAATTGAACTTTTCGCCAACTACGCGGTATCTACCGGTTTGCGGATCTCTCTCGTATGTATCGCCAGTTTTTTCAGTTTTATAACTGCCATCTTCGTTCTTTTCGATGCCATTAGGGTCCAGATAAGCCGTATAATTTTGGCCGTAAAAAGTTGGCCAGTCACCATATTGCTCACGGTTGTAATAATCCAGCATGCCAATGGCATTATCCGGATCATTAAGGTTCATTGGCGGATTGGCATTGGCACGGATTGGGATGACCAGCCAGCAGGAGAATCCTATCATCATATACACGACAGAAAGTGCTATCGTCTGATATAATGATTTGCCTGTTTTCCTTGTATAATTAATGAAAAGATAGCATAATACAACCAGGATCACAAACGCAAAGATAGTCCCTGAATGGAATGGCAGGCCAAGTCCGTTGACAAAGAAAATTTCTGATTTGCCAAATAGGGTCATGACAACCGGGAAAATGATCTTGAAAACAATCGCCAGAATAACCAATGTTATGGCATTGGCCCATAAAAATGATTTCCAGCTAAATTTGTAGTTTCTGGTATAATAAATCAGGCAAACCGCAGGCAACGCCAACATACACATCATATGTACACCTACAGATAAACCAATCACAAAGAACAGAAGAATAATCCATCTCTCGTTGTCTTTCTCAAGATATTCGTTTTCCCATTTGGTAATCAGCCATACTATAAGCGCAATAAACATACTTGCCATGGCGTAAACTTCCCCTTCTACCGCAGAGAACCAGAAGGTATCAGAAAAAGTAAAACATAAAGCCCCTACAGCGCCAGCAAATAATGTTGCAATCTCTTCTGCAACTGTTATATTTTCAAATTCTTTATTCAATAACCTTCTGACAAGATGGGTAATTGTCCAAAACAAAAACAGGATTGTAAACGCGCTGAACAAAGCTGACATCGCATTAATGACCAGCGAATAATGCTGACCGTCGCCAAAAGCGAATAATGCGACAACTGCTCCCACGAGCTGGAATAGTGCAGCACCAGGCGCATGCGTTACTTCAAGCTTGACAGCGGAAGAAATATATTCACCACAATCCCAAAAACTGAAATTAGGCTCAATTGTTGATAAATAGGTGAAAAATGCGATTACAAAAACGACCCATCCCAAGATGGTGTTCCATTGCTTAAAAGTCCAATTCTTCATATAAAAAACGAAATATCGGCGAAATTAATGTTTTTGTACCAGTTTTTTAGGTTTTTAACAAAAATTAAATAATCCGTGATTTTAAAAATTAGGCAGAAAATCACCTTAATTCTTAGGTAGATTATTTGATTAAAATCATATTCAATATATAAAACTAAAAACATTGCAATATTTTTTTTATTTTTGCAGACAGTTTTTGAGAGAAAAATGATATAAAAATGACGAATGTATACGATAACATTCTTGAGTTAATCGGTAACACACCGTTAATCAGATTAAATCGAGTAACCAAGGACATTCCTGCGACAGTATACGCTAAGTTGGAATCCTATAATCCAGGGCATTCTACAAAAGATAGAATAGCCTTACATATTATAGAAAATGCAGAAAAACAAGGACTGATAAAGCCCGACTCTGTTATTGTAGAAACAACCTCGGGCAACACAGGATTTTCTATCGCAATGGTTTGTATTGTAAAGGGTTACAAGTGTATCCTTGCAGTGAGCGATAAAACCAAACCGGAAAAAATTGCTTATCTGAAAGCATTGGGCGCAACCGTATATGTCTGCCCCGCTTCGGTTCCTGCAGATGATCCCAGATCTTATTATGAAGTAGCCAAGAGAATTGCTAAAGAAACACCTAATTCTGTTTACATCAATCAGTATTTTAATGCACTCAATATTGATGCACACTACCAGACGACCGGACCGGAAATCTGGAAACAAACCGAAGGCAAAATCACCCACATTTTTGCCTGTACCGGTACAGGTGGAACACTTTCCGGAACAGCAAAATACCTGAAAGAGCAAAATCCGGATATCAAAGTGATTGGCGTAGATGCAGACGGATCTATCCTGAAAACATACCACGACACCGGAAAAATCAATAAATCAGAGATTCATCCTTATCAGATTGAGGGATTGGGGAAAAACCTGATTCCTGGTGCTTTGCTTTTTGATGAGATCGACGAATATGTAAGAGTGAATGATGAAATGTCAGCGTACAGAACCCGCGAAATTGCCCTGAAAGAAGCTATCCTGGGCGGCTATACCACTGGTGCCGTAACACAGGCACTGATACAGTATGCCAATTCCCACGAGTTCAAAAAAGATGATCTTATCGTCCTGATCTACCCGGATCACGGTTCCCGTTACATCACCAAGGTGTATAGCGACAAATGGATGGAAGAACAAGGTTTTATCAATAACTGTTTTCACAATTATGATGAAATTTTCAAAACAGAGTACATCAACTAATTCTAAAACACAATATTTATAAGCCTTTTGTAAATACAAAAGGTTTTTTAATTACAATCAAAATATCAGTTAGAAAAATGGACATTTTTGAAAGAATAAAACACAACCCGGGCCCATTAGGCCAATTTGCAGATTATGGTGAAGGCTATTATATTTTTCCAAGATTAGAAGGACCAATTGGCCCAAGGATGAAGTTTCAGGGTAAAGAAGTTATCTTCTGGAGTGCCAATGATTACCTCGGACTATGTAACCACCCCGATGTTAAAAAAGCGGATGCCGATGCGGCTGCAGAATACGGAATGTTTTATCCAATGGGTGCCAGAGCCATGTCCGGAGAGACCGAGCAACATCTTCAGCTGGAAAAAGAACTGGCAGAATTTGTAAAAAAAGATGCTGCTTACCTCCTTAACTTTGGTTATCAGGGTATGGTTTCTACGATAGATGCGCTGGTTTCCAGAAATGATGTTATTGTTTACGATGTAGATTCTCATGCCTGTATTGTGGATGGTGTAAGGTTACATGCCGGAAAACGTTTTACATACAGACATAATGATATAGAAAGCCTTGAAAAAAACCTGAAACGCGCCCAAAAAGTTACAGAAGAAACTGGCGGCGGGATTTTAGTAATTACCGAAGGGGTTTTTGGCATGAGAGGACAACAGGGAAAACTGAAAGAAATCTGTGCACTGAAAGGGAAATACAGCTTTCGACTATTGGTTGATGATGCCCACGGATTCGGGACCCTTGGTGAGACCGGAGCAGGAGCCGGCGAAGAACAAGGCTGCCAGGATCAGATAGATGTCTACTTTTCTACCTTCGCCAAATCGATGGCGGGTTTTGGAGCTTTCTTAGCAGGAGATAAAGATATTATCCGTTACCTGAAATTCAACCTGAGATCTCAGATTTTTGCTAAATCCCTTACAATGCCAATGGTCATTGGTGGATTAAAAAGACTCGAACTTCTAAGAACAAGACCTGAAATCAAAGCTAAGCTTTGGGAAAATGTAGACAAGCTGCAAAATGGCCTTAGAAAAATCGGGTACAATCTGGGTAATACCAACACTTGCGTTACACCGGTTTTTATTGAAGGTTCACCAGTAGAGGCTACATTGCTTGTAAAAGAATTGAGAGAAGATTACGGTATTTTCACTTCCGTAGTGGCCTATCCTGTAATCCCAAAAGGCATGATTCTTTTAAGATTAATTCCAACAGCTTCCCACACTGATGCAGAAATTAATGAAACATTGGCCGCCTTTGATTCTATTTTCACCAAATTATCAAGCGGTTACTATAAAGAAGCTGAAGCCAGGTTACTGAAAGAACAAAATCTAGAGTTCAAGCCAATTTAATTGTATTAAAAATGAATTAAAAAAAGTTCAAACATTGCTGTTTGAACTTTTTTTTGCTCTGATATTTAAGCAAACTTCATATTTTGAATTCGGACTGCATTGAGAATAGCCAGCATTGCCACACCTACGTCAGCAAAAACAGCTTCCCACATATTGGCAAGTCCGCCGGCGCCCAATATCAATACAATAACCTTGACACCAAAGGCTAAAGCGATATTCTGATAGACTATTTTTTTGGTCGCTTTACCAATACTGATGGCCGTAGCTATCTTAGATGGCTGATCTGTCTGGATAATGACATCGGCTGTCTCTATAGCAGCGTCAGACCCAAGGCCACCCATCGCAATCCCAACATCGCTCAGCGCCAAAACCGGTGCATCATTGATACCATCACCTACAAATGCGACAGTTTCTTTGGGATTTTTCATAATACTTTCCAGCTTTTCAACTTTATTCTCGGGTAACAGATCGCCAAAAGCCTGATCAATCCCTAGGTTTTGAGCCACAGATTTTGTTAGGCTGCTTTTGTCACCACTTAGCATCACGGTTTTTATCTGTTGCGCTTTCAGTTTATGAATGGCTGATAAGGCATCGTCCTTCAGTTCATCAGCAATTATCACATAACCATAATACACATTGTCCACCGCCAGCATAACACTGGTCTCCCTGATATTTTCCAGTTCTGCCGGGTAAATAATATTGTAGCTGTTAAGCAACTGCAGGTTACCTGCCAGAACTATTTTTTGATTGATAACGGCTCTAAGGCCTTTTCCGGAAATCTCCTCCACGCTCTCGGGAATAATGATTGTAGGATGATATTGGGCAATGGCTTTAGCAATGGGATGATTAGACTGGCTTTCTATAGACGACAAAATGGTCAGAAATTCGGGTTCCGAAATGTTTTCTGTGACAACTTTCTGAACTTTGAAAACGGCTTTGGTCAATGTTCCGGTTTTATCCATCACTACTGTTGTCACCTTTGCGATAATATCCAGAAAATTAGAACCCTTGAATAAAATCCCGTTTCTGGATGCCGCGCCAATACCGCCAAAATACCCCAATGGGATTGAGATAACCAATGCACATGGACATGATATCACCAGAAAAACTAACCCTCTGTATAACCAATGACGAAAATTATAATCCGGGACCAAAAGTGCCGGAACCAATGTGATAAAAACAGCTAAGAGAAATACGATGGGGGTATAAATCTTGGCAAATCTCCTAATGAATAATTCCGTTTTGGCTTTTCTGGAACTGGCTTCCTGCACCATCTCCAAAATCTTAACAACAGAGCTGTTTTCGAAAAGTCTTGTTGCTTCTATCTCAATAACCTGATCCAGATTTAGCATACCAGCTAAGACCACCTCAGATTGCCGGAAGACAGAAGGCCTGCTTTCACCAGTAAGTGCTGATGTGTCAAGGCTTGCTTTTTCCGAGAGCAAAAAGGCATCCAGAGGGATTTTTTCACCCACTTTAACCTGAAGTTTTTCACCAACTGCTACTTCTGCAGGTGAAATACTCTGCCAACTCCCATTACGGAAAACAGTTGCTTCCTTTGGGCGGACATCCACGAGTGCCTTGATATTATCCCTGGCTTTGTTAACAGCTGATTCCTGAAACATCTCACCAATGGTATAGAACAACATAACGGCTACAGCTTCCGGAAAATCACCAATGGCAAACGCACCTATTGTGGCGATAGCCATCAAAGAAAATTCATTAAAAAAATCCAACTTTCTGGCCATTACAAAAGCTTCTTTGAATACTGAAGAAGCTACAAGAATATAGGATACAAGATACCAACCCAGCCTTAGCCAAAAATTATTCGTAAACCAATCTGCCTGAATCCAAAAATCAAGAATCAATCCGGCAAAAAATATAACCAGGCTGATGATTAATCCTATGTTGATATTGCTATGATGATGGTCGTGATCGCTATGTTCGTGCTGATGGCAGTTCAACTCATTATCATCTGTACCACAACATCCGCTACTACAATTTGCCATAATATTATGTTTATAGACAAATTTAAGGTATAAAGTATGTAAAACCTAAAAAATCGTAAGCAGTTATTATTTAAAACAAAGAAATACTTTATCCTGGAAAAAGCAATATCGATTATTTTGAAGTTTAAAATATACTTTAGTGATTAATTGCTAGTAAGTTAATACTAAATCAATTAGAGTATGAAATTTATTACTTGTTGAGTTTTTTTGAGAAGTTTATATATCAAACAAGTCCGCTATTGGATGGTTATAAATTGATTATAGTTAGAAAGGATAGCCAATCGCAATATTGAGAATCAGATTATCTTTTCGCCAGCTCGGGTCACCAAAATTGATTTTATCGAACATCCACCGGTCATTTTTTGGATAATAAGGCACACGCAGCGGCATTGCCAAGTCAAGTCTCAGGATTAAGATTGAAAAATCAAGACGTAAACCAAACCCGGCTCCCACAGCAATTTCTTTCATAAAATCTTTTGAAAATTTGGCTCCCGGCCTTTGTGAATCTTCGTTGACAAGCCAGATATTACCTGCATCGGCAAAAAGAGCGACATTCAGGAATTTATAAATATTTGCCCGGTATTCCGCATTCAGTTCCAGTTTGATATCGCCGGACTGATCAAAATAATAACCCTCCTGAATTGTCCTTGGATCAAAACTGCCCGGGCCTAATGTCCTCGCACGAAATGCTCTGATACTGTTGCTACCACCGGAAAAAAACTGTTTAGAAAAAGGGATATTATCAGAATTGCCATAAGGATAAGCAATACCTCCAATAAAACGGGTTGCCAACGAGGTCTTCTCATTAAATTTATGATAAAATCGGAAATCGTTTTCGATTTTCGCGTATTGGCTAAACGGTACTCCAAAGATGCTTTTCTCCTTCCCTTCTTTAGCATTGGCACCCGTCAGCAGGCCTGTAAGATTACCCGCCAGATCCAGAGTCCCTTTATAATAAATAGTGCTTGGCTTCTG
Organism: Epilithonimonas bovis DSM 19482; assembly: GCF_900108115.1. Classification (GTDB taxonomy): domain Bacteria; phylum Bacteroidota; class Bacteroidia; order Flavobacteriales; family Weeksellaceae; genus Epilithonimonas; species Epilithonimonas bovis. The sequence goes on from NZ_FTPU01000006.1 coordinate 91,830, forward strand.
AAGCATGGTATTGGTATAGGTATAAGAATACGTTGGACCAAAAATCAACTGTTTTTGAACCACACGACGCATAGCATCACTTTTGGCAGAGATAGAATCATAGAGTGGCGTGACATTAGCCGGCGTTACATACGTAATATCAATCACTTTGAGATCATGTTCTTTCCTGGCATTCTCTTTCCAGACATATCCAAAGGATCCGGAAAACGTATTGAGTGTATAATATTCTGTCCTGTTTTGGAACTCATAACCCAGCGTAATATTGGTACGCGGCACAAACGCACTGGAGGAATTAAATCTGAACGGCGCTACAATCCTGGGGATAGATAATTGTACATTGGTACCGGCACGGAAGAGATTTTTGGCATTCTCCGGCCCGCCCATTTGCACATCAAATGCCCCATAAACCGAAGCCTTAAACTGTTCTGCACCTTTGAAAAAATTACGGTGTGTCCAGTTTAGGTTAACCTCGCTACCCGCATAATTCGCAGAGTTGGTTCTTCCTAACGCCTCCAGCCTCAAAGACTGAATCGGTCTTGGCGTCAAAAGATAATACGCATCAAACTTATGCTGCAGAGAATCTGAAACAATAAATTCGTTCTTAACAAATTTGAAAACGCCTAAGCTTATCAGCCGGTTGAGCGTTAGGTTATGGTCTGCACGGTTATACAAATCGCCCTTTTTAAAATAAAGAGCACGGTCAAATATTTTTGGTTTAAATTTATGCTCCGGATCGATAACATAAATATCGTTATACGCATATTTGCCCAAAGAATCACTGTTCATAGGGACACTATATTTCCCAATCCGTGCATCGCGGATATTATAACTCGGGAAAACCACCACCTTATCTATACTGAACTGCTCTGTGGCCAAGTCCGGTGTATTATCCTTCAGTTTGACATTAAGCTCCACTTTATGGTTTTTAGCCACCGTACTGTCTGCCTGCACAATGATATTATCACCACTGAAATAATAAAACCCGCGCTGCTTAAGACCATTATCAATGCGTTCTCTCTCAGCCTTTATAACATCCAGATCAAAAGGTTCACCAACTTTAAGAAGTGTTTTCTCTGTAAGTTTCTGAATTTCTGAATTAATCAAAGTAGAATCTTTCTGAAACTTCACTTGGCTAATCAGGTATCTTGCGCCTGGCTTTACATTATAAATCACTTTCGCTTTCTTATTTTTCGAAAGCGTATCGTAAGTTGCTTTTGCATTGAAGTAGCCTTTGTTCTCAGAATAATTTTCGATAATATCCTTGTTAAACTCTCGGTCTACATCGCCAAGCAACACCGGTTTTTCTCCTAATTTATATTTAAGCCAATAATTAAAGCCTTTCTCTTTTTTGGGCTCTTTGGCAATATTATAGAAAAAAAGTTTTGGGCGCAAACCTAGGAAAGTAGAATTAGGCTTGGGTGTAAGATTAGCCTCCAGTTCAGATTTCAGGTTTTTCTTATCACTTTTGGAGAGGCTGTCACCTTTGATATTAACTTCTGCTCCGGTGTAGAGCATTTGCCCTTCCTTCAGATACTTGGTATTGCTGCAGGACACGGCAAGGCCAAGCGAAGCAAAAACCAAAAACTGTCTGATATAACTATTACTGATATTCATTTACTTAAACTCTACTTCTTTGTTATTTCTTCTTTCTCTCCTTGATTCTTTTTTGGCTTTTTCAAAAATCTCACGGAATTTATCATAATCCAAAGTGATGATAAAACCAAGGCCCGTTTCTACAATCTGGCCCTGCAATGCCACCTGATATTCATTTTTACGGTAAGCGCGCAGTGTGTAACGCCCATCTCTGGAGAGGCTGTAATCTACGGTGACATCACCGGCAATATTGGTCATATTTTCATTTTGGCGTGCTTCACCTTCTAATCCAAAATTGCTTCCTACGGATACCTTTAGCCGGTCATTCAGTAGTTTTTTACTAATGTCAACATTCAGGTCTGTTCGTGTATTTTTTTGCCCGGTTGAGTAATCTTCCGACGACTCCAAATCAAAATTGAGATCTACACCTTTGATGAGCCCGGAAGCCAGGTTATTGATCTGTTGCGACAGGATTTTGCTCACACTCTGCCTTGCCATATCCTCTGCAGAAAGTCCGGCGCTAGATTCAAAAGGGTTTTCACCAATGAAGCGGTTCAGCAATAACAGCGCTAAAACCTGCTTGTTCATCTCCGATTCCTGATTTCTGATTTGTGATAATTTTTGATCCACAATATCCGTCACTGTAGATGACACCGAGTTATTTTTCTCATCTGTCGTAATATCAAAACTGATCTCCGGTTTAAGCAGTTCGCCTTTCATTTTCAGTAATGTATTAAAAGGGATTCTCTGTTTAAACTGATTAAGGGTTGCCGCACTCTCCCCGCTCAACTGCTGCTCAACAAGATCAATAGGCGCTGTTTCGGTTTTATAGATCGCGGTTATATCCATCAATGCCGTAGTTGGTTCGCCGGTCCAGGTGATGGTACTTCCTTTCTGAATATCGAATTTGCGTTTCAGAAGACTTACCGTCATCTCATAGCTCCCCGACTCTACCTCGTAAACCCCAACCAAAGTCGTTTTACCAGAAGGATCTACGCCGCCGGTGAGTTCTGCTTCGCCCTGGAGTTTTACAAAATCTCCGTTGGCTTTGTCAATTAATAATGATAGTTTGGCCTTTTTGCTGACTTCTATATTAACACTAACATCCATGCCTTTGATCTTACTTTCTGTATCTATAGAGTCTGCTTTGATGGTTTTGTTCAGCGCAATCTGATCCTGATCTACAAATTCTACAATGCCATCACGCTCCTGCAAAGAAGGATTGGATTGTGGTAAGACAAATGTGAAATCTGTATTATCAGCCACCGAGAGACGGCCGTCAACCTTTGGCAAATCGAGATTGCCGCGTACCTGCAACGCTGCATCTATTGCCAGAATACCATACATCAGCGCATCATTGGACTTTTCTGAATTCACTACCTTGAAATCTTTTGCACGAAGGTCCAGATTAAAGGCAAAATCGCGGTAAGTCTGCGTAAGAACCTGCCCGTCTATATTAAGTGAATTGCCGTCTTTGTCATTAATTTTAAAGTTATCAAACTCAATTCCGCGGTTGGTAAATGCTATTTTATCATTAATTTTCCTGAAGTCGCTTCCGGTTTGGGCAATCATCAGTCCAACATTATTCATTTTCAGATCACCCAAAATCTTAGGAGCAGCGGCAGTCCCGGTAATCTTGAGATCGCCGGACAGGTAACCTTCGGTATTGGTTATGGCATTCATAGAAAAGCCCTGCAACGTGGCCATCTGCAGCTGATTCATATTCATATTAAGGTCAAAACTGCCGGCTGATGTATTATAATTCCCCAGGATTTTAACATCATTGTTATTTCCGGAAAGTGCAATATCTGCATTAAGAACACTGGCTGATGTGTTGGCTACTTTAACATCCAGCTTACCCACAGGGCTGCCATAGACAAACAAATCATCAACATCCAGATCTGCGGTAAAGGTCATGTTTTTGCTCAGATTCCTCAGTTGCGCCGTTCCATTGATCGTTCCCTTTGCCAATAATGAATCTTTTTTGATAATCTCGGTAATCGTTTCTATTTTAAAATCCTTGAGCGAGACATTGAGCGGACTGTTGGACGCATTGCTTTCTGACTGCAACAGAATCTCGCTTCCCGAATTGGACAGACGGAAATTATCTGCAAAAATCCCGCGGCTGCCTATTTGGATTTTGTTGTTATCTGCCACGGTCCAATCCATATAGTTGAGCTTTAACCCGGCCGGCTTCAATGAAATTTCTGTAATATCATTCATCGATTTGGCTGTACCGGCAATCAAAAAGCGTGTCACATCTTTATCATCTTTGGTGGTAATATTATAATTGATAACATTATTTGCCACATCACCGTTGACATTGACTTTGTTGAGTGCAAAACTTTCACTTTTGAGCGCAGCCATATCCAGATTATACTGCAAGGCCTGATTCTGATTGGTTATTTTCAGGCTGGTATTTTCTAAAGAATTAGTACCATATAATACTTGAGGAATCGTTGCATTCAGCTCAATCAACTGAGAATCGGCATTGTAATTCCCTGTGATATTAATCGTTTCGAAGCTTTTAAGATCCGGGACAAATTTCCTGATAAGATCATCATTCTTGATGCTGGCATTCAGCAAAAAATACTGGCCTGGATCAATTTTAGCCGCTTTCCCGGGTTTTTGGAATTGATAATAGTGATTAACCGTCTGCTGCAACGCCCCAAAAATCTGTGTCAGTTTGTACTTCCCTTTCAGTTCCACATCAGCAATCTGAGAATTCAGCCTGATAGCAGTTGAATCCGCTGTAGAAACAGCATTCAATTTAATTTCCTGCACAGGATAAACTTCTTTGGTATCCGAAATGGCAAAATGCTGCAGATTAAGATAGCCGTTGAGATGATCAGGATCCAGATTGGTAAAATCGCCATCAATTCCGCCTGCGATAATCATTGGCGAACTGTAAAACCCTAATTTGTGAAGATCAAGCTTGGTAATATCACCATTCACTTTAACTGTTGGATTTTTATCATTATAAATACCGGAAGCTGTCAAATGGAGATTAGCGTTCGGATCTTTGGAATTGAGTTCGATATGATATGCACCATGCCTGATTTTTCCCACCAGGTTCATGTTCTGGTAGCGGTAGCCATTATACGTAACCGATTGTACATTACCCCGCAAATCGGCATTAGCCTGTTTGAAATCAAAACTTTCGCCTTTTGCCCCGATCTGTGCCGTAATGGCGCCCACCTGTTTATTCTGGATGATTTTCCCAATCTGTAGATTTTGCAGATTGGCTTTGACATCGTAGAGTTCCCTGTTTTTTCTACGCATATCCACTTTAGCCACAATTCCGGCATTGCCTAAGGTAGAATAAAGGCTGAGATTGGTATTCACAACTTTTGTTGTTCCCTTAGCAAAACCCTTGATGCTGAAATGCGAAGGCAACGAAATATTACTTGGAATCGTACCTTTTGGCACCAGGTTAAAAACTGTTTTTCCTGATGATGCCAACTCTGCTATTCTGAGGTCATAATACAACTGACCCGGCTTCATGGCGTTTTTTACACGTCCGGATGCGGAAACTCTTAACTGATCCAGGCCGGAAACCTTGAGCCTGTTAATCAACAGATCATTAACAAAACCGCTTAAATTGGCATCCACATTCAGAATAGCATTGGGATATTTGTTAAAAGGCGCCGTATTTTTGAGTTTAGGCACCAGATTGAGAATATCAGCAAAACCGATTTTAGAATTCTCCAGGTTGGCTGCTATTTTTACAGCACCGGGATTAGCTGTCAACTGTTCTATTGAATTATAATTAAGCACCACCTCATCCCTCAATAGCGTTTTGGAGGTTTGCAGGTATAGATTTTTGAGGTAAGCCTCTTTTTGTGCGTAGACAAAATCGGTATTGAATTTCTGAATATCCAGACCTCTTGCCTCACGGATTTCTGCTAATTTCACACTGCCTGCGAACGTACTATTCTCCATTTTAAAATTGCGAAGGTCAAGATTGAGCTTTGCAAAATTGAGATGGTTAAAATCCATTCCTGACTTGGTTGGGGCAACAGCCGTGTTGTTATAGGCCACTTTTACATCATCCAAAATCAATTTGCCAAGAAGAACCGTCATGGCTTTTTCTTTGGCAGTGTCTTTTTTATGTTCTGGTTTTTCAGCCTTTTCAGTATTGGCATCAGCAGCTGGCAGAAAAAGATTAGCATTGATTTTGGCACCTGTTAAAAGGACATTCCCAACATTGTAATCATTATTTTCCAGATCGATATTGTTGACTTTTGTACTCAGTTCCCTGAAAAGAACTTTTGCAAACGTTTTGGTATTGTCATCGCCATAATCAATATCAAAATTGGTCAGCCTGATGCGGTTTAGTCCCAACTTCATGGGCTTCTTTTGGTTAAGAGAATCGACTTTTTTCTCAACATTTTTTGAGACTTCTTCTATCAGATCCTGCTTCAGTTTAAGCTTTAACCCGTCCATATTAATATCATTGACGGCATAAGAATTATTCTGCAAATCAAAGGTTTTTACCCTTGTGTCAAATGATTTTACATAGACTTTGATATCATTACGCGACTGCTGATCGTTAAAAGTGACACCAATATCTTTCAGTTTTATCTTGTCCAGCGAAATAATAAATGGTTTGGACGGGCTTTCTTCTTTGTCTGATGTTGCAAAGGCATCAATAATATAATCGAAATTGAACTTGCCCTGTGGATTTCTCACAACATTGGCACGGACACCTTCCAGATCTATTGACGTAAGATCTGCTTTGGAATGGATGAGCTGCCACATATCCAGGCCGACATCCAATTTTTTTACAGCGAGCAAAGTATCTATATCCTGACCTTTTAAATAAAGATTTTCCATCACAAGGCTGTTGGGGAAACCAATGTAGACCTTGTCCAGACTGACTTTTGTTTTGATTTTATCCTGCAGATATACAATCAGTTTGTCTTTTACAAAATTTTGTACCGCAGGTATGCGCAGACTGAAAATCAATAATATCAAAAACACCACTATGCTGATAATGGTGATCAAAGTACGTTTAAGAATCTTTCTCCAGTTGAGTTCTAATTTCAAAAGACAGTTTTTTATCGGTGGAAAAATACAAATTTAATTTTTAAAATAGGGCGGGCAAGCTTTTGTCAAGGATCAGCGCTCGCCAATCTGATCTAACAAAACATCATAATCCTCAACAGAATTAAGCCTAATGCCGGTTGCCAATATGAGAGTGCAGCCTCTGTTCTCAGTGCTGGGATTGATATACACAATATGCGCTGTGTTGACCAGTACAAAATTTTTGCGTGTGAGATAAACTTTGATGAACGTCATAACTGAAGTCTACTGTGCGTAGATGGCGCGGTTTTGATAGACATTAACGGCTGCAATCTTTTCGCTTGTGGTATTATATATAATCTCTACAGAAAAACTGGATATCTGATAAAGCACATACTTCAGCTTATCTACAGTCCGCTCTTCCATTAATTGGCCTTGATTGAGAACCATTTGGCACTGCGTAAAATCCGACAGGTTTTTGAAATCGTAGTAAGAAATATTCATAGCAGTAAGTTATTATAGTTGTTATATTTTGCTATACAATTAATTGACCAAAATCCATCGTTTAAAAAAAAATCTGAAATTTCCCGAAATCCAAACACATTATCTGAAAATTATTTGCAAACTCAAGCCAATTCTGATGCTAAAACAGCAATCGATTTAATTTTATATTTTTGTAGGATTAGTTATGAAAAAAATTATTCTGATAGAAGATGAATCCAGTGTGGTATCGTTTATAAAAAAAGGACTGCAGGAACTGGACTACAATATTTCCGTTGCTTTTGACGGCAAAACGGGGATCAAGATGGCAGAAGATAACGATTTTGACCTCATCATCCTGGATATTATGCTCCCGGACATCAACGGGCTGGAAGTATGTAAAGAAATTAGAAAAAACAATAAAACAGTGCCGATCTTATTTCTTACCGCGCTGGATTCTTCAGAAAATATTGTTTTGGGGCTGGAAAGCGGCGGTGATGATTACCTGGTAAAACCGTTTAAATTTATAGAGCTGGTAGCGCGTATCAAGTCACTCCTCAGAAGAAGCAGTCACAGCAACGGCTCAGACACTGTTGAGATTAATGACGAAAACATCTATCAATTCTCTGATCTTAAAGTGAATGATTACACCAAAAAAGTAAGCCGGTCCGGTAACGATATCTCACTCACTTCTACCGAATATAAGCTTCTCCTCTACTTTCTCAATAATCCCGAAAAAGTGATTTCCAGAGCAGAAATCCTGGAAGCGGTGTGGGGTGTGAATTACGAATTGGGGACTAATGTGGTGGATGTCTACGTCAACTACCTAAGAAAAAAACTGGACTCACAGGATGATGACAAACTGATACATACCGTCATAGGAATGGGTTATGTGCTGAAAAAACCTTAATCAAAATGCTGAAAAGAATCTCCACCAACCAAACCAAAACCATGCTGCTCCTGATGCTGGTTTTTACAGTCGTTATTTTGCTGTTCAGCGCTTTGGTTTATTTTTCTATCGTTAACTTTTCGCATCAGCGGTTCTATGAATTACTCAAAATCCGTGCGACCACCATTGTCCAGATCGAGAAGGGTAAAGAACACCTGGACATCCCGGCTAATCATATCCTAAACAGTACCAATGATGAAGAATTACCGATGGAAAAAGATTATGTTTTTGAAGTTCCCAGGGATTCCAACTACAGCCAGATTACCAGTCAGATACACATTCCTGATACATTTTTTAAAAATATTATCAAAAAAGGTGAAGACAACTATAATGATCAGGAATTTTATTACATAGGACAATCTTTCAAGTCCGATGACAAAACTTATATTGCTATTGCGTCGGCAAAAAACCATTATGTGGTAGATTATCTCGGCTATCTCAAGAGGACGCTGGTTACCTGCATGGTATTAGCCATATTTTTTTCGATGATTTTCTCCTTTTATCTGTCGAAAACACTCTTCAAACCCATTCTTAAAATTACAGGAAAAGTAAAAGAAATAAGTTCAGAAAACCTCCACCTGCGGCTGGAACCGCAACCGGGCAATACAGAACTGAATGAGCTGATTGATACCTTCAACGATATGCTCAACAGGATAGAAACCTCTTTTGAGACCCAAAATCACCTGATTGGAAACGTATCCCATGAGCTGAGAACACCACTTACTTCTATTATGGGCGAGGCTGATGTGGCCTTGTCTCAGAAACGCTCCGAAGCACATTATCAGGAAACGCTGCAGATTATTCTGGATGAAGCCGAAAAACTGGATAAAAAGATCAAGGCACTTCTCATGATTGCCCAAACCGGTTTTGACGGGAAAATCCAAAAGATGGATAAAGTAAGGATGGATCAGTTGCTGTGGGATGTTATCGAGACAGCCAAACGGATCAATTCTAAAAATAATGTTTACCTGGATATCAGCATGCTGCCGGATAATCCTAAAAAACTGAAAGTGCAGGGGAACGAACAATTGCTTCACCTCGCAATGGCTAATATTATTAATAACGGCTGCAAATACTCCAACTTCCAACAGGTAAAAGTATCTCTGGGCGCCACAGACGATCATGTCTATATTATCATAAAAGACCATGGCATCGGTATCCCCGATTCTGAAATGGACAAGATTTACGATCCTTTTTACCGGGCTTCTAATACCAAGAATTACGAAGGTTATGGCATTGGGCTTCCGCTGGCCAGAAACATTGTGAGAATCCATAATGGCGAACTGATCGTCAATTCCAAAGAAAATGTTGGAACAACGGTGCAGATCCGCTTCCCGATCTATGTCCCGACTGAATAAATTACCGTATGCCCCGCAGCCCGACCTGAGTGAAGCTCATTTTTTTTCTGGGAATAAGCAAGGGCAAAAAATAGCGGGAACGGAGGGCGGAAAAGCTGCCCAAAATATTTAAAGAAATTACCTGAAAACGTAAATACTGATAATTTACCAGGTATTCTAATCTCATTTTAATCTCTCTAATTACATTTTAATTCTATTCCAAAAGCATTCTAATTTGGTCATGATAGTTTTGTATTATCAAAAAATAACAAAACCGAATCAAACAAAATATCATGACCAAAACCATTTTAATAGCCACCGATTTTTCACTTGAGTCATTGGATATTCTCAAAAAAGTATTGAGAAATAAAAGTGAACAGAATGACACCAACCGTTACAATATCGTTTTTGTATGCGGTTACGATATGGGCGACTCGATCAGAGACCTGCTGTTTACCACCAAAACCTCATTACTGGGCAAGATAAGATCTCAGGAGTTTTGTGATGCATACAGCATAATTTATAACAAATATCCAGACCTCATCAACAAAGTATCATGCGAAGTTTTCACCGGAAGCTTCCAGAGGTCCTTTAACCAATTTGCAGATGCCATTGCCGCTGACGAAGCGTATATCTCTACCGCTAAGTTACGGAACCTGAAGAAAGCCCAGTTTGATATTACACCTTATATCAAAAAGTGCCGTCATCTGGATGTGGTGGAGATTACTACCACGACACCGGAATTCGCACCGGAAAGAGGACGCCTCGCCGAGGTTTTCCTTTAATAAAATTAGAATTTTACACCAAACAAAAAAGAATTAAAATGTTAAGAAATTATAGTAACAGCAGAACGTTGGGAGACAACATAAGACTGGGGACGCTGACTGCCTTTACGGCAGGAACTATAAATATAGCATCCCTACTCATATTCCTCTCCTTTACATCCAATGTCACAGGACATTACGCCATTCTGGCGGCAGAGATCAGCCAGGGAAACTGGACACAGGTCGCCGTTGTTGGCGCATGGATTTTCCTATTCTTCTTCGGGAGTTTTGTGGCCAATATGAGTGTCATTAACTTCAATAGGAAAAGTAAGTATTTTGCACACGCCTTCCCTATTATCCTGGAGATTATCTGTCTCTTGGCAGTAGGGATCTACGGACAGTTTTATTATCAGAAAACGTTGGGTGAAACCGAAGCACTTGTGGCACTGATGCTTTTCGCGACAGGATTGCAAAATGGACTGACTGCCAGTATATCCAACTTCTCTGTAAAAACAACCCACCTTACCGGTACCACAACAGATTTGGGGATTCTTTTTTCTATGTTTACTCAGAAAAAATTCAGGAAAAACCCGGAACTGATTGGTAAAGCAAAATTACTGATGAGCATTATGATTGCTTATGTGATGGGGGCCGTTTTCTCCGGATTAACGTATTATCACCTCGAGTTCAGGGTATTTTATGTCATCAGCCTCTGTTTGCTGGTCGTCATTGGGTATGATTTTTATAAGATTAACCTGAGGCATTTTAATACACAATACAGATATTACAAAATCTATCACAAACCAACCCTGATCGCATTTTTGTATTATAAACTCCATAATAAAGATGAAAAAAGAACTATAAGTAGACCTAATACTAAAACAGAATTGGCTTTTAGCGACAAGTAATTATTCCTCTTAAACACATATAAATCAATTTTTTGTAATAGTTCTTTATTAGAAACGGCCTGAGATAATTCTCAGGCCGTTTCGTTTATTGTTAAAAATTTCAGCTCTAATTAGCGTTCCACCCAGGTGTGGTTTTCACCAGCCAATTCGCCAAGGTATTTTTCCGCATCCATTGCTGCCATACAACCGCTGCCGGCAGCTGTTATCGCCTGTCTGTAGTGGTGATCCTGAACGTCGCCCGCAGCAAAAATGCCAGGGAGATTGGTTCTGGAAGATTTACCCTCTGTTACAATATAACCTAATCCGTCTAAGTCTATCTGCCCTTTGAACAGATCCGTATTCGGTTTGTGGCCAATCGCGATAAAAATCCCGTGAACATCAATTGTTGAGACTTCATCAGTCAGGTTATTAACAACTTTAGCACGTTCTACCAGAGCATTTTCACCTTCGATACCAATTAATTCGTGATTATACTTCACCTCGATATTGGACGTATTCAGCACGCGGTCTACCATCACTTTGGACGCCCGGAAATGGTCTTTCCTTACCAAAAGCGTGACCTTGTTACAAATCTGAGAAAGATAAGTGGCTTCTTCCGCTGCCGTATCGCCGGCTCCTACAACTATTACATCTTTACCGCGGTAGAAAAAACCATCACAGGTCGCACAGGCAGATACACCGCCACCCGCATATTTTTTCTCGTCTGGCAGGCCAAGATATTTTGCGGCTGCTCCGGTGGAGATAATGACACTTTTCGCCAATATATCCCGGGAACCGGTACTCAGCATGTGTACGCCACCTCTTTTATGAGAAAATTCGACTTTGGAGATCATCTCATAATGAACTTTTGTATCAAAACGCTCGGCTTGTTTTTGCAACTGCAACATCATTTCCGGGCCGGTAATCCCTTCGGGATATCCGGGGAAGTTCTCTACATCTGTAGTGGTGGTTAACTGCCCGCCTGGTTCCAACCCTGTAAACAATTCGGGTTTCAGGTTGGCTCTTGCAGCGTAGATAGCTGCTGTAAAACCTGCAGGTCCGGATCCTATAATGACGCAGTCTAAGATATTACTCTCCATTATTATATGTAATTTTTATGATTAAAATTCAAGTTTTGGGATTCAAAAATCGGAAAACCTTTTGGACTGGGCTAATTTGATTTATAAATTTTGTCAATCGCCAGCTTATGATTAATCTGATCAAGCAAATTTTATACTTTTACTTTTAGTTCATCCACTTTGATAATCTTATAAACCAGCTCTTTGTAAATCTCCTCATCCTCCATCTGCCGGACGCCCAATCCTTTTGATTTCAGATCCATCTCACGAAGGATAGAAATCACTCGGGTAGCATGTTTTAGTGGATAAAATCTTGCTGCTTCTGCATAATCCTTGATGGCATAAGGTGCTACACGCATCTCTGCGGCAATATTTTGTGGTGACTGACCGGATAAAGTATGGTATAGTACAATATTGGAGAAAAAATTATATAATACTCCAAAAGCCATTTGCACCGGATTTGCCTTTTTATTTTTTCCCATGTAATAGGCAATACTGAAGGCTTTGCTCATATCTTTGCTACCCAAGGCCCGCTGAAGTTCAAAAATATTAAAATCTTTGCTGATGCCAACATTATCTTCGATGACTTTACCATCCAGCACTGCATCATTTTTGAGAACAATTTTGAGTTTGTTGAGTTCATTGGTAATGCGGGAAAGATCATTCCCAAGATATTCTGCCAAAAGATGGCTGATATTGGGAGCCGACTTGATGCCAAGGCGTGTAATCTCGCCCTGGATCCATGCTGGCAACTGATAGTCTTTGATTTTTTCACTTGTAAAAAGCATTCCGGCTTTTGCCAGCATCTTGCTTACTTTTTTTCTGCTGTCCAGTTTTTTATGCTTGTGCGCAATCACCAGAATCGTTGAGGGGACAGGATTTTCCAGATAAGCTTCCAGAGCTTTGGACTCATCTTCGTTAAGTTTCATATCCTGCGCTTCCTTCACAATAATGAGCTGTCTGTCACCCATCATAGGATATTGCCTGGCCAGAGAAAGAATCTCGGGATAGCTGGTATCCCGACCATAGACAACGGTCTGGTTAAAAGCCTTTTCATCTTCTTCCAAAACATCTTGCTCCAAATGCTTAACTGCCAGATCTATATAAAAAGCCTCTTCACCATGAAAAAAATAAACCGGTAAGAGTTCTTTATTTTTAATATTTTTGAGGATAATATCTATTTCTTTCATCTTAACGCATGCAGGTTCCCAAACTAAATTTTGAAACTAAATTTGATTTCCAGATCAAACAGGACAAAGATACATTTTTTATCTATGACCTCGTGCGGAAAAACTGGCTCGTTCTCACCCCCGAAGAGTGGGTAAGACAGCACTGGCTGCATTATTACCGTTTTGTAAAAAAGAAAAACCTTTCATCTCTCATTCTCGAAAAAAAACTGGAACTGAATGGTACTACCAAACGAATAGATCTTCTGATAACAGAGAAAACGCAACCAAAAATCCTGATAGAGTGCAAAGCTCCCGATATTAAGCTAAAGCCAGTGCACTTTGAGCAGATTGCGAGATACAACAGCCTGATTGGCGCAGAAAAAATCATTATCAGCAATGGGCTGCATCATATTTTTGCAGAATACAAAGATAATGGCTATATTTTCCACAGCAATGACTTTTAAAAACTGATACCATTATTGAGATGAAAACGACCGGCTTGACCAAAACAAAAAAAATACTGCTTGCCATTTTAGGAACTTTGCTAATTATAATATTGGCCTTTCCTTTTGCGCTGGATTTTTATCTGAACAAAAAGTTACCGGATCTTATTAATCAAAAGACCGACTATAACCTTACGCTGGATAACTTCGGGATGAGCCTGCTGTCTGGTAATCTGGAAGCTGACAATGTCTATCTGATCAATAAAAACACAAAAGATTCTACAAAAGCCCAAATCCGGGCCAGAATTAAAACAATTAGGATTAACAATTTTAGCATCTGGAAGGCCTTATTTCATAAAAAATATAATGTAGAGTCTGTCCTTCTCAGCCATCCCGAAGTTTCTGTAACGCTTGGCCCCAAAAAACAGGACAGCAGCAAAAACAGTACAAAATTAGACCTTGTCATAAAAAATATATTGGTAGAAAATGGCAATGTAACCATTAATAATCATAATGGCACGCCGCTTTTCAACGGTAAAAATGTGAATATCAAACTCACAGACATCAAACAAAGTGATGACGCATCAAAAATCCCATTGGCCTTCAAAGATTTTAAAGTGGATGCGCAGGATGTTATTATTACCGCCAACGAATTCTACAGAATTGATGCCAAAAAAATTGAAGCAAAAAATAGAACGCTACTTCTTGATCAATTCCATCTAAAGCCGCTGCAGATCGCCAGGTATTATGATTCAAAAAATGTATTTGATCTTTCTGCACAGTCGCTTTCTGCTACTGATTTTGTGGTTAGCCAGGATTCTTTGATTGTCAGCAAAATTCAATTTTTGAAACCCGATTTGAAAGTGACTTCTACAGGCAAAAAAACCGTGGAAAAAGATCCCAAAGATCTAGATCTTAAAATCGGGGTTAAGAATCTGGATTTCCAGCAGGGAAAAGTGCTTGTGCTACAGGCTAACCTGCAAAAGACAGCATCGGTAGATCAGTTCAATTTTACACTGAGTGATATTGTATTCGATAAAAATACAGTGAAAGAAAAAATCCCTTTTCATTTTGGCAATCACGATATTGAGGCAGAAAACATTTACTTTAAAACGGATGCACAGCATGCTATAAAAATTAATAAGATCAATTCGGCCAATTCTGATATTTCCGTGCATCAATTTAGGATGATTCCTTTGGTAAAAAGCAGTCACAAAGACATTGTTGACATTAGCACCGATAAAATCCTTATCCATAAAAATCAATCTAAATATATTGGTCAAAAACTGAATCTCAATTTTGCAGGCATTGATATCGTCAATCCCAAAGTCACCCTATTTTCCTCAAAAAGTAAAAGTCAGAAAAAAGCTAAGAACAATCAGTTCCCCGACTTTTTGGCGCAGATTGGGAAGATTAATATCATCAACGGGCATTTTAAACAGCTGTCTCATGGGAAAGAAAAAATGTCGGCAGGTAAAATAGATGTACAGTTTGCAATGGTAAAGTCTGATCCCAAAATCATCAAGCAGGACGTCCCGTTTACGAGTAAAAGCCATAATATCCAAGTAAAAAACATCAAAATAGATGCGGGCAAATATTATAACTTAAAACTGGCTTCTGTTAGCAATGTCGGTAAAGAAACAACGGTTCATCAGCTGGAATTTTTGCCAAAATATTCCCGAGCCGGATTCAGCAAAGTGATCCCTGTTGAGGAAGATCTGTATACCATCCGCACCAAGATGATCCGCATAACGGATAAAAGTTCGGTATTATTTGGTAAAAAACCGGTCATTAATCTGGAGCAAGTTGTCCTGGATGGCGTTAATTGTAATATATACCATGACTTGGCTCCGCCAGATGATAATTCTCCCAGATATCTGTTCAGCAAAAAATTGAGGAATGTTAAGATCCCGTTGTTTGTGAATCAGGTGCTGCTGAAAAATTCATCATTATCATATGAAGAAAATGCAGATAATGCTAACATCCCGGGAAAACTGACTTTTGAAAAATTCAATGCAACAATCCACAATGTCAATAATGGGAAAATCAATGGCTTGCCAACCCTTGTAACGGTTGATACAGATTTTCTGTTCTATGGTACTGCTCCGACACAAGTGACATGGAAATTTGATGTTAAAAATCCCGAAGACCAGTTTACTATCGTTGGGAATATTAACAAACTCTCAGCAGATAATGTGAATCTTTTTGTTAGGCCATATCTTAATATTACGGTGGATGGCAAAATTGATTATGTAAAATTTGATTACTATGGCACCAATCAATATATTGCCGGTAAATTTTACTTTAAATACAAAGATATGTACGTTAATTTCCTCAATAAAAAGACTGGAAAAGAGCGTAAGCTGTTAGGAACTGTTGCCAACTGGTTCATTAGAAACGAGTCTACCGGTAAACCCGAACATGTGAACATCAAAAAAAAGCGGGATCCGTCCCGAAGTTTTTTTAACCTGCTATGGCAGGGCATTATGGAAGGCCTCAAGAAATATCTGATTTAATTAAACTGCCTGATTACTTTTAATCAGGCAGTTTAATTAAATCAGAATGATTAGATCTGAGATCTAAATCTGAAAATATATTGCTAAATCAAAATATTGAGGAACATTCATGACCAAATCAGCTCTGATTTCCACTCATAAAAGAGGAAAAATGGTTTCTTTGAGCAGGTAGAGATTAAGCACTATTATAATCCCACTGATTACCCATGCCAGAATTGTAAGCCATGGTTTATTGGCAAACTCGCCCATTTTACTTTTACTACAGGTAAACATTACCAGCGGAACCACAGCAAAACTCAACTGCATAGACAAAATCACCTGACTGAAAACCAGCAATTCTGCGGTCCCTCTTTCCCCGTACAGGATCGAGATAATAAGAGCGGGAATAATAGCAATTAATCTGGTAATAAGCCTTCTAACCCAAGGTTTGAGCCTGATATTCAGGAAACCTTCCATCACAATCTGGCCTGCCAATGTTCCTGTTAAAGTAGAGTTTTGCCCCGAGGCCAAAAGTGCTACACCAAAGAATATACTAGCCATTGTTGTACCCAAAAGCGGCGTAAGCAGCTTATAAGCATCTGTAATATCAGCTACATCTTTGTTACCCGAAGTGTGGAACGTAGCCGCGGCAATAATCAAAATAGCGGCATTGATAACAAAAGCCAGCATTAATGAAATACTGCTATCGAGGCTGGCAAATTTAAGCGCTTCCTTCTTGCCTGCTACTGTCCTGGGATAATCTCTGGTTTGTACAATGCTGCTGTGTAGGTAAAGATTATGTGGCATCACCGTAGCACCCAAAATACCGATTGCAATGTATAGCATGGATGGATTCTGGATAATCTCTTTCTTAGGAATAAGCCCTTCCAGCAAAGGAAAAATATCAGGCTTACTGAGGAAGATCTCATAGAAAAAAGCAATAAAGATGATGAATATCAATCCACCAACGATACTTTCTATATAACGAAACCCCTTGGATTGCAGAAATAGTATCAGGAACACATCCACAATAGTAATCGCTACACCCCAACTTAACGGAATCCCAAATAACAGGTTAAGCGCGATGGCAGAGCCTATAACCTCGGCCAGATCACACGCTGCAATGGCGATCTCACAAAAAATCCATAAAACAAAATTAACAGCAGGATGAAAATGGTCTTTACATGCCTGAGCCAAATCACGTTCTGCAACAATTCCTAATTTCACAGAAAGATGCTGTAAAACAATCGCAAAAAGATTAGAAATAAGAATTACCGAGAGCAAAGTATAACCAAACTGCGCACCGCCGGCGATATCAGTCGCCCAATTACCGGGATCCATATAGCCTACAGCAATCAAAAGCCCCGGGCCAATATAAGCCATAAGCTTTTTTCCAAAACTACCACCTTCAGGGACTTTTACACTTGCAAAAACCTCATGCAGAGAGTTAGATGTTTTATCTTTTCTCCATGCATTATCACGTATATTATTTTTCAATATTAAATTTAATTGTTAGATTAGACTAACAAATATAAGAATAGTTTGCTGATTATCAAAACGGCATAAAAAAAAACTGCCAAAGTATGGCAGTTTTTTAAGAAATTGTTTTCTATAAATTATTTGATAAATCTAATAGCTGTTTTTCTGTCAGATTCTCTTTCTTTATCAGTAGCATCGGCAGGTACTTTTGCAAATTTAGCCCCATAACCTTCTGCTTCTTTTACCTGAGCAGAATTCAATGCTGTTTTTACAGTGTTGGCTCTTTCACCAGATAATTTTAGATTTGCAGCTGCGTCACCTTTTTTGTCGGTATAAGCACCCACTTTGATTTTTGCATCAGGAAACTCAGCTAATATCGCTTTGAGATTATCTAACTGAACCTGAGATTCTGGTGTTAATACAGCTTTTCCAAACTCGAAATTAAGATTATCAAAGTTGAACCATTTGTCTTTTAACTGCTCTTCTGTAGCATTTTTATACTCATCGGATTTTAAGAAGGTTACAATCTGATCTTCGATTCCTCCTTTGTAAGCCTGCAATGTTTTGCCGCTTGGCAAAGTCACTACAGTTGTTTCTCTTGCAACAGCCACTGTATCGCCAGCCGGATTGGTGGAGTCAACAACAGTTGTGGTAGAATCCACAGTTGCTACGCCAGCTGTTTCCGGTTTTTTATCACATTGTTTCCAGAAGAAATAGGCTAATAATAGTAAAAGAATGAGTGGTAATAACCATTTCCAGATGCTTCCCCCGGATGTGCTGTCAGGTGCAATCTCGTGCGTAGTGCCACTTCTTGTAACATCCACTTTTGGTGTTTCGGTCACAGGAACTTTTGGATTGATATCCGCCAACGGAGTTTGGTGAGCTTCTGGAATAACATTAGCGATCTCCGGCTCGGAGCTTCCAAACCAATTACCCAAACCAAGTGATGCAAAACTAAAACCTGCCGGCAATAATGCAGAAAGGTAATTTTTTTGACTTGACAACAGATTTTCGAATGAAGACAAATCAAGATTATGATCAGTGATATACTTACCTAAACCTCCTGAGGCGGCGCCGGTAACCAGATTAAGCAAAGAATTGGTAGATTCGGTTTTGATGCCTGCAAAACTAGAAACAGAACTTGCCAAAGCAGATAACTTATCTCCATCTCCAAAGACAAGCGACAAAATTCTTGAAATCAATGACTGATCCCCACCACCGCTATTAAGCAGGTTAGAAGTAACACCTGATGTTGCAGCTTCTTTTAACGTGCTGAACAACTCAGATTTTGCATTACTGTTTGCAAATCCGCCTATCACGGCTGGTAAGAGCACAGATATGGCTTTTGAAACACCGGATTCACTTTCTCCAAGTTGAGTTGCGGCCTGAGACACTGTAGAAGCACCAAGTTGACCCTTAATAAGTTCGATTAAATTGATTGACATAATAGTTTATTTTTATGTGATTTGTTTTGTAATATTAACAAATATCAATCCAGTATTTTATAAAATCCATAATTTTAAGAAATTTTTAACGTTAAAAGCATCTAGAAAAAAAATTTCTTATTAAAAAAACCGCGAATCAATCGCGGTTTACGTTAATATGCTTTTGCAAAAACAACTCTCTGTCTGGATGGTTTGCCACTAATAAGTGAAACACCCTCTTCCAGCTCATTATCAAGCGGAATGCACCTGATAGTCGCTTTTGTCTCCTGTTTGATCTGTTCTTCTTCTTCTTCTGAACCGTCCCAGTGCGCCAGGATAAATCCACCTTTTTCTTCCAGCACCTGCTTAAATTCTTCATAAGAATCCACTTTGGTGATATTTTCTTCGCGGTAACTTAACGCTTTATTATAGATATCCTTCTGTATGGTTCGCAGCAATGTTTCGATATAATCATCCAAACCGTCCAAAGCTACTGTTTCTTTAGTTAGATTATCTCGTCTTGCGAGTTCTACTGTTTTGTTTTCAAGATCTCTTTGGCCCATTGCAATTCTCACCGGTACACCTTTTAATTCATACTCGGCAAATTTCCAGCCGGGTTTGTTTTGAGTATCATCATCAAATTTAACAGAGATTCCTTTGGCTTTAAGCTTGGCCTTAATATCCAGAGCGACTTCGCTGATCTGAGCCAACTGCTCTTCCCCTTTAAAAATTGGGACTATCACCACCTGAATCGGTGCCAACGTTGGAGGTAAAACCAAACCAAGATCATCAGAATGTGTCATAATTAATGCACCCATCAGCCTTGTAGATGTTCCCCAGGACGTTCCCCAGGCATGTTCTATCTTTCCTTCTTTTGTGGTGAATTTCACATCAAAAGCTTTTCCAAAATTTTGCCCAAGGAAGTGTGAAGTACCGGCTTGCAAAGCTTTCCCGTCCTGCATCATAGCCTCGATACAATAGGTTTCGT
This sequence comes from Epilithonimonas bovis DSM 19482, assembly GCF_900108115.1. Classification (GTDB taxonomy): domain Bacteria; phylum Bacteroidota; class Bacteroidia; order Flavobacteriales; family Weeksellaceae; genus Epilithonimonas; species Epilithonimonas bovis. The sequence continues at coordinate 111,942 of NZ_FTPU01000006.1, forward strand.
CTGCACCTGCAAATCTCTCCGATGGTGATTTTAAGCCTCGGATAACTGGCATCGCCATAAAATCTTCTGCAAACTTAGCATACACTTCCAACATTTTTTCTGCTTCGTCAACCGCTTCGTCTTTTGTGGCATGGGCGGTGTGGCCTTCCTGCCAAAGAAACTCTGCCGTTCGTAGAAACAATCTTGTTCTCATCTCCCATCTTACAACATTAGCCCATTGGTTAATTAGTATTGGCAAATCACGGTAAGACTGGATCCAGCTTTTATAAGTATTCCAGATAATAGCTTCCGAAGTTGGCCTCACTATGAGTTCTTCTTCTAACTTTGCATCGGGATCTACAATTAATTTCCCTGGATTATTCGGATCATTTTTTAAGCGGTAATGTGTTACTACGGCGCATTCTTTGGCAAAACCTTCTGCATTCTTTTCTTCTGCTTCAAAAAGGCTTTTGGGAACAAAAAGTGGAAAGTATGCATTGTGATGTCCTGTTTCTTTAAACTGCCTGTCCATCTCGTCACGCATCTTTTCCCAAATTGCATAACCATAAGGTTTGATTACCATACACCCTCTTACGCCGGAGTTCTCAGCCAAATCTGCTTTCACTACCAACTCGTTATACCATTTGCTGTAATCTTCTGCTCTTGATGTTAATTTTGCCATAAATTTTTTGCTATAATAATTTAACTTTTTTAATAATTTTAATCTAAATAAAAAGCCTAATTTTACACGTGTTTTATAAAATTTACATGGTATAAAATTTGGTTTCTTTAAGATATGCAAATATAGCAAACTTAATACTTCTCATAAAATGAAAAATATAAACAATAACAGCTTTCTAAATCTGATTAAATCCAAAGGTTTAATTTTGATTTCCAGCAGTTTTCTTTTATCTTCCTGCACTGTTTACACAGGTGGCTATTCGGAAACTGACGGGGTTTATTACGATCCTAACAAAGACTCTTTGCCAGCAGGGACCTACTCCGGCAATTATGGCAATCAGGTAGATGACTATTACAATTATCAGGATACATCCAGCATCTATGATAATAATCAAAAAAACCTAGAGGATCAGCAAAACCGTTATACACAGACACTTACCAACGATTCCGACTGGGGCAGTTATACCGGAACCGAGACCAATTACAGCAGTTTTAACAACTGGGGTTGGGGAGGCTACGGTTGGGGCTCACCTTTTTACGGTGGTTACGGTTGGAATAGCCCTTACAATTCCTGGGGATGGGGCTTAGGTTTTGGCTGGGGATGGGGTAACTCATTCTATTCGCCTTGGGGATGGGGTGGCTTTTACGACCCTTTCTACTCAGGATTTTATGGAGGCTATGGATGGGGAGGTTATTATGGAGGATACTACCCTTACGGCGGATACGGATGGGGTAATTATTACAGGCCTTCATATAACAGGTCAGGTATCAACGGAAGATTTGCGCCTCAAAACAACTCTTACAGGTCAACCAATAATTTCAGAGGTATAAACAGTACACCGGGCTTTAGAGATATGCCTCGTGCTGGCGCTAACAGCAATAACAATTACCGAAATTATCAGAATAATAATGGTGTAAGAAATTTCCCTAACAATGGGACCAGAAACTTCCCAAATAATAATGTAAGAAATTATCAGAATAACGGCGGCTACAGAAATACACCACAGAGTTTCCCAAATAACAGCGGCGTAAGAACTAATCAAAATGGTGGTTTCCGTAATGACGGATTCAATTCTGCACCTATGAGGTCAGGAAATTCCGGTGGGTTTAATTCCGATGGCGGTTTCCGTTCTGGTGGCGGTTCCACAGGCGGTGGCGGTGGTTTCCGTTCTGGTGGTGGCAGAAGATAGTTCTAATAAAAACTTTAATTTATAATGCTAAAAAAATTATTTTTACTGATTAACATTCCAGCTTCATTTTTATATCTTAAGGCGCAGGATGTTTCAGTAATTACGAATACCGCAGATGTCTATTCTGCGAATCCAATAAACGGAACTTCAAAATTCAATGCGATGGCCGGATCCATGGGCGCGCTAGGTGGTGATATTTCATCAGCCAGTGTTAACCCTGCGGGTATCGGTGTATTTATTACCAGCGACGTTAGTTTTACACTAGGTGTGAATAACAATAAAAACACAACCACGTTAGCCGGCATGTCCACTGTTGCAAAAAACAACAAAACGGATCTTAATAATACAGGTGGTGTTTTAACAATTAATCTTAATAACACCAATTCCAAATGGAAATTTGTGAATATTGGATTCAATTATTCTACGCAGGCTATCGACAATTATTCTTTGTCAGCAGGCAATCAGAATATCAGGATTCTTGATGACTTTTCCTATCCGGGAACCAATATCAATTATACCTTTTATGGGCATCAGTACGGAAGAACTGGCGATCTGTCCAAGACCAATTTTACGGTAGGTGCCAATTACGACAACCGCCTTTATTTCGGACTTGGGCTTAATTTCCACAATTCTTATCTGGAGCAATATGACTCTGCCAATTTCCTGGCAGATAACAGAAGTTCGGTCCTGTCTTACAACAAGCAGTATACAGATTTTGCGGAACACTCCAATGGTTTCTCAGCTAATATCGGTGTGATAGCCAAAGTTGGCAATCAGTTCCGTTTGGGGGCCGCTGTAGAAACGCCTACATGGTGGTCTATGGACCGGGCTTATAATCAATACTACTTTAATTATAACCAGTATGATGTTTTCTCTGAGGACCGTAAACTTTCCACGCCAATGAAAGCAACCTTGAGTGCTGCTTTTGTCCCAAGCAAAAACTTTTCTTTGAATGTGGATTATATACAAGGGATTACAAAACCTAAATACCATGTTTACGGAGATGCTGAAACAGAACTGAATGACTTCTTCAGCGACTCTTATAAAAATGCATCCGAAGTCCGCGTAGGTGCAGAGTATAGGGTTGCAGGCCTTAGACTGCGTGGCGGTTACGCATATCAGGGGAATAATTTTGACAACATGTCCTTTTTAGCCTATAACGATAACGGGTCAGCTTCTAACCAGTCTTTTTCTAATCTTTTTGTAGGAAAAAGAAATATTATAGGTGCTGGTTTAGGTTATGATTTCAAGGCATTTTATATAGACGCATCTTATCAGAATATCTCTTCTGAGTATTCGAGTCCTTTTTTACAGGGTAATCCTGAATATAATTCAGGTTACTTCAACGGAGGATTTGATGTGAATAGCGATGCTTTTGCGGTCTCTAAAGTTAAAAACAACAGAAATAACTTTTTTGTAACGCTTGGCTGGAAGTTCTAAACTCTTAAGATTTGTATAAAATAAAAATTCCCACAGAAAATTGTGGGAATTTTTATTTTTGGTTAATCTCTTCTGCCTCTTCCATCAGTTTGAGATAGGTCATATAACGGCTTTCTTCGATTTCACCGTTTTCCAGGCCGGCGATTACAGCACATTTTGGCTCGTTGATGTGCATACAGTTGTGATATTTGCAATCCCTGCCCAAGGTGAAAATCTCAGGGAAATAATGCTGGATCTCATCCTTTTCAACATCTATCATGGCAAATTCCCGAACGCCGGGCGTGTCGATAACAGAACCACCAAAATCCCAGAAATGCATTTGTGCAAAAGTGGTTGTGTGCTTACCTTTCAGATGGGTATCAGATATCTCACCAGTCCTTAGATCCAGGCTTGGCTGCAGGGCATTGACCAGTGTTGATTTGCCACAACCAGAATGCCCGAAAAACACGGATGTTTTATCTTTTATCCTGTCTTTCAGCAGGTCAAGATTAAGTTTAGAATAAGAAGATATCTCCAGTGTATCGTAACCAATATTCTGATACATTGCTTCTATGTTTTGCACAATTTCTTTTTCATCTTCTGACAACACATCCATCTTATTAAAAAGGATAAGAGAAGGAATGTTATAAGCCTCACAGCATGCCAGAAACCGATCCAAAAACCCCAAAGACGTTTCCGGAAACTTAAGCGTATAAATAAAACAGGCAATATCTATGTTAGAAGCAATGATGTGAGCTTCTTTTGAGAGATTGACCGATTTCCTGATCAGGTAATTTTTTCTGGGGAAAATTTTCGTAATCCAGGCCACATCGTCCTGTTCCAGAGAAAATTCTACCTCGTCTCCTACTGCCAGAGGATTAGTAAGGCGTGTTTTTATCAATTTAAATTTCCCACGGATCCTGGCTTCAAAAACAGCCTTGGTTTCTGTTTCCAAAACCTGATACCAGCTTCCGGTAGATTTGATGATGATTCCTTTCAAACGGTAGAATTTTATTGTTGGTAAATTTACTACAATTATTGTATAAAAAAATTAAAATCCCTTCCCAAGTTACAGACTTAGAAAGGGATTGATTTAGAAAATTTTATTAAAGGAAGATGATGATTATTTATCAATCATGATATGATTCTGAACCTCTATACTCTCTTCGTGAATCGCCTTGAAAACTTTCTCTATAAAATCCTGAGACATCCCTGTTTCAGAAGCTTTTTGGTTAGCATACTCAGTAATAATTTTCCAGCGTTCCGGTTGGAAGATGGCGATATTATTTTCTTTTTTCAAAGTCCCGATTTTCTCAGAAATTTTCATCCTTTGTGATAACAGTTCTATCAGCTGAAAATCCATATCACTAATAAGTGTTCTGTGTTTTCCCATCTCATCTTCATATCCCGAGATATCAGAATTACGCATCTGCAGGTTGTTGATCATAGCGGCCAGCACTTCCGGAGTAATCTGTTGGGAAGCATCACTCCATGCATTATCCGGGTCACAGTGGCTTTCTATAATCGCGCCCTGATAACCCACGTTGAAGGCCTCTTGCGCAACACCGGCCAAACCTGTTCTGTTACCACAAATGTGTGACGGATCTATGAATAACGGAATATTGGGGAATTGATTTTTGAAATCTAAAGCAATCTGCCAGTTCGGGATATTTCTGTATTTGGTTTTCTGATAAGTTGAAAAACCTCTGTGGATAGCACCCAGGTTTTCTACGCCCTGACCTAACAAACGCTCCAGTGCACCAATCCAAAGTGCCAAATCCGGATTAACAGGATTTTTTACCAGTACAGGTTTATTGGTTCCGCGCAAAGCCTGCGCGATCTCCTGAACGGTAAAAGGGTTAACGGTAGATCTTGCACCAATCCAAAGGATGTCTACATCAGCTTCCAGCGCAGCAAAAACGTGATGTGCATTGGCCACTTCGGTTGCTGTTTTAAAACCATATTCTTCCTTTACCTTCTTCAGCCAGTTAAGCCCAATCACACCTACACCTTCAAAACCGTTTGGTTTAGTACGCGGTTTCCATATACCTGCACGGAAAGCAGAAATCTCTGCACCGCTCTCTTTCAGCCTTTTTGCTGTTTCCAGCATTTGTGATTCGCTTTCTGCACTGCATGGCCCTGCAATGATCATTGGACTTGGGAATTCTTTGATCCAATCGTTTTTCAATTCGTTTAAGTTCATTTTATTTTTAATATTGTTAGTTAAAATTAATGCAATAGATAATCTGTTATAAATTTTTATGTATATCCGTTTTTAATCATACTGCTGTAATATTAGCAATAATGAGCCTTTCGAATAGTTTGTCTCCGAAATATCTTCGATTTAGTT
>NZ_FTPU01000023.1 GCF_900108115.1 Epilithonimonas bovis DSM 19482
TTCTCTGGAAATTAATGAAACCATAAAAGAATCGATTGATAATCAAAGCATTGTTTTCACGGATAAAAGCACATCATACGTTGATATTTCAGATTTTGTTGAACTTCATATCACCGAAAAATCTGATAAAGAAACTACCAACGAAACCTTAAAATGGGTTCACATCACCATCAGCAATGCTAAAAGAAATCTATTGGGAAATTATCATAAAATCAAAAGAAAATATCTTCAATTGTATCTCAACGAATTTATTTACAAACTAAATCGAAGATATTTCGGAGACAAACTATTCGAAAGGCTCATTATTGCTAATATTACAGCAGTATGATTAAAAACGGATATACATAATGTTTTTTAAACGCAAAGTGCGCAAAGATTTTTATTTATTATTATTGAAAACATTTTTAAGGTCGCAAAGCCGTAAAACTTAGCAAAGGATTATCCATAATCTTTGTCATTCCGTAGGAATCTAACCTGCTGGGACTGGTTCCGTCGAACCATTTCGTTCGGTTTTCTACGGAATGACAAAAGTGTTTTTTATATTGAAAGTTTGTTTTTATGTAGAATTTGCAGCCCGACTTGAGCGGAAATCCTTTTTACGCAACGTAGTGGAGTGAAAAGATTGGGAGTCCTTCGACAAGCTCAGGATAAACTATAGGCGGATTATGCTGCACAAATAAAACTAAAAAATTCTTAGATTCAAATAATTAAAATTTTAGAATTAATGTTGTGATTTTCCGAGAAAATGTTTACTTTTGCACCTCGAATAATTATAAAAATTTATAAACAATGTTTGCAATTGTAGAAATAGCAGGGCTTCAATACAAAGTTGAGCAAAACCAAAAGTTGTTTGTGAACCGTTTGAAAGGAGATAAAGGAGCAAAAGTTTCTTTTGATAAAGTTCTTCTTACTGTAAACGGCGCAGTAACTGTAGGTGCCCCGGCTGTAAGCGGTATCGCTGTAGAAGTAGAAATTCTTGATCATGTTCAGGCTGACAAAGTAATCGTTTTCAAAAAGAAAAGAAGAAAAGGTTATGCTAAGAAAAATGGTCACAGACAACAGTTAACTCAAATCCAGATTGTTTCTATCACTGGTTTTGACGGTGCGAAAAAAGAAGCTAAAAAAGCTGCTCCAAAAAAAGCTGCTAAAGCTGAAGTAACAGAAACCAGCGAATCTGCTGAATAATTTTTAATCCAAAAAAGCTTAGAATAAAATGGCACACAAGAAAGGAGTTGGTAGTTCCAAAAACGGTAGAGAATCTCACTCTAAAAGATTAGGTGTTAAGATTTTCGGAGGTCAAGAGGCTATTGCTGGAAATATCATTATCAGACAAAGAGGTACTCAACATCACCCAGGTGAAAATGTTGGTATTGGTAAAGACCATACTTTGTTTGCTTTGGTAGACGGTAAAGTAGTTTTCAGAAAGAAAGCAAACAACAGATCTTTTGTATCTATTGAACCAAACGCTTAATTAATCAGCGTTTTATAAAACAAAAATTCCGGAGCTTATAGCTTCGGAATTTTTTTATTTGTCAACAGTTGTTTTTTTTAAATTTATGATCATTGTTGGTATTATCTTGACCATCTGATAGCCATCAAAAATTGTAATTAAATAAAGTTTTTAGTCGTACTGATTAATTATATATAAAATAAAATCTAAACCTTACTGTGATAATATATTCTTTTGGCTAATCAGGATATATTTTAAAAAAACAAAAATCCCCAAGTTTTCACTTGGGGATTCTGTATTTTAATAAGTCTATGACTTTTATTTAACTTCTTCAAAAATAACCATATATGAAAATCAATTAGTTATAGTTTTATGGTACAAATGCGATACAGAAATGGCGTTTTTTTTATACGATCAAGTGTTGAGCAGCAATCTAAATCTGTTCAATGTACTTAATTAAATCTGAAAGCTGCCTGCATTAATTCTTGTTCTGATCGTGAAATACCAATTTGATGAGCAATTTCTTTCCACTGGTTTACTGAATTGAAAACTTCGTTCAATATGTTGTCCATTTCAGAATGATTTAATCGAAAAAAATCGCCTACGCTTTTAGCCAATTCAAAATCTAAAGCATTATTATCCATATCAATATTTAAAGCCAAACCATCTTTATCAATGGAAGGATTTAAATCATAAGCCGGAGATAACACCCAACCTTCGTCAGTCAAAATAAATCCATGATTGCGAAGATGGTCGTCCGTATTGGAAACAGCAATATTAAAAACAATTCTTCGCCATAACTGGTGTAGATTTTCATTAACCTTACAACCATAATTCTGAATAAATTCCACTATATCCAAATAACTCGCAGGTTGATTTTTAATCGTGTCTTCATTGTTTCCAGTCATCGTCATTGCCGATGAAAAATGAATTCTTTCCTTACCCATTCGATCAAAGCGTTTGGTGAAAAAGGTGTGATAAGTTCCACTTACTTTCTCCATTTTACATTCTGCCATTTCGATTCCTGCTTTTATCGCTAATTGGTAGGTTAAATATTCCCAAGCGGCTTTATCAATTGTATCATATTTGGAAGGGAATTTCGCAATCCAAAGTTGATTTTTTTCGTCTAAAACATTGGCTTTGGGTCTTGCACCTCCCAAGGAAGATCCTGGCACAATTAGCACTTTCAACCATTTGTTTATGGCTTCGTTATCCGTATCATTTTCATAATGAACAACGGCTTGCTGCAATTCCCGAACCGTTGACCAAGGCGGTGTAGATTTTTCGGAATCATTATCTAAAAAATCACCGTTAGGATCCAATTTAAATCGAAAAGCACCCATTCTTGTTTCATCAAAAACGCCCAATAAATAATCAATATCATACAATGTTTTAGGATTTTCGCCTTTCGTTTTGGCTAACTGAATTTCACGACGTTTCATTAATGTTCGTCCCCAAGTATCGGGCATACTGTCTAAGAAAATTCCGAAATTCTCTTTATTATTTGGAAATTGTTGCCCGGAATAAAATTGAATATCCGGATCTATCAACCGTTGAGCATTGGATTTCAACCAATTTTTGTCATATTCAAAACTAAAAGCCTTTCGTCCTTTGGCTTGATGTGCAGACAAAATACCCAACAACACTGGTTCGGCTAATCCAAGCCAATGTGCATAAACATAGATGTCGGTTTTATTTGTTGCCATTTTATAAGAGATCTAAATCTTGTAGTTTTCTGCCCATTTCATCATCAGCTGCCAACTTTAAGAAATCGTTTTGCAAGCCCAATACACGCAACACATTAAAATAAGCACCCATTGCCACACTACTATCTCCTTTTTCTACTAAATATAAGGTAGAACGAGCAATACCTGCACGCTCGGCAACTTGTATTGCCGTAAGCTTTCTACGCTTCCGAGCTAATTTTATGTTCTCACCCATTTGCTCTAAAAGAGCAGCGTATTTGGGTAAAAGGATTTGCTTTTTCATTTTAAATGATTGCTATTTCATACAAAAATAAATAAAACGATTGAAATAACAATCATTTAAATTGGTGATGTTTTTTAATCATTACATTCTGTCACAAAAACAGTAACTATTTGTGACAAAATATAATATTAAATTAAGACTGATATTCACCTCAACGCTTTAAACATCTGTTCTATGGCTTTTTTCTTTTGTTCCATATTTGGGTGTACGTAGAGATTAAGCGTTGTACTAATGTTAGAATGTCCCAATAAGACACTTACCGTTTTGTAATCACAATTACTTTCAATACATCTTGTTGCAAAGCTATGTCTCAGTCCGTGGAATTTTAATTTAGGCATATTCAATTCCTTCATCAAATTTTTATAATAACTGCGATAAGTTCGGGGTTCTGTTGGTTTTGCATCATTGGTTATAACAAAAAATGAAGGGTTTACAATTTTTTTAAAAGGCTTAAGTATTTTCAATAAATCTTTGCTTATTGGAATTTCCCGAATAGAATTTTTTGTTTTGGGTGTGTCTAAAATAAGTTCAGTTTTTCTATTTCCATCTTCAATAACATATATCCTCTGAATCGTTCTGTTAACACTAATTATTCCGTTGTCTGTATCCACATCTTCCCAAGTCAATGCACATATTTCGCCGATACGCATACCTGCACTCAAGCAGATATATACACCTAAGTTCCGAAATGTAAAGTGTTCTTGTATATAATTCATAATTTTCTTTTGATCGGTTTTACTAAGAACTTCGATGCTATGTTTTTCACGTTCTGTGGGAAACTGTATGTCAAAAGGAGTATAATTTAGCCATTTGTGCTTTGCTCCAAATTTGAGGATCATTTTCAGTACGATTAAAATATCCTTGATTGTTTTATGACTTAAGCCGGATTCTAATTTTTGGAAAACAAAATTTTGTACATCAATTTCTTCAAGTTCATATTTATCACCAAATGCTGGTAGTAGATGATTTTCAATAAGGAGCGTATAAGCCGAAAAACTTGACTTTTTTACATACTGCTTTTTGTCTATTTTCCATAGATCGATTACTTCTGACAATTGCTTTTTGTTCATTTTATTTGAATTAAAGATTAAAAAGAACAAAGGAAGAAAATAAAGGATTGAGGATTTTAAATCTTTTGCATTGAGCTTCAAGAATCTTTAATCTAAATGTTCCCCATTTACGATTTCCGGGGTTTACTGGTGAGTGGGAAGTGAAGAAGTTGGGGGAGATAATGGATTTTAAAATTACTAACTCTTTTTCAAGAGAAAATTTGAATTATGAAAATGGAACAGTAAAAAACATTCATTATGGAGATATTCATACTAAATTTCAGGCATTATTTGATATTAGAAATGAAGTTGTTCCTTTTATCAATGAAGATATAAATATTCGTAGGATTTCAGAGGATAATTTTTGTAAAGAGGGAGATATAATTTTTGCAGATGCGTCTGAAGATTTAGAAGATGTTGGTAAAAGCATTGAAGTTATAAATCTAAATGATGTAAGATTGCTATCTGGATTACACACACTATTAGCAAGACCTAAGGAAAATGTTTTCCATTTAGGATTTAATGCTTACTTATTTAAATCCAATCGTGTTAGAACGCAAATCCAAAGAGAATCACAAGGAACAAAAGTTCTTAGTATTAATGTTGGACGGATTTCAAAAATTGAGTTGTCATTTCCTGCTGTAAAAGAACAACAAAAAATTGCCTCATTTCTGTCCCTAATCGATGAGCGAATCCAAACTCAAATTAAAATAATTGAACAATTAGAAACCTTAATTAAAGGACTAAGTGAAAAACTGTTTTCACAAGAAATCAGATTCAAAGGATTCACAGAAAAATGGACAGAAAAAAAACTTGGTAAATTAGCAACTTTTTATTCAGGTGGAACTCCGCTGACATCTAAAAAAGAGTATTTTGATGGAAATATACCTTTTATCCGATCAGGTGAAATAAATTCTAATGTAACAGAGCAATTTATTAATGAATTAGGTTTAAAAAATTCATCTGCTAAAATGGTTGAAGTTGGTGATATTTTATATGCCTTATATGGCGCAACAAGTGGTGAAGTAGCAATTAGTAAGATTAATGGAGCAATAAACCAAGCAGTGCTTTGTATAAAATCTCAACAAAATCATTATTTCATTTACTCTTATCTCTTTCATAAAAAAGAACACATTATAAATAAGTACTTACAAGGTGGTCAAGGAAATTTATCTGCAGACATTGTGAAGCAGATAGAATTACCCATTCCACCTCTTGAAGAACAAACTATCATTGCCAACTTTCTTTCTGCTATTGATACAAAAATTCAAACAGAAAAAAATATTTTGGAGAAGTATCAATCTCAAAAACAATATCTATTGCAAAACCTATTTATATAAACAGATTTTGCAGTAGGTGTTTTTTCTGATCTTTTAATTTTTTTAACAAAGTATTTTCAAGATTTATTTTTTCATCGATAGACGAAAGTAATTTTTCTATTTTATTTTGTTCATCCAAACAAGGGCAATAGATAAGAGCCTCTCCATAATCTTTGAAATAAATATGAGGAATACCAGAACCAACTTTATACGTGTTAAAGTTAAAGAATTTCAAACAGAAGAAAATATATTTCAAATTAACATAAGATTTTATTGTCAGGTAGTTCAATGTTCCAATAACTGAAAATTTTCCTGTTCCATACTGGACTTTTCCAACTCCAGAACCATCTTTGATTATCATAATTGCATCTTCATCAATTAGATAATTTTCTGAATAAGAAATAATACCTGTTGCACCAAAAATTGGAAAAACTCCTCTTTCATTTAATATTTCCGCTTCAGTCAATGATGATGAATGGCAAGAAACACAATCTTTCAATTTTACATTTGGAGTTTGTGTAAGAATTAACTTTTGATGAAGTCCTTTAATTGAAGATTTAATATCCTGTTTGAATACGCTTCGCTATCAACTATATGAACAAATTCTTAATCAAGAAAATGAAATAGTACAGATTAAGGAGGTTTTAAACTACGAACAACCAACTAAATATTTAGCATCAAATACAGATTACTCTTCAGATAATTCTTTGATTCCTGTTTTGACGGCAAATAAAGCGTTTGTACTAGGATATACAGCTGAAGATTTCGGGATTTATGATAAAGGTGAGTGTATCATTTTTGATGATTTTACAATGGATACCAAATTTGTAAATTTTCCTTTTAAAGTAAAATCATCAGCGATTAAAATATTAACTGCCAAATCTAATGTAAATCTGAAATTTATGTTTGAGTATTTGTCTTTTTTAGGATTATCATCTGCTGAACACAAACGACATTATATTTCTGAAATTGAGCCAATAGAAATTTCATTACCTAATCATCATAAACAAAATCAGATTGCAAATATATTGTTAGGAATTGATAAAAAGGTAAAAATGGAATTCGATATCTATACGTTACTGACTAAGCAAAAGCTCTATTTATTACAAAACCTGTTTATATAAATAGGTTTTGTAATAAATATTTTTTCTGTTCTTCTAATTTTTCTAAGAGTTCTGTTTCGATATCAATTTTTGTGTCGATTGATGAAAGAAAATTAGCTATTTTCATTTGTTCTTCAAGAGGTGGAAATTTAATCGGCATAGACTGAAACATTGGTAATCTCAAAGATTTTACAGTTGAACCTACAGCTTGAGATTGTAAATACTTCTCATCAATATCTATATGATAGTATAAATATTTTCCACTTAATTCAATGAAATCAAAAATTGCATACGTTCGTTGATGTAAGTCAAATTTTCCCATAAAATATTTAGGTGTAAATTTCTGTCCTTCTCCTGGTACTATTACTGCTTCTTTGTTGAATAAATATCGTTTACTTGTTCTAACATCTTGAGATCTATCAAAAAACGTATATTCTCCATCTAAAATTGAATCTTCTCTATTAGAAGAGCCTGTTGTTATTGTAGCTAGTTCACCGAGTTTTTTATGTTGCCATTCTGGAAAATCATTCCCATTGTCATCTTTAAACGTCAATTGACGAGAGAATATTTTCTTGCTAAGCGTATTCTTTAACAATTTAAGTTCCTCAATTATTTTAATTTGGGTTTGGATTTTTTCGTCTATCAGAGACAGGAATGAAGATATTTTTTGTTGTTCATTAGGATTCTTTGGAATAAGAAAGGGGAAATTTTTGATTTGTTTTTGCGAAAGCATTGGAATTGCCCCTAAAGCTTTATTTTTTTGAACCTCATTTTGGATATTCTCCCCAATTAAAATATAGTACAGAAATTTCGGATTACAAGTTATATCTTTCAACAAGACCATACTTGGGTTAATTGTTGCAAAACCAATTTCCTTTTCGATTATTGCACAATCTCCCAATGTGCCTCGTTGAGAAAAAATGATGTCACCAACTTTAACCATAATTTCAGGTGATTCATAATATTTATCCCAACTCAAAAAAGTGGGTTCAGACAAATCAATCGTTTGATTTTTTATATGCTTGCCTCCCAATACAAATGCTCCTTTGCCTTCTTCAACCAAATCTCCAGTAGTGTATCCTCTATATCCTATTCTTCCTTTTAGTAAGCAATTTTCATCTACTGAAGTAAGTTCCCACTCATCAGTAAACCCCGGAAATCGTAAATGGGGAACATTAGCGATATTTTTATTATCTTTTTGTATCTCGGTCATAGTATTATCTTCTTATTCAGCATTAAGGATTTAATCTATTTGCTTTTATATTTTTATTTTGTATCTTTGCAACAGCTCAGTGACCATTTCTTTATTGAATGTAAGTGTTAAAGGAGTTTAGAAACCGTTTAGTTCCACTAAGCGGTTTTGGCTTTTATATAAGTTTCATACTCTTTTAATTTCTTTTTTAAAGTATGGTTGTCGGCTATATAAAAAGCAGTCCAAAACAATAAATAGCCATTTCTTTTGGTTAATACTACCAAATATCTTTCAGATTCATTCAATATATGAATCCGAGTATCTCTTCCAAGTACTTTCTCCCAAATTAATAGTTCTTTATGTGGACAATTTGATATAATGAATTTAGGAAAACGTATTCGTTCCATTCTTCTCATATCAGGTGTACGGTTTTGTTCATCCTCACCCTCATGTGTGATATGATAAAAAGTACGATGTAGTCCATCTACTTCCGGATGCTTTTGTGCTGACACTTTCATGCCTTCGTAAATTGGCTGTGTTTTAATAAAATCATTATGAAAAACCAAATAAATGGCTTCAAAATATGATGTAAAATCACCGCCAAAATCACTAAACGGTATTAATTGGGGAAAAACTAAACTCATACAAAATATGGTTTTTGAGGTTCCCAAATAAAAACATTGAACTTCCGTTCTTTTAATAATGTGGATTTTGTAAGCGAATATTTAGAGCGATGTTTAATAAGATTGATTAATTCATTCTTCGCCTTATTATTGTTTAATCCTCTGTTTACATAAGCCGTAGCACCAATTAATAAATCGGCGAGTTGTAATATCTCTACTTCGTGCGACCGCACTTGTTGTACTTTTTTGATTATTTCTTTGGAATAATCATATTTATCATTCCTCAGAACCTGCTCAAGCTTATGAACTTTTTCCTTACTTCTGGTATCCTTAATATCAATATAGATATGATGTGAATTTTCAGGATTTAGAATGGCTTTTAACATTCCAAAATACATTTTGTAGTAAAATGTATCGTGTGTATGATTAAATTTTTCGTAATTAATAGCGGATTTATCTGATACTACAAGAGTTCGAAACTGTAAATCATCATCATCAAAAAAATAATTGATGACATCTTTATAATATTCAATTTTTGATTTTGAAACCTTGTTCCATTTCAACTCATAGTAAGTACGATTATCCTTATCATTCTTTTTATTTTTAGGAATAAGATTATGCTTGATTTTAAAACTATATAATCTTTCAAAAATTTCTTCTTTCTTTTCAATTGGGCAATAAACAGCACCTAAAACCATTATAGGTTCTTTGTCATTCAGCAAATGACAACTTTCGTCGCAATATATATTGATTGTTGGTTTCATCACTAAAAAAAATTAAAAAACAAGCCCCAATTCTTTAAAATATTTTTGAATTTCAATATCCAATTCTGCACGTTTCGCTTCTAAAGATTTGATTTCTTGCATTACAGTGTGAATATCAACAGGCTCTTCTTCAACCTGCGTGCTTACATATCGGGAAATATTAAGATTATATCCATTTTCTTCTATTTCACTTATTGGAACTCTACGAGAATAGCGTTCTTCTTCGTTTCTAAACTGATAGGTTTCTACAATTTTGTCTATATCATTTGGCTCGCCATTTTCACCTTCACGTAAACGATTTTGTCGTTTGTCTTTTTTATAACATTCGCTGGCATTGATGAATAGTACATCATCAAATCTTTTGCATTTTTTCAAAATCAAAATACAAACAGGAATACCCGTTGAGAAAAATAAATTTGAAGGCAATCCGATTACGGTATCTATATGGTTATCTCTTAATAATTTGGTTCGGATACGTTCCTCGGCACCACTTCGGAACAATACACCGTGTGGAAGAATAATTGCCATTGTTCCTTCGTTAGAAAGATAATGGAAACCGTGAATTAAAAAGGCAAAATCAGCAGCGGATTTAGGGGCTAAACCATAGCTTTTGAAACGAAAATCGTCAGCTAAACTGTCGTTTGGTTCCCACTTTAAGCTAAAAGGAGGATTGGCTACAATTCCGTCAAATTCAATTTTTTTCGCAGGATTCATTTCGTTCAACATATCCCAATCATTGGAAAGGGTATCACCATGGTGAATCTCAAATTCTGTGTCTTTTACCCCATGTAAGAGCATATTCATACGGGCAAGGTTATAGGTAGTGATATTTTTTTCCTGTCCGTATATTTTTCCAATATGCCCTCCGCTTTCTTTTAATTGTCTACGTACATTTAATAGTAAAGAACCTGAACCACAAGCGAAATCAAATACTTTATCTAATTTTTTCTTTTCTCCCAATGCGGGGTTCTGACTATCTAAAATTACAATTTTAGATAAAATGGTAGACATCTGTTGCGGAGTATAAAATTCGCCTGCCTTTTTTCCAGAACCAGCTGCAAACTGTCCGATAAGATATTCGTAAGCATCTCCTAAAATATCTGTATCAGTAGAAAAAACAGCAATTCCTTCTGCAATTTTCTGAATGATAGTACAAAGCTTTTTGTTTCTTTCAGGAGCTGTTTTACCCAATTTTTCGGAATTGAGATTGATTTCCGAAAATAATCCCTGAAACGCACTTTCAAACGATTCATTTTCGATATAGCGGAATCCTGCTTCCAGTGTTACTAGTAAATCACCGTTTTGTGTTCGGGCAAGTTCAGAAATGTTACTCCACAGATGTTCTGGTTTGATGACATAATGGATTTTCCGACGCATCTGCTTTTCGAAATCAAGTACATCTGCTTCGTTTGCTTTATACCAAATTTTTAAGGCAGTAGACTTATCTCCTTCTTTTAATTGGGGATAATCTTTCCCTAATTCTTTCTTTGCCGCTTCTTCATAATTATCAGACAGATAACGAAGGAATAAAAACGAAAGCATATAATCTCGGAAATCATCTGCGTTCATTGCTCCGCGTAGTTGATCGGCTATTTCCCAAAGGGTTTTACCCAATTGCTGTTGTTGCTTTAATGTCATGATTATTTTATTTCTTCATCGAGTACTTCCGGTAAATAAAATTCATATTTTACAAGAAACTCGTTTAATATATTTTTGAAAAGTTCTTTATTATCAACACCCATCTCTACTGGTTCATATATAGAATATTTGCCATGGCTCAAAAGATTGAGGGCACGTGCATATAATACTTCATCATTTATACCATGTATACACTTAGAAAAATCGTCAAACCCAAAAAAAGTTGCTGTCTTTTCCAAAGTACTCCTTAACATATTAAAATGATAAGTGCTGATTTTATTTGATTCTGCAACACGCTTCAACTCACTCAAAAGAGCTACATGGTGAAAAAATGGAGTGTCATCAGTTGCTCTCAACGTATGTCCTTCTGTTCCATTTTTGTGTAGAAAATATCGTTTATGATTATTCTTTTTCAATTCATTACACATCACATTAAAAAAAAGATTATGATGAGAAGACAGAATCATTTTAACTTTACCAACTCCTTTTTTCAATATCTTAACTAAATCACTTGCTACAGCAATTGTATTATTATCATCTAAAGAAGAAATGGGGTCATCAATATAAATATATTTAACCCAATTGTAAGCTTCGTCACCATCTATAGTCAATTCACAAATTACCAGGAAAATACACCAAATGAAAATATTTTCCTCTCCACGAGATATTTTAATATTATCCTGAATAATATATTCTGGTTCTTCTGTGTTTGTTTTATATTTTGGATTTTTAATGTTTTTACTGAATACTACTTGCCATTTTTCATAATCAATTTTAAAGTCAAATTCAGCATAGCGTTCTAGATACGCAAAGATTTTTTCTTCTAAAGCTAATTCTCTGAAACCATTAAAAAAATTTGATTTAGAGTTTATTTTAAGCGTTCGGTCTCTGTCATTATCTAAGTCATTATCCCAATAAAAAAGGTCCTCTGTAAAAGCATTAAAATAAAGTGTATCAGAATTTCCTAACTGTTTACCTTTATCCTTAAAAGCCATTGATATACGAGTTTTTCCCGTTCCATTATATGCATAAAGCAATACAAAATCTGAATTGTTTAAATCATCTCGCAGTCTGGTTACCAAACGTGGTAAAGTTTTGTATTTGTATATTTTCGGCTTATTACTCATAAGCTGCTAATCCAGATATTTCACGACCTTGTGCTTGTTTTTTTAAAATCGGAACCAAATCTTCCATTAATGAAAGCTCTTTTGTTTTTCTCTCCTTCCAACTCAGTTCCAAAGGTTCTAGAAGGTCGGTTAATTTCTCTCCATCAAAAATCATCCGATTCAATACTTGGCTAATAAAATCCTTTAATATTGTTACAGGTAAATTATGTTTATCAGCAATTGCTAACAATTCTTTGTTATTTTTTTCAATTTTAAAAATTTCATAACCTTTTTTTAGTGCTTGTTCGTCTTGCCCGCTATTCCAGTCTAAACTATTTATATACTCGGTCAAATCTTCTTGTTCTTCCATCATATTCGAACTTGACGTAAGTAAACTTATCACCTGTGATTTTGTCATTTTTTGTTTAGCCGGTTTCTTTTGCATATTATCAGCAATCAATGACATTATGTAATCATAGTCAATCAGTGTAGAAGCAAAAAGAACAAATTCAAAATCGAGTTGCTGTATATCATCGGGAGCATTACGACCTTCGTCTTGCTGTATTTTTTTGAACTGTTTAGCTGTTTCTATATACGAACTTTTGAAGGAACGCAAAGTATCTTCAGGCAAAATGGTTTCAATGATTTCTTTCTGCTCAATGTCTAAATCTGTATATTGGTCGAGCTGAGTTTTTAACCGTTGTACTTCTTTAAAATTTTTCACAAAGGCAATTTTAGCAGCATCACCTCTCAAATTATATACTT
This sequence comes from Epilithonimonas bovis DSM 19482, assembly GCF_900108115.1. Classification (GTDB taxonomy): domain Bacteria; phylum Bacteroidota; class Bacteroidia; order Flavobacteriales; family Weeksellaceae; genus Epilithonimonas; species Epilithonimonas bovis. The sequence continues at coordinate 12,999 of NZ_FTPU01000023.1, forward strand.
CTTGGGGTTCACAAACCAAATTGTTTTTCGCCATAAAATCACCTAATTGTGCAACTGCTTCTTTATATTTTTCAATCACCACAGGAGCTGGTTCAACTAACCAAATTTCTTTGGCTTCTTCGTCAGATTTTTCACCAGAAAACAATGTTATAGCAGCATTTACAGCATCTTGCTGATGACGAAAATCCAAAATATTCCCATAGGGTTTAGTGTCATTCAACACACGATTGGTTCGGGAAAATGCCTGTATCAATCCGTGAAATTTCAGATTCTTATCCACGTATAAAGTGTTAAGGTATTTTGAATCAAATCCTGTAAGTAACATATCTACCACAATGGTAATGTCAATCTTATTTTTGTGTGGATAATCTTTATTACTATACTTATGATCCTTTATGCGTTTTTGTACATTTTGATAATATGAATCAAATTCATTGATATTGTGATTAGTATTGTATTGCTTATTGTAATCGGCAATTATTTCTATTAAAGCTTTTTTCTTTTCTTCCGGGTTAATTTGATTGTCTAAACTTTCTTGTACTAAATCCTCTTGTAATTGTTTAATATCTTCTGCATTCTTCTGGCTTTGTTTGTCTCCATTTTTTGCAATGAGTTGTGCCGGCGGAGAAAATACACAGGCAATATTAAGCTGTTCATAATCCTCATTCTCTGCTTTCTTCTTTTGCTGTATTTCTTTGAAAAGGCGATAATATTCTATAGCGTTATTGATAGATGCAGTTGCAAGAACAGCATTAAAACGTCTACTATTGGTTGCTACATCGTGTTTTTCTATAATCGCCTCTGCCACGGCTTGTTGGGCTAAGGTTTCGCCAGGTTTAAGCTGTACGTTTCCTTTTCCTTTAAAATAATCGATATGAAAACGTAGTACATTTCTGTCATCAATAGCGTGAGTAATTGTATATGCGTGTAGTTGTTTTTCAAAAATATCATCGGTTGTTTTATTGAAAGCCTGTTCTCCTTCTCGAATGGTATAACTGGAATTATCAGGAAAAATAGGCGTTCCGGTAAATCCGAAGAGTTGTGCATTTGGAAAGAATTCTTTTATAGCTTTATGATTTTCCCCAAATTGCGAGCGGTGACATTCATCAAAAATGAAAACGATTCGCTTTTTACTTAATGACAGCAAACGTTCTTTGTAATTCTTACGATTACTTTCATCTAATGCCAAACCTAATTTCTGTATAGTGGTAACAATTACTTTATCCGCATAATCGGTAGAAAGCAATCTATTCACAAGAGTTTCGGTATTGGTATTTTCTTCAACACTTCCTTCTTGAAATTTATTAAATTCTTCTCTAGTTTGTCTGTCCAAATCTTTACGATCGACTACAAATAAACATTTTTCAATATCAGGATTGTCTTTCAATAATGTGGAAGCCTTGAAAGATGTCAATGTTTTTCCACTTCCTGTTGTATGCCAAATATACCCGTTTCCACGATTTTGCTGAATACAGTCAACAATGGCTTTTACTGCATAAATTTGATATGGACGCATAATTAGCATTTTCTGCTCACTCTCTACAAGAACCATATACTTGCTGATTAATTCTCCCAGTGTACATTTTGGAAGGAACTTTTCAGCAAAAGAATCTATATGGGTAATTTTTTTATTTTGTTCATCAGCATATTGATAGACAGGCAAAAATTGCTCATCAGCATTAAAACTAAAATGTTGATTTCTATTATTTGCAAAGTAATAGGTGTTTGTTTTATTACTTACGATGAATAATTGCACAAAACAAAGCAGAGAATTAGTGTATCCATTACCTGAATCATTTTTATAATCTACGATCTGTTGCATGGCTTTACGCGGCGAAATTTCCAATGTTTTCAATTCAACTTGAACAATAGGAATCCCATTGATGAGAATTATTACATCATATCGGTGATTACTGTTTTGCGTATTTATCCTCAACTGGTTGATGACCTCATATTCGTTTTTACACCAATCTTTGATATTTACCAAAGTGTAATGCAAAGGAGTTCCGTCTTCACGTTGAAAATAGTTTCTTGCACGTAGCAATTTGGAAGCATTGAAAACATCAGGATTTATAATATCACTTTTCAAACGTTCAAATTCACTATTCGACAATTTTACTCTGTTAAGAGTTTCAAATTTTTCCCTAAAATTTTTCTCTAAGGTATCTTTATCATGGATGTCTTTCCGATATGTATATTTAAGATCTTCTAATTTTTTTATAAAGAGATCTTCAATTTGTGCTTCTTTGGTCATCATATTTCTTAGCGAAAATTAGTTTTTACAATAGTTATCAAAGATACCAATATTTATGTATAAAAGAGTTTGGATATTCAATGATTTTTCTATCTGTGTTTGAATTAGCTCTTCTATTTTTTTGAATTCTTGGTGTTTTTTATCATTCTTGTTTTGGTTCTATCTTTCATAGAGACAAACTCTTTGATGACATAAATACATATTTAAATTACATTATCTACTTTCAAACCCTTCCTTAAACCTCAAAAAACTTTCAGAATCCTTCGGTTTTTTCTGTATCCATTTATTCATCAAGATTGTATTTTGTTTCAATTGCTCCAAGTCGGAGGTTGAATAAATACTTTTTCCTTCTTTTTCGATTTCGGTAAAGATTTCTTGACGAATTTCGCTCTTGGTTCTTACGCTTTCGGAATACCAGTTCATGGCAAGTTTTCCAATGGTAATTATGAAAATAATTGAAAGTATCAAAATACCAATGCTACCAAAAATTAAATATTTTGCACCCTTGGCTTTCTTTTCAAATTCATGGATTTGATTTAAGGAATCATCGGAAATTTTTACTTCAATAGTTTTCGGGATCTTTTCTATAAATTGATTTCTTGCTGCATTTTCTTTTTCTTGATTTTTATTTACATCTGAAATGATAGAGTTTAATCCTCGCATCGTAGATTCTGTTTCTCCTTTCAAAAACAATAAATCTTGGTAAAGAAATTCTGTTTTTATCCCTTGTTCAATGCTTCTTTCGTTGGTTTCAATTACTTTTTTTAATAGTTCTAAACCGTTGTCTTGATTGTTGTTATTTTCCATTGTATTTAAAATTTTCTTCGTTTTTTCTTTAATAATTCATCATCTGGTGTGGTGAAAGTTGGTTTCAATAAGTTCTCTGCGAATTTTCCAATTTCGCTTAAAAATGTTGTCGCATTATTTTCAAACGATTGCGAATCTGAATTTTGAGAAAACTCACTTTTTAAAGATTCCCGTTCATGATTGGCATCGAGTATATTTTTAATATCCACAATTTTCAGTTTCGTGGTGATTTCTGATAATTTATAACCTGGTTTGTATTGACGCTGTGTTTCATTATTAATATCTTCATTCCGAACAATTCGCATTCCCGATACGCCAACTTTTATATTTTCTGAAAGTGTAACTCTATAGTTTAGCTGGTGCATTTTCTGAATGAGTTCATCAAAATTTTCAGCGGTTTTCAGACAGAATTTCAAATCGTTTAGCATTTGCTTTTTCTTTTCAATACCAATTTCAACATCTGTTTTCAGATTCATTTCTTTGCAAACTTCACGAACTGCTTTTCCGAAATTATCGCCTATTTTATGGGCTTTTATGGTATTATTTCCTTGAATAGCAATTCTGTTGACCACAAAATGAATATGTTTTTGCTTCGTAGAAGAATGAATATCCAACCGAATTTGGTTTTGTTCCGTCACACCCACTTTTTTTAATGCTTTCAACGTTAATTTCACCAATTCTTCATTTGATAATTGATCTCCAATCGATTTTTCGGGAGAAATATATCCTGTGAAAGCCCATTTTTTGACATTAGAATTTCTGTCAGCGATTGTTTTCATCTCTAGAAATTGTTTTTCAGGATTATCATTCAGTAGATTTTGACTGAAAACCATTTCCGCTTTTCCTTTGTCGTTTCCGTTATATTCCAAAGCGATTTTTGAGATTCTTCTTGTGGTTGCAGAATTATTCATTTTGAAGATTTTTTTGATAGAGATAGTTTTTAATTAAACTCAAAACCAATTCTATTTCGGTCAAGATTTCTTTTTTATTTTCAAAAGCAGTCCATTCTGCATTTCTCAAAAGATTTCGGATTTTGATAAAATTGTCACCATATTTCAACAGAATTTCATCCGTCCCAAATTCATTTATTTTCAATTCTTTTTCTGTGAATATCAACCGTAAATATTTTGAAAAAGTGAGCTTAAATTTTCCCGATTCTTTTCTGATTTCCTCAAATTCTTTCTCTGTAAATCGTACAGAAATAACTTTAGAAAACTGCTGGGAAGTTTTCTTTTTCAATCCGCCTTTTCTTCCCAATTCTTGGAAGTATTTTCGCTTTTTTTGAACTGCATTTTTTTGTTCTTCCTCTTTAGAAATTTGCTGAACAAACGTTTTTAAAAAATCATTCTCCATTTGTTTTTTGTCTTTAATTGTTGGTTTTAAAATCTGTTTTTGACGATAGGAAAAAACCAAAAAGCCGAAAGGTTTCAATCAGCGGATACGCTTATTGTAAACTTTGGGTACTTTTTGCACTATCTATCTGCCGAATTTTGCACGTCGATGTTCTTTAATTTCATTATTCATTAAAAACTCATTCAAATCTCTGTGATTTTTGAATAAAATTCTTTCGTCTGAAATGTTTTCGTGAAGATTCATTAATTGTTCTGTTGCCAAATTTCCTGCTTCATCATTATCAAAATAGAGTTCAATTTTTTGATAGTTTTCGAGTTCGTTTTTGGCTTTGAAAAGCATAGAAACGGAATTTAAAATCATATAATCTGAAGGTTCTTTTTCGAGTGATTTTTCTAATTTTTTGAATGATAAGTAATCGGTGAATCCTTCAAAAATTTTCAATGTTTTACTTTCATTTTTTACTGTGGAAATATCCTTTTTCCCAAGACACATTTTAATCAATGGATTTCTAATTTCGTATCCACCCGAATCATTTTGAAAAGCCAATCCAAAATATTTTCTTCCGCTGAGCTCGTAATGAATTTCCTTGAGTTCTGATTTTTGATTTTCCAGATTTCTGGATTTTAAATAATTCAAAAGTGAAAAATGTTCTACATTTTTAATTTCCAAAATCTCATAATTGGGTTTTAATTCTTTATCAAAATTTTGTTCATTTTTCTTATTTTGATTCTTTTCAAAACTTGAAAATTTAAATTGCTTTAGATACTCCAATGCTTCGGAAACACTGCATTTTTTGATTTCTTGGACCAAAGAAACATTGTCGTATTGCTTGCCAGTTCCAAAATCGAAGGCGGTGTTTTTTCCAAAATTGACAATTACACTTGGTGTCCGTTCTTTTCGATCAAAAGCGAAATAAAATGCTGATTTCAAATTTTCTTTGCTTGGTAAAAGAGAAAAACTATCCAGAATCTCTCTGATATTAATATTTTCGTTTGCTGTTTTACAGTTCATTTTTTTAATGCTTTAAAGTTTTGTAAGTTTTTACTGAATCTTCTTACCTTTTTACCAAAGTCTTTGTTAGAAGCCATTTTCGTCGATTTTTAATTATTACCTTTCTCTACCTATTTACCTTTTCTTTTTTTTCATTTATTGGTAACTTAGGTAAGAAGTAATTATCATGTTACCTTAGTAGAAAAACCTTTATTGATAGTAGTCTTCAAAGATTTTAGGTAAGCTAGTAACTTAGGTAAGTTGATTCTCTAATTTTCGTTTTTTGATTCCTCAATTTTTCGTTTGATTAAATAACCATAGACTTGTCTTTTGGAATGTTTAATTCGTTCGTAATTCAAAATCGTTAATGCTTTTCCGATTTTTATAATGTTCAACCGAACTCCTAAAGCATTATTCATCGCCAACATAATATCTGTAGCGGTTAGGAAATCATTTTTTTTCTCCGCTTTTTCAAAATGGGTGAGAATAATTTCCTGTTCCAAACTGACTTGCTTGTATTTTTCATTCCGCTTTTCATTTTCCAAAATATCTTCAGCTGTGAGTTCCGGATTGTAATTTTTCCTTTCAAAAGCATTGAAATATGCCTGAGCCCAAACTTGATTGATATTGATTTCCTTTGTATAATTGAAATTGATTTCCAACACTTCAAATATTTGCCAACGCACGCTTCCTGTTTCATCCGTCAGAAAATCAGAACGGTTGGTTGAACCACAAAATGAAGCGGTTCTGTGCATTAATGAAGATTTTCTATCATAAGGCAATCTTGCATTAATCGTATTTTTTGAAATGAAAGATTTCAGCGTATTCACATCAATTTTTGACATGACGGATAGTTCATCTATATTAATTATTAGTGATTTACAAAGCGAAATCAATCCGTCTTTATCAATTCCAATATCTTCGGTGTAGTATTTTTCTAATTCAGCAGGAATCAGGAATCTCAAAAAGCTGGTTTTTCCAGAATTTTGTTTGGTATTGAACAACACCAAGCATTGTTTGTTGACGTAACCTTTCTTCAATGAACACAAAACCGCCCTTGTTAACCATTTTTCAAAGTGTTTGTAGAAAGATGGATTGTCGGTTGTGTTAATGTAATTTGCTAATTTTTGAATATGATATTCACCGTTCCATTTTGGGAGATTTTCAAAGTAATTTTGAATAGGATTGTATTTCTCTATCCAATGACTTTTCAGTAAAATTTCCAACTTATTTATAGTGACGTTAATTCCCGATTGAATCAATTCAATAAACAAGGAATTAATATTCAATTCTTCCCAATCTTCATCTTCGGTTCGGATTTCAAATTCCAAAGCAATTTCGTTGTATCGGACTTGATATTTGTGATTCAGATATTTAATCACTTTATCAAATACCGTAACAGAACCTGAATCGGTTTGATACCGTTTTTGTGGCGAATGCATCAGAATTATTTTAGATTCTTGTAATTCGCTTTTGCTTCAGCTTCTATCTCTTGAAGGGTCTTCTTTCTACCTTTAGAAATCCAATCTAAAAGTTCGTCTTCAAAAAAATAGAGTTTCTTTCCGCTTTTGTAACAAGGGATTTTCCGCTCCCGAACAAGCGTATAAATAGTCGGTTTTGCTTTTCCAATTATTTTACAAGCTTCGGAAATGTCAATAGGAATTTTCTTTGTAGAAATTGTGGGAACTTGTTTTTGCTCTACAATTGATTTGATTTCGGCAATTTCATTTGCCAAATGTGCGACTGCTTTTGGCAGGTTTTCAAAGTTGATTTCGTTTGCATCCATATGTATCGTTTATGATTGTTATGGTGCAATGATAATTTATGTTCTGTGTATGTTTTTTGTATGATAAAGAATGTTTAAATCATACTGATATCATAGGAGGTTTACTACTCAATATTAATTGTATTTTCCTTTATTGAAGCAGGTTATCTTCAATTTTTATTAATCCTTCATTTTTTCTTGAAGTAAGTTGTTTTTCTATTGTTGGCAGCACCGTATCATTAAAAGTATAGGGGAATACTGTCTTTAAAAACTTCGCAACATCTTTTCTTTCATTTTTTCCCTTGTAATGATTCCAGACATTCCATCCGAAATGCTTTAAATCAATAGTACCAAGAACTTCTACCTTAATTGGATTTACATTCTCAATTTTACCATCCTTAAGGAAATTTACAAGATACGTGCAAAATCTAAGAATTTCTTCATCAGAAGCGTACGGTGCAAATTTTTGTTTTGTGTATTGGACAATAAAATCTAACTTTCCCTGAAGGATCTTTTCGTTGTCAGATTTCGCTTGAATTCTTATTTTTTCAATATCAGAAAGTTCAACTGGCTTTTCAGCTTCCAATAATGTATTTGAAATTTCATTTTCAACTTCAGAAGTTAGTTTTTCTTCTTCAATAATAGTTGGGAGATTTTGTAAAGGTTCTTCATTCAATTCTAATTTCTCAAAATTATCTATACTAACATCATTTGGAACAGCTTCTTGTTTTTCAACATTATTCTTATTATAAAATTTCTTTTTTATTTGTTTGAATATTTCTATAAGAGAAATCCCAAAAGTAACAAAAGCCAAATACAATAAAATGAATACAAAATTGATAACCCAAAAAATACTATTTGCAGTAAATTCATCAGCTCCTTTTTCAAGCACTATTAACCTTACTCCTAAACCTGTAATTACTCCACCAATAATAATAGCAAGATTTTGAATTAAAATATCTCGATAATTCTGTTTCATTTTTAATTCTTTAAAGATTTCAATTGTATTGCTTCTGCTGCTTTGTTTTTCTTTTCATCTATCACTTTTGCATAAACTTGTGTCGTTTTTACATTCGTGTGACCAAGCATTTTACTTACGGTATAAATGTCCGTTCCATTGGATAATTGAAGCGTTGCAAATGTGTGACGAAAACAATGGAATGTAATATTTTTATTGATTCCTGCTTTTGCTACCCAATTTTTCAATGGACGATTAATCCACGATGGATTCGTTAGATTCTCAAAAACCAAATCTTTGGGAGATTTTGGTTCTCCACAAATCTCTAAAGCTTGCTGAGAAATCGGCATATATTCCACTCCTTTTGTCTTTTTCTGAGTAAAATTGATCCTTGGCTGATTACCTTCATAACTTATTTCATTCCACTTCAATTTCTGAATATCGGAATGACGTAAACCTGTCAATGCAGAAAAAAGAGCGGCACGTTTCAAAACATCATTTTCGCAAGGTGTTTCCACTAAAGAATTTAGTTCTTCGATAGTTAAATATTCTCTTCTTGTTTCCTGAGAAGGAATGCTTTTGATTTTTGCAGAAATATCTGTGGTAAAATAGCCATCAATAAAAGCTTGTTTTAATGCGGCTTTGAAAACAGAAAAATACGTGGAGGCTGTATTTTGCGAAAGTATTCCATCTTTGTTTCCTCCTCTTTTAGCGGTCAATAGAAACGATTTAAAATCCTCACAAAATTTAAAGTCAATTTGAGAAAACACTATCGTTTCTCCAGCAAAATCTTTCAAAAATTCGATTGATCTTTCCCAATTTATAATAATTGAAGTTGAACTGTTTTTATGTCGCTTCTTTACTACAGCTTCAAAATACTTGATAAAATTTTCCTGAGACTTTTCTTTCTGTTCCGCTTGAATAGTATCTAATTCACTATAAAGTTCAGCGTTGTCGTATTCTTTTTGCCGTAATTTCCTTATTGCATCGGCATACAACATCGTTTCAATATCATGATCACTCTTACAAATAATGATTCCATTATCATTTCTTTTTGGTTTGTAAGAAACAGAAGTTTCTGTAGTTCTTGCTACTCTTTTTTTATCAAAATCAACGGTTGTTACGCTTCTGTTGAGATATTCTCTAATTCGCTGAGGCGACTTCTTTCCGATAACCTGAACCGGATAACTTTCCAAGTAAATATACCATTCCTTTCTATCTTCTGCTTTTCGAAGGCGAACTGTGACCTTTGTTTTGGTTAATTCTTTCATCTGTTTGCGAATATTTTATCGATTTCATCTTTTGGAACGTAAACAAAACTGCCCACTTTTTTTGTCGGAATTTTGTTTCTCCTAATTACATTGTTTACAGTTCCAGGATCAGCATGAAATTTCTCACTGATTTCCGTAATCGTGTAGCAATTCCCAACTTCAAAATTAGGTTTTGATTTCTCTTCTTTTTTCGGTGGAAGTTCTACCGAAGTAAATAAAGCTTCCAAATCTGACCTTCTAATTCTAGTCAACCTTACACCTAAATTGACACTCGTTATCATTCCTCTTTTTATTAATCTATGCAAAGTATCTTTTGAAATTCCAAACATTATTGTTGCTTCAGCTACGGAAATAAATTCCCTTGTTTGAACTTCAGCAATTTTATTTGAGTATTTTTTAAGAAGAGTTTCCTTCTCTTTTTGTTTTTTTTCCAATTTTTTGCGTTCTTTTCCTGCTTTATTAGCACAAGAAACACTACAAAAACGAGTTGTAACTGTCTTTGCTTCAAATGATTTTGAGCAATGCTCACATACTCTCGGTATTTTTAATTTACTAAATCCCATTCTGAAATAACATCCTGAACATTGTCAGTTTTTTGAGTTCTGAAATAAAATAAGACGCATAAGACGCACATTACATCCAAATAACGCTCGGTACAAATATGATACAAAAATAGGATAAAAATCAATCAAAAACAAGCAAAATAAAAAATGATCAAAAAACAAAAACCGCTGCAAACATTACGTTTACAGCGGTTTAGTGATTATAAATAATTGATGTTAATCAATCATTACTTGACTTCTTCAAAGTCTGCATCCTGTACATCATCACCTCCTGCATTTCCAGCATTCTGAGCTCCTGCATCTGCACCTTGAGCACCTTGTCCTGCTGCATACATCTCTTCTGAAGCGGCAGTCCAAGCCGCATCCAAGGCTTCTGTCTTAGCTTTGATATCATCAGCATTTTTAGCTTCATAAGCTGCTTTAAGCGCATCATGAGCAGATTCAATCGCTGCTTTTTTATCAGCAGATAATTTATCACCAAACTCTTTTAATTGTTTCTCTGTTTGGAAGATCAATCCGTCTGCTTTGTTGAAGATTTCTACTTCTTCTTTTTTCTTAGCATCGGCTGCAGAGTTTTCCTGAGCTTCTTTTTTCATTCTTTCGATTTCTTCTTCAGAAAGACCAGATGAAGCCTGGATTTTGATAGACTGCTCTTTACCGGTTCCTTTATCTTTTGCAGAAACACTCAGGATACCATTGGCATCAATATCAAATGTTACTTCGATCTGAGGAACACCTCTTGGTGCTGGCGGAATATCTGTTAAATCAAATTTACCAATTTCTTTGTTATCATTGAACATCGGTCTCTCACCTTGCCCTACTCTGATACTTACAGCTGGCTGGTTGTCAGACGCTGTAGAGAACACTTCAGATTTTTTAGTAGGAATAGTCGTGTTCGCTTCAATTAATTTGGTGAAAACAGAACCCATCGTTTCAATACCCAATGAAAGTGGTGTAACGTCTAATAAAAGAACGTCTTTCACATCACCGGTTAAAACTCCCCCCTGAATTGCGGCACCAATAGCCACAACTTCGTCAGGATTTACGCCTTTTGACGGTTTTTTACCGAAGAATTTTTCAACCTGTTCTTGGATGATTGGAATTCTTGTAGAACCACCCACTAAAATTACCTCATCAATGTCAGAAGTTTGCAAACCTGCATCAGATAACGCTTTTTTACAAGGCTCCATTGAACGTCTTACCAAATCTTCGGAAAGTTGCTCAAATTTCGCTCTCGTCAACGTTTTTACCAAGTGTTTTGGACCGGTTGCAGTCGCTGTGATATAAGGAAGGTTGATTTCTGTTTGCGTAGTTGCAGAAAGTTCAATTTTTGCTTTTTCAGCCGCTTCTTTCAAACGCTGAAGCGCGATTGGATCCGCTTTCAAATCTACGCCTTCTTCATTTTTAAATTCGTCAACCAACCAGTTGATAATGACATCGTCAAAATCGTCACCTCCTAAATGTGTGTCACCATTTGTAGACAAAACTTCGAAAACACCGTCACCCAAATCAAGGATTGAGATGTCAAAAGTTCCACCACCTAAATCGTACACCGCAATTTTTTGGTCTTTATGTCCTTTATCCAAACCATAAGCCAATGCTGCAGCCGTTGGTTCGTTGATAATTCTTTCAACTTTCAAACCTGCGATTTCTCCGGCTTCTTTGGTGGCTTGTCTTTGGCTGTCGTTGAAGTAAGCTGGAACTGTAATTACCGCTCTTGTTACTTCCTGACCAAGATAATCTTCTGCCGTTTTTTTCATTTTTTGCAAAATCATTGCAGATATTTCTTGCGGCGTGTATTCTCTGTCGTCAATTTTTACTTTTACCGTATCGTTCGGTCCGGAAACTACTTTGTAGGCTACTCTTCCGATTTCAGAAGCATCGTCTTTAAAGTGCGTTCCAATAAATCTTTTGATAGAATATACCGTATTTTGAGGATTGGTTATCGCCTGTCTTTTTGCAGGATCTCCTACCAATCTTTCTCCGTCTTTCGTGAATGCCACAACAGATGGCGTTGTTCTTTTTCCTTCTGCGTTAGGGATAACAACCGGGTCTTTACCCTCCATTACGGCAACACAAGAGTTGGTTGTTCCTAAGTCGATTCCAATAATTTTACTCATATTATATATTATTTTTTTGTTATTAATAATTGTTATATCCACCTATTTTCAATATCTGTACCACTACAAAAACTGTGACAAATTGTCATTTATAAATATTAAAAAATAGTTGATAATTCAGAAACATAAGACAGATTGGGAACTTTGTAGTTTGCGCACCACAAATTATTCCAATGGATTTTACTAATTTTGAGATTATTAAAAACCCTATAATGGCACAAGAATTTAATCCGCGCGACATCACTTGGTTAGGCTTCAACGCTAGAGTTTTGCAGGAAGCTATGGACAAAAGCGTTCCTATACATCTCAGAATCAGATTTCTTGGGATTTTTTCTAATAATCTGGACGAGTTTTTCCGAGTAAGAGTGGCAGGATTGAAACGTGCAATGGACTTCAAACAAAAAGTTTTGGCAGAGTCTTTTTATGATGCACCTTCCAAAATTTTGCAGAAAATCAATAAGCTTGTCATCCATCAACAAGAAGATTTTGACAAAACTTGGAAAGATGTTCAACGCGAAATGGCGAAGGAAAAGGTTTTTATCAAAGACCACAAACATCTTACCGAGGAACAAAAAGAATTCGTTGTAAAATATTTTGATGAAGAAGTAGAATCCAACGTGATTCCGATTTTGCTTCACGACAACAAACCTTTGCCTTATATTCGTGAAAAAAGCCTTTTCATTGGCATTGCAATGCGCAGAAAAGAATGGCAGTACGAAAGTCAATATGCTTTTATCGAAGTTCCTGTAACTGCAAACGGAAGATTTGTTTTGTTGCCCACGGAAGATAAAGAGCAGAAAGATGTGATGCTTTTGGAAGATGTCATCATTTATAATCTACCGCATATTTTCTCTTATTTTGGCTATGATGATTTTACGGCGCATTGTTTTAAAGTAACAAAAGATGCTGAGTTTGACCTTGACAATGATATCAAAACCACGCTGGCAGATAAAATTGAAAAAGGGATAAAAAGCCGTAGGAAAGGCAAACCAACGCGTTTTGTCTTCGATAAAGAGATTGATAAAGCACTGTTGGAATTTCTCATCAAAAAATTAAATCTCACCAAAAAGGACAGTATTATCCCTGGCCAAAAGATTCACAACTTCCGGCACTTTATGGATTTTCCTGACGTTTTCAAAACCTATCAAAAACCGGTAGAACGCACTTCCTTTATCCATCCGGAATTCGCGAATAAACAAAGAGTGACCGATGTAATTATTAAAAAGGATGTTTTGCTGACTTTCCCATACCATTCCTACGACTCTGTGATAGATCTCCTGAGAGAATCTGCGATGGATCCGGACGTAAAATCGATACAGATTACCGCTTATCGCCTGGCTTCCAGCTCCAAAATTGTGAATGCATTAATCAATGCGGTACGCAACGGGAAAGATGTTACCGTGATGCTGGAGCTGCGCGCCAGATTTGACGAAGAAAACAATCTGCAATGGAAAGATAAACTGGAGCTGGAAGGCGTGAAAGTTCTGCTGGGCATTCCTAATAAAAAGGTACACGCCAAATTATGCGTTATCAAGAAAAGAGTTAATAACAAAACCATTCAGTTTGGCTTTGTAAGCACCGGAAATTTTAATGAGAAAACTGCCAAAATCTATGGTGACCATTTACTCATGACATCCAACCGGGCAATAATGGCAGACATTAACAAAGTCTTCAATGCCCTTAACAAACCGAAGGCGGATCCGCTTCCCGTCCTTAAAAGCTGCAAAAACCTGATGGTATGCCCACAGTTTATGCGGGAAAAAATAATTTCACATATTGATAAAGAGATTGAAGAAGCTAAGGCTGGCAGAAGAGCTGAAATGATCATCAAGGTTAATTCTCTAAGTGATAAAACACTGATTCTTAAACTTTACGAAGCTGCCGAAGCAGGAGTTGATACAAAAATGATTGTCCGTGGTATCTATTGTGCGATTAATCAAAAAGAATTTAAGAAAAAAATATATGCCATCAGCATTGTGGATGAATATCTGGAGCACGCAAGAGTTATGTATTTTTACAACCGTGGCGCTGAGAACATGTATATCTCATCTGCCGACTGGATGACCAGAAACCTCGACTATCGGATAGAAGCTGCTGTGCCCATATTACAAAAAAACCTTAAAAAAGAACTCAAGGAGATCTTGGAAATTCAGCTCCGTGATAATGTAAAAGCCAGGATTCTGGACAAAAATATGCGAAACGAGTATGTCCAAAACAATACAAAAGAAAAAATCCGCTCCCAGATAGAAACCTATCATTACCTCAAAAATCAGAAATATTAATTTTTTTTATATAATTTTATCATTTAATTTCTCATTAAGCCAATGATAATCGCCGCTATAGATATAGGAAGTAATGCCGCAAGATTGCTCATCAACGAAGTAAAACCGGGCAAAGAAAAGCCCGAATTTACAAAACTGAATTTACTCAGAATCCCTTTGAGACTTGGCATCGATGTTTTTAGCAAAGGCGAAATTGGCGCCGAAAGAAAAGAAATGGTCATCAGTTCTATGAAGATTTTCCGCCAGCTGATGGAAGTTTACAAAGTAGAACATTACAGAGCTTGCGCTACCAGCGCCATGCGGGATGCCAAAAACGGACAGGAAATTATTGATATTGTAAAAGATCAGGCTGATATCGATATAGAGATCATAACCGGTGACGAAGAAGCCACCTTAATCTACGAAAATCACGTAGCAGAAGGCCTGGACAAAGATTTCGCCTATCTTTATGTAGATGTTGGCGGCGGGTCTACCGAGCTTACATTTTACGAAAACAACAAGATGAAGTATGAGCATTCCTTCAATATTGGGACAATCCGCTTGATGAACGGCCTTGTTCCGGAGACGTCCTGGGAAGAGATGAAAAATGAAATCAAGGATAAGATAAAAAGCAAAAAACCGATTGTAGCGATTGGTTCCGGTGGCAATATCAACAAGATATTTTCGCTTAGCAAGACCAAAGACGGCAAACCAATGCCGGTTTCTGTCATCAAAAAATACCTGAAAGAGATGCAGCTGCTCTCGGTAGAAGAAAGGATGCAGCTCTACCAGATGCGCGAAGACCGGGCCGACGTCCTAGTTCCGGCTTTGCAAATCTTCAACAACGTCATGACCTGGGCCGAGATCAAACACATCTATGTCCCAAAAATCTCTGTGGCAGACGGATTGGTAAAAAGCATCTATTACAACCTCAAAAAGAAAAAAGTTTAATTTCCTTCATCTCCATCCTAATATCTGATTGGGGCAATCCCTCGCCACCACCTCAGCAACTTCTCGGGTCGGGCTGTCCGTTATATCTTTTCCTTTTGCCCAACCCATTTCCTTAGCCAAAAAAGCAAAAGGATGCCACTCCCATCCCTATTGCGGAATACAACTATTTTAGCGGGACAGGCATATCAATACCAATCATAATTACCCTACATCAATGTCAATCAAAATCTTAAATCCTAATTTTGTACTATAAAAATGAGACTATTATGGAATTAGGAATAGGGATGTTCGGAGATGTTTCTCTAGACACCAAAACCGGAAAATATAGAGACGCTAGCGTAAAACTAAACGAAATACTGGAGCAGGTAAAACTGATGGATCAGGTTGGCCTGGATGTTTTTGCAATGGGCGAACATCACCGCGCAGATTATGCCGTATCTTCTCCCGAGATACTTTTGGCCGCCGCTGCCAGCATTACCAAAAATATAAAGTTGGCAAGTGGCGTAACCGTACTCAGCTCATCAGAACCTGTAAAAGTGTATGAAGATTTTGCTACCATTGATTTGATTTCCAAAGGTCGGGCAGAGATTTTCGTTGGACGAGGAAGCTTCATAGAATCTTTTCCTTTGTATGGTTATGACCTGTCAGATTACAATCAGCTTTTTGAAGAGAAACTGGATCTGTTACTGAAAATCAACAATGAAGAAAATGTAAGCTGGAGCGGAATCCTTCGTCGCCCTATGGAAAACCAGACGGTTTATCCGAGAGCTTATAATGACGGTAAACTGCCAATCTGGATAGCTGTTGGCGGCACTCCCGAATCTGTCCTGAGAGCAGCCAAACTCGGATTACCTTTGATTGTCGCAATTATCGGCGGAATGCCAAAACAGTTCAAAAACCTCATCGAGTTTTACAAGCAGGAATTTCTGAGAGCAGGGCACGACGAAAGCCAGATGCAAATCGCTGTCCATTCTCACACCTTTGTAAGTGATGATGAGAAGGTGATTGACGATTATTTTTACAATTACAAATCACAGATGGACAGGATAGGTACGAGCCGTGGATGGGCACCATATACCAAAGAGCAATATGACGGCGGACGAAGCAAAGAAGGCGCTTTATTTATCGGAAGTGCCAATGAAGTTGCTGACAAAATCAATGATGTGAAGGAATTTTTTGGTTTGACGAGATTTATCGGGCATATGGATGTGGGTGATCCTTCTCACGATGTGATGATGAAGTCCATCGAATTATTTGGAGAAAAAGTCGCTCCGCAAGTGAAATAGCATTTTTACTATAATAACCCTTTCAGAAATCGAAAATTCGACCAAGTCAATTTTAAATTCTGAAAAGGTTTTAATTAACGCAATTGATAGGCTTTTCCGTCATATACAAAAGCTTCTGTATTATCAGGAATATATTCCACTTTATAATCTTGGACACGCCGTGATGTCAGGTACGGTTTGATGACAAAATCCTTAATCTTTTCTTGATTCTTATTGCCTTTTAGCCAAAAAACGACTTGCCCTCTATTTTTTATACTTACAAATTTCTCTTTGTAAAAACTGTGAACCAACATTTCGTTTTTGTTGAAATTATAGATATTAAACGAAATTTTCACACCAAAAAACGCGAGCAGGCAAAAGCCAAACCTCAGTATATTTTTTGGATTGAGGATATCCTGAATTATAAATTTCAGAAAGTAGATGGCTAACAAAAGAATGCTTAATTCTAAAATATTGAGTGGAATATTTCTCGTCATCAATGATTCGGAGTCCGAAAACCAATGAATAATTTCTAAAATATACGCCACAAAACCATCGAAGATTAGATATAAAAAAGGAATATTACCAAATCCAAGGGCAATCAAAATAACGATCAGCAAAGATGAAACAATGATAATTTCTGATAACGGAATAATCAATAGGTTTGCAATAATCGAAATAAAAGAGAACTGATGAAAATAATAAATGGCTAATGGCAAAGTTGCGATCTGCGCTGCGAAAGTCATTGCCGTAATTTCGTAAAAGAATTTTTCTGCTTTATATTTCGGTTTCCTGAAAAGTTTCTTTATCGGGATTGTCAACCACCAAATTCCCAAAACTGCGACATAACTCAGTTGGAATCCGACATCAAATAGCTGTTGCGAATCAAACATCAAGATCAAAAATGCGGACAAAGCCAAAGAATGCAGCAAATCCGACTTCCGCTGGAGTAAAACCATTATATAATAACAAGTAATCATCAGGCAACTGCGCATTACAGAACTGCCATAATCGATGAAAATTGCAAAAAACCAAATCAAAAGAACACTTAAAATAATAGAAAATTTTCTGAATTGGACAGGAATAATCTGATTAAAAACCAGAAGTGTTATCCAGAAAATTATCACCATATGTGACCCGGAAATCGCCAAAAGATGAACCAATCCCGTCTGATTAAAATCTTTCACGGTTTCAGCATCCATCTCTGTTCGGTCTGCGAGAATAATGCCTTTCAAAAATTCCTGAATCTTCGGAGAAAGTGAAGAATGATTGATTTCACCGAGGATATCCAACCGCTTTTGCCTAATCTTATCACCAAATGTTACTGATTGCTTTTCCGCTTTCAGAAGATCGTTCGGAAGATAGGCCTGGAAATAAATAGACTGCCTTGCCAGATATTTTTTGTAATCGAACTGGAAATTATTTTTGATTTCTTCCGGCTGATGAATGTAGGCTTTGGCTTTATAATAATGGTTAAAATCAAGCAATTCCTGACTTTTCGGAATGCTGAGAACTGTTTTTACAGGAATATTTTCTTTTGATCTTAAATCCGGTACAGCAATAACCTCTACAACATACCGTCTGTTTTTCTCATTAGAATTCAATTTTTTATTCAACTGAAAAACAATGGTTTCTTTTTCTCTCAGGGATGGAAGTTTCGGTTGTTGAGAATTTTGAAAATGAACGAAAACTCCAATTGCAAAAAAGAAAAATCCCAGCAAATAATATTTAATAAGCTGGAAAAATCTATTTCTGATTAATAATGAAAAAAGAGAAGCTGCTGAAATTACTACAAATGAATAAACGGCCATCGGACTCATAACCAGGTACTCCTGAAAAAGAATTCCAAGAATGAAACAGAGCAACAATATTAATAGTGGTTGTTTTTGCATCCTTAAAAATTTCTCGCAGATTATACAGATATAGCAGATTAATTGCGGTTCAATCATCTGCATAATTCGCTAAATTTGCGAGAATATTATTTTAAATAATGACTACTTGATATTATGCCTAAAACTATTTTTTTGAGATACAGAAGCTACCACAAGCCTGTCGAACAGGGATTCTCCAAAGTATCTTCGGTTGAACTTGTAGCAGTACTCATTGAGGTAGCTTTGCAAATATTCCGGTTTGATGTCGTGGAAAACATCTAACAGCATACGTTTGGCATTGCTGATTGCAATATGCACCCAAGGTAACATTTTTCCAATCTCTTTCTTTGGAATTACTTTTGGGCGATGCTCTTTCACAACTTCTCCCAATCTGGTATATGAGGTGGAATCGTCCGAATCTATCGTTGCAGTTTCTTCCACATTTTCTTTTACCAACGGAGTTATCGTTTCTGATTTCAAGTCGTTTATCACTTTCATTTTCAGGTATCCTACTTGTCTGGATTTTCCTTTTTTCCTGGTTTTTTCTTCTACGGGACGGCTTTCCACCATCACCAGAACCTTGCTTTTCTTTTGGCTTCCACGTCCTCTTTTTAACGGTTTTTCTTTTTCCTCATCGGGAATTTCTGTCGAAAAAAAGCCCTCATCCAATTCGATTACATCAGACAACGTATAATTGGCATCCCGGTTGCCCATCGCAGCGCGTAATTTATGCAGCAATTCCCATATAGGATTGTAATATTTGTGTCCCAATTGCCGTTGCAGCTCAAGTGCCGAAAAACTTTTTTTGGTCGAGGTAAGCAGATGCATCGCAATAAACCAGTAGCGGAAAGGCAGCTGGCTGCCGTGCATCACTGTGTTACTGCGCAAACTTTGCCGGTATTTGCAGTTTTTACACTCATACTGCTCTTTGTCTTGCTTCCAGTAATGCTCCTTTCCGCCGCATTTGGGACATTCTACGCCTTGCTTGTCCCGAAATTCTTTCCATTTTGATTTGCAACTTGCCTCATCAGGATATTGCTCTACGAAATTGAGTAGGTTCATGATAACTATTTGATACTAAGTTACAAAATTTAGGTAATATATCGAGGATTCATATTTTAAATTATTCACAACTCTTTTAATAGAATTCAAAATATTATCAGAATTAAAATTAACCAAAATCCCTAATTTTTTATCAGACAATTTGAGATAGGTTGATAACTGCTTGTAATGAACATTCTCTAATTCTTTAACAGATTTGACTTCAACAATCACTTTATTTTCAACCAAAACATCAATCCTAAACTCACAACTGAAAGTGATACCATTATAAATTACAGGTACAGAAACTTCTGACTTAACTTCCAAACCTAAGTCCTCAAGTTCATAGATTAAAATTTTGTGATAAACAGATTCCAATAAACCAGGCCCTAAGCCATTATAGACATTGAAAATTGCCTTTCTTACAATGTAAGATATTTCGTTTCCGGTCATTTTTGATTCTCATTTGTGTTATTATTAATAAAATTAAAACTTATTTATTAAAACACAATGAGTTAGCAAGAAAAAGCGAGTTTTTTTTTTAACGTTTCAGAATGTCATCAATAATTTTCAGATGATGATTGGTATGAAGGCCTAAAAATTTGAGTGTCGTTTTCTTATCAAAATCACCAAGAAACGGATGTGTGATAAAGGCTTTTTCCGGCAAAACCTCAATACCTGATAATCGTTCTTTTGCCATAGTGATTAGCTTCCCAATGCTTTCTTTTATCGGCGTTTCCAGAGGAACAAACTGTGTTGGTGCTTTGATTTTCCCTCGCGGAATGACTCCAAAGTTGAGAAACACAAACTTCTTGATACTGAATTTCGGCTTATAATCGTTAGGATTGGTCATCGTCAAACCTTTCAGACTACTGTTGATAATCAATAGAGAATGCTCCAGATGCCAGCCAACGGAAGCCTTGGAAACTCGCAAATTCACTTGATCAATTTGCGGTATGAGAGATTCTATTTTTTGTAATAATTTTTCTAATTCCATTATTTCAGATTTACAATGATTTTCGCAGCATTTTCGCTTGCACCGTTTCCGCCTAATTTGGTTCTCAGGATTTCATAATCTGTCAGAACCTCATCTCTTTTTTTGGTATTGAGAATCTTGTCAAGTTCTTCAACCAGATTCTTAGTATTCAGATCATTTTGGATCAGTTCTGTTACTACTTCTTTGTCCATAATCAGGTTGACCAAGGAAATATATTTGATATTCCTGATCAATCGTTTCCCGATTTCGTAAGAGATTCGGCTTCCTTTGTAGCAGACCACTTCCGGGATATTGAGCAAAGCGGTTTCCAGAGTTGCCGTTCCCGAAGTTACCAGAGCCGCTTTGGAACATCTGAGCAGATCGTAAGTCCTGTTGGAAACGAAATGCACATCATCATCCACAAATTGTTCATAGAAATCTTTATCAAGGCTTGGCGCACCGGCAATTACAAATTGATAATCCGGGAAATGATCTCTGACTGATAACATTATTTGCAACATTTTTGATATTTCCTGTTTTCTGGATCCGGGCAAAAGCGCAATAATCTCTTTATCGTTAAGATGGTTTTCTTTTTTGAATGTTTGACTGTCAATCGGTGGCAATCCTTCGATCGCGTCCAGCAAAGGATGTCCTACAAAATGGGCTTCGACCTGATGTTTTTTATAAAAATCTTTCTCGAAAGGAAGGATCACCAACATCTCATCGACATATTTTTTAATCGTTTCCACACGGCCTTCTTTCCAGGCCCAAAGCTGAGGCGAAATATAATAAACAACTTTGATTCCCAATTCTTTAGCAAACTTGGCAATCCTTAGGTTAAATCCCGGGTAATCTACCAAAATCAAAACATCAGGTTTATATGCCTGAATGTCTTTTTTGCAAAATTTGATATTATTGAGAATGGTTTTCAGATTCTGAACAACTTCCAGAAATCCCATAAAAGCCAGATCACGGTAATGTTTGACCAGCGTCCCACCCTGTTTCTGCATGAGGTCACCACCCCAAAAACGAAATTCTGCATTTTGGTCTTTCTGTTTAATAGCTTTCATCAGGTTGGAAGCGTGCAGATCACCGGAAGCTTCACCTGCAATTATGTAGTATTTCATAGATGTTGATTTATTGGCTGGAAGATGGATGTCGGAAGGTGGAAGTTTTTTCGGTTTTTTGTCATTTCGTAGAAATCTCAACGGATTCAAAGTTAATGAATTTTCGGGCAATGCGTTTTTGAAAGTTTTGTATCTTTGAAAGTCTGATGAAAAAACAATTTGACATAGCTAAAGACGAATATGAAAGAGAAGACGATAGTGGAAGGCATCGGCTAATTTATGCATATTTTGGGGTTGCCATTTATTTTGGACAATGTTTAGAAGAAACATTATCAATTATGCTTTGGACAAGTAAAATATTCAATAAAAAAATCAAGACCAACAAAGAAATTAACAATATTATTGATGAGGTTTAGAACTCTAAAAAAACAATGGGCAATTTCATTAATGAGGTCAAGCAAAACTATAGTTTGAACAGTGAGATAGTTGACCAACTTAACAAGATCCTTTGCATAAGGAATTATTTGGCACATAAATACTTCAAACTACATATTGAAAAATTCTATTCTGAAATTGGGCAGATTGAAATGATTAAGTATTTCTGTGATTTCATAGACGACACCGAACTATTAGATGAACGATTGAAAGAATATTATACAAAATATACTGATAAACTCGGTCTAACAAAAGAAAAAATTGAACAACTGGTAGTTAAAATGAAAGAACAAGAACTTAGGCGGACAGCAGTAAATGAATAACATAATAGTATAGGTATTAATAAAATTGAGCAATAACTTCGTATTCAATTTTTATATATCTTTAACTACAATTTTAAAAATGAATAGAGAATATTTTCTAATAAATAATATTGATAAGATTGGTAAATTTTACGTTCATTATGGTAGTATATATGACCACCCAAATGATTCATTAAAAAGAGCCGTTTTTAAATTTTTAAAACGCAAAAATAATAATTATTATATTCCCGGATACAAAACCTATAATAATAAATTTCATCGGTGTCCAATCACTTCAAATTTTGTACAAATAAATTATATTGTGGAGTATAAAACAGTCGATGAAAAAATATTAGAAGCTGAATTAATAATTTTTTCCAAAGATTTTTCTGAACATAGAAAAATAAATGTTAAATTAAAGTCTAAAAATAGTTTTCGCCCAGTAGACATAATGGACATTAATAATATAGTTAATACAATCAATGAATATGCTTCTTATGAAAATAATATTTTTGATTTAGACGAAAGTTATTTTCAAAATAAATTTACAATAAAAAAATTAGAATTATATGATTTAGCGGAAATAATAAATTCCCTTAATTTTGAATGGAAATCCGAAAGGATTTATAGATTTAAGAGTGATGATTTAGTGTGTCAAGAGTATATAATTGATGATCTCCCTAAAAGTCAATATTTAATATCATTATTTATTCAGATTATTAAGGAGTCTAGAATTGTTGATAGAGTTGAACTACAATATGGGAAAATAAGAACTAAAATTTATTCAGAAGATTTTGGGCTGAAAATACCTGAACAGATTACAGAAATATTGAAACTTAAAATACTCGCCTTGTTTGACCCGATAACAGAGAAAAACGAAAGAATAAAAAAATGTCCCAAGATTTAGAAATAAAAAACAAAGTTGCAGAAAGCGGACTCATCAATTTCGATATTTCCGATCTGGTTCCGAAGGGAAAACGCTTGGGAATTGACATCAAAGATTTTCTTTGGGAAGGTATGATCCTGAAAGAAAAAGACTTCCGCGAAAAAATTAAAAATATTGATGTACAGATCTATCAGGACGCCTATGTTTACATCTATTGTTCTGCGGATGTCATCATCCCTCTCTGGGCGTATTTCCTCATTACAGCGCAAATTACAGATGTGGCAAAAAAAATAGTTTTTGGAAACCGCGAAGACCTGGAAGTTTTGCTGATGCATAACGCAATCCAAACATACGATTTTTCTGAAATGAGGGATAAACGTGTTCTGGTAAAGGGCTGCAGTGACGAACTGATCCCTAACAATGCCTATGTAGAACTGGTAGAGCAACTGAAACCGCTGGTAAAGTCTCTCATGTTTGGTGAGGCCTGCAGCAATGTTCCTATTTTTAAAAATTAGGTGTGAAGGATAATTTTTTGTAACTTCAATTTCTGCTTTTTTTCCAAAGCAGTTTTTTTTGTTTAATTAATTTCCAAGTACATATGTCATTTCAGGAAGAATTTATGAGACGGGCGATTGCCTGCTCCTGCGAAAATATAAAACTGGGCGGCGGGCCATTTGGTGCGGTGATTGTAAAGGACGGTAAAATTGTTGCCGAAGGTGCTAATAAGGTAACCATTAATAATGATCCAACGGCACATGCAGAAGTAATGGCCATCCGAAATGCTGCCAAAAACCTCAACGATTTTAATCTCTCCGGTTGCGAAATTTACACTTCCTGTGAGCCTTGTCCGATGTGTTTGAGCGCCATTTACTGGGCAAGAATTGATAAAATATGGTATGCCAATACCAAAACTGATGCAAAAAATATCGGTTTTGATGATTCATTTATCTATGACGAAGTAAAATTACCTCTGGAGGAAAGAGCCATTCCTATCACCCAGCTATTGCGGGAAGAAGGGCTACAAGCCTTCAAACAATGGGAACAAAAAGAAGACAAAACCGAATATTGATAAAATCCAAATAATGGTAACAATCAGTTAGTCAAAAATTTAACACTTTTAATCTTAAGCAGTTATAATAAGTTAAATATACAGTTTGCGGTTTTAAAGCCTATAGCCATAAGCTAATTGCTATTAGCTGCATATTGTTTATCTTTGATAACATTTAAAAAACATAAATTATGAGTTTACTAGACCTTATCACAGGCAGCACCGGGAATCAGGTGGCACAACAGGCAGAGAACAAATTCGGGATCAGCAAAAACCAGATTATTGCTTTGCTGGCAGTAGCTGCACCACTGGTTATCAGCTATCTTAGAAAAAAATCAGAAGACCCAAAAGAAGCCGATGCGCTTAACAATGCTTTGGACAAAGACCACAACGGCAGCATTCTTACAGATCCTTCACAAGCACTTAACAGAGAACAAGAAGGCAATTCTATTCTTGACCATATTTTTGGAGGACAAAAAACCACAGTTGAAAACCAACTTTCTCAAAACACCGGCATATCTTCGGATAAAATCGGGCCGGTTTTGGCAATGTTAGCACCGGTCATCATGGGCTATATTGGCCAGCAAAAACAGGCCAACAATGTTACTTCATCAGGAGGACTGGGAGATTTATTAAGTGGTATTCTTGGTAGCTCTTCTCAGCAGACACAAGCTTCAGATAATCCTTTAAGCAATATTCTAGGTAGCGTTCTTGGTGGAGCAGCTCAATCTTCAGGTGGAGGATTAGGCGATATCCTGGGAAGTGTGTTAGGTGGCGGAAACCAGCAGCAATCTCAACAACAGGGCGGTATTGGCGGCCTTTTGGGCAGCATTTTTGGAAAATAATGATAATTAAAAGATCTCGCTGGTAAACATAACCCGTTTATTACTGAGATTATGAACAATATAAAAGCCGAAGGTTATTCTTCGGCTTTTTTGGTTTGTTTTACTTTAGGTTTTTCTTCTTTTTCAGAAGGTTTTTCGGCTTTAGGCTTTGCAACTTTAGTTTTAGGTGTTGCAACATCCTTTACAGGTTTCTCCACGACAGCTATCGGTTTGGAAGATTTTCTGGGTCTTGTTTTGCCGTAGCTTCCGCGCACCCTTTTGCCCTTGGTAGATTTTTGATCACCTTTTCCCATAATAATTAAGTATTTGATTATTACGAATTTATGAATTAATTTTTAAACCGCCAATTATCTGGGCGTATCCCTCGCCAACGCGTTGGGCAGCCGCTCGGGTCGGGCTGTCCGTTTCTATCTTTTTTGTCATTGCGCACGAAGTGAAGCAATCTGTTGAACTTTTCAGAAATCGCAATAACAAAAAAGGATATCCACTTCCATCCCTTACGTGCTTCGCCAGGATTGTTCACTTTGATAAAGTTTAAATCTTCGACAAAGTTTTCGTACTTAGAAAAATTAATTCCTCACAAAATCTTATCTTTGCATTCGGAAATTGGGCAACTAAAAGTCTAATATCTAAAGTCTAACATCTAACATCTAAAAAAATGTTCCGTACACATACCAACGGCGAATTATCGCTGGCCAATCTTAATGAAAAAGTAACACTTTCCGGCTGGGTGCAAACCATCCGGGACAAAGGTTTTGTAATTTGGATTGATTTGCGGGACCGTTATGGCATTACACAATTGGTATTAGATGAGGAAAGAACTTCCCGAGAACTGCTGGATTCAGTAAAAAACTTAGGCCGCGAATTTGTGATTCAGGCAGAAGGCACTGTCATCGAAAGGGCGTCTAAAAATCCAAAAATCCCAACCGGCGACATCGAGATTTTGGTTGAAAAACTAACCATCCTTAATGAAGCTCAGTTACCACCTTTTACCATAGAAGATGAGACAGATGGCGGTGAAGAGCTGAGAATGAAATACAGATATCTTGACATCCGAAGAAATCCTGTAAAAGACAAACTAATTTTCCGCCACAAGATGGCGCAAAAAGTGAGAAACTATTTGTCTAGCGAAGGTTTTATTGAGGTAGAAACGCCCGTATTGATCAAATCTACACCAGAAGGTGCAAGAGATTTCGTGGTTCCAAGCAGAATGAATCCGGGGCAGTTTTATGCTTTGCCACAATCACCACAGACTTTCAAACAATTACTAATGATTGGCGGGATGGACCGTTATTTCCAGATTGTAAAATGTTTCCGTGACGAGGATTTGCGTGCCGACAGACAGCCCGAATTTACCCAGATCGATTGCGAAATGTCTTTTGTTGAACAGGAAGATATTATGAATGTTTTCGAAGGTTTGGCAAAAAACCTTTTGGAAGATATCACAGGAAAACAATTCGGAGATTTCCCAAGAATGACATTTGCCGATGCTATGCAAAAATACGGGAACGATAAACCCGATATCCGCTTTGGAATGGAATTCACAGAACTTAATGAACTGGTAAAAGGAAAAGACTTCAAGATATTTGATGAAGCAGAATTGGTTGTCGGCATCAATGTAGAAGGTTGCGCAGATTACACAAGAAAACAAATTGATGAACTGATCGATTGGGTAAAACGGCCGCAGATTGGCGCAACAGGAATGGTTTGGATCAAATTCCAAAACGATGGTGTTATCACTTCATCGGTTAATAAATTTTATTCAGAAGAAGACCTGAGGAAAATAGCTGAAAAATTCGGAGCAAAAGCAGGAGACCTTATATTGGTCATGAGCGGAAATGCCGATAAAGTAAGACCTCAGCTTTCTGCCTTAAGAATGGAACTTGGAAATAGACTTGGCCTGAGAAAAGGAAACGAATTTGCACCACTTTGGGTTGTGGATTTTCCTCTCTTGGAATGGGATGAGGAAACCGGCAGATACCACGCAATGCACCATCCATTTACATCGCCTAAAACCGAAGACTTTAGTTTACTGGAAACTGATCCTGGGAAAGTAAGAGCCAATGCTTACGATTTAGTCCTTAATGGTAACGAAATTGGAGGAGGTTCTATCCGTATTTTTGATAAAAATTTGCAATCAAAAATGTTTGATTTGCTAGGTTTTACCAAAGAAGATGCAGAAGCGCAGTTCGGATTCCTGATGAACGCGTTCAAATATGGCGCTCCGCCTCACGGAGGTTTGGCTTTCGGATTTGACCGATTGGTTGCTATTTTAGATGGAAATGAGGTAATACGGGATTATATCGCTTTCCCAAAAAATAATTCCGGTAGAGATGTGATGATCGATGCGCCGGCACCCATCCATCAGGAACAACTCAACGAATTGGAACTGAAATTAGATTTAAAATCATAAAATAAAAGCGAGGAAATTTTTCTTCGCTTTTTTATTTTTAAGAAATCACATTCCCAATAATTTACGAAGCTCATCCTTTTTATTCACGGAAACAGAAATAGATTTTCCGTTCAGTAATTCCACCATATTTCCGTGGATACTTCTTACAAAATCAAGATTAAGGATAAATGAACGCTGAATTCTAAAGAATTTTTTGTTTTGCAAATTCTCTTCCATTGCAGTGAGCGTCATTTGGGTCGAATAGATTTCCGATGTCGTCACTACATTCAAATAGTCACCTTGAGCTTCGATGTATAAAATTTCTGATAATAAGATTTTGATAATTTTCCCTTCAGATTTAATAAAGATTTTGTCATTTTCATTTTGTGAATTAGTAGAATCCCTTTTTAAATCAATGTGATTTTTAGCTTTTTGAATAGCTTTCAAAAATCGGTCAAAACGAACCGGTTTTACCAAATAATCTGTCGCTCCTGTATCAAAACCGTCCAAAGCGAACTCACGATAAGCGGTAATAAAAATAAAAACTGGCGGATTTTCTAATGTCCGCAAGAAATCCAGACCATTTATTTTTGGCATTTCAATATCACTGAAAACAAGGTCTACAGGATTTTCTTCCAGAAAAGATAAAGCCGTCACAGGGTTTTCAAAAATCCCCAGAATATTGAGGTATGAAACTTCTTTTGCGAAAGATTCTACGAGGTCTCTGCCAAGTGGTTCGTCATCGATAATGATGCAATTTATTTTTTCCATTATTTGATTAAATTGATGGTTAACTTCACTTTAAAAATATTCTGCGAGCTAAAAATTTCTAATTTAAAATTGTTCGGATAGATGAGCTGGAGCCGTTTCTTCACATTTTCAATTCCGATTCCGCCGTGACTGTTTTCGTTTTTAATTTCTTCAAAATCATTCTCTATCACAAAAATAAAATTTCCGTTTTCAATTTTTATATTAAGATTTAAAAAACCTGATTCTTTTGATTTTAAACCATATTTAAAAGCATTTTCTATGAACGTGAAACTCAGAAGTGGCGCAATCTTTAAACCCATACAATCTCTTTCAGTAGGAAATTCATAATGAATTTTTCTATCGGCAGAATAACGCATTTTTTCGAGCTCGAAATAGTTTTTAACAAATTCTATTTCTTTCCATAATTCTAGTTTTTCGCTGTTCGATTCGTATAAAGTATAACTCATTGTGTCGGAAAGATTGAGAATCACTTCGGGAACCGCGTTATCTTTTTTAAGACTTAAACTATATAAATTATTCAAAGTATTAAATAGAAAATGGGGATTAAGCTGAGATTTCAAAAAGTCTTTTTCAATATTGATGTTTTGGATTTCGAGGAGATTTTTTTGGTTTTGAATCTTAATCGTTCGGCTGTAAAGTTTAGATATTTCAAATAAGATTTTAACAAAAAAGAAAGGCGATAAAAGCGAAATGAAGATAATCGCCTGAGAAATTATCCTATTCAAAGAGATAGCTTCCCAAAAAGTTTGATTTGCACTTGCCGTAATCGCACCTTTCAATTCGCCTTCTAAAATTTCAAATCCTAAATGATGATAAGTAATAGAAAAAAGATAAGTTGATAATAACCAAATAATTATAAGAACAGGAAAGCTTACAATCAAATAAAATACTGCAAATCCGAATGATAATTTTAGAACTTTTGGAAGAAGCAAATAGAAGAAAATATAGAAAACAATCATATTGACAACGCACATCCGAAGTGTCAGGATGAAACTGTTGAAATACGTGAGCTGATAAGCCAATCTGTAACTTAAAAATAACAAAAAAGCAAAACTCAACCACATTAAAGAATGGAAAATCACTCTTTTTTGTTGGGTGTAAAATTGCTCAAAATCAAATTCACCAACGCGTTTGGTAAAATAATTTGAAGATATTTTTTGCATAATTTTTAATTGAAAAACAGCTCCAAAGATAGCTTTTTGAAGCTGTTTGATTGGTGGTTTCTACAAAATTCTAATGATGGCGTTTATCGTATTAATCATATTATGTCCCAAAATTGGAAAAATAAGATTCCCCGAAAGTTTACGCAAAATCCCGACACTGAGAGAAGAAATAATGGTTAAATAAACAATGGTGATAATGTCAAACTTGAATTCATAATTTTCTGTAAGCATCACGCCGTGAGCTTCCGCAAAAAGTATCGTGATAATGACAAATCCCCAACCGAATTTGATGCCTTTAAAATTCCATTTCGGTGCGAAAGCTTTGTCTAAAAGCCAAAATAAAATTCCTCTGAAAACCAATTCTTCCGTTAGACCGGGCATAGTCATCTGAAAAGCAAAAGTTTCTAAATCGAAATCACCGCTTTTCGGAAACAAAATTAGTTTGAATATTAAATCGAAAGCCAAAAATCCAAGAAAAATTAAAATTCCAGATTTCAACTGACTTTTTGAATTTGTTTTTGTCGTAAATCCAATTTCTTCCCTATCTTTTTTTGAAACAGAAAAAATAACAATCAAAGCAAAACACAAACTCAAAATTTTACCAATCCAAGCGAATTTCAATCCTATAAACTCCAAATCAAAATAGAGCTTCGACAAATGCTGAATGTAAGAATCCGTTAAAAAATAAAGGACGAACAATCCTAAATATTTTAGATTGACTTTTTCTGACCTGAAAACAGCCAAAACAATGAATGGAACGACAATGAGAATCCAAATAAGTGGTGTAAATAGTGACATATTTTTTAATTTTTTGTCAAAATTATTGTACGTTGCTACGCTTTGAAAACTTTACCGATAGAAACACTTTTTTTGCCGACGAAATAAAAACCACTTTTAAATTTAATCACAATTCCTTATTTTTACTAAAACACAAATTCTATGAAATCTCCATCACAAATCTTACAACAATATTTTGGCTACGACAACTTTCGTCTCAAGCAAGCGAACGCAGTAGAAAACGTAATTTCCAAAAGAGACACCTTTGTTTTGATGCCAACTGGAGGTGGAAAATCGCTTTGCTATCATGTTCCAGCATTGGTTTTGGAAGGAACAGCCATTGTCATTTCTCCATTGATTGCTTTGATGAAAGACCAAGTTGATGCTTTGCGTGTCAACGGAATTTCTGCTTCGTACATCAATTCTTCAATGAGTGTTTATAAGCAAAATGAGACTTTTAATGAATTAAAAAACGGTCAGCTCAAACTTTTATATGTTGCGCCCGAAAAATTGAGTGCCGATAATGGTTCATTTTTAAAATTGCTGAATGAGGTCGATATTTCCCTGTTTGCGGTAGATGAGGCGCATTGTGTTTCGCATTGGGGTCACGATTTCCGTCCGGATTATTTATTTTTAAATGGCATTAAAAAGCAATTTCCACAAGTCCCAATCATCGCACTGACGGCAAGTGCAGACGAAATCACGAGGAAAGATATTATCAAACAATTGAATCTTCAAAATCCGCTGGTTTTGATTTCTTCGTTCGACAGAGCGAATATCAAATATTTTGTTCAGCCGAAACAATCGGTCTTCCAAAACATCATTCAATACCTCAATGAACATCCGAATGATTCGGGAATCATCTACTGCTTGTCGAGAAAAGGAACGGAAGAAATGTCGAATAATCTGCGAGAAAATGGCGTCAATTCCGCTTTTTATCACGCTGGAATTTCTTCCGTGGAAAGAGCGAAAGTTCAGGAAGATTTTTTAAAGGATAAAACCCGGGTGATGGTTGCGACGATTGCCTTTGGAATGGGAATCGACAAGAGCAATGTCCGTTTTGTGATGCACGCAGATTTGCCCAAAAATATTGAAAGTTACTACCAGGAAACGGGAAGAGCCGGACGAGACGGTTTGCCGAGTGAAGCGATTTTATTTTATTCATTTGCCGATGTGATAAAATTGAGAAGATTTGCAATGATAGAAGGCAACGAAGAGCAATCTGAACTGATGTTGCAAAAGCTAAAACAAATGTCCGACTTTGCCGAAATGCAAAAATGCCGACGACAATATTTAATGGAATATTTCGGCGAAAAACACGATGGCAATTGCAATTCCTGCGATTTTTGTTTGAGTGAATTTGAAACTTGGGACGCCACAACTGATGCTCAAAAATTATTGAGTGCGATTTTTAGGTTGAAAGAACGATACGGAAAAAACTTAATCATCGATTTTCTGCGAGGTTCTAAAAGTTTGAAAATTACAGATTCGATGCGCAGTTTGCCGACTTATGGCATTGGAAATAATCAAGATAAAAATTATTGGCAAAACTTGATAAGACAATTATTGATTAATGGTTTTTTGAGTGAATCGAATGAAGAATTTTCTGTTTTAAAACTGAATGAAGAGAGCAAGTTGGTTTTATTTAAAGATAAAAAAGTCACCTTCCGAAAAGTAAAAGAACAAGCCAAAGCCGTGATTGTTGCTGAAGTTGAGAACGATTATTCAATACCAGACTTTGATGCAAATGAAGATTTATTTGCGGAACTAAGAACTTTAAGACGTGAAATTGCCGAACGAGAAAGTGTTCCGCCTTATGTTATTTTTTCTGATGCAACTTTGATGGAATTGTCAACTTACCTTCCGAATACCAAAGAGGAATTGAATCAGATAAGTGGTTTTGGTGCTTTTAAAATTGAAAAATATGGCGAGATATTTTTGACTCCTATTACAAATTACTGCAAAATTCATAGTTTGACTAGTAAAATCATCGAGAAAAAACCGAAGAAGAAAAGAGAACCCAAAAAGAACAACGCCAAGACATCTGGAACTTTTGCGACGACTTTTGAATTGTACAAAGATGGAAACAATGTTGAAGAAATCGCTAAAATCAGAAATCTGTCTATCAACACCATTCAAAATCATTTGGCAAATTTTGTTGCGATTGGAAAAATAGAAGCCGACGAATTGATGGATATGAGCAAAATAGAACCGATTATTGAAATTGCAAAAGCTCAAAGCATTCAATCATTAAAAGCCATTAAAGATGAATTAGGCGAAGGTTTTTCTTATTTTGAAATTCATATTGCGGTTGCTTATTATAAATCCCAGCAGTAAGAAATTAAATTACAATACTTTATCTCTCGCTGATTATACAAATTTAGCTTATTATAAAAGCTTCGACAAATCTGCGCAATTTGCCAAATCTGGGAAAATATAATGCTATTAAATTTTCATTAATATCGGATAAAATTATAATTATGTGTATCCGATATTAAAATAAAAATCATAAATTTGTTGAATGAAATGGCAAGACTATCCATATCAGTTTGAAGGTTTAGAAAAACAACTTGAAAGAATTCTGGAAAAAAAGGCAGAGTTGGACAAACTGCGCCCAATTCCCACTTATGCTTTGAAAAGCATCAAAGAAAGCCTGATGATAGAATGGACCTACAATTCTAACAGTATTGAAGGGAATACTTTGACCCTTCAGGAAACCAAAATGGTCATTGAAGAAGGCTTTACAATTAAGGGAAAATCTTTGCGAGAACATTTCGAAGCTGTTAACCACCAGGAAGCTATTGAATTTGTTGAAAACTTGGTTTCTGATAATTATTTGCTAAAAGAAAGAGATATCCTGAACATCCACGAATTGGTTCTTCAAAAAATAGAGAAAGATTTTGCAGGCCGTTTCCGGACTTCTGGCGTCAGGATTTCAGGAGCTAATTTTGTCCCGCCCAATGCACTCAAAATTGACGGATATATCAACGAGTTGGTAGATTGGGTCAATACCTCTGACTTGGATATTATCATAAAATCAACCATCTTTCATCACAGGTTTGTTTGGATCCATCCGTTCTTTGACGGTAACGGGAGAACTGTTCGTTTGCTTTTTAATCTTTTATTAATGAAAGAAGGTTTTCCGCCGGCTATTATCCTCAAAAATGACAGAAAGAAATATTATGATGCACTTAACTTTGCCAATAATGGGAATTACTCTAAACTTGCATTGCTTATTTTGCAAGCTCTGGAAAGAAGTCTGGATATTTATCTTGGTTCGCTGAATAACACGTATGATAATTACCTGCCGATTTCCGACATTGTGGAAGAAGAAAAATTACCTTACGGGCAAGAATATATCAGTCTGTTGGCAAGAAAAGGCAAAATTGACGCTTTCAAAGAAGGACGAAACTGGCTTACAACAAAAGATGCCGTTTTGGATTATATAGAAAACCGGGACAGAAAAAGAAAATTGAAATAATTCTAAACAAAAACGAGGAAAAAATTCCCTCGTTTTTGTTTTAAAAATGTATCGGAATATCAGGGATATCGTCTAAAATATGTTTCCCTTCTATTTTGTCAATTGCTTTTTGGGCTCTCTTTTTTGCTACAGAAACTTTATAGGCAAACCATTTTTCTTTAAAAATTTTTCGCATCAGATTATCAAAATGTTGTGTGATGACCAGGTTTCTAAATCCCCGCCATCTTTCTACTAACCTAAAAGGTAATGCCCTTACAGAAATCGAATAGCCTTCGGTCTCATATTGGATAAAATGCCACCAGCCGGAAAGCATATAAAGTGTTTGTCCCGGTTCCAGAACAGCTTCGTAACCTTTAAGATATTTCAGTCCGGGGAATTCTTCCGGGCTGGAAGTTTTAAGATTGGCAATACTGTGAAAATTGTATGGCAGTTTATAAAGCAAATCAGACTGGCTAAGCGGAAAAAGCCAAACCCGTTTTATGCCACGATACTGTGTTAAAAAAACGTGAGACATAAATATTTTATATTAAGGTAATTTAGAAACCAAAAACTCGGGTGATAATTTAAGAATCCAATAGATGATTTTCCACTTCCAGTTGGGCACAATCTCAAAAGAGTTTCCTGCATTGATGATAAACTTAGCAACATAGTCCGGCTCCATAATCAGATTTTTGTTCAGTTCAAGCCCTGCGTTGATTTTCGTATTGATGTAACCAATGACCAAAACATTCACTATAATTTTCCTAGGAGACAATTCCTGACGGAGTCCTGCAAAATATTGATTAAAAGCAGCTTTAGTACTTCCATAAACAAAATTACTTTTCCTT
This sequence comes from Epilithonimonas bovis DSM 19482, assembly GCF_900108115.1. Lineage (GTDB taxonomy): Bacteria > Bacteroidota > Bacteroidia > Flavobacteriales > Weeksellaceae > Epilithonimonas > Epilithonimonas bovis. Next base: position 47,439 of record NZ_FTPU01000023.1, read on the forward strand.
CCGCGAACGCCCGACAACGATGACAAACCGATTATTCTTTCTAAATTTTGGTTTGATTTGTCCGTTGCAATAATATTGAGAATAGAAACCGCACCAATATAGTTGGTTTTCATCATTTCAAAACTGGCATCAAAATCCTGCATGGCCGTATTATTTTCAACCAAAAATCCTGCGGCATAAACAACAATATTGGGCTGTATAACCAATCCATCATAAAAATCCTGATGGGACGAAAAGTCATTGGCATCAAAATATTGAATGTCTATCCTAGATTGATCCAGACGATTTTTGCCGACAAAGTCTTCCAGAGACTTTAAGTTTCGGGAAGCAGCGATAACCCTAAAACCTTTCTCCAGATAAAGTTTAATTGCTTGCTTTGCAACATCAGAATTGGCTCCAAGTATAAGAACAGTTTTACAAACATCCATTTGGTAAAAATAAATATTAGAAATCAGAATAAAGATACTTGCGCATTATAAAATCCATAAATTTGTAATTATTAAAGAAACCTGAACCGAGGAAAAACGCATTCCAAAAGTCCAGTTTCTAACCCTTAATTTCTATATATGTACAATGTTTTAGGAAACTTTCTGACGCTGTCTTCCTTTGGTGAAAGCCACGGAGAAGCCTATGGTGGTGTGATTACTAATTTCCCGGCTGGCCTTTCGCTAGATCTTGAGAAAGTTCAGCTTGAGCTGGACCGCAGAAAACCGGGGCAATCATCCATTGTCACTCAACGTAAAGAAAGCGATACAGTGAGATTTTTATCAGGTATCTTTGACGGGCAGTCTACCGGGACACCGATTGGTTTTATTGTTGAAAACGAAAATCAACGCTCAAAAGATTACGATCATATTGCTAAGGCCTACAGGCCAAGCCATGCCGATTATACTTATGATCAAAAATTCGGAATCCGCGATTATCGTGGTGGTGGAAAATCTTCTGCCCGCGAAACGCTGAACTGGGTTGTTGCCGGTGCTTTGGCCAAACAGCTTCTTCCCGAGATCAAAATCAATGCGTATGTTTCTTCCGTTGGAGAAATCTTTTGTGAAAAACCATATCAGGATCTGGATTTTTCTAAAACCGAAACCAATATCGTCCGATGCCCGGATGAGGAAACCGCTGAAAAAATGATCGAAAAGATCAAGGAAATCAAAAAAGAAGGCAATACTATCGGCGGAACAGTGACTTGCACAATAAAAAATGTCCCTGCCGGATTGGGAGAACCGATCTTCAATAAACTGCACGCAGAATTAGGGAAAGCAATGCTGAACATCAATGCCTGCAAAGGTTTTGAATATGGCAGCGGATTTTGTGGCGCAAAGATGACAGGTAAAGAGCACAACGACCTATTCAACCAAGACGGAACAACGAAAAGCAATCTTTCCGGCGGTATCCAAGGAGGCATTTCCAACGGGATGGATATTTACTTTCGGGTGGCTTTCAAACCAGTTGCTACTATTCTAAGACCACAAGAAAGCATTAATAAAGATGGCGAAACTGTAGTTGTAGAAGGCAAAGGAAGACATGATCCTTGTGTAGTTCCGAGAGCCGTTCCTATTGTAGAAAGTTTGGCAGCTTTTGTTTTGGCTGATATGTTATTAATTAATAAAACGAGGAAAATATAATTGTGATCTTAGACTTATCAGAATTTAGCTATTATAAAGGAGAGTCAGAAAATCCTTATTGTAGGAGAGATGAAAATTCGCTAAATTTTTCAAATCCTAAAGCCCTTTTTTGGCATTACGAAAATCACTATTATTTTAGCGAAGATTCTCAATATCAGGATCTAAAATCATTCATCAAAAACCTGATTGACAATAAACTAAGCGAATACTACAGAAGTACGGATGAACTTCGCCACATGTATTTCATTAATTCTATAACTTATAAAATGGATATCAAAAACTATTGGGACAATGCCGTATCATACACCGAGTACCTACGGGATGCCGGGGAAAGGCTCGGTAATCCAAAAAATACACACGAGGCTGAATATGCAGAATACTACCGCTTAGGCATCCAAAGGATGAACAGGATGTGGGAAAAATATATTCCTAATTCTGATCAGGTAAAAAAGTTAGCCAACAAAAACTTTAACGGTAAAATCCTAATTATTTCAGAACCGTGGTGTGGCGATGCCAGCCAGGTTTTACCGGTTGTTGTCAAGTTCTTTGAGCAGTTTGAAGTACGAATTACATACCGGGACCAGGATCCCTCCCTTATTGATAGCTACCTGACAAACGGTGGAAAATCGATTCCTATTGTGATTTTTATGGATGAAAACTTTAATGAGATTGCACATTGGGGACCGCGCCCACAGCATGGCAGGGAATTGCTTGAAAAGCATAAAGCTGATCCTGAACTTTATCCAAAAGAGAAGTTTTATGTAGAACTTCAGACCTATTATGCAAAAAATCGAGGTTTCGACACAATAGAGGAACTTTTAGAATTACTGTAGTGAACAGATCAAAAACAAAAAAGCTGTTAATCAAAAGATTAACAGCTTTTTAAGTACCCCAGACGGGACTACCACAATACTTTTCTCAATTTTTCTTGTTTTTAATCCGTTTGTATTCAGTATATTTGGCTCATAAAAGGTTTTTATATTTTTTGTTTCTTAAAATTTCGTGATTTTAAATTCAAATTTGTCCCCCTTTTTGTTCCCCCTTTTGTAATTTTTATTTTATTTAAGCCGATGATAAAATATATTTTTGAATTAAGAAAAGACAAAATAAATCAAGAAGGTTTAATGCCTATTAGAATTTTGTTTAGAATAAATAGTTCTGTAATTAAAAGAAATACAGGATTGAGCTGCAAACTTCAGGATTGGCAAAATAATCGTGTCAAAGCCAATTCTAAAAAAGAAAAGTATTACGGCTATGATGAAATAAATGAAAAACTACAGGAAATAGAGAGTAAAATTCAGGATATATCTCTTTATTTCAGGGCTAATAAAATTGAACCAACTAAAGATTTGTTTATTGAAAAGATTGATTCAGAAGATGAAACTACTCTATCTGATGAGTTCGATTTTTTTAATTGCTTTAATGAGTACATCGAAAAAGGAAAACTTACTAAAACCCCTAATACAATTAAGGGACAAAACACAATAAAAAACTATTTGGAATTCTTTTGTAAAGAAAATGGATTTTCGCTTTCATTTGACAATATTGACGATGCTTTTTTTGAACAATTGAGAGACTACTCTTACGAAACCAAAAAAATGAAACAAAATTATTTTGCTAAAGTAATTAAGGTTTTAAAGTCATTTTTAAATTGGGCAACTGAAAAAGGATATAACACGAATCGAGCGTTTGAAAAATTCAGAGCAACTGAACACGATATTGATATTGTTTATCTATCATTTGATGAGTTGATGAAACTTTATGAAAAAGATTTTGATAATGATAGACTATCTCAAGTCCGAGACTTCTATTGTATGGGATGTTTCACTGGATTAAGATTTTCTGATTTGTCGAAATTACATTTAGCAAATATTTCTGAAGATCATATTGTTCTTTCTATCCAAAAAACTAAAACCCAAAATCACGCCATTAAACTCAATAAATATGCAAAAGCTATTTTGGAAAAATACAAAGGAACAATCTATGAACCTTTACCTATAATTTCATCACAAAAATTTAATGAATACATCAAGGAATGTTGCGAATTGGCAGAAATAACACAACCATTTACTATTCATTGGTTTGTTGGCAACAAGAAAAAGTCTTTAACTCAACCAAAATGTAAGTTTATTACAAGTCACACCGCAAGAAAAACATTCATAACCAATTCTCTACTTTTGGGAATGGAACCTAAAGCCATTAAGAAGATTGCAAACATCAAAAAAGATGCAGTTTTGGACAAATATATGAAAGTGACGGAAGCATTTACAGACGAACAAATGAATAAAGCGTGGGGATAAATTGATTAGAAGTTCTCGTTTTGTTAAATCCAGTAAAAGGATTTATGAATATCCGTAATTACACATAATTTCGTATATTTACTTATAATTTAATTAGTTAGATGAATATATTTAGTCATTCCTTAAAATAAATACAACGATTTGATATTCAATATTTTATTATCAAATTTCGCTTAAAAATGTTGTATAAAATTGCAGAAAATCGTATTTTTAGGGTATAAAAAGTGGCAAAATGTTAGGAAAAATAAAACAGGATTTACAGCAAAATTTATTCAAGACCAGACTTACCGAGCTTATTAATATGGATCATCCACTTGTAAAATTAGCGCATGAGATTTCTTGGGATAAAATAGAAGCTGAGTTCGAGGGTTTATTTTCAAAAGAAGGAAGACCCTCTATTGCGGTTCGCAAAATAGCAGGAATGCTTTTGCTCAAGGAAATGTTTAAAGAAAGT
>NZ_FTPU01000088.1 GCF_900108115.1 Epilithonimonas bovis DSM 19482
GGATCAGCAACAAAAGTTGGGGAGTAATGGCAAAAATTGATACTTTTGTAGAGGATGAAAACAGAAGACCTACTCAAGCTATTATTACCTGAATACTTAATTGAATACTTTGATGTTGTAAAATTTGAAGATATTGATGGCTTGCTTCACCTTTATTTTGAAGAGAAAAATACAATTCCCAAAGAATTTTCAGTTTTACAGCTTCAATCTAAAGGCTTTCATGAAGAGATTACGGTTGATGACTTTCCGCTTCGTGGAAAAGCCGTACAGCTGCATATCAAACGCAGAAGATGGACTGATTTGAAGTCAGGCAAAATTCTACAAAGAGATTGGAATCTTATCGCCAAAGGAACCCGAATGACGCAGGATTTTGCATCATTCTTAAAAAAAATCAGCCGATACTAAAGCGCTTCCTTTAGAAACTATCGGAGAGATGTACGGTGTTAATGGGAAAAAATTCCGAAGACAGTATAAGAAATCGCTCAGTGACTTTAAAGACTGGCATCAAAAACAACACGCCGAAGACTGGATTCTATATCCCAAAAACCTCTCAGAACACCTTTCTTTAGACGAAGTAGCCTTATCTCAGGGAGAACTTTACACCGTACTTACTTCCAAACAAGCCAAGGGTAAAAAAGGAAGTATTGTTGCCATTATCAAAGGAACTAAAAGCGAAGAAACGATCGATAAACTACTTAAAATCGATCGAAAATTAAGACTGAAAGTAAAAGAGGTCACCTTAGATATGGCAGGTTCTATGAAACTCGTTGCCAAAAGATGCTTTTCCAATGCGGTACAGGTTGTGGATAGATTCCATGTCCAGAAGCTTGCCGCAGAAGCTGTTCAAGAAATTAGAGTAAAATACCGGTGGGAAGCGATTGATTCAGAAAATGAAATCCTAAAACAAGCTAAAGAAAAGAAAGCAAAACCAGAAATCCAAGTTTTCAGCAATGGCGACACCCCAAAGCAACTCTTGGCAAGAAGCCGTTATTTACTTTACAAAAGCAGAGAAAAATGGACGGAAAGCCAAGGTGAGAGAGCTGAAATTCTGTTTAATGAATATCCAGATTTGGAAAAAGCTTACAATTTATCCGATAAACTAAGGAAAATTTATAATCAGAACACATTAAAATCTGTAGCAATGCTCAAACTTGCCCATTGGTTTAAAGATGTGGAAGAATCAGGTTTTAAATCCTTTTCAACACTTAAAAATACGATTACAAACCATTATAATGACATCCTGAATTATTTTGAAAGAAGAAGTACCAATGCATCTGCAGAATCGTTTAATTCGAAAATAAAGCAATTCAGAATGCAGCTTAGAGGTGTTAAAGACAAAGTATTTTTCCTTTTCAGATTATCTAAAATTTTTGCCTAGTCCCCAAGGTTTGATCTTGATCC
>NZ_FTPU01000059.1 GCF_900108115.1 Epilithonimonas bovis DSM 19482
ACAGAAAACGGCATCAAAACCCAAATTTGGTGTACCCTGATTGCACAGCTACTGTTGCAGGTTCTACGTGTAAAATCAAAGAGCAAAAAGGCATTTTCTACCATTGCGGCACTCATCAGGATTCATTTAATCAGCCATCTGGAAATATTTTGGATGGTACAGAACAGCAGGAGAACTTACACGAAACAGAAAAAACGAAGAAAACCACCTTGGATACAGACAGAATTGTTCTGAAAAACAGAGAGGTGGGTTTTTGTATTCTTATAAAAACATATTGAAAAACAATGTTTTATGAAGGAATATTACTCATTTGTGTGTTTATCCGTTTGATAGTGTAAAAAAATATATTATTAATTCTTTTGACTTATCCCTTTAATGAAATATTGAGAAACAGTATTAATAAGTGGTTTCTAACAGAGCCCTTTGATAATCTCAGGTGACATCTCGAATATTTATCGCAATATTTAAACATTGTCAGGCTGAGCCTGTCGAAGTTTCATGGGCAAAAGGGATAGATCATTAATTCTTTTCCATTACTTTAAATAGCTCGAACTGCCCCAATTTTTAATTAAGCCACAGAAATGCAATTTGTTATAATGACGGAATTTAACAGATTTCCGTCAGTTGTTTGACGGAATTTAATATATTTCCGTCAGTTGTTTGACGGAATTTCATATATTTGCATTGTAAAACAATCTGAAAATGGAACTGAGAAGAATAGCTGAAATCTTGATTAATAAAAAGATTCAGCCTAATAAGGTGATACTTCTTTTGGGAGCAAGACGAGTAGGGAAAACCGAAATTCTCAAAAAAATAGAAAGCGAAGCAAAGGAAAAAGTTATTTTCCTAAACGGCGATGATGTAGAAACGCATAATCTTCTGGAAGTAAGAAGCACTGCAAATTACAAAAGACTGCTTGGCGATTGCCACTTTCTTATTATTGACGAAGCACAGGAAATTCCCGAAATCGGCAAAAAAATGAAGCTGATGATTGATACGATTGACGGACTAAAAATTATTGCTTCCGGTTCATCTGCTTTTGAGCTGAACAACCAAATCGGCGAACCGCTTGTTGGCAGGATGTATTCTTTTGAACTTTTTCCGCTTTCGCAAATGGAATTTTCTATGATAGAAAATTTTGCAGAAACCAAAGGAAAACTTGAAGAACGCCTGATTTTTGGAGGTTATCCTGAGCTGCTTCACTTGGAAAATATGCAACAAAAGCAGGATTATCTCAAAGAACTGGTTCATTCTTATCTGTTAAAAGATATTCTCACATTTGAAGGGATTAAAAAAAGAGATACAATTTTGGCTCTGTTACAAAAATTAGCATTTAGGACGGGAAGCGAAATTTCATTGGAAGCTCTTGGAAAGGAACTTCAAATCAGTAAAAATACTGTTGAAAAATATCTTGATTTGTTCAAAAAAGTGTTTATCGTTTATGACGTGAAAGGGTTTAGCCGAAACCGTGATAACGAAATTACCAAAATGAAAAAATGGTATTTTGTGGACAACGGAATCCGGAATGCGTTAATCAGTAATTTTAATCCGTTGAATCTCCGGGAAGATGTCGGAAAACTTTGGGAAAATTATCTGCAAGCGGAAAGATTGAAAAAAATCCATTACATGCAAATGAATGTGGATAGCTATTTTTGGCGAACACACACGCAACAGGAGATTGATCGTATTGAAACTGAAAACGATAAAATAAATGCCTTTGAATATAAATGGAAAAGTGGTAAAACCAAAATTCCTTCGCAATTCTCATCGGCGTATCCCAACGCAGATTTTTCCGTGATTGATAAAGAAAATTATCTGGATTTTATTACTTAACGTGAGTTTCTAACAATCTAAAGTTTTTGTTATTTCAAAATCTCTTTCAGAAACATCAAAGTATGATTCCAGGCGCGTTTTGCCATCATTTCGTTATAATCGGGCGATTCAGGGCTTGTGAATGTATGTTTGGAATTGGCATAAGTAATGATTTGCCAATCCGTTTTCCCGGTTTTTAGTTCGGTGATAAGGTTACTGAGGTCTTCCGGTTTTACACTCTCGTCATCGGCAGGATTTTCTACCAATACTTTTGTTTTTATAGGAACATTGAGCCTGTCGATTCCCTTGGCCAATCCGCCGTGGATAGAAACAACACCGGCTACCGGCAATCCGGCTCTGGCAGCTTCCAGTGCGCCTGTGCCTCCAAAACAGTAGCCAATCACAGCAATTTTATCTGTATTGGCGCCTTGTTTTTTCAGTTCCTCCAGAGCGGCAGTTATTCTCTGCTGATAAGCTTTGTAATCCTGTTTGTACTGGCCTGCGATCTTAGCAGCGGCGGCGTTGTCAGCAGGGATATTGCCTTCGCCATAGATGTCCACAACAAAGGCAATATAGCCTTGTTTTTCCAGTTGCAGGGCAGCGTTTTTAGCTTCGTTGTCGATGCCTTTCCAGGCTGGTAAGATCAAAACACCCGGTAGTTTTTTGCCGGCATTCGACGTTACAAGCCCGTTGAGTTTTTGACTGCCGTCTTTATAAGCAATTGGTTTTAATGCCTGAGCCATGTTGAGTTGTAGTCCCATAAATAAGCTGAATAAGGTGATGGATAATTTCATACGTGGATATTTTTTCTCTTTAAAAGATTATTTAGAAACGCCTTAATCTTCATCAGTTTTTTTGCAAAACAAGTAAGGATTATTTCATATTATAAATTCTTATGATGGATTAAGCTTAGCTTGGTTAGGTTTGATAAAGTTAAACAAATTCATCAGAAATATAACAACGCTGAATATACCCAGTTGTAATCCAACATAATGCCAGCCTCCTAATTCCCAACATTTGAGTCCTATAAAGGTACCCAGCGCACCACCCACAAAGTAGGAAGTCATATAAATTGTATTGATGCGACTGTTGGCTTTCTGATCTAATTTATAAATCAATGCCACATTGGTCACCTGAATCGACTGCACACCAACATCAATAAAAATAACCGCCAACAGAACTGCTACAAGGTGACTGGGGAATAGTAGGATAAAAAGGCTTCCCAAAAGCAGGATAATCCCTGCAAATAGTTGCGTTTTTTGTGATCCGCCTTTGTCTGCTGTTTTTCCTATCATGGGAGCGATCAAAGCACCGGCAATTCCTAACAGCCCAAAAAGCCCGATGGTATCCGAGCTGTATCGGTAGGGTTTTTCCACCAAAAGCAGGGTGAGTGTTGTCCAGAATGAGCAGAAAACCGAAAAAGCCAGTCCGCCCATCAGTGCCAGGTATCTAAGTTTCGGAAAGCGTTTTAACTGATAAAAAGAAGATGAAATTAATTTAAAATAAGAATCTTTGAAAGTCGGTTGTATGCTTGGTAATTTATAATAAACGAAAGCCAGAGACAGCACTGTAAAGCCGGCGGAGATGTAATAGACAACTTTCCAACTGCTCCATTCTGAGATATAACCGCTGAAAACTCTTGCCATCAGGATGCCCACAAGAATCCCGGTGAAAATAATACCAACATTTTTGCCTTTTTCGTTGCCTGATAATTCAGCGGCCATTGGCAGAATGACCTGCGCGGCAACAGCGGTGAGGCCAAGCAGCAGGCTAAACAAAAAGATGTAATAATACTGCGTCACCATTCCTATAGCCGCCAGGATACAGAACAGGATGGCCAATAAAATCAGGATTAATTTTTTGCGGTTTACTTTATCACCCAGCGGAACCAGCGTTAGCAGCCCGGCACCATAACCAACCTGCCCCAAACCTACCATAATACCCATTTTGCTTTCTGAGACGTGGAAAGTCTGCGCAATCTGATACAGAATAGGCTGCGCATAGTAGATATTTGAAACGCAAATCCCTGCTACGACAGCCATCCCGAGAACCTGACCTTTGGTCAGTTTTGATTGTTCTTCTGTCATCTATTGAGTACTTTAAACATTTGTTGTTACTTTTTAAAGTGTAAGCCCAATTGTTATTTATTACTTATTTGCCCGCATTGTTAAGAATGCTCAAGTCCTCAGAATCCAGTTTCAGTTCCGGTGCATCAAAGATAGTCTGCAGTTGGCGGTCGCTGGTCGCACTTACGATAGGTGCTGTGACCAGAGGATTGGCCAACAGCCACGCCAAAGCCACTGTCGCGGGTTGTGACTGATGTTTCGCTGAAACCTGATCTAATGCTGCAAGAACGGCTTTCCCTTTGTCATCAAAATATTTTTTGATTCCCGCACCTCTGGATGTTTTGTCAAAATCGGCTTCCGTTCTGTACTTTCCGGTAAGGAAACCGGCTTCCAGAGACCAGTAAGTGAAGACACTCAAACCATATTTCTCAACAAGCGGGGCATAGTCTTTCTCAAATTTTTCTCTGACGAGCAAATTGTAATGGGGCTGAAGTGTCACATATTTTGGAAAGTTGTTTTTTTCTGCAACTTCAAAAGATTCTGTGAGTCGTTCCGGTGAGACGTTGGATGCTCCAATATATCTTACTTTTCCGGCTTTTACGATCTCATCATAAGCGGATAAAGTTTCTTCAACGGGAGTTTTGTTGTCATCAAAGTGGGTGTAATACAGATCGATATAATCTGTACCAAGGCGCTGAAGGGATTCATCTACAGATTTTAGGATATGTTTTTTGCTGATGTCAAAACCGTGTTCTTTGGTTTCGGAGCCAACTTTTGTGGCGATTACTACTTTGTCGCGGTTTTTTCTCTCCTTTATCCAGTTTCCGATAATGGTTTCGGATTGTCCGCCTTTTCCGTTGACCCACCAGGAGTAGGTGTCTGCGGTGTCAATAAAATTAAAGCCACCTTCGGTAAATTTATCCAGTATTTCAAAAGACTGTTTCTCATCCAGCGTCCATCCAAAGACGTTACCGCCAAAATTAATAGGTGCTATTTCTAAGTCTGTATTTTTAATATTTACTTTTTTCATTATAATTCTTTTTTTTGTTTTTCGATTATTTTTATTAAAATGCGCTGTCTATCACGCCACCGTCTGCACGCAGGGCCGCTCCCGTAGTTGCATAAGACAGTGGGCTGGCAGTGTAAACCACAAGGTTGGCAACAGCCTCGGCATCTACAAAATTCCCGATAATAGAAGATGGGCGTTTTTCTTCAACAAACTCTTTACCTGCTTCTGCTACAGAGATACCGCGCTCTTTCGCCAGTTTAGACATACTTTTCAGGTTGCCGGCTGACCAGGTTGGGCCAGGCAAAATCGCATTCACGGTAACATTGGTTTCTCTCAGATGTTTGGCCAGGCCTCGGCTAAGTGCCAGATAGGCTGTTTTGGTGACGCCGTACAGGATCATATCATCAGGGATATTGACGGCAGACTCGCTGGAGAGAAAGATAATCCTTCCCCAGTTGTTCTTTTTCATAACCGGCGCATAATGGCGGGAAAGACGAACGCCGCTCATCACATTCACTTCAAAATCGTGGAACCAGGTGTCGTCATCGGTGGTTTCAAATGGCTGTTCGCCGTAGATCCCAACGTTATTCACCAGAATATCAACTTCCGGCAGTTGTTGGATCAGGGCATCCACCTCATCCACCTTAGAAAAGTCGGCCACAATGCCCTTAACTTTGGCTTCTGGCAGGTCTTTTTTCAGTTTTTCGATTGCAGAGTCAACTGTTTCCTGTTTTCTTCCATTGATGGTGACGGTCGCGCCTTCTTTCAGAAGTCCTTTGGCTATGGCAAATCCAATGCCTTCTGTGGAGCCTGTTACCAGCGCTGTTTTGTCATTAAGTTGTAAATCCATTTTATAAATTTGTTATTTCAAAAATTCTTTGACAGGTTGGATGAACTGGTCAAAAACCTCGATGTGTGGTAGATGTCCCACATTCTCGATCTCTACCAGTTTAGAACCTTTTATTTTTTGTTGTGTTTCTTTACCCAGAATTTGGTATTGTCCCATTTTGGCCGCCACCACAGGATCTTTTACATTGTTTTTTCCAATGGCGGTGCGGTCTCTGGTTCCTATGATCAGCAAGGTTGGTGTTTTGATATTCTGAAACTCATAGACAACGGGTTGGGTAAAAATCATATCAGATGTTTTGGCGTTGACCAAGGCAACTTGCGGATAATCCGGGGATTTTGTCCATCCTGTCAGCAGATAGACCCATTCGTCATATTCCGGTTTCCAATGGTTGTCATAATAGAAACCACTTTGGTATTTTTTGGTGGATTCGTAGTTGGCCTTCAGCTCTGTTTGGTAATTCTGATCAATCGAAGCATATGGCGCAACGAGTTTCCACTCTTCTAATCCAAGTGGATTTTCCAAAATCAGCTTCTCAACCGTTTCCGGATACATTAGTGTAAAACGTGTGGCAATCATCCCGCCCATCGAGTGTCCCAACAAATATATTTTATCGATTTTTAATTCATCCAACACCGCTTTGGTATTTTGTGCCAATTGTTGGAAAGTGAACTGGTAGCCTATTGGTTTGGATGATTTTCCAAAGCCTATCTGATCCGGGACAATTACACGATAACCTTCTTTTGCCAGGGCTTCCACAGTCGTTTTCCAGTAAGCACCGTTGAAATTTTTACCGTGCAGCAGAACTACCGTTTTACTGTTGGGTTTTTCTGGTTGGATGTCCATATAAGCCATCTTGAGATCTTGGTTCTGACTTTTGAAATTCAGAAAATGTACATCGTAAGGATATTGGTAGTTGGTCAGCATAATATCCAGTACAGGACGTTGATCCTGGCCGAATGCCATACAGAAAATTAATAGGAGAAAGACAGCTGCTACCTTTTTCATTAGTCTGTGGTTTTATTATTAAGATATTAATTAAAATAAGTGCCTACACAATTATTTATTTTGTAAAATCATAGAAGTTAAGGCCTACTTCTTCATTTTTAACTTTCACGACTTTTCCGGGGTTGGGATAGATAAAAAATTCACCTGCACCCCTTATTTTGGCATCCAGAAGGTGTCCTGCCAGAGCGGTATAATCTCTTTTTCCGAGGGTAACATGAAGATGCAGCATCAGTTTGTTTTCCACCATAGAGATGTTTCCGGAGAGATTGGAGATCTCCATCTGACCCTTGAATTCTTTATCTACATATTTTTTGGTTTCCGGGTCAAAAAAACGCAATGTGGCATCATTGGTGGCGCCAATTCCGGTGATTTGTCCCGATTCTATTTTCTGTGAAGAAACAAAGTCGGTGAGCGCATCCAGCACGGATGATTTATCTTTTACACTTACGATGTACGCTTGGTCTGTTTTTTTAGCGGTCCACAGGGTCCCGCTTAAGATTTGTGCATTCATAACATGGGTGGTGATGGTTAATACAATTGTGAAGAAGATTTTGTTTTTCATATTACTTTTATTTTTTGGTTAGATAATTATTCAGCTTTGTCACCATATTTCTGGAAAAACCAAAGCAATCCAAACAGATAAGTCGCATGGATCAGCTGTGCTTCTATCGCGTTCCAGTTTTCTATAGAACAGCTCCCGAAAATCAGTACGGACATTAATGTTAAACCGGCATACAGTGCCCATCTGCTTTGGTAGCCAATAAGAAGCCAGAGGCCGATCATAAATTCCAGAATAGGCAAGATGTAACTGAATGGCATCAATAGGAATGTTGGGATCATGGATGTTTCCATCGTTTTTAGCATCCAGCCACTGAACATCTCAAGTTTCGGAAGACGCACCAGCCCGTGCCCAAAAAGTGAAATAGCGATTGGAAGCCGTAGAAAAAAAATAGTTGATCTTAAAGTTTTTCATTGTTTATTTTTATTAATAATTTAATAGTCCAACTGTGCACTGTTTTCGAGCCCGCCAATAAATTTTGGCTTGCCGTCTGCGGCTGTAATAAGGGCTTCTGCCGTAATCTTGATGGATTCTTCTGAAACCGCATAAGGTATTTCTACAGGATTATTGGCAGTGGCACTACCTACATTGGCAACCGGAAGTGAACTGAAAGCACGGATAAATTTAGTTTCCGGGAAGTAGTTTTTATAGGAATATAATCCGGCACCTAATTTTCTGGCTTCGGTGGCAATTTCACCGTCTCTTCCCGGGTAGGCGTTATCACAATCCAGCAGGATTTTGCCTTCGATATAAGGCATGATTTGTTTGCTGATCGCAGCTTCGGCCTTATAAGGTACTGCGAGCACGATGATGTCTGCTCTTTTGGCGGCGTCTGTTACTGTGGTGGCTTCGGAACCGTGGCTGGCCTCTGTAATAAGATCTCTTAATTGCTCAGGGTTTCTGGAGCTGAACAGTACTTTATAACCTGCTTTTGCCCACTTTTTGCCAAGCGTGCCGCCTACGTGGCCTGCGCCGATTATTCCGATGATGGTTTTTTGGTTCATAACTTTTGCTTTAGTTGGCTGGTTATTCTTCTGCCCGCAGGATAAGATGTTCATGGTGCAGAAAAAAAGAATCAGGTATTTTAAATAAAATTTCATACAGGTATTTATTTTTTCCAATAATTGATAAGTCCTTCATGTTTCCCCAAGAACGGATCTGCAGGAGGAAAAGGAACTTTCGAAATATTAATTAATGATTGCGCATGTTTGTCTTTTTCTTCTTTGATAAGATCATAAGACATGCCGTTGGGGTAAGCGCCAACCACTGTAAAGTCGTCAGAATGCGAAATGCATTTGTGGCCCACGCCAGCCGGAATAATCAGTATATCACCGGCCTTTACATTTATTTTTTCGCCTTTTGGGCCGCCCATATGCAACAATGCATTTCCCTGGAATACGCCCAGGACCTCGTGTGAAGTGCTGTGATAATGGTGAAACGGGTATACACCCCAACGCCAGGAATTGTACCAGCTATTAGATTTGAATTTCTTTTCCAGAAATTCTGCTCCCGCATTGCCTCTTTCCGTGAAAGCGTTCTGATAAACCAAAAGCGGAAATTTGCTGTTGGGGATAATGCCGTCATCTTTGAAATAAAAGGTTTTTGCTTCCATAGTCCTAAGGTCAAGTAGATCACCAATTTTCAAAAAGGGTACCGCAACGGCCCCTGCAAATGATAAATGGATAAACTGTAGTCTGTTCATGATGTCAGATTTTTGCTTTGGATCAATCAAAAAATAGAGGCCTGAAATAAATAATATGATAAAGCAGCCGCCCTGCTAACTATTTGTGCCCTTTCATAAATTCAAACCAATTCGAAAATACACCGTTTGCGCCGGATATTGCTTGTAAAAACTGATGATATTATTGTAAATAGATGATATCAGGGTTTTAATATTTTAGTTATCCGGAACTTGGCCAGGCATAGATATTTTCCTTGATGCCATCAAAAGATTTTGTTAATGATTTTTCTGCTTTGCTCCATGGCAATACCAAAAACAACATGGGAACCAAATTCCCAAACCCACCAGGATTTTGGCATTTCAGATACTTTGCCCTGCAAGCCCAAAGCCGGGACGGTAGAACCGTGTGTAAGTGCCCAAACTACGGCACCGGCAGTAGCACCTTCCTCCAGTTTAAACTGTTTGTTGTGGTTAACCAAAGCAACGTAAGTGATACCTACAACAGTTCCCAAACCGTAATGGATCCACTTCATCGCGGCAATGGCATCTTTATCAGAAAGTTCTTTTCCGGTGGATTCATGATAGATATCTTTAGCTAAAACAGCCGGTGGCATATTCTGGGGATGGTGGGTAACATCTGCACCTTTGATCTCCAATTCTTGCGGTGTTGGCGGAAATTTTTTTTCGCCAATTTTCTGCAATGGCGGTTCTGCCAAAGATTTAATCCATGAGGCGAATAATCCTACCGCTACACCTTTTATTAAGTCTTTTGCTAATGTATTCATTGTGGTTTTAATTTAAAATTAAAAAGGACAGAAAACTCTGCCCTTTCAGTTGTAATTTATAACACTTCGTCAATATGGCCCATGCCGGTTTTTATAGAATTTTTGACATCATCAAATTTCCCTAAGCCTACTTTTTTTATCAGTGAAGTAGCAAAGCCTTTCATCTGCTCAAAAGTAATATGCGGCGGCATCGCCAGTGTATCAGGATTGGTATAGATATTCACCAGAACCGGTCCCTGATGTTCAAAAGCCTGCTGGATAACAGATTCAGCCTGCTCAGGGTCTTTGAGTTCCAGGCCTTTGATATTCATCAGTTCGGCAATTTTCTCAAATGGTGGGTTAACCATATCGGTTTGCCAGTCTACATAGCCCTGAACTTCCATTTCCAGTTTTACCATGCCCAGGGAGCTGTTGTTGAAAACAAAGATTTTCACCGGGTACTGGTATTGCATAATCACCGCCAAATCGCCCAACAGCATAGAGAGGCCACCATCGCCACACATTGCCACGATCTGTCTTCCGGATTTGGTTGCAGCAGCACCAATCGCCATTGGCAACGCATTGGCCATAGAACCGTGGTTGAAAGAGCCCGTCAAATATCTGGTGCCCTTGGCGCGGATAAATCTTGCGGCCCATACGGCAGTCATACCTGTATCTACCGTATAAACGGCATTGTCAGAAGAATAATGATCAATCAATGTGGCAATATATTCCGGCTCGATCTTGCCTACTTTTCCTTTTTTGTTGGAGAATTCGGTAAAATGTTTTTCATCTTTCCTGTAAAGGTCTTTCATTTTTTTAAGGAAAGAAGCATCTGATTTGCTTTCAATTTTTGGCAGTAATGCAGCAGCTGTATCTCTGATATCGCCGGCATAGCCATAATCTACATGGGCTCTTCGGCCGATTCTCTCAGGTTTTTCATCAATCTGAATAATGGTTTTTTTATTGGGCAGAAACTCAGAGTAAGGGAAATCGGTACCCCACAGTACCAGAACGTCAGCATCGTTACAGGCATCATAACCGGATTTATTACCCAAAAGCCCGTTCATCCCTACAGAATAAGGGCTGTCCGTACGGTCAAAGAAGATTTTCCCACGGAAGGAGTAGGCGATAGGGGCATGTACTTTTTCTGCGAGTGCTTCTATTTCGTTTACGGCATGTTTACAGCCATGCCCACAATAGAAAGTAATGTTTTTGCCAGAATTGATGACCTGTGCTAACTCAGATAATTCTGCTTCTGATGGCCTGTAAACCGGATGCGTATTAAAAGATTTTGATCCGGACAGTACATCTTCGTAGTCAGCGGAAGCAACATCGCCTGGTAAGCCAAGCACAGCAACGCCTTTTTCGTTTACAGCAGTCTGGATAACGCGCTGTATCATGGTACCAAACATTTTGGGCGTGGTAGCCATAAAAACAGCTTTACTGCAGTCTGCAAATAACTTTTCCGGATTGGTTTCCTGGAAATACTCAGTCCCAAATTTTTCTGTCGCGCAGGTACTGGCAACAGCTATCACGGGATTACCGGAACGGTTGGCATCATATAAACCATTCACGAGATGCACATGGCCCGGCCCCGAACTTCCCATACAGCAGCCAATGCCGTTAAGTTCGGCATCCATAGATGCCGCATAAGCAGCAGTTTCCTCGTGGCGCACGTGGATCCACTCGATCGTGCCATCCCTGCGGATCGCGTCGTTCACGGGATTTAAACTGTCCCCGGTAATTGCATAAACTCTTTTGACACCTGCCTGTTTCAGCATTTCGACCAAATGGTCTGATACGTTTTTAGCCATTGTATTTTTTTTTTGATTAATATTTTTATGTATATCCGTTTTTAATCATACTGCTGTAATATTAGCAATAATGAGCCTTTCGAATAGTTTGTCTCCGAAATATCTTCGATTTAGTTTGTAAATAAATTCGTTGAGATACAATTGAAGATATTTTCTTTTGATTTTATGATAATTTCCCAATAGATTTCTTTTAGCATTGCTGATGGTGATGTGAACCCATTTTAAGGTTTCGTTGGTAGTTTCTTTATCAGATTTTTCGGTGATATGAAGTTCAACAAAATCTGAAATATCAACGTATGATGTGCTTTTATCCGTGAAAACAATGCTTTGATTATCAATCGATTCTTTTATGGTT
>NZ_FTPU01000026.1 GCF_900108115.1 Epilithonimonas bovis DSM 19482
CTATTTTGCGAACCGCAATAGAGGGTCTTCCTTCTTTTGAAAATAAACCCTCGAACTCAGCTTCTATTTTATCCCAAGAAATCTCATGCGCTAATTTTACAAGTGGATGATCCATATTAATAAGCTCGGTAAGTCTGGTCTTGAATAAATTTTGCTGTAAATCCTGTTTTATTTTTCCTAACATTTTGCCACTTTTTATACCCTAAAAATACGATTTTCTGCAATTTTATACAACATTTTTAAGCGAAATTTGATAATAAAATATTGAATATCAAATCGTTGTATTTATTTTAAGGAATGACTAATTATTATCGCAAAGTCGCAAAAAACATTTAATGTATTTATAAAAGAAAGTCGCCAAGTTTTTCCTTTGCGACTTATAATATAATTTTGAATTTTAGAAACTTTCCGCCTTTGCGATAAAATCTAAATCTTTTCAAACCTAAAATTCTCTCCAAGATAAGCCTGCCTAACTTCGGGATCATTAGCCAAATCTTCCGGAAGGCCTTCTTTCAGGATTTTTCCTTCGAACATAATGTAGGTTTTGTTGGTAATCGCCAAAGTTTGCTGCACGTTGTGGTCGGTAATCAGTATCCCAATATTTTTCTCTACCAATGATCTTACGATTTTTTGGATATCTTCCACTGCAATCGGGTCAACACCGGCAAAAGGCTCATCCAAAAGGATAAAATTGGGGCTTGTCGCCAAACAGCGTGCAATCTCGGTTCTACGTCTTTCGCCTCCGGAAAGCAGATCGCCACGGTTTTTACGTACGTGTTCCAGATGGAATTCCTCGATCAGCTCGTCACATTTTTTTTGCTGTTCTTTTTTGGAAAGTTTGGTAAGCTGCAGAACACCCAGGATATTATCCTCCACAGACAATTTCCTGAAAACAGAAGCTTCCTGAGCCAGATATCCAATACCTTTTTGGGCTCTTTTGTACATCGCGTCCTGCGTTATATTCTGGTTATCAAGAAAAACATTGCCCGAAGTTGGTTTTACCAGTCCCACAATCATGTAGAAGGATGTCGTTTTCCCCGCACCATTTGGCCCCAAAAGTCCGACAATTTCACCCTGCTGAACCTCCAGAGACACTCCTTTTACAACTTTTTTGGGTCCGTATTCTTTGATTAAATTTTCTCCGCGTAAAATCATAAAACAAAGATAGATAATTTTCAACTTCTTGTAATAAATATTTGGGCGTGCCCTCCCCCCACACATAGCAGCATCGCGGGCCGGGCTTTATGTTACAAGTCCTCGCTCGTACCTCGCTGCGGGCTTTTCACTGCAATCCCTCACGCATACCGCAGATCGTAAAGATTCAACTTTTCATAAGGCACATTTTACAGTATACATTATACATTGTACATTTGTGAAAAATTCAGAAAAATGCTCATCGAAAGCCTTCAAAACGAAAAAATCAAAAGACTGACCAGACTTCTTTCTAAAAATCAGGACCGGAGAAAAGCCGGCGTTTTTATTGTGGAAGGCCAGCAGGAGAACGAGCGTGCACTGCATTTTGGCAACCAGCCCGAAGAATTTTACATCTGCGAAGCGATTTTCAAAGGGAAATTGCCGGATTCTAAGGTACATTACGTGTCAGAAAAGCTTTATGAAAAAATTGCCTATCGAGGAACAACAGAAGGGATTATCGGGATTTATAAACTGGAACAAAGAAATCTTGCCGAGTTCAAACCAAAGCAGGATTCGGCTATCATCATTTTAGAAAGTGTCGAAAAACCAGGGAATCTTGGAGCAATCCTTAGAAGCTGCGAAGCCTTTGGGCTTAATGCACTGATTGTAACTGATCCCAAAACTGATTTTTATAATCCCAATGTCATACGTTCCAGTGTCGGCTGTCTTTTTGGGATGAATATCTTCCAGGCATCTAATGAAGAAACGTTAGAATTTTTAAAAATCAACGGTTATAATATTTTTACGACTTTTATGTCAGATGACGCAAAGAAATTACAGGATAAGGATCTGACAAAAAAAAGCGCTGTATTGTTTGGAACCGAACATTCCGGCCTAAGCGGTTTTTGGAGAGGAAAAGGAGAAAATATATTGATCCCAATGGCGGGTACAATTGATTCTCTTAATCTCAGCAATGCCGCTGCCATTACCTGCTACGAAGTTCTGAGACAGAAACTTGAACAATAAAAAAACCACTCCTAAAAAGAAGTGGTTAAAATTCTTAACTTGGTTAAGATTATTTTTTAGTAGCAGCTGAATCAACTTTAGCAGCAGCACCGTCAACTTTAGCAGCAGCTGAATCAACTTTTACAGCAGCTGAATCAACTTTAGCAGCAGCAGAATCAACAACAGCAGCTGAAGAATCAGCAGATGCAGTTTCTACCTTTTCAGTTTTTTTACAAGCTACAAGAGCTACAGCAGCGATAGCAGCTACGAATAATGACTTTTTCATAATAATTAAATTTAAATTGTTAGTTAATAGATTGTCCTCATTTGAACAGAGCAAAATTATGACAATAAATAAATTTGGTATTTGAAAATTAATTGTAATATATTTGTAAAACACGATTTACAAATAAGTCTAACTGTAAATCAATTAATTAAGAATAAATTTAGTTTTGAGCGATATAGAATTTTCATATTTTCAATCCTTAAAAAATGCGATTCAGGATAAATATCTTGAAACTCATTCACCATCACACGACGATATCTCGAAATGGCGGGGTATTGACATCATTTATTTTCAGGAAGATCTTAGACAAAAGGCAAAAGGCAACATTAGCGAAAAGACATTTTACACCTACTTTAAAAATAACGCACAGGAAAAAACGCCGCGGATCGATATGCTGAACATCTTGTCTGTATATGTTGGATACAGCTCCTGGTTTGAGTTTAAAAAGAAAAACCCGGTTTCTCTCCCGACGCCTAAGCCTGAAATAGTAGAAGAAAAAAATTCACCCGAGACAGCAGAGCAGATTAACACAAATCAGGCTCCTGAAAGCTCTGACTTAAGCCCTACTAAGCAACAACCTGTTTCTATAGACAACCAGGCCGTCGATGAGATTAATAATCAGATTGCGAACCGCAGCCAACATTCTAACTTCCTAAAAAGATATCTATGGCTGGGAATCTCGATTTTTCTGTTTGCTGTCGTTTTAGTTCTTGTATTTTATGACAATCTTTTTTACAAAAAATACACTTATGCATTTATAGATGCGGACAGGAACTCATCCATAAAGGGTGAACTGGACGTTAAAATCATCCGTGAAAACGAATCTCCCATTCTCTTTAAGGTGAAGCCTAATGCACCTTTTGTCTACGAAACAAAGAGCAAAAACCTTAAAATGGAGATCTCATCACCTTTCTACAAATCTGAAACCATTACCCGAGATCTAACCAATGCACCAGACACTGAAAATATAGAACTTAAACCCAACGAGTATGCTGTACAACTGTATTACTACTCCAAATCGATTAAAGATTTTAAGAAAAAAACAAGCGAACTTAATAAACTCATCAGCGATAACGCCCTGATTTATCAGGTGGTAGACAGCGACATCTATGGGATAGAAACCCTGGATAAACAAAAATACATTTCCTTGGTCACACTTCCTACAACGTCTCTTGAAAATCTGGAAGTAATTGATTCTCAAATGAAAAATGGGAAAATTGTTATGATTAAATTCAAAATTACAGACGATGAAAAAAAGAAATAACAGAAAGGCTACGTTGATTGGCCTCTTCACAATTCTTGCTGTTGTTGCCTCTTGCAACAAAAAATACGACGGCGACGGATCTTCTATAGAAAGCATAAAATATAAGAACAACCAAAAAACTTATTCTAAAACAAAACTGGACAGTGTGCAGGCTATCAACCTCATCACGACTCAGAAAGTAAAAGATTTATTGGAGTTATCTACTCTTTATACGTCGGGTAATAAGGATACTGAGATTGATTCGGTGATATATACACAGATGCAGGCTCACTTTTTAAGCAAAGATTCTAATAATCTAAAGCCACTTCTGCACGAGATGGACAGCCTTAAAGTCCGTTATGTAAAAGTCAATAATTTAACGACATCCAAATCGATTCGGGAAAAAGACACTTTGGATTTCGCAAACTTCGATGTGGAGTATTACGACAATAGAAAAACTTATATAGCCACGGTCAACAGAAATGCACAATACATGTTAAAAGCATCGCCGGTGCAGTTTAAAAAAGAATTTAAATTTTATTTTATCCACTTTTATCAGAAAAAAGCAGACAGCATAACAAAAGAAAAAGCCGCTAAATAATAGCGGCTTTTTCAGTAATTAGAATGATCTAATTATTTTTTGATTTCTTCTTTAGCAGCTTTCTCGTCAGCTTTTACTTCAGCTTTAGCAGCTTTTTCGTCAGCTTTTACTTCAGCTTTAGCAGAATTGGCAGTAGCTTTAACAGAATCAACTGTAGCAGTTTTAGTAGAATCGATAGCAGCAACAGCAGAATCAGCTGTAGCGTCTACTGAATCAACAGCAGCAGCTTCTACTTTATCAGTTTTTTTACAAGCTACAAGAGCGATAGCAGCAATAGCAGCTACAAATAATGACTTTTTCATGTTCTAAAAATTTAAATTAATTATTGTGATATTTTTTTTTCTGATTGTTGATCAATCTTTACATGACAAAAGTAGTATCCAAATCTAAAAATCCCGAATAAATAGCTTGTAAACCTATTGTAAAGCATTTTACAAATAAAATACACTAACAATCAGTCACTTAATTAAAATTCGAAATATCTGTCTGGTGTAATTAATCCATCTAATGGGAAGTCTGTAACTGATTTGTCATTAATATCCTTATTAGGATTAAAGAAATTAAGTCCTATTTTTTTACGAATCCCTAAATGGTGTGCAAAGAATTGATCATAAAATCCTTTTCCGTATCCAATCCTGTTTCCGAAACGGTCACAGTATAATAATGGTGTAAGAACGTAGTCATATTCAACAATTACACTCTTATCAGAGGCCGGCTCTGGGATTCCCCAGCTTTTGATTTTGAATTCTGTATCCGGAAAAATCTCTACAGAAATCATTTTGCCATCCTGAATTTTTGGAACAAAAATCCTATTATTATTTTCAAAAAAATATTCAATAAAAATTTTTGTATTAACCTCATTAAATTTCTTAATAGGTAAAAAGACACTAATTATTTGATTTTCAATACTATTAAATTGTAAAATAAATTGCTTGAAGATTTTTTGAGATAAAAAATCGACCTCATGCTGTGATAAGGCCATTCTTTTGGCTTTATAAATAGTTCTGAGCTCTGTTTTTGAAAGGCCTGAATTCATTCTAAATCTCTTTGACCGAAATAATATTAACTGGACAAGCTTTCGCTGCTTTTTCGCAAGGTTCAAAAGCATCGTGCTGCGGTGTTTTTATTGTATAGAATCCTTTCTTATCGGTAGCTTTCAGCAAAACCGACTTACCATCCTTTTTAGACATTCTGAAAAAGTCCGGCGCAAATTCCGCACAATAATTACAACCAATACATTTATCCCGCTGAAGTGTTACAATTACCATTTTTAGTTTAAGGTTTAAGATTCAAGGTTTAACAATGTTAACTTGAAACTCCGAATTGCTTTATGCCTGAACTATTTTATACAGCTTATCCGAAGGGCGAACTCTGAAATCGGTTTTGAAAGTAATCACATCAGACTTTATCGCTTTTTCAGAATCCGGCTTTTCATCTACTTGCATCGTTTCAATCACCATTTCCTGAGAACCGGTGGTTGGCCCTTGGATCAAAACCTTGTCTCCAACTGTCAGATCATAAGCTTCTATAAGAAATTCTGCAACATTGGACTTCGGATAAAAATGGCGACCTTTTCCAATGTAAACTTTCTTCTGAGTGGCGCTGGAACCAGAATTATGAGACCACTCTCCCAACTCCTGTCCAAGGTAATAGCCGCTCCAGAATCCTCTGTTGTAAACAGTTTCCAGCTGCTTCATCCATTCCGCAACTTTCTCTTGGGAAAAAGTACCTTCTGCAATAGAATCAATTGCTTCTCTGTATGCTTTGACAACCGTCGCGACATATTCCGGTGCACGTCCGCGGCCTTCAATTTTCAGAACTTTCACGCCTGCATCCACGATTTGGTCAAGGAAACCTATGGTGCAAAGATCTTTTGGAGACATCATATATTCGTTATCCAGTTCGATTTCGAAACCTGTCTCCTGGTCGATGACTGTATACTTTTTTCTGCAGTTTTGCTTGCAGGCACCTCTGTTCGCAGAAGAATTAGCCGAATGCAGGCTCAGGTAACATTTTCCGGAAACGGCCATACAGAGCGCTCCGTGTCCAAAAATCTCAATTTCTACCAGATTTCCGGAAGGCCCTCTAACATCGTCTTTTACAATCTGGTCACAGATCTTTTTTATCTGAGTGATGCTCAGTTCCCGGCTCATTACCATTGTATCGGCAAAAAGCGCATAAAACTTAACCGTTTCAATGTTTGTGATATTGATCTGCGTAGAAATATGGACTTCCAGTCCGATTTGTCTCGCATACGAAATCACCGCCTGGTCCATCGCAATAACAGCCGTTAGATTAGCCGCTTTTGCTTTGTATAGAAGGGTTTTTATGATAGATAGATCGTGATCGTAAATAATTGTGTTGAGTGTGAGATAAGTTCTCACGCCTTTTTCGCTGCAGCGTCTGCTGATTTCCGGAAGGTCGTCAATCGTAAAATTCATTGACGCTCTTGCACGCATATTCAACTGTTCTACACCAAAATAAATGGAATCTGCACCATTGTCCAAAGCTGCCTGCATTGCTGTAAAATCGCCGGCCGGCGCCATCAGTTCTATTTTACCGTTGTTTGTCATCTTAGATTTTATAAGATTTTATACAACTTATCAGATAAGCGAACTCTGAACGGAAGCACAAAAGTAATCTGATCTCCAACCTTTGCAGTCTCAGTTGAAATTCCATTGGCGAAAAGTTCAGTGATAGTGATTTGCTGTTCGCCAGTTGTAGGTCCGGAAATCAAAACTTTATCTCCCACAGCCAATCCATTATTTTCGATTAAAAACTGGGCAATTTTTGATTTGGTAAAATAATGTTCCGCTTTTCCTATCAACGTTTTTTTAACTTTTATTTTTTGGCGGACATCATTTGTTTTTGCCTTTGTTGCTTTAGCCAACGTAAGTGTTGACAAATCCCCGGATTGTTTAAACTTCAACGCATCAGATTTACCTTTTCGGAAAATTTTGTTACCAACCTGCAATCCTTTTCTTCTTGCAACCTGCTCTTCCCAAGGCAGATGGATGGTTTCCAGGCATTCTGTTGAGCAACAGTTTTCCATCTTAGCTTTACATTCATCACATTGGATGAATAACAAATGGCAGGCATCATTAGCACAATTCGTATGATTATCACAAGGTTTTCCGCACTGGTGACACTGCGAAATAATATCATCTGTAATTCTTTCGCCTAAACGGTGATCAAACACAAAGTTCTTTCCTATAAATTTACTTTCAATATTTTCTTCCTTGATTTGGCGCGTATATTCGATAATCCCACCTTCTAGCTGGTAAACATTTTTGAACCCCTGATGTTTAAAATAAGCACTCGCCTTCTCACAACGGATGCCGCCGGTACAATACATCAAAAGATTCTTATCTTCTTTATAATCCTGCAATTGCTCATTAATAATCGGCAAACTTTCCCGGAAATTCTCTACATCAGGCGTAATTGCACCTTCAAAATGGCCCACTTCACTTTCGTAGTGGTTTCTAAAATCAACGACGATCGTATTCGGGTCTTCCAACATATTATTGAATTCCTGAGCCTTCAGGTGAATCCCTTTATTGGTGACATCAAAAGTCTCATCATTCAACCCGTCCGCAACAATCTTATTTCTGACCTTAATAGTTAATTTCAAAAAAGAGTGGTTATCCTGCTCCACAGCCACATTCAGACGGATACCCTTCATAAAATCGTATGCTTCCAGCGTATCCCTAAAAGCTTCAAAATTTTCTGCAGGAACGCTCATCTGAGCGTTAATACCTTCAGTCGCCACATAAATACGACCCAACGCATCAAGAGCGTTCCAGGCTATAAATAAGTCGTCGCGAAATTTTTTAGGATCTTCAATTTTGGCGTACGCATAGAAAGACAATGTAAGGCGTTCCTTACCAGCTTCATCAATAAGTTGAGCTCTTTCTTCTGCGCTTAAGGTGTTGTACAGTTGCATGCTATAAACGTTTTAAGTGAGAAAAATAATGGCGCAAAGATACAAATATTAGTTGATAGTTTTTGTTTAACCGTTGTCAGTTTGGGCGTGCCCCTCGTCCAAGCCAAGGCCAAAGCTCGGGTCGGGCTATGCACTGTAATCTTTTATGTTTTTAGCAAAAAACATAAAAGGATTTCCGTTTCTATCCCTCACGCATTGGCGATTCTACGTTGAAAACCCTTTCAGAGTTTGAAACTCTGAAAGGGTTAGACTATAACTCAACATTATAGACAAAAATTAAATATATTTACAATTCAAAAAAAATTAGAACAGAAAGGCTTATAAATCCTTGTATACAAATAGAAAAGCTATGAACAAAAAAGTTTTCTTACCTGTTGTTTTGATAACGGCAATTTTTTCACAAAACATTAAAGCACAAGAAATTACACTCGATAAAATCTATTCCGGCTATTACCGCGGAAAAGGGATCGCAGGCATTGCCTCTCTTAATGACGGCGAAAACTACGCCACCATAGAAAAAGATGGCATCGCAAAATACAATTACAAAACATCTCAGAAATCTGGAAATATTGTAGATGGTAGTTATGAAGCCTACATTTTTTCAGCAGATGAGTCCAAAATCCTTCTTCAGAAAGAAAGCCAACCTATCTACAGGCATTCTTTCCTGGGGAAATTTGATGTTAAAGATTTGAAATCAAATCAGGTAACTCCCCTTAACAACGGAAATTATATTCAGGAACCCAAATTTTCTCCGGATGGGAGCAAAGTAGCCTTTATCGTAGATAATAACCTTTTTTATCAGGATTTGAGTTCCGGAAAAATTAATCAAATCACAACTGACGGAAAAAAGAATTCTGTCATCAACGGATTGGGAGACTGGGTTTACGAAGAAGAATTTGGCCATCCCGATTATTATCAATGGAATAAAGCAGGCAATGCCATTGTCTTCGTGAAATTTAATGAATCTGCTGTCCCGGAGATCTATATCCCAATCTATGGAAAATCGCTGTATCCAACCGAAATGCGGTACAAGTACCCAAAAGCAGGAGAAAACAACTCAACGGTTTCTGCGCAGCTTTACCAATTAAATTCGGGGAAAACATCTCAACTCAATCTTGGAAACTTTGAGAATTATTACATTCCACAGATTTTCCAGACCAACGGTGAAAACGAGATTGTGATTGCCACCAGCAACAGGCATCAGAACAAAGTTGACCTCCTGAATGTGGACACAAAATCAGGGACTGTAAGCAAATTATTCTCAGAAACGGATAATGCCTGGATTGACACCGATAATCTGACAATGGAATTTTTGGATGACAACTCTTTCCTTTGGGCTTCGGAACGTGATGGTTTTAGACATTTGTATTGGTACGATAAAACCGGAAAGTTAAAAAAACAGGTATCTAAAGGCAATTGGGAAATCACCGATTATTACGGCTATAATCCAAAAACCAAGGAAGCTTACATCCAAACCACAGAAAAAGGAAGTCTTAACAAAGTGGTTTCCAAGCTGAATATAGACAATGGTAAAACGACATTGGTATCTTATCCTGAAGGGAACAATTCAGCCAATTTCAGCAAGTCATTCAATTATTTCATCAATACCAACTCTACGGCAGGAACGCCCAACAAATACGTTTTGAAAGATGCTGCCGGGAAAGAGATCAAAGAATTGCAGAACAACAATGAACTGCTTTCTAAACTCAACAAAGACAGTTTTGTAACAAAAGAATTCATTACCATTCCTAATGCTGTGGGCGACCAACTGAATGCGTGGATCATCAAACCAAAAAACTTTGACCCAAATAAAAAATATCCGTTGTTTATGTTCCAATATTCGGGTCCGGGTTCTCAGCAGGTTTCCAACTCCTGGGATGGCGGAAACGGAATCTGGTTCGAGATGCTTGCTCAAAAAGGTTACGTCGTAGCTTGTGTTGACGGACGCGGAACGGGTTATAAAGGCGCAAAATTCAAAAAAGTGACGTACAAGCAATTGGGTAAATACGAAATAGAAGACCAAATCACAGCGGCAAAATGGTTCGGCAATCAGTTCTATATTGATAAATCAAGGATCGGGATTTTCGGATGGAGTTTTGGTGGTTATATGACCAGCCTTGCGATGACAAAAGGCGCAGATGTTTTCAAAATGGGCATTGCGGTGGCGCCGGTGACCAACTGGAGGTATTATGACAGCATCTATACCGAGAGATTTTTGCAAACCCCGCAGGAAAATGCCGATGGTTATGACCAAAACTCGCCTACAACGTTTGCCAATCTCTTGAAAGGGAAATTCCTTTTGATTCACGGAACGGCGGATGACAACGTACATTTCCAAAATTCTATGGAGTTTTCTGAGGCTCTGATCCAGAACAAAAAGCAGTTTGATTTTATGGCGTATCCGGATAAAAACCACGGAATCTACGGCGGAAACACCAGGCCTCAGCTGTATGAGAAAATGACGAATTTTATTTTGGAGAATTTGTAAAATTCATCAAAGCTAAAAATCCATTCAAAAAATTGAATGGATTTTTTATGTTCTTTCTCGCCAGATTTCAGGATTTCTTGAATTGTGAAAAACAGAATAAATTATTAATGTATTTTTTATTTCATCATACTTGTAATGAATGGAATATGGGAACTTTATCAAATAAGCAATTCTAATATCATCGTATTTTATTTCACTCGATTTAGGGTTTTCTGTAAGGTAGTTAACTTTGTTTTTAAACTCTTGGAAAAACATTTTAGTTAATTTCTTATCAATCTTATTATACCAGTTGACTATTTCAAGCAAATCAAAATCGACAGATTTTAAAATAATTTTCTTAGTTTTCATTCAGAAATTGCTTTTCAAAATCTTCTATAAAACTATCAAAATCAACTAACGATTCCGGGTGTAATTTTGCAAATTCAATTCTCTTCCTCACCTCATTTTTCTGCCAATCAGTAATGTTTGTTTTTGATTCTTCTTTTAATAAATTTATATAGTTATAAACAATTTCATATAATGATTTTGGTAAAGAATCAATATTTTTATAAAGGTCTTTTATTGTAATTTCCATCTCTATATATTTAGCTTAATCAAAGTTATAAAAATTTTCTAATTCATTTTAAAAACCTATTTTTGGGAAGTTGTGAAAATAAAAACTATAAAATCAATCTAAATGAAAAAAAATTCTATTCTCTTTCTAATGCTCACTTATTCCTTTTTGACATCACAAATAAAAGCACTCACAGAAGATGGAAAGGAAGTAGTACTTTTTGAAAATAAAACTTGGCGATTTGTAAATGAAAGTGATGAGAAACGATGGATGAAATTGTTACTAATAACACTAGTTTTTCTAAATCCAAAGATGCCACTTTTCTTTTAAGAAGTCAGAAATTGAATGCTGGAATCTATTTTAATCCAAAACAATGGAAAACTGTAAAAGCTGACATTTCTCCAATAGCAGAATATACGTTTCAAGATACCACAAATCAATCTTATGGTGTTTTTGTTTCTGAGAAAGCTCCAATTCAAACATTAAAAAATTTGAAAGACCTTATAATTTCGAATGTTCAAAAAAGAGCCAGTTTTTTCAGATTAATTTCTTCAGAATATAGAACACTTAACGGAATCAAAGTTTTGTATTTAGATTACTCTGCAAATTTTCAAGGCATGGATTTTCATTATTTAGCTAACTATTATTTGACAGAAGAAGGTTATGCTGGTGTATTCTCCTATACATTTGAAAATTTATTTTTAAGTTCTAGAATAAATATTGAAGATCTCATTAATGGTTTAGTAAAAACAGAGAAATCAAAAGTTACAGAAGTTAATAACTACACAACTCCACCGCCACCCATAACAACCAAAAAATAGAGCAGAGCCTTTCAAAATTTGAGAGGCTTTTTCTTTTATTAAATTTAAAAGCCTATTTTTGGGAAGTTGTGAAAAATTAAATTATGACAAAACATCCTAAAGGCCTGCCATTCCTGTTTTTTACCGAGATGTGGGAACGATTTGGTTATTATCTTATCCTCGGAATTTTTGTACTGTACCTTATAGAACCGCAAGGTTTGCATGGCGGATTGGGATTTCCTGACAAAGATGCCGATGATATTTTCGGCACATTCATCGCGCTGACTTACCTTACACCCTTCCTTGGCGGTTTTTTGGCTGACCGGGTTTTGGGATATATCAAGTCCATTTACCTTGGTGGTGTCCTGATGGCGTTGGGTTACATTGGCGTTGGCGTTTTTAAGGATTTGCCGTTGTTCTATGGATCTCTGGCGCTCATTATAATTGGTAACGGTTTTTTCAAACCTACGATATCAACGCTATTGGGTAATCTCTATTCCGAAGAACCTTATAAGGCCAACAAAGATTCCGGTTACAATATTTTCTACATGGGTATCAATATTGGGGCATTTATCTGTAACATTATTGCTGCTTTTATGCGTAACAAATTCGGTTGGGGCGAAGCTTTTATAACCGCCGGTGTTGGGATGTTGCTCGGCCTGCTTATATTTACAATCGGCCGAAAACACTATATCCATGCTGCACAAATGAAACCTAAACAGGAAGGCGACACAAAACTGTCCGAGATCCTGATGAAAGTTTTTGTTCCGGCAATAATTGCAGGTGTTATTGGATGGTTTGTCCCAACAATGATCCTGGGGACTAACGTGTTTGGCAGCACCAATACAGATGCATTTATTTTCGCCTGTGTGCCTGTGATTTACTTTTACGTTTCGCTTTATTTTAAATCTAATAAATTGGAGAAACCCGCTATCGGCGCATTGCTTTCGATATTTTTGATCAGTATGTTTTTCTGGGCGGTTTTTAAACAGAACGGAACTGCACTGACGAGATGGGCTAATTATTACACGGACAGAAGCGTTTCCGAATCTATAGAAAAACCATTAGCCTCGCTCTATATGGTTGAAGAAAAAAAATACGAAAATAAGGAGACACCTGTTTTCGACGCTCAATTCCGTTCTCAGAAAGATAAAGATGGCAAGACTTTGAAAGAATCCGGAAAAGATATCTATTTCAGGAATATATCACCCGAAAAAAAGGCGGAATTAGAAAAAAGCCCGGATAAATCCATTTTTATCTATAATACAGAATTGTTCCAGTCGATTAACCCATTCTGGGTCATTGCGTTAACACCCATAGTTGTTGGTTTTTGGGCATTACTGAGGAAACGGGGAAAAGAACCTTTGACACCTACAAAAATTGTTTTGGGTTTATTTATCTCAGGATTATCCTGCCTTGTAATGGTTGCTGCAGTTTTTGCAGGAAACAACGGCGCGGAAAAAGTCTCTGCACTTTGGCTGGTCGCATCTTACGGCGTGATTACCATTGGTGAACTCTGCCTTTCGCCCATGGGACTATCATTCGTTTCCAAATTGTCCCCGGCAAGGTTAACAGCACTGATGATGGGAGGTTTTTTCCTTGCCAATTCGGTTGGGAACAAATTATCCGGAATCCTGGCAAGTACATGGTACAATTATGAAAACAAAGCCAACTATTTCTTGGTTAATTTTGCCCTGTTAATCTTCGCAACGCTTTTGGGATTATCAATGCTTAAAAAGCTTAACAAAATCATGAGAGAAAGCGGACACTGATACTAGTAATTAATGATAAATGATAATTGATGATTAATAATTGTCAATCATTTTTTTTGGCATCGAATGGCACGCAGCCCGACTTGAATGGAGCTCGTTTGGATTTTTTGTCTTGGATTCCGCCGGGAAAAAATACAAACAGCGGGAATGGAAGGCGGATAAGCTGCCCAAATTAATTCATGCTTTTTGAAACGCAATCCTGGCTGAACCATCGGCAATGTAGATGGTACCACATTTTTGATAGCCGACCCGTTCCAGGACTTTTTGCATGGGGATGTTACTCTCGTGCGTATCTATTTTGATATTCGGGAATTGTGAAAAACACCATTCGAAGCAGAATTGTGCAACACCTTTTGCTTTCCCGTTGGAAGCAAGACGATGGATCACACCATATTTTTCGTTATTAAGCCAGCTTCCGTTTTCTATTACAGCGTAGGTGGGCTCATCGTCCAAAATAAAATCAAATGTTGCAACCACGGCTCCTTCATCCATGATCAGGTAATTAAATCCGTTTTTTATGCTTTCTAACATCAGTTCCTGTGACGGGTAGCCATTGGTCCATTGGACATTATTTCCATTATCGCGCATCAACTGCCTTGCTGTATTGATACAGTTCATGATTTCGTAGATATCTTCTTCTGTGGACTTCCTAATATTCATAATTTAAAATAAACTGTCACATTATGTTAATCGCCTGCAATTTACCGCTCCCGTTTATGAAAAAAAACTATATTTGTTACCTTTAATAAAAATTAACAATTAAAATATATGGAAACAGTTCAATCCAATTCCAGACATCCAAAAGGATTATGGGTATTATTTGGAACCGAGATGTGGGAGCGCTTTAATTTTTATGGGATGAGAGCGTTGCTAACGCTTTTTATGATCAATTCCCTGGGAATTATAGAGTCTGAAACATCAATTATCTATGGAGGATTTTTGGCTTTATGCTACCTGACGCCTATGCTAGGCGGTTTCATTGCAGATAAATACCTGGGAAACAGATATTGTATACTTTTGGGAGGTACCTTGATGGGGATTGGTCAATTGATCCTTTTCTTTAGTGCTACATTATTTGGTGAAAACCTGGATTTAGCCAAAACACTGCTGTGGGTAGGACTTGGTGTTATCATATTTGGTAACGGTTTCTTCAAACCAAATATCTCGTCTATGGTAGGTAGCTTGTATCCTAAACAGGAAAAAAACAAGCTGGATTCTGCCTTTACAATCTTCTATATGGGAATTAATCTTGGTGCATTTTTGGGACAACTAATTTGCCCAATTTTGGGAGATGTAAAAAGTGTAGATGGCATCAGAGATATTCATGCATTCAAATGGGGATTCCTGGCAGCATCCATCGCCATGTTTTTTGGCACATTAACGTTTTTATTCCTTAAAAACAGATATGTTGTAACACCTGAAGGCAGACCGATTGGTGGACTTCCAAAAAACAATACGGCAGAGGATTTTGAAGAAGGCGAGGCACAGTCCGCAAAATTTTCTCAAAAATCTATCATCGGCGCCGTGATTGCCTTTGTTCTATTAGGCCTTTTGTTTCACTTTGGTATAGGTCAAAATGTGGTCTACTCGCTGGTTTATTCTGCCGGATTAACATTAGCCGGATTAATTATTTCTGACTCATCCATTACCAAGGTAGAGAGAGACCGTATTCTGGTAATCTATGTGGTTTCATTCTTTGTTATTTTCTTTTGGGCAGCATTTGAACAGGCTGGTTCATCATTAACATTTATTGCTGATAACCAAACAGACCGTAACTTCTTTGGATGGATTATGCCACCATCAATGGTTCAGATTTTCAACGGACTTTTTATTGTTGTAATGGCTGTACCGTTCAGTTTTCTTTGGGATAAACTGAGAGGTGTGGGCAAAGAACCTGTATCACCTCTTAAACAAGCCATGGGGCTTGTTATTATTGCCATCAGCTACTTTATATTGGCACACAATGTAAAAGACCTTGGCAACTCGGGATTACTGGCTATCAAGTGGCTGATTTTGCTTTATTTCCTACAGACATGTGGTGAACTTTGTTTATCTCCAATAGGTCTTTCTTTGGTAGGTAAATTGGCACCAAAAAGATTTGCTTCGTTGCTTTACGGCGTATTCTTTATTTCTAATGCCGCTGGTTATGCACTGGCAGGAACCCTGGGATCTATCATGCCTGCTACAGGTGATAAGTTCAAAAAAGCTGAAGAGTTGGGCATTAATCTACAGGATGTGCTTGATAAGAAAGTGACTCTCAATGCGAGTCAGGTTGAATTATTTACCAAAAACCAAATACCGTTGGCCAATCACACATTTGCCGGGTACGAAATCCATAATCTTTACGAATTTTTTATGGTTTTTGTTGTTCTTTGCGGTATCGCAGGTATTATTCTGGCTATAATTTCGCCATTCCTTAAAAAGATGATGCACGGTATCAAATAATCTTGCAGCAGAGCTTTTATAAAATTAAACCACCGTTTAGATGGTTTTTTTATTTAACTTTGTTGGTACTTTTTTTATCAAAAACAAAATTTCATCCAATGAATCTTACACTTGAAGAAATTCAGAACTTCAAAGGCAAATATCCAAGACAAATATGGTCATTATTTTTTTCAGAAATGTGGGAACGTTTCTGTTTTTATGGTATGCGCGGCATGCTGGTTTTCTTCATGATTTCGCAGTTAAAGTTTGATGATGAGCAGGCCAATTTACAGTATGGTGCCACACAGGCATTTGTGTATGCATTCACCTTTGTCGGTGGTCTGTTTGCTGATAAGATTTTAGGATTTAGAAAATCCCTGTTCTGGGGCGGATTCCTGATGATAATTGGGAGCATTATTTTGGCGGCCAACCCTCATGATTATTTCTTTCTCGGGATTTCTTTTACGGTTGTAGGAACAGGCTTTTTCAAACCGAACATTTCTACGATGGTAGGTAAATTATACAAGGCCAATGATAGCAGGACGGATGCCGGATTTTCATTATTCTATGCGGGTATTAATTTGGGAGCACTCCTGGGCGGCTATCTCTGCATTGCCATAGGAAAAGGCGAGATGTTCTCTGATCTGATACCGGAACACAAACGATGGAATGTAGCATTCGGACTGGCGGCAATAGTCATGCTGGTAAGCCTCGTCAATTTTATATTCACACAGAGACGGCTTGGCCCAATTGGCCTACAACCACAAAAACTGAATGCTGACGGGACATTCTCACCACTGGATAAATGGAAAGAGTACAGTGTTTATATTTTGTCGATCGTTTTTATCCCTTTAATAATGATCATGGTTTCTGTACCGGAATATACAGATTACTTTATGTGGACAGTAGGTCCTCTCACGCTACTCTACCTCTTCTATGAGATGACTAAGGTTAATTCCTCCGAAAGGAAAAAACTCTGGGCGGCATTGGTTTTCATCATATTCTCTATCCTGTTTTGGGGAATCTATGAACAAAGCGGTGGATCGTTAAGCATTTTTGCGGCCAACAATCTTAATAAAGACCTTCTTGGGCTGGATCCTAACGGCGTCAACAATTCTGCTGGTGCACTGTTTATCATCTTCTTAGCGCCACTGATAGGCCTTGTATGGATCTGGCTGAGCAAAAAGAACCTGGAACCAAACACTATCAATAAATTCGGGTTGGGATTTATTTTTCTGGGGTTGGGTTATTACATCCTATTCGGAACCAAATTTTTTGCTACGCTGCAAGGTATTACATCACTTAATATTTTTACAATTGCTCTGTTGGTCATCACTTTCGGAGAATTATGCCTTTCACCTATCGGCCTGTCTATTATGACCAAACTTTCCACAGAAAAATTACAGGGCATGATGATGGGAATGTGGTTTTTGGCCTCAGCCTATGGGCAATATGTGGCGGGGCAGATTGGTGCGGGGCTGGCAAAAGTTAAATCCGGCGCATCAAATTACGATGCTCTTATCACTTACACCGATGGATATAAACAATTGGGATTGTACGCTTTAATTGCAGGTATTGTATTAATTTTGATATCACCATTTGTAAAAAAACTGATGCAGGGCGTGAAGTAGACAATAAACACACACAAAACACAAATGAAAAAATTAGTTTTAATCCTTATTCTGTTACTTGCGCAGGGCTCAGGCCATGCGCAGGTGCGCTGGATGACCATTTCTCAGGCACTGGAAGCTCAGAAAAAAGCACCTAAAAAGATCCTGATTGATTTTTATGCAGACTGGTGTGCACCCTGCAAGGAGATGGAAAAATATACCTTTAACCATCCGGAAATAGCTAAGATCATTAATGATAACTTTTATGCAGTCCGGTTTGAGAGTGACGGGAACGAGGCGGTGCATTTTGACGGGCGGAGCTTTACAAACCCTGACTATAAAGGAAAAAAAGCAAAAAACCCTCTTCATCAGTTTTCAAAATACATGAATATCAACATGATTCCAACGATGGTTTTTCTGGATGAAGATTCTAATCCTATCACCAGTCTGTCCGGCGATCTGAAAGCTAAGGAAGTTGAGCCGTACTTTACGATGATATCCAAAAACCTCTACAAGAATATCAAGTCACGCAAAGAATGGGAAAATTACCAGAAAAAATTCAAATCAAGAATCAGAGACTGATTAAAACCGCTCTTAGTCAGCGGCCTTTTAATTATCAGATAATTTCCCGAAATTCGTAGGAATAAAAATCACCCTTCTTGACTTTAGATACTTCCATAGAATTTCTTAAAAACATAGGACCCGAGCGTGCAAAAGTAATCAAAAATGTTTTGGGCCTTGCTACTGTGGAGGACCTCCTTACATTTTATCCGTTACGTTATATGGATAAAAGTAAAGTTTACAAAATTGGTGATCTTACCAAAGAGCCTGATGCAGATATTCAGCTGAGAGGGAAAATTACGGATATCCAGGAGATCGCTTATAACAAAGGGAAACGCCTCTCGGCCAAATTCCGGGATGAGACCGGCTCTCTTGATCTGGTGTGGTTTAGATACAGCAAATGGATGAAGGAAAGCATTCCTCTCAATAAGGAACTTTTTATTTTCGGGAAGGTCAACTTCTTTAATGGTAGTTTCTCTATGCCTCACCCGGATATTGAAACCGATGAAAAGAAAGCGTTGCATGGCACTTTGCTCCCTATCTATCCTGGTAGCGAAAAGCTTAGTAAAAGAGGAATTAACAATAAATTTTTTCAGAATGTAATATTAAGCATCCTTAAAGAATTACCATCGTTAATTTCCGAAAACCTTCCCACATATCTTTCCAGTTCACTCCAATTGACCGACCGGCAAAGTGCATTCTACAATATCCATTTCCCGAAGGACTATCAGCATTTTCAAGCTGCGGACAGACGCCTTAAGTTTGAAGAAGCATTTTTCTTCCAACTGGGATACGGTTTGAAAAAACTTCACCAGAAAACCAAATCTTTTGGCAACCCATTCCCCATCGTGGGCGACTACTTCAACCACTTTTATGAAAACTGTCTGCCGTTTGAGCTCACCGGTGCTCAAAAAAGAGTTCTCAAAGAGATAAGAACCGACATGAGGCGATCTACGCAAATGAACCGTCTGTTACAGGGAGATGTGGGATCCGGTAAAACGATGGTGGCACTTCTAACCATGCTGATTGCATTGGACAATGGTTTCCAGTCCTGCCTGATGGCACCTACAGAGATATTGGCTCAGCAACACTTTAACTCTATCAAAGGATTGCTGCAGGATACTGCCATCAATGTGCGTTTCCTGACCGGATCATCAAAAACGGCGGACAGAAAAATTATCCATAATGAATTGGAGAATGGTGAGTTATCAATACTTGTAGGTACCCACGCATTGCTGGAAGATAAGGTGAAATTTAAAAATCTTGGGTTAGCCATTATTGATGAGCAGCACCGGTTTGGTGTAGCCCAACGAGCAAAACTCTGGGCCAAGAACAATATCCCGCCACATATCCTTGTAATGACAGCAACACCCATCCCAAGGACTCTCGCCATGAGTTTTTATTCGGATTTGGATGTTTCTGTGATTGATGAAATGCCGGTTGGCAGAAAACCAATTATTACAGCTCACAGGCGGGAAAAGGACAGACTTTCGGTTTATAATTTCTGCAGAGAAGAGATTGAAAAAGGCCGGCAAATCTATTTTGTTTATCCACTCATCGAGGAATCGGAGACATTGGATTATAAAAACCTTATGGAAGGTTTGGACCATGTGATGAATTTTTTCTCATCCTACAATGTCACCATGGTCCATGGCCGCATGAAACCAGCAGAAAAGGACGCTAATATGCAATATTTTGCTTCGGGGAAGGCTCAGATTATGGTTGCTACAACCGTTATTGAAGTAGGCGTGAACGTTCCTAATGCATCCGTTATGGTAATAGAAAGCGCAGAACGGTTTGGACTTTCGCAGTTACACCAACTTCGCGGACGAGTAGGACGAGGCGCTGAACAAAGCTACTGCATCCTGATGAGCGATGATAAACTAAGTAAAGAAAGCAGGACCAGAATAAAAACAATGGTACAAACTAATGATGGTTTCAGGATTTCTGAAGTGGACATGGAGCTTCGGGGGCCAGGCGATATATTGGGAACACAACAAAGTGGCACGATCGATTTTAAAAAATTAAACCTTATCGAAGATTCCGCCATTATAAAAGCTTCAAAATCTGCCGTGGAAAAGATATTGGAACAGGATTCTCTACTGAACCATCCTGATAATCAGATTATGAAACAATATTACATCCGCCAGTATAAAGGTAAAAATAAATGGTCTCAAATATCGTAAACCTATTTGATTGGTACAAGTGTGTGGAAATAAAAAAACCTCCCGTAATTAGGAGGTTTTTAGTAGCGAAGACGGGAGTATAGATTAATTTCAATAAACAACCATAAATATTTATTTTATTGTTTTTTAACATTTTACAATATTTTATAACACAA
Organism: Epilithonimonas bovis DSM 19482; assembly: GCF_900108115.1. Classification (GTDB taxonomy): domain Bacteria; phylum Bacteroidota; class Bacteroidia; order Flavobacteriales; family Weeksellaceae; genus Epilithonimonas; species Epilithonimonas bovis. The sequence goes on from NZ_FTPU01000026.1 coordinate 20,762, forward strand.
TGAAAAACATTAAAACCCAATGAACAATCCCAAATTTAGTCCCCGATTTTTGAAGGAGGGACTAATAAAAATTACCCAAATTGAATTATTATTAGGTTTCGATATTGTCTCTGTCCCCCAATGATATAGAGACATACGCCCCCTAAAATTTATTTTAATTATCATTAGTTAGTCGTTCCTTAACAAAACCCACTATTTAATTTATTTTTAAAAACAGGATTAGAAAACAGCATAATTTGTATCTTATAAAATAAATTTTCACTAAAAATACATCAAAGATTAAAAACAGGTAAAACGTTTGTAAATAAAGGATTTACAGCCGTTTTATGATTTTTTGTAGTGAGGTAAAAAGCAGGAAAAAGCAACGATTGGCAAAAGTAAGGTTACTAAAACGTTACTTTTGAATATTGAAAAAAAATATTTCAAGACACTGTATTTCAGCCTTTTGCATAGTTTTTCATATTGTTCCGTGGCTCACATAAGTTTAATTTTATCATTAAGAATTGTGAGTATGGAAACGACAAAAAAATCAACATTCAAGGTGCTTTTCTACCTTAAAAAGAACGCTCCAAAGAAAAACGGATTGATTCCGATTATGTGTAGGATTACCGTAAACGGTACGCAGTCTGCATTCAGTACCAAACTGGATATTTCTTCAACAAATTGGGATTTGAAGTACGGCAGGGTTTTAGGGAAAAGCCGAGAAGCTCAAGACGTAAACGGTAAACTTGATAAGATACGTTTGGGTATTGAAGAGTGCTATACCAAAATCCTGAAAAACGAGGGAGCAGTAAACAGTGCGAAACTTAAAAATGCCTTTCTCGGTATGGAAAGCGGAAAACTGACCTTTTTCAAGTTCTGCGAACAATTTCTTTTGGACTTCGAGAAAAAAGTCGGTAGCGGACTTAGGGTTATAGGTTCTTACCGGAGATACAGAACACTCATAAAGCATCTTCGCAATTTTGCACGTGTGAAATACGGTTATACCGATGTATCGTTTAGTGACCTTACTCCTGATTTTGTGCAGGACTTTGATTACTACCTGCGTGATAACCACCATTTGGGGCATAACACGGTTTGGGTGTATATGATTGGGTTTACCACGCTTTGCCGATTGGCAATGAGCAGAAAACATCTTGCTTTTAATCCTTTCAGCGAGTACAAGAATACCAAAAAGGACAAAGACAGAGGCTATCTGTTACGGAACGAGCTGGAACAGCTTGTAACATTTAACTGCGACATAAAAAAAGATGAGTTGGTAAAAGACCTGTTTGTTTTCAGTTGCTTTACAGGACTTTCCTATTCAGATATAAAAGGATTGAAAAACAGCAATCTTCAAGAATTCTTTGACGGCAATCAATGGATTATCATACGCAGAAAAAAGACATCAACATCATCCAATGTAATGCTGTTGGATATTCCCAAAATGATTATCGAAAAATATGCAGGATTGTCAAAGGACGGCAGGGTTTTTCCTGTACCCTCAAACACTGTTTGCAATGACAGCTTAAAACGAATATCCAAACAAATAGACTGTCTTAAAGAGAAGAAAGTAACCTTTCATTTGGCACGTCATACCTTTGCCACTCTGTTTTTAAGCGAAGGTGTTCCGCTCGAAAGTTTGAGTAAGATGTTAGGGCATAAAAATATTGCCACTACACAGATTTATGCCAAGATACTCAACGAGAAAGTTGGTAAGGATATGCAAAAGGTATCTCACAAGTTTAAAGATATGGAGAGGTCTTTTGTTTCTGAACTATAATCTACATTATTAAAATAACTAATTCCAAAATAGAGGTAAATTTACCTCTATTTTGTTTTTTATTCGAAATATTTTATTATTTTTGAGGTAAATTTACCTTTAGTAGGAATGATAGATAATTTATTACATAAAAGTTTTGAGTATAACGGACCTTCTATTGAAGACCTGTTTACAGAGAAATTAGAGCAGTCAGGCTTAACAAAAACCCAATTTGAGAAGCTATCTGGAATGGAGAGAAGAAGTTTGGATGCTATTTTAGATAAGACTTCTAAGCAAACTGATATTATTAAACTATTAAAGCTCGCCGAGTTTTTAGAAGTTGATTTAAGTGACTTACTCATTATTTATTTCAAAGATAGACCGGTTGAAGAAATCAGAGAGCTTCAATCATCAATGGATATTACATTCATCAATAAATATTTTGATTTAAAAACATTGGCGGGATTAGGATTTATTCAAAAGAATGATTCTTTGGAAACTCTGAAAGACCGAATTTGTAGCTTTTTTGGCTTGGATTCTATTTACGATTACGATAGAGAGTTAAGTGATGCTCTTTACAGTAGAACTAAAAAGTCTTTCAGTGATAAAATGAAAGACTTTTGGATAAAATCCAGCTATAAATATTTCGAGCTTATTGACAATCCAAATGAATATAGCAGAAAGGAATTAGTGGAACTGATTCCTAAAATCAAACCTTACACTCAAAATATAGAAAATGGATTGCTAACTGTTTTTCAAGCATTATATAATATTGGCGTTACCGTAGTTTTTCAGCCATTATTACCTAAAACACAGATTAGGGGCGCAACTTTTTTCATAAATGATAAACCGTGTATTGTTATCACTGATTTCAATAAGAACTATGCCACCATTTGGTTTGCGTTAATCCACGAATTACATCACGTATTATTTGATTTAGAAACAATACAGAAAACAAGTTACCATTTATCAGGAGAGCCGGATTTGTTTTTAATTCAGGAGGACAAAGCAAATGAATTTGCCTCTGAATACTTGTTGTCCTCAGAAAAAATGAGATACATCGAGAAATTGATTCATAATAAGTTTATGGTAGAGAAATTTGCTAAGGAGTGTCAAATACATTCTTGTATTATTTATTCTCAATATCAATGGAGGCAATCTGAATTAGGAAACGATTATTGGGCAGCATTTAAAGATGCTTTTCCGAACATAAAAAATATAACCAAAAAATTGAATGTTGCTAATTGGGATGTGGAATCAATCAAAGAAGCATCATTAAAAATAAGAGAATTATTAACAGTATAAAGCCACCAGAATGAACGATAATAATTTAAACAAAAACAAAGTAGAACGTAATCTCTCTAAAGAAGATTTAGAAAGATTAGAGATTTTACAAAAATCAGAAGAAGTAAAAGGCGAACAGCTTTTTATAAATTATGATTCAGAAGTAGTAATTGAAAACGAAGCGGAAAAACTACTCGGTCAAAAAATAGATGACCCTGTTCAAAAATTTCAGTTATACTATCACGGACTTACTAAATTATTAAAAGATAATTTACCTAAAGGTAAAGAGTTTGAGGATGTTCGCAGAATAGTATATGATGAAAAGAATGTCCTTATAAACCGAGGTGCTAAAAAAGATGAAAAAGGTATTCGAGGAAGCGACGGTAGAATGGCTTATACTGAAGATTTGGAAGAAGCAATAAAAATTGTTGCAGAATGGACAAGTAGAAAAGGAACGCCGGCAGAACTTTTTATGTCTTTTTGGGATAAGAATGAAGAGCTTGGTTATGGGCATCAAGATTAAATACATAAAACAAACAAATGTAAATCCTTAATAAAATATGGTACTAAAGAGATACAAAGTAGAAAATTTTCGGTCAGTTCTTGATAGCGGTTGGATTGATTGTGATAATGTGACAACGTTAGTGGGAATTAACGAAGCAGGAAAATCAAACTTACTTTTGGCTTTGTGGAAGCTAAATCCAGCAAGAGAAGGAAATATTGATATTTTACACGATATGCCGGTTTCTAAACTAAGTACTTATCGAAAAACTCCTGAAGAAGTAAAATTTATTACAGCAGAATTTGAACTTGATGATGAAGCGATAAAGAGCATTGAAGATGAAGTTGAATGTAGCTTGCAAGGAGATAAATTAGTAACTGTTACACGTTTTTATGATGGAAGCTACACATTTGAATTTCCAAGTGGGAAACCACAATCAACTAAAACAGAAAAAGTAACAAAAGAAGTTGAAGAAGGCGAAGAACCGATTGAAGAAGATGTTATTGTTCCCCTTAAAGATGTGGATTTAGAAAAGGCAATTCTTGCAGAATTACCTTCATTTGTTTATTACTCAAACTATGGAAACTTATCATCGAAAATCTATCTTCCTAATGTTATCAAATGGTTGAATGGGCAAGCTGTAGATGGAATAGATATAAACGAAGAACAAGTTCGTACATTAAGAGTTCTTTTTGAATTTGTGAAGTTAGACCCAAAAGAAATTTTGGAACTGGGACAAGACCCTAAGGAAATGGCAATGCTTAGGAACGGCAGAAACGGTAATATGCAACCAACTGCTGAAGAAATTAAACAAGCAGAAAATGATAAGGAAGAAAGAAGTATTCTCTTGCAGTCTGCTTCCGGCGATTTGACAAATAAGTTTAAAGAATGGTGGAAACAGGGAGAATATAGATTTAGGTTTGAAGCAGATGGCGACTATTTCCGTATTTGGGTATCTGATAGTGTAAGAACCGACGAAGTTGCCTTAGAACTTCGTAGTACAGGGCTTCAATGGTTTATCAGCTTTTACTTAATTTTCCTTGTTGAAAGTCAAGAACAACATAAAGGAGCAATTTTATTGCTTGATGAAGCGGGACTTACTTTACATCCATTGGCACAAAAAGACCTTGCTGTATTTTTTGATAATTTGTCGCAAGGCAATCAGATAATCAATACAACCCATTCTCCATTCATTGTTGACACTTCTAATATAGACAGATGCAGGGTCGTTTTTATGGATAAGGATGGCTATACGGTTGCTTCAAGTAATTTAAGACAAGGTAGCGATGCCTTAAATGAAAAATCTATATATGCAGTTCACGCCGCTTTAGGGTTAAGTGTTTCAGATGTCTTATTACAGGGTTGCCAAGCTGTCGTAGTTGAAGGACCATCTGACCAGTTTTATCTTAATGCTATTAAAGGATTTTTAATTAGAGAAAAACTTATTGCTCCGGAACAAGAAATTGTATTTGTACCGTCGGGCGGTGTAAAAGGAGTTCCAGGTGTAGTTAGTATGATTTCGAGTAAAGCAGATGAGATACCTTATTTAATTATCGATTCTGACAAGAGCGGCGAAGATGCGAAGAAAAGATTATTATCCGGTTTGTATCAAGGGTTTGAAAATAGAATACTTGATGTTAAAGATTTTACTGAAATTGAAAAATCAGAAGTGGAAGATTTGATTCCATTTTCATTGATAAAGAAAGGTGTTGGAAGACTTTTCAACTCTTTAGATGAAGTAGATTTTGAAGATACTTATAATGAAAAAATTCCTGTAGTTACTCAAATTGAAACATTTGCTGCGGCTAATGGAATTGAGTTAGAAAAGGGATGGAAAGTAGGCATATCTATGGCTGCAAAAGCTCAATTAAAAAGTAAGAAAGCTGATGCTATACCACAAGAGTATATAGATAAATGGACAAAACTTTTCAAGGCGTTTTTATCTGCATAATAACTATCGCTTTTTTAAATTACTATTAAAGGAGTTATTCATACCGATAGCTCCTTTTTATTTATAAAGAAGTAACCTGATTGAAAATAATGAATATTGAAAACAAAATTGATGAACTACAAGAATTAGTATCACAATATGATACCGAAAGTTTTGCAGGATTCTTTGCCTTTTTTATAAAAAGGCACCCAGACCCCGCTGCACAAATTGATTTAAATAAGTTTGAATCTAAGTTGAAAGATTTTCTTTATCTAATCGGATTAAATGCATTTTCAGACAAACGAGGAAATGAAAAATTTGAATTTCCTCAAAATAATTTAGGAATACTTGTAGATAAACTTAATGATATCAAAGGGTTTAATAATCCTAAAAAAGTAAATGATTACACAAAAGAATCCGTTATTCACGAAATGGCTGTAAGAAACCATTTTGACAATGGTGTATTGAGTTATGTGGAGCAGGATTTAGAAAAAATAAGAAGAGTTTTCACGCCTTTTGAAGACAAAATTATTCAAGACTTTGGATTAGATATTAATTTCCTAATTGAGGTTTGCAAAGAAATAGAGTTGATATCTATGATTAGGCGTAAGCATACAATGGAATTTATGCATACCGATGAGTTTGTAGAATTTTCGGAAAGAGTTCAGAGTAAGAAAATGGGATTTTCTGAGGCTTTCGATTTATTACCAGAAAATATTCAGGAAGCATTTCATTCTTTTCATTCTAAAACGTATGCTTATTTGATGCTCAAAGCCGAAGATTTATACCATAGTTTTGAAACCGAAAAAGTTGATAAATTTTTAGCGCTATTTTCCCGTGAACCATTACCAGATGCAAGTATTAGGTATTATACTGCTGAAAGTCCTTTTGAGTTAGCTCCACTGCTGAGATTTTCTAATGGGCAATATTTAAGCTTATACGGCAAACAACTTCCCATTTCTATTTACAAACTATTTTATGCTCATTTAATAAGTGACCAGAAATACAACAGTAAGTTACGGAAGCATAGAGAAAAAAACCTCGAACATAAAGTGACAGACATTTTTAAATACTTCTTTCCAAAACAAGAAGCATTCTTTTATGAAAACTACTTCATTGAAAAAAATTACGAGCAAGACCTTCTGATAATTTTTAAAGGAACTGTTATCATTGTAGCAACAAAAGCAGCCAAATTAAGAGAACCATTCAGAGATGTAGATAAAGCCATCATTAGATTAAAAGATGATTTTAAAGATTCTATTCAATACGGTTTCGAACAATGCAAAAGAGTTGAAGATTACTTTTTCGATGATAATCCTTTTGATATTACAGATGAGAAAGGTAAAATATTGTACAAGGTAAATCCAAATAAGATAAAGAATATTTATTCCATTGTAGTTACATTAGAGCGGTTTGGTAGTTTACAAACAGATTTAAGTTTATTGCTTCAAAAGGATGACAACATTGATTATCCTTGGTCTATATATATTGATGACCTTGAAATATTTTTACTTGCTTTAAAACAGAATATTAAAAGCCCTGTAAGCCAGTTTCTCAACTTCTTAAATCTTAGAAGAGAAATGCACGGACGGATGTATGCAATTGATGAATTGGATGTTTGTGCCACTTATCTTCAAAGTCCTTTAAAATTTAAAAGCTATTCCGAAGCAACCGATACTTTTCTAACGTTTTCCCCCTACGAGCAAGGAGATTTCGACAAACTTTATTGGGCTAATCAACTTCACTTCAAAGAAAAGGCTTTGCCGGACGATTTTTATAGATTTGGATTAAGATAAGAGACACCCCTTTACCACATTTTGCTACGCCAAAATACGGCTTAACCAGATACATAAAACCTACCCTTGACCTGCCTGCCACAATTTAGAGGCTTGAGGGATTTTTAATTGAACAAAATGGGTGGTCATTTACAATTTTCAGCTATTGAAAAAACACTATCCATTATAATTTCTTTCCAATATTCTCACAATATCGCTTTCACGAAACAAGATTTTCCGTTCGAGTTTGATAAAGGGTATCAGTCCGTCATCCCTGTACTGTTGCAACGTCCGTTTGCTGATATGTAACATCTTACAGACCTGTTCACCTGACAGGTAGATTTCCCCCTTTAGTAATGGGTGGAAATATTCTCTGATATACAACAGTTCATTTTTGATGCCTACCACAGCTTCGAGCAAGGCAAGCATATCTTCGTTTGAATTTCCAATCTGTTTCATTTCTTTTGCTTTTTTAATGGTCGCTCTCCCTGCATAAGTAACTCCACTTCGGATAATCTGAAATACGTTTTCCGATTAATTTGCGTTGCTCCAAGAATGCCTTTTGCCCTATACGTCTGCAACGTTCTTTTGCTGATGTTGAGCAATTGGCAGGCTTCCTGTTGGTCGAGCCATTTAGTTGCCTGTTGCAGTGCTTTGTAGGGTGTAGTCATTTCCGCTATCAAATTGGAAACTTCCTTAACTTCCCTATGCAATGCTTTCAAAATCTGAATGTCTAAAACTGTTATTTCCATATCTGCATCATTTAAACCTCTAAAATAAAAGCTATTCAAATAGGTCATTTTAATGTTGCATCCGATGGCGGTATTTGGCGTACAGTTGCCAAATACTCGTTTATAATCCCAACTTTGGTTTATATTTTTTCAGGCGTGAGCAAAATGATGTTAATAAAACTACTGAATGTTTTTATATTGTTGTCGTGTTTATTATCTTTGCAACAACAATTAAAAATAACATGATTTTAGCAACACTTATTGTACGGATTTTATTGGGAATAATATTGGTCATTTTTCCTATAAATGCTTTATTTATTAAAGCGTTCAAACCTAAAATGCCTGAAAAAGCTCAAATGGTAATGAATACCTTTAGCGAAACAGGATATTTATTGACGTTCATACAAGGAACGGAATTGATTATCGGAATTGCTTTGCTTACGGGTTATCTTACACCATTAGCATTGTTGATTTTACTCCCTATTTCTATCAATATTCTGTTATTTCACACATTCCTTGCTCCGCCTGTTGTCGGTCCCGGACTTTTTATTTTTCTGATGAACGTGTTTTTAATTTACGCTTATCGTTTCGAATATACGAACCTCTTAATTCCTTAAAAATATGCGGGATATAAAATATTGGATTATCGTCGCATCGAAAGACCACGTAAAAATAGGTGTGAAACAAGGTGTTGCACAAGCTTGTCACGGAAAAGCAACGCCATTGAAAAGAATGCAAAAGGGCGATTTTGTGATTTATTATTCGGGGAAAGAAACATTTGGAAAAACAAACAAATGTCAGGAGTTTACAGCGATAGGCAAAGTGAAAGATGATGAAGTTTATCCGTTCCAAATGACAGCAGATTTCTGCCCGTTTCGGAGAAATATTAACTTTTTCGATTGTGAGGAGATTTCCATTTTGCCGTTAGTCAATCTGTTGGATTTTATTCCGAACAAAAAAAGTTGGGGTTATCCGTTTCGCTTTGGTATTTTAGAAATAAATCAAAATGATTTTGAATTGATTTCGTCATTAATGTTAAAAGAAAATTCATGAATAATACAGTAGATTTCTATCACGAACAGCCCGAAGAAAGTTCGGGTTTTTTGCTTTGGCAGGTCAGTATGCTTTGGCAGAGAAAGATGAAAAGAGCATTGGACAAATTGGACTTAACTCATACACAATATGTTTTATTAGCGGTATTGGCTTGGCTTTCCAAAAGCAATCAAACAGTTACGCAGGTTGATATTGCTAAGCATAGCAATACGGACAGAATGATGGTTTCAAAAGTGTTGCGAACTTTACAGGAAAAAGGATTTGTAAATCGGAAAGAAGACAAAACCGATACACGAGCCAAAAATATTTCGCTTTCGAAAAGCGGAAAGACGATTTTAGAAAAAGCAATGAAAATAGTTGAAGAAACCGACAACAGTTTCTTTTCAGTTTTGCAATCGAAAGAAAAATCATTTAATACTGATATGAGGAAACTTGTAAGAGGAAACAATGATGTGGATTAAAATTATACCCAAAAAGAATAAAAAAGATAGCAAAGATAAGGCGGACAGCCACCGCACCGCCCAACCAAAAGCTTACGGCATAATGGCAGGGCAAATATGATGGCTTCATCTGGTTAATCTGTTGCCCTGCCACCCTTCGGGACTTATTCCGTTTCCTTTTGGTTTTTCCGCCTGTCCCCCTTGTTAAAATGGCTTTCTTTTTTTTTGTTTTTTTCTTTTGGAAAATAATTTTAAGAGGTAGAAACGTACCTCCCACCACGTATAGTTATCAAAACAACGGTTTGTGTTTCTCGTTATAGATTTCCCTAATCAATTCCCCGAACTCCTGAAAGTGGTATTCGATAATGTTGTCCAGATACGCATAAATCGTCAGTTTGTCGATGCCCATAATGTTTGTAAGTCTGTTAAATGTCTCGTGGTGTTCCTGCCGTACATACACTGATTTCCCCCTGCTTGCCGTTGTCGTGGGAATTTTGAAGAACCGTCCGCAGTAGTCCACTTTGGTCAGCTTCTTTGGCTTGTAAGTCATCCTTCTTGTATTACTCTCAGGTGTTTTTGTATTTTCCGTTTCAGTTTCCGAAGGTTCTTCGCCTGCCATTACACGCATAATAGCTTCCTCATCTACTTTGGGTTTGACAAAATCTTCCCGATGTGCTACTACCTGTTGTTCCGTGAAAGATTGTTTATTTTCATCAGTTATGAAATTTTCAATAGAGAAATCCTCTTTTTCGGGTTGCTGATTTTTGTTTTCTTCGTGTATCATATCTATCATTTTTAATATTATATCCAATTAGCTGTTTGGTTAACTAAGCAATCAGCTGTATATACTGTTGAATCTATGTAACTACCTATCTACCTAAGCACCTGCAGACCCTTAATTGGTTAGTTCATTAACTCAAAAATCTGCAATTCGTATGCATTCAATCACGCAGATTTACTGTCGGGATTTATGCTGTTTAGTTACTTCATTAAGGATATAACCAATCAGCCAGCTAACCATATACAAAGGAAGCGAAAGCAATTCCAGTCTATGTTGATGTGGCACTCAAAGGTAGCATTTGGCGTTCATTGTCGTGATTGTAAATAGCTGTTATTCAAATAGTCTTACCGAAATTTGTAATGGAAGCTATGGGTTTTCCCTGCTAACTACAATCCGTTTGCAAAACGGATTTTTCTGAACTCCTGTTCAGAGCAAGTTATCTTTTGAGGTACTCGAAATGAATTTCGGCACCTCAAAAGCACTTGCCCTTGCAGGGGGCTGGAAACGGCTCCGAAGTCGCACGTTTATTAAAAATTAAAAATGGATATTATGGAAGAGAAAGACAGAAAAAAGTTTAGTAAAACAGGAAGAAAACCGAAGAACGACCCTGCGGTCAATCGGTATTCCATTAACCTGAATGCAGAAGACGATGCCAAGTTCCTTGCTCTCTTTGACCAATCGGGAATGAAAGTAATAGCTCATTTTATTACAGCTTGCATCTTTCAAAAGACGGTTAAGACCGTTAAAATTGATATGGATGCAATAGAATACCACGCAGGTTTGACCAAGTTTTTCGGTCAATTTCGAGGAATAGCAACGAATTACAATCAAATTGTAAAGCTTTTGAACGCCAACTTTTCAGATAAAAAAGCATCTGCATACCTCTTTAAATTGGAAAAAGAGACCAAAGAAATGAAAGAATTATTGCAAAAGGTTTTAATTCTTACCGAAGAATTTGAAAAGAAATATCTAAATAAAGAGTAGAAAAATGATTGCAAAAATAGGAAAGGGAAACAATATGTATGGAGCTATTTTGTACAATCAGCAGAAAGTGGAAACGGAAAACGGAGCGGTTTTACTGTTGAACAAGATACCCGATACAATGAACGGCAGGTATTCCGTAGCGTATTTTAACAAGTGCTTTGAGCCGTATCTATCGGCAAATATCAAAACGGATAAAACGGTACGGCATATTTCATTGAACCCCGACCCGAAAGACAAGGTTAGCGATGAACAGTTTACCGAAATGGCACACGAGTATATGGAGCGTATGGGTTATAGCAATCAACCTTATATAGTTTTCAAACATACGGACATTGACCGCACCCATATTCATATCGTTTCGACCTGTGTAGGCATTGACGGAAAGAAAATCCCCGATGATTACGACCATCCACGCTCAATGGCAATCTGTCGGGATTTAGAACAGAGATATAATATGAAAAAGGCAACTGAACAAGAGCAGAAACAAGCCAATAAAGTTTTCAAGCCTGTAAGTCATAAAAATGGCGACATCAAAAGTCAGATTGCTTCGGTAGTACGGTATTTGCCAAAGCATTATAGCTTTTCGTCTATGGGTAGCTACAATGCGTTACTTTCTCTTTTCAATATCACAGCAGAAGAAGTCAAAGGCGAACGGAACGGACAACCTGTAAACGGATTGGTCTATGTTGCATTGGATGAAAACGGCAACAAGGCAAGCAATCCATTTAAAGCATCTCTTTTCGGGAAAGATGCAGGCGTTGCACAACTGCAAAAACACTTTGAGCAGTCTAAAGAGAAAATGAAAACCACGCCTATAAGGTCTGTCCTAAAGAATACCATTGAATTGGCTATACACACCACAAACAATGAAATAGAATTTAAAAAGCAATTGACTGAACAAGGAATTAATACGGTTGTGAGACGTAATAATGAAGGGCGAATTTACGGAATGACCTTCATCGATCACGAAGGTCGTACCGTTTGGAACGGCTCACAATTAGACAGAAACCTGTCGGCAAACGTATTTAACGATTGGTGGAACAATGGAAACAAACCCGAACTGAAAACACAGGACAGCCTTGTCTCTAAACCGAATACAATAGACAACCAACCAAAAGACCTTTTTGAGTTTATCTCACAGGAACATTCGCATAGTTCCGATTTGGGATTGTTCAGCCTGTTGCCTGATGCACAGGGAGAGAATTATGAAGAAGACCAGTTTGCCAATCGGATTAAGAAAAAGAAGCAGAAAGGGAGGAGATTGTGAAAACGGTTGTTTGAATTTCATAACTTTGCAATATGAAACGTAAGGAAACAATAAAAGAGTTTTACACCAATCACGGACAGGAATATCCAAAAACGGGACAATTCAATATATACCGTAGAGAGGAATTTGCGTGTGACAGCACCTCATTACCGCCTAACCGTAGGGATTTTTATAAAATCTCAATGATTACTAAAGGAACAGGTGTTTTGAGCTATGCCGACAAATCCATACAGATTGACAAACCGTCTATTACATTTCTTAATCCGCTTATTCCTTATTCGTGGGAGCCGACGTCGGAAAATCAGGCAGGTTTTTTCTGCCTTTTCACAGAAGATTTTGTAAGCCCGACACTGAAAAATGAAAATCTTTCACAGTCGGCATTGTTCAAAGTTGGGGGCAACCATATATTTTTTCCGAGTGAAGAAAGTTTAAAACTTTTGGAAAGCGTTTTTGAGAATATGATGCGTGAAATACGCTCGGAATACACCAATAAGTACGATTTATTGAGGAGCTATGTGCAGATTATTATGCACGAAGCAATGAAAATACAACCACCCGAAACCTTTTATCAGCCCGCCAATGCTTCGGAGCGCATCAGCAATTTGTTTTTGGAATTGCTGGAAAGACAATTTCCCATTGATGCCCCAAGCCAAACGCTGCAACTTAAAACAGCAAACGAGTTTGCCGGACAGCTCAACGTTCATACCAATACATTAAACAGGGCTTTGAAAGAAAGCACGGGCAAAACTACAACAGAATGGATTGCCGAAAGAATAACTAAAGAAGCTAAAGCATTATTACAATTCAGCAATTGGGATATTGCAGAAATAGCGTTTAGCTTAGGCTTTGAGCATTCGTCAAACTTTATCATCTTTTTTAAGAAGCAAACGGAGGTAACGCCTTTGCAGTTTAGGAAAGAAATAGGAGCAAATGTTGTTTAGACAGGAGATTTTGAATTTTATTACATAGGACGTTCAGCAGAAATAAATTCTCCCTTTTCTTTCACAACTCTATTTCCCCATTTTGTGATTGCTTCCAAAACAGGAACAATACTTTTGCCGAAATCGGTTAAACTGTAAATGACTTTTACAGGCGGTTTTTTGCCGTGAACTTTTCTTAAAACAAGACCATCTTTTTCTAATTGTTTCAACTGTAAACTTAAAGTCATTTCGGTAACAGACGGTATTTCTTTACGAAGTTCGTTATATCTCTTTGCTTCATCTTTTAAATGATAAAGGATTACAGCTTTCCATTTACCACCTACTAAATCCATTGTCAGGCTTACCGTGCAAGGATAAGTTTTACCATTCAATTTCACGAAATCGCCTATACATTCTGTTTTCATTTTACTATTTTTTTTTCAGTCTATCCATTTCGATAGTTATTGCAAATGTAATTTACTAAAATTAGTTTTGCAACTAAAATTATTATAGTATGGCATTAGTTATTTTAGCACACCCGAATTTCGATAAGTCTTTTGCTAACAAAACGATTATTGAAGAACTACAAAAAAGTGATTTGGAATTGGAAATCCGAAACATTCACGACCTCTATCCCGATTATAAAATCGATGTGGAAGCTGAACAGGAAGCGTTATTGCGACATCAGACAATCGTTTTCCAATATCCCTTTTATTGGTATAGTATGCCTGCCATTTTGAAACATTGGTTTGACGAAGTGTTTTTACATCAGTTTGCTTACGGCTCGAAAGGCGACAAGTTGAAAGACAAAAATTTTGTACCGAGTTTTACCGTGGGTTCATCGGAAAGCAGTTATAAAACATTGGGCTTTCAGCATTTCAGAGTATATGAATTTTGCAAACATTTGGAACAGACCGCTTACCATACACAGATGAATTATATCGACCCGATTTATTTTCACGGAACTTCTTTGGTTGCAGGTTATACAGAGGAAGAAGTAAAGAACAGGGCAAAAGACCACACAAAAAGACTGATTGAAGCATTACAAGAACTTGGATAAAGTTCCTGTAATGCAGCAAACTTTAAATCATCTTCTTATGTTTCTCTCCCCATACTTCCAACTGTTCCAATATCGGTATAAGTTGAATTGCACTTTTGGTTAGTTCGTATTCCACACGTGGCGGAACTTCCGCATAAACTGTTCGGGTTATCAATTTATTTTCTTCCATTTTTCGGAGCTGTAACGTTAGCATACGTTCGGTTATATTAGGGATACGTTTTTTCAGTTCACCAAAACGTAGTTTTCCCTTTGCCAAATGGCAACAGATAGCCAATGTCCATTGTCCGCCAATAAGGTTCGTAGCATAAATTTGAGAACATTCTGAACCTAACTGTTGCCTGTTCTCATAGTTGACAGAACTCTCTTTTACTTTACTCATACTTACATTTTTGTTAGTACTATACAATTTGTTGCAAAGATACAAAATGGACAGTTGCGTATGTGGATTAACACTGTAAAATTTCAATACAGATAATATGCAGAAAACATAAATCTATTTTGGAACATTCGGTTTAATATTATATCTTTGCATCCGATATGCCGAGAAATAAAGAGTTTGACTATAACGAAAAATTAGAAACTGTGCGTAACCTTTTTTGGAAAAAGGGATACAATGCTACTTCTATGCACGATATAGTCGCTACGATGAATTTGAACAGAAGTAGTATTTACGATACTTACGGCAACAAACACGATTTGTTTCTGAAATGCCTATCCAATTACGCTTCTTTCAAAGAAAGGCAATATTTGGAAGCCTCAAAAGTAAAGGGAAAAGCCATTGAAGCATTGGAATACGTTATCCGAGATGTAGTTAATCAGACTTTGGCAGATGACAAGGCGTGTCTGATTGTGAACACCATTTTTGAGGTTGCTCCTGCGGACAAGGAAGTGAAAAACCTCCTCCAAAAAAGCGGAAATGCCTTGCAATCCATTTTGGAAAACCTGATTGCACAAGCAAAAAAAGACGGAGATATTAAAAGCCAAACTTCTGCCTTAGTGATTGCCCGATATATTCTCGCTTCGTTCAGTAGTTATTGGAGCCATTATATTTTGAACCAAAATAAGCAGGAAGTATTGGAAATGGTGGACTTTTTGACGGAACAAATAAAACGGTAAAAATTTTTTTTGTTCTATTTTGGAACGATTGGTTTAAAATAAATTAAATACAAAAACAATATGAGAAAACAAGCAAGAACGATTTTAGCTTTTGCGATCTTGATGACAAGCGGAGAAGTCTTTGCACAAAAAATAAGCAACAATAAAGAAAAAATTATGACAAATAATTCAGAGCAAAACGAGCAACTTCGGGTTGCAAAATCTTATTACGAGAAAATCAATAGCGGAGATTTTAATGACGACAGTTATTTTGACCTTTTTACGGAAGATGTGAAAATTTTCTATCCGAAATTTGGTTTTGCGGAGGGAAAATTGGGAGTTAAGAAATTCGGACAACAGGTGCGAAATCTGTTCAATAACTTGACTTTTGAGTTGGACAAATTCAACTTTATCGTAACCGATAACACTATTGTAGTGGAGGGCGTAGAGATAGGTGCAATCCACACAGGAGCGGTTTTTCCCGACAATGAGATTTCATTTGGAAAATTTTGCACGGTCTTTGAATTTGAGGGAAACCATATTAAAAGAATGTATTGCTACGTTGACCCAGACCACGCAGGACAGGATAAAGAAGTTGTGGATTTGTTGAAAAGTGAAAACAAAAATTTAATAGAAATAGAGCATAAAACAATTGAAGCCGAAACCAAAAAAGTTGTTGATGAATTTTACGAAATTCAATCGGGTAAAAAACAGGGAAGTTTAGCAGATTTGTTTGCCGATATGGTAGATTTTGATTTGCCAGGAAATAAAGAAAAGTTTCCGTGGACTGGAAAACGACAAACCAAAAAAGAAGTTGAGGATTATTTCAAAGTTTTATATCAAAACATCAAATCCTTAAAATTTGATGTGGAGTATATCGCCATAAATGGCGAAAATGCAGTAGCAGTCGGTCAATTATCATCAGTTATTCTAAAATACAATAAAGTATTTAATGCTCAATTTGTCAATATTTTTAAAATCCGCAACGGTAAAATCGTAAAATACCATTTTATGGAAGACAGCTACCGATTGAACGAGGAAATGAAATAAACAAATTAAAACATACACCAGGAAACATCCAAATCAATACTTACATTTTTGTTAGTACCATACAATAAGTTGCAAAGGCACGAAATCGAATGTAGCCTATGTAATTTTGTGGTGTAATTTTAAAATCAAATAAAAAATGTTAAAACAAATCTTATCAACTATAGCTTGCGTAATAGCGTTAAACAGCCTCGCACAAAATACTAAACTTGAAAAGAGTATTGATGATTTATCTGCCCGATTGGTAAACGCAAAAGAAGTTTCGGGAGTGAATGTATTATTGCTCAAAGACGGCGAAGTGATTTATAACAAAGCCTTTGGCTATGCCGATGTTAGCACAAAACAACCTTTAAAAACCGATAACATTTTTCGCATTGCTTCTCAGACCAAAGCGATAACGAGCATAGCGGTTATGATGCTTTACGAAAAAGGAAAAATCCTGTTGGACGACCCGATTTCAAAATATATTCCTCAATTCAAAAATCCGCAGGTGCTTGACAAATTTAATCCTACCGACAGCAGTTATACAACTGTTCCTGCACAAAGGGAAGTTACTATTAGAGATTTGTTACGCCATACTTCGGGTATTGATTATCCGCTAATTTCCGATGATACAAGAATGCAGGCAATATACGCCAAGGCAGGAGCGGTAACGGGTATTGGAAGCAAAGGTACGTTGAAAGAAAAAATGGAATTGCTTGCCAAACAGCCATTGCGACACCACCCTAATACAGCTTTCACTTACGGTCTGAATACAGACGTTTTAGGGTATTTGGTAGAAGTTGTCAGCGGAGTTCCATTAGACAAATTTTTCCAAACTTACATATTTGAACCGTTACAGATGACCGATACACAGTTTAAAATCCCACAGGATAAGGCTGACCGTTTGGTTTCCGTCTCGGAGAAAACGGATAAAGATTTTGCAAAAGTTAATCATACGATTTATGAAAATAGTAGCCCTGATTATCCACTGGAAGACGGAATATACTTGTCTGGTGGAGCAGGTTTGTCTTCTACGACTGCCGACTATGCAAAATTCTTACAGATGCTGTTGAACAAAGGCACTTACAATGGAAAACGGATTTTAGGTGCAAAAACCGTTGAACTGATGACTACCAACCAACTTTCAAATCAAGTAATTTTAAAAGGCGACCCCGATTTCCGTTTCGGATTAGGTTTTGAATTGGTTACTGAAGAAAACAAATTTTCTAAATCCCCAAGTATCGGTACTTTTTCTTGGAGTGGAGCTTTCAGTACACACTACTGGGCAGATCCCAAAGAAAATATCATTGGATTGGTCTTTACACAGGAGTATTTCCGCCCCAATCATAATGATTTGGGTACATTGTATAAAAATGTGGTGTATGCAAATATGGATACATCCGACTTTTATTAAAAAAACAGATAGTTGAAAATCATTACAATATGAAAACATTGATAATCATTGTTCACCCCGATATAGAGCGTTCGGTAATTAATAAGAGGTGGATTGAAGAATTAAGCAAGCATCCCGATAAATATGATGTTCATCAATTGCACAAGGTTTATCCCGATGATCAAATTGATGTATTGGCAGAACAAAAACTGATAGAGCAATACGATAAAATTGTATTTCAGTTTCCTTTTTATTGGTTCAATTGCCCGCCATTCTTAAAGAAATGGCTGGATGATGTGCTTACCTATGGGTGGGCGTATGGAAGCAAGAGCGGTTATAAGGTTTCGGGCAAGAAAATCGCTTTGGCGATGTCTGTTGGAATAGATGAACACGAGTATAACACAACGGGGAAATACAAATATACTATGGCTGAACTGACCCGACCTTTTGAACTGACTTTTGAGTATGTAAAAGCCGATTACAAACCGTTCTTTGCCTATTATGGAATTGAGCTGAACAGCACAGAGGAATGGATTGAGAAAAGTGTATCTCCTTATTTGGATTTTTTAAATTCTTTATAACAGTGCAAGAGTTCTGATTGTCTATACTTATCTCATAACCATTTGTTTGATTTGCATAACTTTTTAAAAAGCATCGGAGCGAACTTTGTACCGTAATAAAAATTAAGAATTATGGTTCAGGAAAATTTAAAAGGAAAAGTTGCCCTAATCACAGGTGGTGCAACGGGCATAGGCTTGGCTTCTGCAAAACTGTTTTTACAAAAAGGTGCAAAAGTTGTTATTGCGGGACGCAGGCAGGAACTTGGTGAAACTGCTCTTACTGAATTGCAAAAAATAAGTTCTGATATTCATTTTGTAAAAACCGATGTTTCCAAAAGCGAGGAAGTGAAACATCTTATCGCAGAAACTATTCGCATTTTTGGCAGACTTGATATTGCTTTTAATAACGCTGGTATTGAGGGGCATTTTGCACCGATTGACGAAACAAATGAAGACGAATTTGATACTGTTGTTGGTATTAATCTGAAAGGTACTTGGCTATCTTGCAAATACGAAATTGAACAATTCAAAAAACAAGGCACAGGCGGTACAATCGTAAACACTTCATCTTGGCTTTCAAGAGGGGCTTTTGGAGGTTCAGGAGTGTATTCAGCAAGTAAAGCCGCTGTGGACGGATTGGTTCGTGTTTTGGCTGTTGAAGCTGCAGAAGCCGGAATAAGGGTAAACAGCATTCAGCCTGGCTATATTCAAACCCCTATGTTTGACCGTTTTTATCCTTTTCCTAAAGAAGAAGCTGATAGACTAAAAGAACCAACAAAAAAGCACGCTCCAATGGGTCGTTTTGGAAACCCTGAAGAAGTTGCCGAATTGGTGGTCTGGTTGAGTAGTCCGTCAGCATCCTTTGTTACAGGAGAAAGTATTTTGGTAGATGGCGGATTGACTATCGGAGGACAACGTTATTAATTTCAAATTCCATTCAAAAGATTATGCAAGCAATACAATTAGAAAATTACGGTATAGAAAATCTGAAATTAACCGAAGTTCCAACTCCCGAAGTTGGCGAAAATGAGGTTTTGGTAAGAACTACCGCCGTTTCGCTCCAATACCTTGACTTACTTACAGTAGAAAACAGCAATGGCTTAAATATTCCGCTTCCGTTCATTCCTGTTTCAGAGGGTGTGGGCGTGGTAGAAAGCGTTGGGAAGAATGTAACACGGTGGAAAAAAGGCGACCGTGTGCTTATTCCTTTCGTTACCCATTGGGAAGCAGGGAGAACAACGCCTTATCACAATGCTTTGCGAACAGGTGTACAGACTTCGGGAACATTGGCAGAGTTTACCGTACAGCCCGAAAATACATTGGTACGTACCCCTCAAAACCTTACCGATGAAGAAGCTACATCGCTATCTGTTGCAGGTTTGACCGCTTGGGCAATGCTCGTAACACAAGCTGATATTAAAGCAGGGCAGACCATTTTGGTACAGGGAAGCGGTGGTGTTTCCTTATCTGCCCTGCAAATCGCGAAGATGTCGGGACTGAAAGTCATCGCCACCACAGGAAGCAAGGAAAAAGAGCAAAAGCTAAAAGATTTGGGAGCTGATGAAGTCATCAATTATAAAGACTTTCCCCAGTGGAGCAATGAAGTAAAACGGCTGAACAACGGCACAGGCGTAGATATTACGCTCGATGTGGCAGGAAACGAAACCATTGAGCAAAGTATTCTTTCCGTTAAGGAACACGGGTTTGTAGGCTTGGTTGGTTTTATGTCGGGCAGTAAACTGTCTTTTGATGTGTTCCCGCTCATTATGAACTATATCCGCCTGCAAGGGTATTCCGTAGGCAATGCACAGGAATTGGGCGATTTAGTAAACGCCATCGAAAAGAATAATCTTAAACCTGTCATAGACAGCGTTTATGGCATAGACCAAACGCAGGAAGCATTCAGAAAACTGAAATCTGGAAAGGCTTTCGGAAAAATCATTATCAAATTTTAAGGCAATGAAAGTAAGAAGTAAAAATCCGGCACTTATACTTATTGATATCCAAAAAGGATTTCTTGACGAAGATTATTGGGGTGGAAACAGGAACAATAAAAATGCAGAACAGATTTGCGGTCTAATATTGAAAGAATGGCGAAAACTTAACCTCCCCATTTTTCATATTCAACATTCTTCAGAAAATCCAGCTTCGAAGCTCCATAACACAAATTCAGGTTTTGATTTTAATGAAAATGTTTGTCCGCTGAATAACGAACCAGTAATCGTTAAGAATGTAAACAGTGCATTTATTGGTACTGACTTTAAAGAAAAACTTGATTATCAAAATATCAACACTTTGGTCATTGTCGGACTGACTACCAATCACTGTGTATCCACAACTGCAAGGATGGCGGGAAACTACGGCTACGACACCTATTTGATTTCCGATGCAACTGCCGCATTTGACCAAATTGGGATTAATGGAGAAAAATATGATGCCGAATTAATTCACCTAACTTCTTTGGCAAACTTAAATGATGAATTTGCAACGGTCTGGAACTCTGATAAATTGTTTGAAGAAATTTAATAAATCGTAATAATGAGAGTAAGAAATATATTGACCGTAGTCCTTATCTGCATCGGACTAAATAGTTTTTCGCAACAGGCTATCAACGGTTTTGCAACGCCTGAAAGCGTAACATCAGACGGCAAGCGTTTTTTTGTTTCCAATCAGGGACAGGATTTCAGTAGCAGGGATAGTGACGGATTTATCAGCGAAATTTCTCCAGACGGTAAGCTGATAGAATTGAAGTTTGCCCCGACCAAAGGCGTATTACACGCTCCCAAAGGGATGACGATTGAAAACGGCATCTTATACGTAGCAGACTTGGAACGTGTAGTAGGCTTTGACATCAGTACCCGAAAAACAGTTTTTGAACTCGTTATTCCACAGGCTACCGTACTGAATGATATTTGCCGTTTGGAAAATGGATTTATCGGTATTACGGACACCTATTCGGGCAATATTTACAAAGTGAATACCCGAACAAAGTCGTTTGAAATCATTGGAAATATCTCTGCCGTAAACGGCATTTCGTTCAATAAAAGCACCAACCAGATTGCGGTTTGCACCAATGGGAAAATGCTGGGCGAGGGTTCGGTTTACATCAAAACAGGCAACGAAGATTTTCGGCAATTGCCTAATATTTCCAATGGCTTTTTTGATGGCATCGAATGGATAGATGATACCCATTTATTGATTTCGGATTGGGTAACATTTCCCACCAAAGGTTATGGCAAATTGTGGATTTACGATTTAAAAAATCAGCAAGCTGAAATGTTGCTGACCGAAGAAAGCATAGCAGATATTTTTTATAATCCTGCCACGCAAAAAATCTATATGCCACAAATGCTTAAAAACAGAGTATTAATAATCAACAAAAAGGAATTGGAAATGGATGAAAAACAGCAATATAATAGACTGTATCAGTATGGTGTTGCTGATGCCTTCGTAAGTGGTCTTTACAAGGGTACAAAAACTCTTAAAGAACTAAAACTAAAAGGTGATTTTGGTTTAGGTGCACCGGATATGCTGGATGGCGAATTGACGATGTTGGACGGGAAAGTATATCAGACCAAAGCCACAGGCGAAACCGTTGAACCGGACGATAACTTTAAAACGTCAATGTTGTTTACCACATTCTTTAAAGCCGATACCGTAATCACTATTGAAAATCCCATTGGAGAAAAAGCCCTTTGGGAGCAGATAAGCAAAGAACTGAAAAATAAAAATGCGATGTATGCTATTAAAATAACAGGAAAGTTCGACCATATAAAAACAAGGGCGTTTCCCCCTATAAAGGATGAGCCATTTCCCGTTATTACTTCAATTTTTAACACCCAAAAGTTTTTTGAATTTTCAAATACACAAGGCACATTAATCGGTTATCATCTGCCCGAATATCTTAACGGTATCAACAGTAAAGGTTTTCATTTTCATTTTCTTTCATCGGACAAATCACAAGGCGGACACGTTTTGGATTTTACAGGGAAAGACCTAAAAATTGAGATTGCAGAAGTGAAAAGCTTTGAATTGGAAATACCGACAGATAAAGACTTTCAGAATTTCAAATTTGACACCAAAGACAATGAAGCACTAAAGCGTGTGGAGCAGGGGAAGTAAGAAATATATTCTGTACAAATCATATAAATTAAAGAAATCTAAAGGTTATTCCGATGAATGACCTTTAGATATTTCTGTTTAATAAGCAATAAAAAAACTAATCGGAATGGCATCATCATTAAATCATATTATCTCGGAGATACAGCGAAAAGAAAAAGCTATTTCGCTCACTTCCCCCAATGAGATTGATGAAGCATACCAAATGACCATATACCTGAAAGAATATTTATGGTCTATAAGAGAGGATGTTACGAAACAGGGCTTTAAAAACCAATGGGAGGAAATCAATTTTTTTCGCAACATTAAGCCATATATCCTCTCCAAACTCATTTACCACAATAAGATATTTCGAATACAGACCGCTTGTCCCGTTGACGGAGGAAAGATGTATGCCAGTTATTTTTCAGAACAATTGCAGGAATTAAAACAGGAATACAGGGAGCATATCTACAATTCAGATTTTTACAGATATTATCGTTCAGGAAGAACCGACCGTGATGAAACCTACTTTAGATTGGGCAACATCAATTTCCACGATGGGCTAAATAGTTTTGTCTTTGAAATTGACCCGTTGTTTTCAACCTACTATGATAACAAAGTGGCTCGGATAATAGCAAATGAGCTACTCTATACCTACATACTCCAAAAAATCAACAATGATGAAATAGCAGGCTCTCTTTCTACAAACAGTATCTCATCTGACGGTATCCTTTGGACGGATACCAAAAATGCCTTAATAGAGCTGATTTATGCGCTGTATGCGAATGGCTCACTTTCCTACGGTAAAATAGGAATACGAAAAGTCAGTTTGGCTTTAGAAAGACTGTTTCAGATTACCTTAGGGGATTTACACAATTCTTTTTCATCGAATGAAATATCGAGCCGGCTCCCGAACGTCATTTTTAGACCAATTGAAATCTTCTTTGGAAGAATATATGGACAAAGATTTATAGAGGACTACTTCGCAAACCAACCATTAAATTGCCATAGGCAATAAATAGACACCCTTGAAATATTTGTGTAAGTTTGTATAACTAAGTAATAGAAATAGTTATGGCAAACACTATCGAACAAATCAGCATTGCGTTTATCAATGATAAAAGCCCGATTATAGATATAATCTGCAACAACCTTGTAGCTTCAGGAATTGATATACTGTTCCGTTCGGAAAGTATTGAGAACGGACTATCTCAATTATCAGCATTAGAAGAATTGCCCCAAGTTTGTATCGTTGACCTTGATTTTTTCGATAGCAAGGTATTGACACAGCTCCACGAACTAAAAGCAAAATATCCAAACTTAAATCTTATTGCCCATAGTGACGATGATAGCGAGGAAGCTGTAATATCTCTTTTAAAAATCGGAGTTAGCGGTTATCTGGTCATCGGTAGTGATGCAGACGATTTTAAGAAAGCAATCATAGGTGCTTGCAATGGCAAAAGATATTTTAGTGCAGAAATAATAACAATTGCACAGGAATATTTCAGCAACAAAGAAACAGTCTAACTCAACTGTTTTTTCTATTGCGTTGTAGGTAAAGTTTGGACAAAAAAAATGTATATTTGCAATGAGCGAACGGAAACACGTTGAAATACAAAGCAACAAGCACCGTTACCAAATCGTTACCTGACTTCTTTGATTATCCCCATAAGAGCCTTATATTCAACTAAAAGGGCTTTTTCCTGAAAACTTTAAAATAAGAAAATAATTTTCTGTTTCAGTAGTTCCATCATTTTCTTCATGTTCCAAGCGGTTGCAGCTAGTAATGCATTGATTTGTGGTCCCGTTTCTCCCATGAAGTAATTTTTTGCCAGCCGAAAATCGGTTTTTAAATGTCCGATGATAGGTTCTATTGCCGCTCTGGTTCTAAATTTTTTGCGCTTTGTCTGCTTTTGATAAGCAGTGTCTTTTTTTCTTGGAGTGCTTGGGATGGAGATTTTCACGCCCTTTATTTCTGATTTTCCTCTGCCACCTCTATCGTAAACGAGTTCTTTTGGGAGCTTTTGACCACCGGTTTCCAT
>NZ_FTPU01000062.1 GCF_900108115.1 Epilithonimonas bovis DSM 19482
TTTTCGGGACATTAAACAATTACTTCATATAAAATCTTTTATCGGAACTTCAGAAAATGCGGTGATGATACAAATTTGGACTGCCTTGATTACCATTCTCATCCTTAAGGCTTTGAAGGCGCAATCAAAATTCGACTGGTACTTATCCAATTTGGTAGCTTTTATACGACTGAATCTCTTTGTTAAAATCGACTTGCAAAAATGGCTAGATAAACCCTTCGAGGAGCACATAGAACCACCACCAAAATTCCAGCAGGGGGTTCTATTTTAAAAATTGGCAAATTTCAATGGATAAACACAATGAAATAGTCTAAATAATGTATGATAAATTTTATTTAGGACAGGATTGATGTCATAACTTAATTTCATACCTAAAAATGTAATATTCTCGCAGATAAGGCAATTTTACAGATTTTAAATTTAGCATCAGCATAATCGAAATAATCTGCGAGAAAAAAATAGTCCGAAATCCTTTTAATAAAGAATATTTGGGACATGAAAATAACTTATAACCTCTATTTATTATTATTAAAGGTAATAATATATTCGTCTTAATCTTTATTTATATTTTTAAGTTTTCAATATATCATTTGTTTTTCGATATCCAAAATCACAGCACATCTGCTAATGCCGAATCTAAAGTTTTATAAGCAAAATTAAATCCTGCCTTTTCAATTTTTTCACTTGAGAGCCGACTGCCCTGCAGAGCCAGTAAAGACATCTCTCCCAAAATTGCTTTTATAAACAATTGAGGAATGTTTGGCAGAAAAATAGTTTTGCCGAGATGCGCAGCCAATTTCTTTGTAAAAACCTCATTATTGATATATTCCGGTGCAGAAGCATTATAAGAACCTTCCATGCTTGCGTCCTCAACAGCTTTTAGGTAGATATTAACCAAATCATCTTCATGAATCCATGGGAAATATTGCTTACCTGTACCCAACGGCGCTCCAAGTCCCATATCGATCGGCTTACGAAGCGTTTCCAAAGCGCCGCCTTTACCACTAAGTACTGTGGCTGTCCTGATACAGACGACTCTGCTCCCAAGCTCCTTAAACTGAAAGGCTTTTTTTTCCCACGCTTCGCATACGGTTCCCAAAAAATCTTTGCCCGGCTTGTCAGTTTCAGTAAAGATATGTTCTGATGTTACCTGGCCGTAATAACCACTTGCTGAAGCAGAGATAAAAGCCTCCGGATGGATCTGGTGATTTTTCATCTCATCAAAAATGAATTGCGCAGAGTCTACTCTGCTGCTGTAAATCTCTTTTTTATAAGAATCTGTCCACCGTTTGCTAATTGTAGCACCGGCGAGATGGATGAAGATATAAGTATTGTCCAGTGCATCAGCCTCCAAAAAACGCGCTTTATAATCCCAAAGATAAGATTTGAAATCTGTTTTTTCTTTTTTGTGACGGACCAAAACCTCTACCTGATAACCACGTTCGTACAGCTTACGGGAAAGTTTTCTGCCAACCATTCCGGTTGCACCGCTCAGTAATATTTTTTTCATCAATTATTTTCTCTCTGATAAACAAAAACAATTCCAACCAATGGTTAAAAATCCCCTAATTGCTGAAAAGAAAATGCCTGTGCAACATTAGAGCAGCTTGATTCTGTCATCTACAAGATCAATAATTTTATCTTTGTAAAGGCCTCCAATTGCTTTTTTGAAGTTCTTTTTGCTCATCTGCAATTCCTCCCTAATCTCTTCCGGAGAAGATTTATCAGACAGATATAGCAGTCCGTAATTATCGTTTAGCTTATCAATGATTTTCTGCTTAAACTCATCGATATTTTCGTAACCTTCCGGTTGCAGGGTGATATCAATTTTCCCGTCTTCGCGTATGGCCTTTATATAGCCGGTTTCCTCAGACAAGGGATATAATTTTTTGTAAACGTCTGATGCATAGATCAGCCCGATATATTTTTTGTTGATAACAACATTCCAGCCCAATTCTGATTCATTCATAAGAATAAGATCAACCTTATCACCTTTCTCAAAAGGCAAATTGTCATATTGCGGATTACGCTTAAACTTTGTGGTTCCGGTGATCAGCCCTGTTGCTTCATCAATATAAACATAGATAAGATAGCGTTTAGCCTCTACAATTTTAGATTTTTGCTGCTTATATGGCACAAACAGGTCTTTGATAATCCCCCAATCCATAAACGCACCACTGGGCAAACTCTGTACACTGGTCATTACTGCAAACTCTCCTGTCAGGGCATTTGGGTGCTCTGTAGTTGCTTTGTAGCCACCATCTTCCTGATAAACAAAAACGCTGACCTCACTCCCAATTTCCCAGGTATCATCTGCAAATACTTTCTGGATAAAAGCTTTTTCGCCTTCAGGATCCTGAAGGATAAAGCCAGATGATATTTTTTCAGAAATCTTGAGGTTATTAAATTGTCCGGGAGTCATAATAATTGGGATTAGCTGCAAAAATAGCCAAAGTTTTCAATAATCCTGTTATAAAATAGATTGGTTATACGCTATTTTCCAAATAAAACTTCATAAAAAAACCGATGCAAAAACATCGGCAATTACCCAATTAAAAGAAAACTGATGGGATGATCTCAGAAAGAGATATGAGATTTTCATGGTTTATATGATCAGACTGTTAGTCCTTTATTCATCATCTCTTAAAAAAGCCCGCTCCAATCGATGACTGAAGCAAGGCTAAGTGCAGATAATGAATGTTTATTTTAGGAAAGTTCTTTTACCAGCTAGTGCCGTCTTTAACTGGCGGATCGGGATCCACCTCTTTTTTTACACCATCATTAGTTGGCGCAGCTGGATTTTGGGAAGTATTATTATTTTTTGCGACAAGTTTCAGATTTTCTGTTTTTACTATTTCAAAATCAGATGCTACATCATCCTGCCTGCACGATACAAAACCAGATGATATCAAAGCTATGGCTAAAATGCTAAGAATTGTTTTCATAATTTTATTTGTAATATTATCTGTTGATTCTGTGACGAAGATAGATCCTAAAAATGAAAATAAAAATGCCAACTCGTCGCTATTTAGAAATTGAGACGTCCTTATTTGCAAATTAGCACATCAGTAAAATACTGACTTACAGCAATATGGTTAGATATTACAGACATTTTACCCATATTAGTTTTTAATTATATATTTAACAGCTATTTGGCTTATTTGTGTATTTTTGTATTGACAAATGATTGTTACATTCATTAATTATTATGAAGTACATCTACTCTTTTCTCTTTTTTATACCATTTGTTTTTGTTTTTGGAAAAGACAAGGCAAAATTGTCGTATGATGGAATCAGAAAAAATTATGAGAACTATGCTGAAAATGACATTTCCGCATTTGCATTTATCAATCCTTATATTCAAAAAGCTAAAAAAGAAAAAAAATATCCTGAACTTTTCCAGGCATACAGGGATGCTGTTTTCTATTCAAAATCTAACAGCAGAAAAATAACTTATGCCGACAGCTGCCTGGATGCGGCTTACAAATCCGGAAGTGATGACCGGGTTGCAACAGCATATGTGCTTAAGGGAAGTGTCTATTATGCCAAAATGAGAAGTTACAAAGCGGCATTGGATGAGTACCTGATGGCCTATAAGTACTCAAAAAATACCGGCGATCTTTACCTGAAATATAAAATAGCTTACCATCTTGGGGTTGTTAAAAACTATTTGGGCTATTATGATGAAGCTCTTGAACTATTTAAACCCAGTATTGCTTTCTTCGAATCCGAAAGTAAAAATAAAAATTTACACCAGTTCCAAATTTTCAACAACAGAAAGGGTTATCTCAACAGCCTTCACCAGATCATCATCTGTTACAGGAACAAAGGTAATTATGAAAAAGCCGATTCTCTGATTAACATCGGGCTCAGGCAAACCTTTAACAACAGGGATTTTGTTCAGGAAAGAAGCTATTTCCTAAAATGCAAAGGCCTGCTGGAGTATCATAATAATAATTACCAGGCGGCTATCAATTATCTGCAACAGTCGCTAAGCCTCATGAAAAATGACTTTGCGTGGGCAGCTGTTGATTTTTTATACATTGGTAAAAGTCATCTGGCTTTGGGAAATGAACACTTAGCCATTACTAATTTTAAAAAAATAGATTCCATTTTTGAAAAAAGCAATTTTATACTGCCCGAAATCAGGGAAAATTATGAACTTCTGATTAATTATTACAAAGATAAAAATGATGCTAAAAACCAACTTTTTTACACCACACAACTTTTAAAAGCAGACAGCCTTATTTCGCAGGATTTTGCATATCTCTCGCCAAAAGTCCACAGAGAGTATGATACGACGACATTGCTGGATGAGAAAGGCAAGCTGGAAAAAGCCAACAGCTGGGGTATTTTCTTTATCATTCTGCTGCTTTTGAGCACTGTTTTTTTAGCTGTAATTCTCTATAAAAAGTATCAGAAAGAGAAGATTATTTTACAAAAATATGCCCTGCTACAAAAAAAACTGCAGAATCAGGATTATATCCTGGAGAACAGGTTTTCTAATGATAATATCCAGGACAGAAAAACCGTCCACGTAGCCGAGACACTTAAAAAAATCCTTTTGGAAAAACTCAAAAAGTTTGAAGAAAACAAGGATTTTAATCAAAAAGGGCTCACTATCCAAAAACTTGCAGCACAGCTGGAAACCAATTCCATCTACCTGTCACAGGTCATCAAGGAATACCGTGGAATGACTTTCAACAAATATGTCACCAACCTTAGAATCAGAAACATCACCTATCTGCTGTACGAGAAACGCATTTATCTCAACTACACGATAGAATCGCTGGCCAAAGAATGCGGCATTGCCTCCAGACAAAATTTTTCTGATCTTTTCTACGAGATCAATGGTATACGCCCTACTGATTTTATAAGGAAAAGAAAAAAACAGCTTGAGAACAAGGCAGACAACGAAAGTTTAAAAGATGTCCCAGGCTTATTGCCGGATAACTAAGCTAAGCGATAAAGTCCTCGATTTTAAGCGTTTTTTGCTCACCGGATTTCAGATCCTTAACCGTGACAGACTGTGTATTGATCTCCTCCTGCCCCATGAATACAATATTTTCTATACCTTTTTTCTCTGCATAAGCAAACTGTTTCTTGAGTTTGGATGCATCTGGATACAGTTCTGCAGAGATATTCTTATCCCTTAGGGCAGCAATCAGTTTCAGGGCTTCTACAGATTCAGACTCACCATAGTTGGCAAACAGATATTGGACCGTGGCCTCGGACTCTTCGGGAAATATATTCAGTTCTTCCATCACCAGATAAATCCTGTCCAACCCAAAAGAAATCCCAATTCCGGGAACATCTTTCACCCCAAAAACTTCTGTAAGATTGTCGTAGCGCCCACCGCCGCCGATTGATCCCATTGCGACTTCGTCTGCTTTCACTTCAAAAATGGCACCGGTATAATAATCAAGGCCTCTTGCCAGGGTAATGTCAAAAATCAGATTCTGCGCATCTACACCCAGATTAAGCGCATTAGTAATAACAAACTCCAGCTCCTCAACACCTTTCAGGCCTGTCTCATTGTTTACAAATTTTTCTTTAAGATTAAGCAAATTTTCCAAAGGATCATTGGTCTGGCTAAAAAGAAAATCTAATTTGGCAACGGCAGTTTCTGATATACCCTTTTCCAGCATCTCTTTTACCACACCATCTTTACCAATTTTGTCCAACTTATCCAATGCCACCGTAAAATCGATCAGCTGATCTCCAATACCGGCATAATCTGCCAGCCCGGAAAGGATTTTTCTATTATTGATATGAACTGAAACTGATAAACCAAGATCCCGGAATGACTTAAAGTATAACTGCAAAAGCTCCACTTCCTGCCAAAGGCTGGTGCTTCC
This sequence comes from Epilithonimonas bovis DSM 19482, assembly GCF_900108115.1. GTDB lineage: Bacteria > Bacteroidota > Bacteroidia > Flavobacteriales > Weeksellaceae > Epilithonimonas > Epilithonimonas bovis. Next base: position 5,859 of record NZ_FTPU01000062.1, read on the forward strand.
CACCACATCAGCATCACACTGGTAAAACTCGCGGAAACGCCCTTTCTGAGGACGGTCTGCGCGCCAAACCGGCTGAATCTGATAACGCTTATAAGGAAAAGCCAGCTGCCCCTGATTCATAGCAACAAATCGTGCAAAAGGAACCGTAAGGTCATAGCGCAAGGCTTTTTCAGAGATCTGAGCAATTAACTTTTGGGAATTTTTCTCTGTCCAGTCCGTTTCATTGGTTTTGGCAGCGTAATCACCAGAATTCAGGATTTTAAAGATCAGGCGGTCGCCTTCTTCACCATATTTGCCGGTAAGTGTAGAGAGATTTTCGAAGCTTGGGGTTTCCAACGGCTGAAAACCAAACAATTCAAAATTATTCTGTAATGTATTAATAATATACTTCCTACGGGAAACTTCTTTGGCAGTAAAATCTCTGGTTCCTTTAGCTAAACTTGGCTTCATAATCTCGACTGAATTTTTGCAAAAATAAGAATAATTAGGCGGTTATGTCATCTGACAGGCTTTTTTGAAGGTTAAAGCTGCTAAAACTGTCAATAATCAAATTTAATTAATTGAAAATCAAAAACCTAATTAACAAATTAATCTTGAATATAACATTTCGCAGACAGTAAGATAATTTTTTAGAGGTTATAAGATATTTTCATATCACCAAATATTCTTTATTAAAAGGATTCCTGCTTATTTTTAGTTCTCGCAGTTTGTTCCGATTACGCAGAGGTTGAAATTTAAACTTGCAAAATCTGTCTCATTAGCGAGAATATTATAATTGTTTTTGCTCTCCACAATATAAAATTGGCAGCAATCAGCAAACTCTCGAAATTAATCGAAATAATTAATACTTTTGATCAATGAATCTATTTGAAAACACACCGGAAATCATTGAGAATATCCTGCCTTACGATGGCATTACAACCTATTATGGGAAGATATTTCCGAAAGAAATCGCTGACCTTTATTTCCAAAAACTATTATCTGAAATAGAATGGAAAAGTGATGAGGCTGTGATTTTTGGCAAGTTGATAGAAACCAAAAGAAAAGTAGCATGGTATGGCGATGAATCTTTTTCCTATACCTACTCCGGCAGAACAAAAACCGCACTATCCTGGACCGATACACTTTTGGAAATAAAAACGGCTATAGAGCAAACCAGTGGCGAGACCTTTAACTCCTGCCTACTCAACCTCTACCATAACGGCTCCGAGGGAATGGCCTATCACAGCGATGGCGAAAAGGATTTAAAGGATAATGCAGCCATCAGTTCTGTAAGTTTTGGAGCTGATCGGAAATTTCATTTCAAACATAAAACAACCAAAGAACTGGTATCATTAGTCCTTGAAAACGGCAGTTTGCTGATGATGAAAGGCTGCACCCAAAAATTTTGGCTGCACCGCCTGCCAACTACTACCAGAATTATAAAACCGAGAATCAGCCTGACGTTCCGAACAATACAGAAACCCAACAACCTTTAATCAGGATTTAAATACTTTAACTCTAATATCTGACATCTGCATTCTAACATCTACTTACTTAACCGGATTATATTTTTTGATAAAGGTAAGGCACATCAAAAAGCCCAAACCAGCCATTGCAGCACCTACAAGTGACGGATAATTGTAGGAAAAACCAAATTCCAGCGGCAGCCCTCCGAAGAATGCACCTAAAGAATTCCCCACGTTGAAAGCCGCCTGCATAAATGCAGCAGCCATCATCTCCGAATTTTTTGCCGAACGCAGCATCATAATATTAACAGGTGTTCCTACAGCCATAGACAATGCACCACAAAGAAATGTGAGAATCAAAGATGCGGCTTTATATTCTGAGAAAAAGAAAACAAGAATCAGTGCCATCACCATTGCAAACAGAAGTATGCCTGCAGCCAAAGCCGGCCTCATCCTGTCTGCCATAATACCTCCTAAAAAATTACCCACCACCATACCGGCACCTGCAAGGACCATAATATATGCGATAAAACTGGTATCAAACTTTGAAACTTCGGTCATCAGCGGTGTAATATAGCTGAACCAGGCAAACAAGCCTCCGAAACCTATGGCAGTAATAGCGATAATATGCCAGGCTTTAGCCGTTTTGAAAAATTCAAGTTCTTTTTTCAAAGTTGTGGTCCTTAGACTGTTCATCTCCGGAAGAAATAACTGGATAAACAACATGGTCAAAAGCCCTATAAGCGCAACGACACCAAAGGCATATCGCCAGGATAAAAGATGCCCCAGCCATGTTACAAAAGGGACCATCGCAAGATTAGCCAAAGTAAGCCCGGTGAACATCAATGCTATACTGCGTGCCTGCTTACCCGGTTTCGCCAAACGGGTAGCCACCACGGTACCTACACCAAAAAATGCCCCATGAGGCAGGCCTGAGAAAAATCTTGCCGCCATCATGGCATAATAATTATTCACCAGTGCCGATAACCCATTGAAAACGGTAAAGGCGAGCATCAGAAAAATAAGAATTTTTTTCGGGGGGAATTTTGCTGCATAACCCACAAGAATTGGTGCGCCTACAACTACTCCCAAGGCGTAAGAAGAAATCAGGTGGCCTGCCTCAGGAATCGAGATTTTCAATGATTTTGCAACATCAGGCAACAGTCCCATGATGACAAACTCTGTAGTCCCAATTCCTAATCCTCCTAATGCCAGAGGAAATATTCTTTTATCCATTTTGCAAAAGTCAAGATTTATACTTAATAATTCAAATTTCAGATTGTTAATTATCGATGGAGGTTGTTGATTTAAAATACAGTTAAAACAGAATATGAATATCCGTAATTACACATAATTTCGTATATTTACTTATAATT
>NZ_FTPU01000027.1 GCF_900108115.1 Epilithonimonas bovis DSM 19482
AACGCTCATTAGAAACATGGTTTTGTACCAAATTAAGAATGAAAGATTAGAATTTTGCATAATCGTTCCACTTTTCAAGGAAATTCTTTTACGACACTTTTTGCATTCGTAGCTCCAGATGCTTTTAATCCAGAAATGCTCCTTGTGACCGCACTTGCAAACCACTCCGATTTTATCTCTCTGCTCCTTAAAATGAATTCTGCAATCTTCCTCTCTCCCAAAATGCGTTGTAAAACTAAATATATTCATCTAACTAATTAAATTATAAGTAAATATACGAAATTATGTGTAATTACGGATATTCATAAAATAAAATGTCCTGATATTGATCAAATATACAATATCAGGACAAATATTTAATGGTTTTATTTCGGATCTAAGCGTAAAGTTGCTCTTGCAACTCCTTCACTTTTTTATCAGAAAGGTATTCGTCATAACTCATTTCTCTGTCGATGATTCCTTTTGGCGTTAGTTCGATGACTCTGTTACAGACTGTTTCCAATAATTCGTGGTCATGAGAAGATAGCAAAAGATTACCTTTGAAGTTGCTCAATGAGTTGTTCAGTGTTGTGATGCTTTCCAAATCCAAGTGGTTGGTAGGTTCGTCCAAAAGAAGAACGTTGGCTTTCTGAAGCATCATTCTGCTGAACATGCAACGCATTTTTTCTCCTCCGGATAGTACTTTACAAGATTTAAGCGCTTCATCTCCGGAGAATAGCATTCTCCCAAGGAAACCTCGCATAAACTCTTCGTGGCGCTCTTCGTCATTTTTGGTAAATTGTCTCAACCAGTCCACCAGGTTGTCATCGTTCTGGAAAAACTCTGTATTGTCCAGTGGCATATAAGACTGGTTGGTGGTTACGCCCCAGTTATATGTGCCTTTATCTGCCTCTTCGTTGCCGGATATAATCTGGAAAAACTCAGTGATAGCCAATGAGTTTCTGGAAAGAACCGCTACTTTATCTCCTTTTTTAAGGTTAAGATCGATATTAGAGAATAGCAGTTCTCCATCTTTTGTTTTTTCAAGGCCTTTTACATCCAGGATCTGATCTCCTACTTCTCTCTCTATATCAAAAATAATGGCAGGATAACGGCGGGAAGAAGGTTTGATATCATCAATGTTTAGCTTATCAATCATCTTTTTACGTGCCGTAGCCTGTTTTGCCTTAGCAACGTTAGAACTGAATCTGGCGATGAAGTCCTGTAATTCTTTTTTCTTTTCCTCCGCTTTTTTATTAGCCTGGGCTCTCTGTCTTGTTGCCAATTGGGATGCCTGATACCAGAATGAGTAGTTACCGGTGTAAAGATTAAGTTTAGAATAATCCAAATCTCCGATGTGTGTACAGACAGCATCCAGGAAGTGACGGTCGTGAGACACAACAATTACGGTATTCTCATAATCTGCCAAGAAATCCTCCAACCAGGCAATGGTAGCAATATCCAGGTCATTGGTAGGCTCATCCAGAATCAAAACATCAGGACTACCAAACAATGCTTGGGCTAACAGCACTCTTACTTTGTCTTTGTTTTCCAGTTCAGACATCATTTGCCAGTGCATGTCATCTTTTATACCAACGTTCGATAACATGGTCTGTGCATCGGCTTCAGAATTCCATCCGCCCATCTCGTCGTAAATCACACCCAGTTCGCCTGCTTTGATCCCGTCTTCATCAGAAAAGTCTTCTTTGGCATAGAGCGCGTCCATCTCTTCTTTGATCTCATAGAGCTTATTGTTCCCTCGTAGGACAGTTTCTAATACGGTATAATTATCGTAAGCAAAGTGATCCTGCTCTAGTACAGACATTCTTTTGCCCGGTTCCAGAGATACATTACCTGATGTAGACTCCTGTTTTCCGCTTAATATTTTAAGAAATGTAGATTTTCCGGCACCATTGGCACCAATTATCCCATAACAATTTCCTTTGGTGAATTTTATATTAACTTCGTCAAAGAGAACCCTCTTCCCGAATTGTAATGATAAATTAGATACTGTTAACATATAGTTTTGTAAATTTGTTGCGAAATTACGAAAATTAGTTGGGATACTGAAGTGTACCGGCTCCACCATATATATGAAAGTTAAAATAGAAAAATCTGTTAATATTTTTAACAAACGTGCCCGCTTTGAATATGAGATTCTGGAAGAGTATGAAGCTGGGATTGTATTGACAGGCACCGAGATCAAATCGCTCCGTTCTTCCAAGGCGTCTATTACAGAAAGCTTCTGTCAGTTCGTTGACGATGAATTGTATGTCATTAATATGATGATAGATGAGTACAAATTGGGAACTTTTTACAATCACAAAATAAAAAGGGAACGGAAGTTGCTACTGCATAAATACGAATTGCAAAAACTTAAAAAAAAGTTAAAGGATGTTGGGAATACTATAATCCCGCTTAAGCTGTATATCAATAACAGAGGCAAGGCTAAATTACTTATAGCATTAGGCCGAGGTAAGAAACTTTTCGACAAACGGGAAGCTATAAAAGACAGAGAGAATAAGCTAAACATCCAGCGGTTATTAAAGAAAAGTTAAAAAAACTTTGTTTATAAAGAAAAATTATATTTATTTTGCATTATCAATTATTTAATCATTTAATTCTATGAAAAATCTAAAATTAGGAATTTCAGCATTGGCGCTTACGGTTGCCTCTACTGTTTTCGCACAAACTACTACCAATCCTTGGGTGATAGGAGTAGGTGCTCATGGAGTGAATCACGTTGCTCAAAGAAATAATTTCAGCAATACATTCTCTTTAAGAAATTTTGAACAAAACCTATTCGGAGTATCGAAGTATTCTATTACTCCACCATTATCTAAATTGACGGTTGCAAGAAGCCTTAGTAAAGGTATCGTACTTGACTGGCAAACGACTGTAGGAAATGTTGACAATAAGAGATTTGCTATGGATAAAGAATTTTTCCTAATGACAGGTCTTGGTCTTCAATTCAAAGGTGCTGGTCTTCTTTGGGACGAAGAGTCTTGGTTTGACCCTTACTTGAGAGTAGGTGCCAACTACCTAAGACATGACTATACGGGTATGTCTTTCCCTGTTACAGATACTAAAGCTACAGTAGGAGGAGGTACTTATGGTGCTTTCAACTCTGATGGAGATGCAGGAAAAGCTAACCACTTCACAGTAAGTACTGGTGCTGGTATCAATTTCTGGGTTACTAAAAACTTTGGTCTAGGTGTTCAGGGTGATTACGTAACTACTCCAGTTGATAAATCTAACATCGCTAATTTCTGGCAAGCTTCAGCGTCTCTATTATTTAGATTCGGAAATACAGATAGAGATAAAGACGGAATTCCAGACAAAGAAGATGCTTGTCCTGATACTCCAGGATTACCAGAATTCCAAGGATGTCCTGACACAGACGGAGATGGTGTTCCAGATAAAGACGATCAATGTCCAGATGTAGCAGGTCCTAAAGAAAACAACGGTTGTCCTTGGCCAGATACAGACGGTGACGGTGTACTAGATAAAGACGATGCTTGTCCTACAGTTCCAGGACCAGTAGAAAACAAAGGTTGTCCTTGGCCAGATACAGACGGTGACGGTGTATTAGACAAAGATGATGCTTGTCCTACAGTTCCAGGTCTTCCACAATACCAAGGTTGTCCTAAACCAAAAACTGTAACAGCTAAAGAAGTTGAAACTAAACTTGGAAGTGTATTCTTTGATTTCAACAAAGCGACTATCAAACCTTCTTCTAAAGATGCTCTAGATGCTGCTGCGGACCAAATCAAAAAAGAAGGTGGTCACTACTTGCTAGAAGGTAGAACTGATGCTAAAGGTTCTGCTGCTTACAACTTGAAACTTTCCAGAGAAAGAGCTGCTGCTGTTGTTGTTGCTTTAGACTCTAGAGGTGTTGATCCAAGCGCTCTTAAATCAATTGGTGTAGGTGCTGCTAAAGCAACTGTTCCTGCTAAAGCAAGTGATGCTGAAAGACAAGTTGATAGAAAAGTAGTTGTAACTGCTATAGAAGATGCGGCTCAGTGGAATGCTCTTAAAAAGAGAGATTACGATGATCCAACTCCAGTGAAAGTTAAAAAAGCTCCAGCTAAGAAAAAAGCTCCAGCTAAGAAAAAAGCTCCAGCTAAGAAAAGAAAATAATTAGCAATAATTAATTTCGATATAAAAAATGCCTCCAATTTATTGGAGGTATTTTTTTGTTTTATGTATTTTTGCATAATAAATAATCATCAAAATGGGTAGAGCGTTCGAATATAGAAAAGCATCAAAAATGGCCAGATGGGACAAGATGGCTAAAACATTTTCAAAAATCGGTAAAGAAATAGCATTAGCTGTAAAAGCTGGTGGTCCCGACCCCGAGTCCAATCCTGCTTTAAGAAGATGTATCCAAAATGCTAAAGGCGCCAATATGCCTAAGGATAATGTGGAGCGCGCTATAAAAAAAGCCAGTGGTGCTGATGCAGAAAATTATGAAGAGATTACTTATGAAGGCTATGGCCAGGGTGGTGTTGCATTTTTTGTAGAATGTACGACCAACAATCCTACCAGAACTGTAGCCAATGTAAGAGCAATCTTTAACAAATTTGATGGTAACCTTGGTAAAAACGGAGAACTGGCGTTTATCTTTGACCGAAAAGGAATTTTCACCATTGATTTGGCTCAGATCAAAATGGATTGGGACGATTTTGAAATGGAGATGATAGATGGTGGAGCAGAAGATGTTGAGAAAGATGAAGAAGAGGTTTTGATCACCACAGCTTTTGAAGATTTTGGATCTCTGTCGCACAAATTGGATGAGTTGGGTATTGAGGCAAAAAGTGCGGAATTGCAAAGGATTCCTAACAATACCAAAGATGTGAATGAAGAACAGTTTAAATCAAATATGAAAATGCTGGAGCGTTTTGATGAAGATGACGATGTGCAAAATGTTTTCCATAATATGGAGATTACAGATGAACATTTGGAAACTATCTAACAAACCTATTAAGTTTTAATTTAATACATATCATAGCTTGGCTCATTGTTAATGGGCCATTTTTTATTTTGGGATGATTATATTTGCATCCTCAATCAGATAACATGTTTTCAAAAATTACAGTACACAGGGTCGGTAACAAAATTAATGGGGAATCTTTGATGCTTTCTCAGGAAGAATTACAGTTGGAGGATGATATGAAGGAGTTGTTGGGGAATTATTTCCTAAGTGCTTTCAAATCAGAAGAGCAATTCCAGTTTTACAGTGATTCTTATTTGGTTAATAATCCGGTTTACAGTTCTGTTTCAGAGATATTTGAAGACAAGGATAAATTCCAGTGGGAGTCCGAGAATATTGCTAAACATCTTTATGAAGCAGCGGAAAATCCGCGTGTTCAGGCGGGTGAGTTATTTGTAGTATACTTTCAGGGTGAAGCTATCGAATCTGCTGACGGAGAAAACAAACCCATTGATTCCATAGGTATTTTTAAGACCGAAAAAAGAGAGTCCTTTCTCAAGATTTTCCCGCAGGATGATACATTTGATATCGAAAAAGACCAAGGCATCAGCCTGTCAAAAATTGATAAAGCAGCACTGATTTACAATAATGACAAAGAGAGCGGATACATATTATCAGTTGTAGATAATAATAAAAACGGCGATATGTATTATTGGTTCGAGGATTTTCTCAAAGTAAAACAACGGGATGACGAATACTTCCATACGCAGGAAACCTTAACCGTTTACAAAGACTTCATTACACAAAAATTACCGGAGGAGTTTGAAGTTTCCAAAGCTGACCAGGCAGATTTCCTGAATAAATCCATTAATTTTTTTAAAGAAAAAGAAGAGTTTAAGTACGATGATTTTGTTAAAGAAGTTTTGGAAGACGAGAATGTGATCGAGAGCTTCTCAAATTTCAAATCTGATTATGAGCAGGATATGCAAATCTCTATTTCAGAAGATTTCCCAATCAATACTCAAGCCGTAAAAAAACAGCAAAGACACTTTAAATCTATTATAAAGCTGGATAAAAATTTTCATATCTATATACACGGGGACCGAAAAATGATAGAAACCGGCCAGGATGAAAAAGGTAAATATTACAGGCTTTATTTTGAAGAGGAAAAATAATTTGCTTGCTATGTTTATGAATATTTTGAGCAAACCTTGCAGATAATGTCGTAACTTTGCAAACATGTTTGTGAGAAAGAATAAAATACTAAAAATTGTAACTGCGACTTTTTTTGCCGTCAGTTATCTTTTTGTATTTCTCTTTTCTTCACTCCTTCACAATCACAAGACAGAATTTGATCACTTAAGCTTTAAGAAATCTGAGGTCAAATTTTCTAAAATTAATCTGAACCAGGAGAAATCAGGCGATTGCCTCTCTTGCCATTTTATCGCTACTGGTAATACTTTGGCACCCGAACAGTTTAGTTTTCATTTCGAAGATTATACATGTCAGGTCAAAGAAATCATTTCTGTTCAGGAAAAAATCTGGTCACAAACCAAATTTACATTCAATCTTCGCGGGCCGCCCGCAATTTCTTAAATTTCTATTTTCTCACGGGATTTTCCCGTGCGTATTCTTATGCTTCCAGTTCTTTATCGAACCCGGAACGTTCGTAATTGAATCGATACGCTATACCGGATCATTATTGAGATCATTTGGTCTAATTAATGTTTTAACGGTTTATGCAGATGATGGGCAGTTAAAATCTGTGCCATCTCATATACATTAAGTATATAATAAATCATTATGAAATATATTATTAATCTGATGTTGGTCTTTTTTGGCCTGGCATTAGTCTCAGCACAGAAGTTTTCTGTAGAAGGAACTGTTAAGGATTTCCATGACAAAACAGCACTGCAAAACGTTACGGTGCTTATTGGCAAATATTCTGCGAAAACGGATAACACGGGAAACTTCAGGTTGGAAGAGATCCCGGCGGGTAATTATACCCTGGTGGCCTCGCATCCCGATTGCGAAAGTTATTCTCAATCAATTAATGTCAAAAGTAACCTGCATCTCAGCATCAGCCTGGAGCATCATATCAACGAGATCGAAGCTGTAACTGTACATGGCAATCATAAGAATAACTGGACTATGATTGTGAAAACTCTGGATAAATCTGATATTGAGAAAAATGTAACGGAAAACCTCGGCAACCTGCTTTCTAAGATCTCTGGCGTATCCACTTTGAAGACCGGTAACAATATTGCAAAACCAATCATTCATGGTTTATATGGCAGCAGAATATCGATTCTTAATAATGGAGTAAAGCTTGCAGAACAGGAATGGGGGATAGAGCACGCACCCAATGTAGATATTAATAATTTCCAGCATATTGATGTAGTGAAAGGCGCTGCAGCTCTTAAATATGGTACCGATGCAATAGGCGGTGTAGTAGTGCTTGAGCCAGAAATTTTCCCTAAAAAGGACACCCTGAAAGGTTCCGTAAATCTCTCCGGGATATCCAACGGACGCGGAATCAGCACCGATGTAGATATCGCAAAAGTCTGGGAAAATGGCTGGGCTGTAAAATCTACGGGAAGCATTATGAAACTAGGTGATCTGTCAGCGCCGCAATATAATCTTAAAAATACGGGTAAGGATTTCTCATCATTCAGCTTTACGCTTCAGAATAATTCTTATAAAAAAGGGATTTCTTTTGATTATTATCTTACCAATCAGAATCTTGGGATTCTTCGGGATTCCCATGTGCATTCTCCTGGTGATTATGCAAAGGCTATGTACAGAGATGTGCCGCTATATTCCGGGGATTTTAGTTATGATATTAATAACCCAAGACAGTTGATTGAGCATCATATTGAAAAAGTATCAGCTTTCAACAGGTTTGAAAGTATTGGTAAACTTTCTGCCACTTATAGTTTTCAATATAACCACCGCCAGGAGTTTGATATCAGAAGAACGGCGGAATTGGATAAAGTCCCTTCTCTCGATTTAGCGCTTACAACGCATCAGCTGAATGTTAATGATCTTCTCGAGAGAGAACATTGGTCACTGGAAACAGGTATTGATGCCCTTTATCAAAACAATTATTCTGACCCAATAACAGAAGCCAGACGATTGATTCCGAATTATGACAAGCTTTCTGCGGGTGCGTATTCAATCTTTAAGTATAAAATTACACCACATCTTAATGCAGAAGCCGGAGCCCGTTTTGACTACAATTTTTATGACGCAACCAAATGGTATGATAAAAGTGACTGGCAGAGATATTATGCTGATATATTTCCTCAGTTTTATGTCCGGACATATGGTAACAGAGTCTTAACAAGGCCAAAACTGGATTATCATAATTTCTCCTACAATGCAGGATTGGAATATCATCCGTCAGACAGCTTTAACCTCAAATTTAATTATGCCAGATTAGCTCGTACACCCAATCCGGCAGAATTGTTCTCAGATGGTCTGCACCACTCTGCAGCAATTATCGAAAGGGGAAATATGAATATAACCAATGAAGACAGCCATCAGTTCAATTTGGTTGCTGATGCCAAATTCAATGTATTGGAGGGATTGGAAATTTCTGTGAATCCTTATTTTTTCATGACAAAGAATTTTATTAACCAAGTTCCTAATGGTGTACTTCAGAATACGCAAGCCGGTGCATTTCCTGTTTGGCTTTACCAGCAGATAGATGCAAAAATGTACGGTTTGGATTTGGATGTGGATCTCAAAATTTCAAACAATGTTACTTATAAAGGTAATATGTCTTATGTCCACGGGCAGGATCTAACGAATGATGTGCCGCTCATTTTTATGATGCCGCTCAATTTAAACAATTCCCTACAGTTTAATTTCGAGAAATGGAATCATCTGTATCTGAATATCGAAAACAAAACGGTTTTGCATCAGAACAGATATCCTATTATGGATTTGACATATCAGGATTACAATGCTGATGGGGAATTGGTCAACAAAACGTTGGATTTCAGTTCAACGCCGCCCGCTTATACTTTATGGAACGTACAAGCAGGTTTTGACATTACGCAGCATTTGACAATGGGTCTCCAAATAAATAATGTACTGAACACCGAATACCGAGATTATATGAACCGTATGAGATATTTTGCCTACGAACTGGGAAGGAGTTTTATCCTCAACTTTAGGTATAAATTTTAAAATATTAATGAAGCAATAATTAGTAAAAGCTTTAAAAAAAAATCAAATATTTATTAACAATCAAATTTTTTTACAATGAAAAACAAGTTTAGATTAAGAATAGTGGCAAGTATTTTTGCCGTATTATTATTAGTTTTTGGGTTGACATCTTGTCACAGAGATGATGATGAAGCAGATGATTTACCACAGGAAGAGATGACGAATGTTATCTTGCATGTGACGGATGAAGCTGGAAATAGCGTACCATACAATTTTCTGCTTGGAAGTTCCACTGTTCCAACAATAAAACTGGTAGATGGTAAAACTTACAATGTAGAAGCACAGTTTATGAACGGTACCGAAGATGTTACAGGAGAAATCAAAGAAGCAAAAGACAACCACTTTCTAATCTTTAATTTCCCTAATTCTAAGATTGATGTAGAAAGACTTGATGGAGATGACTCTACAACAGCTACGCACAAAGTAGGGCTTAAAACAAAGTGGACTGTGAACAAAGTAAATAACTCTTCTAATGCAGCAGCTTTGGTTTTAACACTAAAACATGCTGAGCAAAAAGAAGATTTGCAACCTAATGAAGCGGCTGTTACCTCAACTAACGGTATCCAGTGGGGAACTGCTGGTGCTAAAGCTGAAGATGATGCAGTGGCAAACTTTGGACTATCCAACTAATATAATTTAATTCGGATAAAAAACCTGAGTCCAACATTGGATTCAGGTTTTTTTTATCTTTTTTATGATTCAATTCATTTCATTTATTGTTCAAAAATTCCTATTTTTGCAACCTAAAAAATTCAATTAATGAACGTTACAGCGACAAACCACGATGATGTAAGTGCATTGCTTACGGTAACTTTGGAAAAATCTGATTATAAAGATAAAGTAGAGAAACAACTGATTAACTATGCAAAAAATGCGCAGGTTCCTGGTTTCAGAAAAGGGAAAGTGCCATTGAGCATGGTGAGAAAACAATATGAGGCTGGGATTGCTTATGAAGAGATCAATAAGCAGATTTCTGATGCGTTGAATAACTACGTTAATGAAAACAAACTAAGACTGGTAGGGCAACCAGTTCCTCAGCCGGTTAATGATTTTGATCATAATGCAGATTCTCTTTCTGTAGCTTTTGAAGTAGGTTATGAGCCTGAGTTTACAGTAGACCTTTCACAATACGAAGCGCCTCATTACAAAGTAGAAGCGTCTGATAAAGAGATCTCTACAAGTGTGGAGAATATGCAGAAACGTTTTGCAGAAAGATTGCCGGAAGAAAAAATCGGAAAAGATTCTTACGTGGCACTGGAAGTTTCTCAGGTTGTAGAAGCAGATGCGGAAGGTGAGCACCACCACCATCCAAAAAATGTAACCATCTCCAAAGAGCAAAAAGAAGCTTATGATTTGGTTAAAAAACTGAAGAAAGATGACTCTGTAAAAGTGTCTAAAGAAGACCTTGTAGCTAAAGAAGAATTGGCAAAACAATTAGGATTTTCTAAAGAAGAAGCGGAGCACCTGCACCACCACGAGGTAGAAGTAACTGTAAAAGATATCTATGGATTGAATTTGGCAGAGCTTAACCAAGAGCTTTTTGATAAAGTATATGGCAAAGACGAGATTAAGTCTGAGGAAGAACTTAGAGAAAGAGTGAAAAAAGAATTGGACGAATACTTCCAACAGAATGCTGATGTACATTTCGTTAACAAAATCCTTGAGCAGGTTAACGAAAAACAGGAAGTGGCTTTGCCGGAAACTTTCCTTATCAAATGGTTAATATTCTCTAACCAAAACATTACTTCCGAAGAGCAGGCAAAAGAAATCCTTGAAGCGGAGAAAAATATCATCAAAGGTCAGATCCTGGAAGGTAAACTGATGAATGATAACAACATACAGTTAGATTATGCAGAAGTTTTAGGACAAGCAGAGCAATTGGTAAGAAACCAGTTGGCTATCTACGGTATCCACCATTTATCTGATGAAGAGGTTCAGAAATATGCTGCGGAAATGCTTAAAGATGAAAATCAGGTAAGACAAATTTCCTCAGAAGTTGCAATGGCAAAACTGAAAGATGTCATCTTGGAAAAATCTAAAAAGAAAGAAACCAAAATCTCTCACGATGAGTTTTTGGAAGAACTTAAGAAATAATCTTTTTGGGATAACAATAGAAAACGCTCCGTATTACGGAGCGTTTTTTTATGCTTTATGTATTAGCGAAAAGACTCTTGAGCTGACGAAGGATAAGTAAAACCCTAAAAATTCAGAAATAATCTTGGATTGACAGGTTGATTGTTTTTATGCACTTCATAGTGCAGATGTGGTCCGGTAGATCGTCCGCTATTCCCCGACTTTGCAATGACCTGACCGGTCTTCACCCTGTCATTGGTTTCCACAAGAATCTCGGAGAGGTGGCCGTAGAGCGTGGCCAAACCATTGCTGTGTTCTATAATGATGCAGTTACCATAACCGCCTTTTTGCCCTGCAAAAATTACCTTTCCGGATGCGGCACAATTGACAGGGCTCCCAAACCCAACAGCAATATCCAGCCCTTTGTGAAACTGCAGCTGATCTTTTTCTGCCGGCGCATTGACAGAAGCGTTTTTGTCTTCTTTTATCATGGCCTGGCGCCGAACAGTGGCACTGTCCGTCGGTTCAGAAGCTTTTGCAGCTTCGTTGTTTTTAGGAGGGATAGGATTTTTTCTGATACCAAAGTTAGATGAGATATAGCCATCTGTAGGAATTCCCAGTGGCACCTGCTGCAGTTTTTGCTCCAGATCTACCAGGTATTGGCTGTATCGGTTGCTTATTTTAGCAAGGTAGACTTCGTTTTCCAGGCTGTCCTTGGCTAGTCTTTCTATCTGCAGGTCAGAAACATTTTTTGATTTTAGAAAACCGTCAATATTTCTGATGCTCTGGTCTACAATAGCAAGATCGGTTTTCAGCTGCAGGTGGTCTACACTGTCTTTTTCATTATTAATTTTAACGATATTCACGTTGTAGACTTTATCATCTTTGCTATCATACATTTTTGCTATCAGCAATGCCTGGGAAAAACAGATGATAAGCAGCAGGATCAAAACAATATTTTTTTTCTTTTTTGATTTTAAGAAATTAAGCATCAATCAATTTTAAAATGGACAGCAAAAGTATGAAAATTTATTTTTGTCATTAGTTGAGAGTTCGGGCGGTACAATATTTTCATTAATTCTATTAGATGCAAGTATTGAATATTGAGGCTCCGGATTAGATGTTAAGTCCTTCAAAAGAATTAAATGATATATTTAAAAACTAAAATAGTTGGATTGTAAGTTTTTTATCTTTTCTCTATTTTCTTTCCTCTACTTAAGTCCATATTATTACCGGAAATCTATAATTTACCTTAGATTTGTAATTGCTAAAAAAGCCAAACAAAAATGACAAAGAAATTGACTAAAACCTCTATAAATACCAGAGTTGGAGTTTTAGGAAGTGGAAGTTTTGCCACAGCTATCGTTAAGATGCTGTTGGAAAATTGCAAAACCGTGCATTGGTGTGTGCGTAACGAATTTGTAAAAGGTGCTATTGAGCAGCGCGGCCACAACCCAACCTACCTTACAACCGTTTCATTTAATACTAAAAAACTTAATCTTACAACTGATATCAATGAATTGGTATCCAATTGTGATGTCGTTATCTTGGCAGTCCCTTCGATTTACCTTGCAGAATCTATGGAAAAGCTAACCTGTGATTATCAGGATAAGCTATTTTGCTCTGCAATCAAAGGGATTGTGCCTAAGCATAATGATATTGTTGCCCATTATCTGAGAGATACCTTCAAGATAGGATATAAGAACCAGGCGGTAATTGCCGGGCCTTGCCATGCGGAAGAAGTAGCGATGGAGCGCTTGTCTTATCTTACGGTGGCTGTGGCAGAACAGGAGGATGCAGAGGTGATGAAGGATATTCTTTCTTCTTGCTATATAAAAGTTAATACAAGCAGTGACATCCTAGGTAATGAGTATTCGGCCATCCTTAAAAATATCTATGCCATCGGTGCAGGTATTGCAAGTGGTTTGGGTTATGGAGATAACTTTATCGCAGTGTACGTGTCCAACGCCATCCGCGAGATGGAGACTTTTTTGGAAGCTATTTATCCAGAACCCAGAGATGTGAATGATAGCGCATACCTGGGTGACCTGATTGTAACGGCTTATTCACTATTTTCCAGAAACAGAAATCTGGGTAATCTGATTGGTAAGGGTTATACCGTAAAATCTGCCATTCAGTCTATGAGTATGGTGGCGGAAGGTTATTATGCCACAAAAGGAATCTATTCTATCTGTAAGGAAAAGAAACTGAAACTACCCATCATCAATACCGTTTACGATATCTTGTACGAAGATAAAAATGCTGAAAAGCAGTTTGCTAAATTGACAGAGAAACTAACCTAAAGGTATTTTTCCTAAGAAACGTTAATTATAATATAGCGCAATCGGATTGGAATAGATCTTGCAAATTTTTTTGTCAAAGTAATAAAACATTAGACACAAAATGAAATATTCAAAATTTAAACTGGCTCAGGAAGCCATCAAGCACAAAGGGTTTTTACAGAAGATCCCGGCAGTCTTCCGGATGTTCAAACTTTATTACAAAGGCGAATACAAGATGAAGTTTACCGATGTGCTTTTGCCGGCATTGGCATTGGTCTATGTATTATCGCCAATTGATATTATTCCGGATTTTGTTCCTTTTGTAGGAGCTTTAGATGATTTAGCAATTTTGGCATTTGCCATCCCTTTGCTGATGAAAGAAGTAGATAAATTCCTGCTTTGGGAAAGCCAGTCCAAAAATCCGAAAGTTATAGACGCAGAGATTGTAGAATAACAAAAAAAAACCGATTCTTACAAGAATCGGTTTTTTTTATTCAACGTTGATAACAGTTTCTATCTCGGGTGCAAACTGCTTGATCGTGTTCTCCACGCCCAGTTTCATTGTAGAGGTACTGATATTACAGCTGGAGCAGTGTCCCAGGAGCCTTACGGTAACCGTGCTGCCCTGCACATCCACAAGCTCTATATCACCGCCATCTTTATTTAGAAAAGGGCGGATACTTTCCAGAGCTTCCATCACTTTGGTTACCAGCTCTTCCTGAATTTGGTTTGTATCGTTCATATTTTTACTTTTTCTTAGGCGAACAACCTGCCATGGTTGTAATTTTTACAGCTTCTGTAGGTGGTAAATTGGTATTTCTCTCTACAAGGCTTTCTATCATGTTTTGAGCCGTTTTAATATACACTTCGGCTATTTTTGAGTTTTCCTGCAATGCAGCAGGTCTTCCTACGTCACCTGCTTCGCGGATGCTTTGCACCAAAGGGATCTCTCCCAAAACGGGAATTCCCAGATCCTCTGCCATAAACTGAGCTCCCTGTTTTCCAAAGATATAATATTTATTGTCAGGTAACTCTTCTGGCGTAAAATAAGCCATATTTTCTATCAGTCCCAAAACCGGGATATTAATGCTCTCCATATTGAACATGGCAATCCCTTTTCTTACGTCCGCAAGTGCTACATGCTGTGGCGTGCTAACAATCACCGCACCTGTAACAGGAACTTCCTGAATGATTGATAAATGAATATCACCAGTTCCCGGAGGAAGGTCTATCAGAAGAAAATCCAGTTCACCCCAGTCGGCATCGCGGATCATTTGGTTTAGTGCCTTAGAAGCCATTGGCCCTCTCCAGACTACAGCCTGGTTGGCACCTGAAAAATATCCGATAGACAGCATTTTTACACCGTAATTCTCAATCGGTTTCATCAGGTTTCTGCCGTTGACTTCTACAGAAATAGGTTTTTGTCCTTCGGTATCCAGCATGGTGGGAACAGATGGCCCGTAGATGTCTGCGTCCAACAACCCAACTTTGAAACCCATTTTTGCCAACGTTACTGCCAGGTTGGCGGCAACTGTAGACTTACCTACGCCACCTTTTCCGGAAGCAATCGCAATAATATTCTGGATTCCGGCGATCTGTTTCCCTTTGATTTCATTAGTTGGCGGTGTGGCAGGCAACTCGGGGGAAGCAATTTTCAGTTTCAGATTGATATGGTCACCAAATTCTGAAGCAAACGCTTGTTTCATCGCTACTTCCAGTTTCTTTTTCTCGTGCATGGCAGGCGAGTGGGCCGTCATATCTATATAAACATCATCGCCCATTACCTGGAAATTACTCACAAGATCATCAACCTCTATCTCTTTCAGAAAATCCTGAACTTTCGATTTCGTCAGCATAAATTTATTATTCTTAAGTGATTACAAATTTACGGATTTTAAAATTAAATTAGAATTAATACAGTTTGTGATTTTGTCTATGTTGATGATTTTTGGCAGGCGTCTTTGGTGGGAGAGTTGGCGCGCATTAGTGTTCGCTAGATCAGCACGACGTAAAAATCCATCAACCCTCACGCAGCTCAATTAGGAGCCGGGAACCTGCTGTCCACTGTATCTTTTTTGTCATTGCGATTGGCGTAAAGTATCTTAATTGTAGCTTTTCCCCACATTGCCAAAAAAGGATGCCGTTCCCATCAGGGCTATGGGTTTATGTCATCAATTTAAACATGGTCAGCAAAAACTCAATTTCTGCCAACTTTTATAAAATCATAAAATATTTTTAGACATCATAATTTAGTTACATACCTAAAAATGTAATATCCTCACTGATCAGGCTGATTTTACAGATTTTAAATTTAGCATCAGCATAATAGGAATAATCAGCGAGAATTAAAAATAGTCAGAAACCCTTTTGATAAAGAATGTTTGGGATATGAAAATATCTTATGACCTCTAAATATTTTAAAGGAAATTCAATTCATAAAGTCGTCGAGAGCCTCAGACTGACATTGCTGAACAGGCCAATTTTATTGAGATCTTAGGCATTAATACAATCCCTTAATTTTCCAGTTGCCCTTCCCATTTGCTCACTGCTGATGTCGCCAGCGCATTTCCCAAAACATTGGTCATACTTCTTCCCATATCGCAGAAGTGGTCGATTGGTAAAATCAGTGCAATGCCTTCAACAGGAATGTCAAACATTCCACACGCAGCTACTATGATTACCAAACTCGCTCTCGGTACACCTGCAATCCCTTTACTCGTTAACATCAAAACCAAAAGCATGATGATCTGCTGGCCAAGCGGCATATCGATACCGTAGATCTGTGCAATGAAAATCGACGCAAAAGTCATGTACATCATACTGCCATCCAGATTGAAAGAATATCCCAAAGGCAAAATGAAAGATACAATCCTGCTGTTGCAGCCAAAACGCTCCAGTTCTTCTACCAATTTTGGGAAAACTGCTTCGGAACTTGTGGTAGAAAAGGCGATGAGTAAAGGTTCTTTGATTCTTCTTAATAACTCAAAAAGGCGGTTGCCCAATATCAGATAACCTACCAAAAGCAGGACAAGCCAAAGGATGGCCAACGCAAAGAAGAAATCTCTTAGATAGATAGCATAGACTTTAAATATTTCAAAACCGTTGGTTGCAACTACGGCTGCAATGGCGCCAAAAACACCCAAAGGCGCTACCCACATGATGTAGCCCACCATTTTCAGGATAGCATGCGAAATAATATCGAGGCCTTTGATAACCGGTTTTACATAATCCTCACCCATAGCAGAGAGTGCAATCCCAAACATGACAGAAAATACCACGATCTGCAGCACCTCGTTGGTGGCAAAAGCCTCAAACAAACTTTTTGGGATCACATGCTTTACAAAGTCCTCCATAGAAAAACCTTTGCTGCTGCTCACAATCTCGGTTGCTGACGAAGCATCCTGAATGGGCAATTGTGTTACATGCCCGGGTTCCAGCCAGTTAACCAATACCAAACCGATCATCAGTGAAGCCAAAGAAGCAGTGATAAACCAGAGCATAGCCTTGGTACCAACACGCCCAACCATTTTGATATCGCCCATTTTTGCAATACCCACAACCAAGGTAGAAAACACAAGTGGTGCTATAATCATCTGGATGAGGCGGATAAAAACCGTGCCCAGCAGTTTCACATTTTTCGCAAACGCATCGGCAGAGTCCGGGTAGGCAGTATGTACGGTACCACCCAGGATGACGCCTAAAACTAATGCAATAATGATTGCGAAAAACAGCTTGTTTTGACCTTTCATATATTATTTTCTAAATGTTTATCAGGCTTAGATCAGCAGCTAATCAGCATCTGAAAAGCAAAATCATAAGTCCTGTAAGAATTGTAATTGAACAAAACTAATATTTTTGAGAGAATTATGGCTTATTTTTTAAATTAATATTAATCGCCAAATGAAAAATCACCTGTTTCCAGACTATAAAAATAAAATAGCATTCACGTTCAGTTTAAATTAGTATTCGTTCTTTGTATCAATAGGATTGCCAATGAAATCGTCAGGATCCGGAAACACAAATGCCTACAAAGGTTATGGAGATTGTATATGACCATTAAAAAATAAGAAACTGTATATGAAAAGAGATGTAGAAATTGTAATTATTTCTGATGTACATCTGGGCACCTATGGCTGCAAAGCCAAAGAATTGCTGAGATATCTCAATGCCATCAGGCCCAAAACTTTGATTTTGAATGGTGATATTATAGATATATGGCAGTTTAAGAAATCTTATTTTCCTAAGTCTCACTTAAAGGTTGTCAAAAAGCTGATTACGTTCGCAACCAAGGGGACTGATGTCTTCTACATCACCGGCAATCATGATGAGGCGTTCCGCAGTTTTACCGATTTTGAGCTGGGAAAACTCAAACTTTGCAACAAACATATCCTGAAACTCGGCGACAAGAAAGCCTGGATCTTCCATGGTGATGTTTTTGACGCATCGGTACAGCACTCCAAATGGATTGCAAAACTGGGCGGGAAAGGTTATGATCTGCTGATTGCTTTTAATAATTTGGTCAACTGGGCTCTGGAAAAAGCCGGTAAAGAGAAATATTCGTTCTCCGGGAAGATCAAAAATAATGTCAAAAAAGCAGTGAAATACATTGGTGATTTTGAGTTGACAGCATCGGAACTGGCAATAGAAAATCAATTTGATTATGTTATTTGCGGACATATCCATCAGCCACAGATCCGTGAAGTGAGGAATAAAAAAGGCCGATGTACTTACCTTAATTCCGGAGATTGGATAGAAAGCCTCTCAGCTTTAGAATATCATAATGATGAGTGGAAACTTTTTTTCTACGACGATGAAAAGCATCTCCTCACTGATGATGATCCTGATGAGATGCAAGAAATCAACAGTACATTATTGATGAAACTGGTGACGCAAGTGGTGTGAGAATGCAATATGAGTAACTAATACCGAATAATAGAACAGAAAAAAATGAAAATACTATATGCCTTCCAGGGTACAGGAAATGGTCATCTGGCACGTGCGCAGGAGATTATCCCTATTTTGAAAAAACATGCGTTGGTAGATACATTGATTAGCGGGCATCAGACACAGCTGAGATCCGATTTTGATATTGATTTCAGATTTAGAGGTATTTCCCTGCTGTATAACAAAGTAGGTGGGTTGTCTTACAAAAAAACATTATTGCAAAATAGCTTTTGCAAAGCCGCTAAAGTCATACGGGATCTTGATCTGTCCGCTTATGACCTTATTATCAACGATTTTGAACCATTGACGGGTTGGGCGGCAAAAATGAAACATTACCCGATTATAGAACTCAGCCATCAGGCGTCGTTATCTTTTAAGGAAACGCCAAAGCCTGACAAAAAAGATTGGTTTGGTGATATGATCCTTAAGTATTATGTCCCGTGTGAAAAGAAAATAGGATTTCATTTTGATAATTATAATTCTCTTATCAAAAAACCTGTGATCCGGCAAAAAATCAGAAACCTTAGCCCCAATAATATGGGCCACTATCTGGTTTATCTACCCAGTTTTTCAGACGAAGTAATCACCAATTTCCTCACTCGGATAGATGTCGAGTGGAAGGTTTTTTCCAAATATGCCTCTCAATCCCAACGGTTTGGGAATGTTGAGATCTTCCCCATTGATGAGAAAAAATACCTGCAGCTGTTTGAGTCCTGCGAAGGTATCCTGTGTAACGCCGGTTTTGAAACGCCTGCAGAGGCTCTTTTTATGCACAAGAAATTATTTGTTATCCCGATAGATAATCAATATGAGCAGGCGTGCAATGCTTTTGCGCTAAGTAAGATGGGCGTGGCCTTTGCAGACCGACTGGATCCGGTTAAGATCCGCCAATGGATCGGCTCCTATAAATCCCTGACGGTAGATTACCCCAATAATATCGAATCAATTATTATGAATGATGTCCTCAATACATAAAAAAAACCTGCAAGTTGTTGCAGGTTTTATGTTAATATATGTCCATCATATTAAGCTTTCAGATATCTGGAATAGGCGTAACCTTCTTCGCCATCTTTGGTCTTGATTTTCCACCAGTCTTCAGAAGATTGCTCTACGAGCGTTACCACTTCGCCTTTTGCAGCTTTTCCTACAACGGCAGCTTCGGTAGAAGGCTCCTGTCTGATGTTAAGGTTAGATTGGTCTGTATCAACTGTTAAGGAAGCACCGGCAGCTAATCCAGAAACCTGAACATCAATATTGATATCGGTTGCTGTATATGATGGGTCAATAGCACCTAGGGCATTCCATACAGTATCTTTTGACGCACTGTTAGACGCTTTCCCGGTAATGTATAGAACACCACCCTGTTCCTGAACTGACAAATCTGAAAGTCCTGCTGACTGAGCCGCAGAAACTACAGTTGCATATTTTTCTTGTAAACTCATTTGTATTATTTTACTGTGATTTTGTTATCGTATTTACCAATTTTAAGCGCATCTACAGATTCTTTTACTTTTCTGGCATTAGCAGAAGTAGTAGATCCTGTTAAGGTTAATGTACCGTTGACGTCTTCAGCTTTCACACCCGGGATATCTTTAATTGCTGTATTCACTTTTTGTAGTACAGTTGCATCTACAGCATTCACTTCTACCGGTGCAGCAGCAGGTGTTACAGTAGCCATATCATGGACATCTTTAACGCCCTGAACTTTTTTCAAAGCATCGATAGCAGCCTGTTTGTCAGCTTCTGTAGCAAAAACACCACTTAGATGTGCTTCTCCTTCTTTTACTTCAACAGAAGTGCCAGGGTAAGCGGTAATGGCAGTTGTGGCCTGAGATGTTAATTCTGCATCAGATACTTTCTTTTTACAAGAAACAGCTGTCATAGACACCATCAGTGCAAGGGCAGCAATTTTGATTGATTTTTTCATAGTATAAAAAATTATTTATATTGTGTTTTATAGTATTAAAACTTGTGCCAAAACAATATCAACTGTTTGATTATTGATTCAAGGTTTTGATTTTAGTAAAGTTAAAAACTTTTTTAAAGAGACAATTAAAATTAGTTAAAATTAATAGATTCGTTCTTGGAAAAAATTTTTAATTATCTTCGGATATTGGTATGCTGGTAGTTCCGGACAACGAATCTCAGACCGGTTTCCAAAATTTCGCCCATGCTTTCGCATTTTAAAAATTGTGTGTTGTAAGTCAATTTCTGCAAAGCTGTTTTAAGTTGGGTAATATAGTCTACCGTAGAGATACGGTCATTTTTCATAATGTCAAGAAGTTGCTGTAAGCGCAGCTGGCTGGCCAATGCACGTTTAGCGATGGCTGAGCGCACTTCTTTACGATACTGTTCTACGGAGCTAGGCTTTAGTTTTTCATTTACAAGCTCTACCATTTTTTGGTTTTCCTTAAAATATTGAGGAAGATAGATTTTCAGTTGTCCCTCATACGACTGTTGATCAAAATCTATGGCGCGGATCCTGTAAACAACCTGATCGAAATCGTGCGTGGGAATGATCACATAATTATATGACCGCATATCACCCAGAAGGCCAAGCATGCAACGTTCGTTAAACTTCACAAATTCTTTGGCAATCTGGGATTTTTCCTGATCCGAGCAGTTTTCCAGATGTTCCTTAATAAAAATATCACCTGGGATTCCCAATATATGCTCTTCTATCAGCGTATCTTCATAAATGAGGAAATTAATCCGGTTGAAAGACAGGATATCCTCCAGTTCCAGGCCGTATAATCTGGAAGCATCGGCTTTTTTGATATAAAAATTAGTGTAATTATCATTCAAAATATTACGAACCCGGATACGGAACGGCTTTGAGTTCCCAAATGTGCAGTAATGGATAGAATCTACTGTGAGAAAGGGCAGGACATCCTCATCACCGTCAGAATGCAGTAAAGTATAGATTTTGTTGAGGTTGGCTTCGATCTCAGCGTGCTCAAATTCTGAATAATAGACACTCAGCCACAAAGTGTCCTGGCCATCTTTGTCCAATACCGATGTATAGCCGGAAAATCTCAAAAGATCATCATAATGAAAACGAAATCCCGTCACACGATTGTTGTTCTCCATGTATTTTTGGAGATCTTGTGAAACCGGATAAATGGGTTTTCGGAATTCTATTTTGACGTCTTTTATCTGCTTTTTTAATTAAAGAAACCTTCAAGGTTTGAGATTTTTTACATATTCCTTCTATACTTACCACCCACTTCAAACAAAGCATTGGTAATCTGTCCCAGCGAACAGTATTTCACCGCATTCATCATTACTTCAAACAAATTCTGCTGATTGATCGCAGCGTGTTGTAATTGTTTTAAAGCTTCAGAAGATTTACTCTCATTGGCTTTCTGGAAGTTATGAAGATTTTCGATCTGAGCCTGCTTTTCTTCCTCGGTCGAGCGGATCACTTCTCCCGGAAGAACCGTTGGCGAGCCGTCTTTTCCTAAGAACGTATTAACGCCGATTATCGGATATTCTCCGGTGTGTTTCAGCCATTCGTAATGCATCGATTCTTCCTGGATTTTTGAACGCTGATACATCGTTTCCATCGCACCCAAAACGCCACCTCTTTCCGTAATTCTGTCGAATTCTGCATAAACGGCTTCTTCCACCAGATCTGTTAATTCTTCAATAATAAATGAACCTTGTAACGGATTTTCGTTCTTCGCTAATCCTAATTCTTTATTGATAATCAGCTGGATTGCCATTGCTCTTCTTACCGATTGCTCAGTCGGAGTGGTAATCGCTTCGTCATAAGCGTTGGTGTGAAGCGAATTACAGTTGTCGTAGATGGCATAAAGCGCTTGAAGAGTCGTTCTGATATCGTTAAAATCAATTTCCTGTGCGTGAAGCGAACGTCCTGAAGTTTGAATATGATATTTCAACATCTGGCTTCTTTCGTCGGCACCGTATTTCAGTTTCATTGCTTTTGCCCAGATCCTTCTTGCCACACGTCCGATTACTGAATATTCCGGGTCGATGCCGTTCGAGAAAAAGAAGGATAAATTCGGTGCAAAATCATTGATGTTCATTCCTCTTGACAAATAATATTCAACGTAAGTGAAGCCATTTGCTAAGGTAAATGCCAACTGGGAAACAGGATTGGCGCCCGCTTCCGCAATGTGATATCCTGAAATAGAAACCGAGTAGAAATTTCTTACTTTTTCTTTGATGAAATATTCCTGAACGTCGCCCATCAGTCTTAAAGCAAATTCAGTCGAGAAAATACAGGTGTTCTGAGCCTGGTCTTCTTTTAAAATATCAGCCTGGACTGTTCCACGGACGGTCGCAATCGTTTTAGCTTTGATTTCAGCATAGACATCGGCAGGAATAATTTCGTCACCTGTGATTCCTAATAATTTTAAACCTAAACCATTATTGGAAGGCGGAAGTTCTCCGTTATATTTTGGTCTTTCTAAGCCTTTGTCGTCGAATTTTGCCTTTAAAACTTCTTCAACTTTTGCTTCCAAATGATGTTCAGCGATGTATTTTTCAACATTCTGATCGATCGCTGCATTCATAAAGAAAGCCAACAACATCGGAGCCGGACCATTAATCGTCATTGAAACTGAAGTCAATGCATTTACCAGATCAAATCCGGAATAGAGTTTTTTCGCATCATCCAAAGTCGCGATTGAAACGCCCGCATTTCCGATTTTACCATAAATATCCGGTGGTAGAGCAGGATCTTGCCCGTATAAAGTCACAGAATCGAAAGCTGTCGAAAGTCGTTTTGCAGGCATTTCCGCAGAAACATAATGGAATCTTCTGTTGGTTCTTTCGGGGCCTCCTTCTCCGGCGAACATTCTTGTCGGATCTTCTCCTGTTCTTTTGAAAGGATAAATTCCTGCGGTGTAAGGGAAACTTCCCGGAAGATTTTCCTGGCCTTTCCATTTGATCAGATCACCCCAATCATTGTATTTTGGTAAAGCGATTTTTGGAATTCTAAGATGAGATAAAGATTCTGTTGAGGTCGCTACTTTAATTTCTTTTCCTCTTACAAAATAGGAGTAAAACTCTTCGTGGAAGGCTTTTTTCGTATCATCCCAGGTTTTCAGGAAGTCGATGTTTTCCTGCCAGAGTTCTTTTTCAGCTTTTTGATATTCAGCGTCTAAAGTTTCATTGGAGATGATTTTTTTAACGCCGTCAATATGATACATTGTTCTGGCTAATTCAGCTTGTTTTTCGATGTTTGCATCGTATTGTCTGTTGTTTTCAACAATTTCAGAAAGGTAACGGACTCTTTTTGGTGGAATAATCGTTACTTCGTCAGTAATTTCTTGTTCAACAAATGTTTTTAAATTTAGATCAGCAAACTTCTGATTTACTTTAAACACCAATCTGTTGTATAATTCTGTCGTTCCGTGATCGTTGAATTGCGAAGCTTTTGTTGCGTA
Organism: Epilithonimonas bovis DSM 19482; assembly: GCF_900108115.1. GTDB lineage: Bacteria > Bacteroidota > Bacteroidia > Flavobacteriales > Weeksellaceae > Epilithonimonas > Epilithonimonas bovis. The sequence continues at coordinate 23,859 of NZ_FTPU01000027.1, forward strand.
AACCGGCATTTCATCCAATGGCTGTTCCCATAATAAATGGTTTCTCTGAAACTGTTTTCTTACGGCTTGCAGCGCATCAAGGGCGCCACGTTTGTCAGACTTGTTCAAAGCCACAAGATCCGCGTAATCCAACATATCGATTTTTTCCAACTGTGTGGAAGCTCCGTATTCAGGTGTCATCACGTACATCGAAACATCCGCAATGTCCGAAACTTCTGAACCGGATTGACCGATACCCGAAGTTTCCAGGATGATAATATCAGGATGAGCCAGTTTCAAAACATTCAAAGCGGAATGGATGAACGGAGAAACCGAAACGTTGTTTTCTCTCGTCGCCATCGAACGCATATAAACTCTCGGGTCATTGATGGCGTTCATTCGGATCCGGTCACCCAAAAGCGCACCTCCGGTTTTCTTTTTCGATGGGTCGATGGAAATAATCGCAATTTTTTTATCCGGATTTGAGCGTAAGAAACGTCTTACCAATTCGTCTGTTAAAGAAGATTTTCCTGCCCCGCCGGTTCCTGTGATGCCGATAATAGGAATATTTAAATCTTTTGATTTTTCGTCGATTGCTTTTACCAATTCAGGTTTTTCTTCTGAAAAGTTTTCAACCGCTGAAATGACCTTTGCTATGCTTGTCGGGTTTTCAAAACTGATGGAATCTAAATCTTCTACCGTTACATCTTTCCCCGTTGCGAAATCTGATCTATTTACCAAATCATCGATCATCCCCTGTAAACCCAATTCGCGGCCGTCGTCCGGAGAATAGATCCTGTCAATCCCGTAATTCATCAAGTCTTTGATTTCTTCCGGCAAAATTACACCGCCGCCGCCGCCAAAAATTTTGATCTGCGGCGAGTTTTTTTCTCTTAAAAGATCGTAGATGTATTTGAAATATTCGTTGTGGCCGCCTTGATATGAAGTTAAGGCAATAGCGTTGGCGTCTTCCTGAATGGCTGTGTTCACGACTTCTTCTGCTGATTTATCGTGTCCAAGGTGAATGACCTCGCATCCGGTTCCCTGGATGACACGGCGCATAATATTGATGGCAGCATCGTGGCCATCGAAAAGCGAAGCTGCGGTTACAATTCTTACTTTGTTTTTTGGCGTATATTTTTGGGTTTGCATTTCTTAAAATCGATTGTTTTCAAATATAATATTTTTTATGAAAAGGAAAAACGTTCAAAATAATCGGTCATTATAGAAAAATTACAGCCGATTAATATCAGGCCTACCAACTTTACGCCATAAAAACTAACTAACATTTGTTAGTTAGATAAAAAAGTGTAAGTTTGTATTAATCCCATTCGATTGATAAATATTGAAAATAATCATTTGAATATCAAATGTTTAAATATGGAAATTACCGAGAAACATTTTTTAAACAAAGAAACCAACCTGACTGACTTACTCAAATCGGCATATCGCCTGATGTTTACAGCAAAAACAATGACCGATTTATTTGAGCAGGAAAAAAAGATCACTTCAAAATATGTTCACGCTACTTCTAGGGGTCACGAGGCTATTCAGCTGGCTTTAGGAATGCAGTTGTTGCCACAGGATTTCGTGAGTCCTTATTATAGAGATGATTCGATTTTATTGGGCGTTGGATTGACGCCTTACGAATTGATGCTCCAACTTTTAGCGAAACGAGACGACCCTTTTTCCGGCGGAAGAACTTACTACGCGCATCCAAGTTTGCGAAGAGACGATTTTCCGAAAATGATTCATCAAAGTTCCGGAACGGGAATGCAAGCCATTCCAACAACAGGAATTGCAATGGGAATGAAGTATAAGGAAGAAACAGGAATTGGTAAGAATCTTGAACAGAAGCCAATTGCAGTTTGTTCGCTCGGCGATGCAAGCTGTACAGAAGGCGAAGTTTCCGAAGCGTTTCAAATGGCAGCACTGAAACAATTACCAATTCTTTATCTCGTTCAGGACAACGAATGGGATATTTCTGCCAATGCAAAAGAAATCCGTGCGCAGGATATTACAGAATATATGCGGGGCTTCAACGGCATCGGAACCAAAACCATCGACGGAACCGATTTTATAAAGTCTTACGAAACCGTCAAAGAATGCATCAAAATCATTCGTGAAGAACGCCGACCAATGCTCGTTCACGCAAAAGTTCCGTTGCTCAATCATCATACTTCCGGCGTTAGAAAAGAATGGTATCGAGACGATTTGGAAGAATGTGCGAAGAATGACCCGTTAGTAAAACTTAGAAATAAACTTTCAGAATTTAGTATAGAAGATTCAGAAGTTGAATCGATTGAAAAAGAAGTTCAGAATCTGGTAAGAACTGATTTTGAAAATGCAATTCTTGCAGAAGACCCAAAACCTGAAGACGTTTATAATTTCGATTTTGCACCAACACCGGTTACGGAAGAAAAAGGCGAACGCGAACCGAAAGGAAAAATCCCTACAGTAATGGTGGATTGCGCATTATTCGCGATTAGAGAATTGATGCAAAAACATCCGGAAGCTTTATTATATGGCCAGGATGTTGGGTTGAGATTAGGCGGCGTTTTCCGAGAAGCGATTACTTTGGCAGCGCAGTTTGGTGAGAAAAGGGTTTTCAATACACCAATCCAGGAGGCGTTTATTGTCGGTTCGACGGTCGGAATGAGCGCAGTCGGACTGAAACCGATTGTTGAAGTTCAATTCGCAGATTACATTTGGCCAGGTCTGAATCAATTATTTACCGAAGTTTCCAGAAGCTATTATTTATCCAATGGAAAATGGCCGGTTTCGATGATTCTCAGAGTTCCGATTGGCGCTTACGGAAGCGGCGGACCTTACCATTCCAGCTCTGTGGAAAGTGTTTTGACGAATATCAAAGGAATCAAAATCGCTTATCCTTCCACGGGTGCAGATTTGAAAGGTTTGATGAAAGCTGCTTTCTACGACCCGAATCCGGTTGTGATGTTGGAGCACAAAGGTCTTTATTGGTCAAAAATCGAAGGAACAGAAGCTGCAAAAACCGTCGAACCGGACGAAGATTACATTATTCCGTTCGGGAAAGCGCGAGAAGTTTTGCTTTGCGACAATCGTCAGGACAAACCAACAATCACAATCATTACTTACGGAATGGGCGTTTATTGGGCTTCCAATGCTGCGAAAGAATTTGATAATCAAATCGAAATTATAGATTTGAGAACACTCGCTCCTCTGGATGAAAACAGAGTTTTCGAAAGTGTGAAAAAACATAACCGTTGTATCGTTTTGACAGAAGAACCTGTCAATAACAGTTTTGCGCAAAGTCTGGCAGCAAGAATCAGTGAAAATTGTTTCAGACATTTGGACGCTCCGGTAAAAGTAGTTGGTGCAAAAGATTTGCCTGCAATACCCATCAATTCTGAATTGGAGAAAGAAATGCTGCCAAACACAGAAAAATTAATTAAAGAAATAGAACAATTGTTGAAATATTAAAAATTGATTAAACCACAACAGTCACAAAAGGAAGTTTAAAAATAAGTTTACAAAAGATCAAAAAAGATAACTTTTAAGCCATTTTCTCTTTTTTGGACTTTCAAAAGACTTAAAAAATAAATATAGCTTTTGTGGTTTTAAAAAATCTTAGCTGAGCGTAAGCGCCTTTGCGAACCTTAAAAATATTTTCAATAATATCAAAAAAACTTTGCGGACTTTGCGTTCAAAAAATATGATTATTTAAAATGGAATTAGATTTATCCACAGATAAAAAAATAAAAATCAATAAAAAAGAATTGATTTTAGCAGAAGCCGCCAAACTTTTCAAAGAGAAAGGATTCGGCGGAACCAGTATGCGCGACCTCGCTGAAAAAGTGGGAATGGAAGCGGCAAGTATGTACAACCACATCAAATCCAAAGACGAAATTCTGGAATTGATATGTTTCAAAATTGCCAACCAATATATTTCTCAGCTTCAGGAAATCGAAAATACGAACCAAAATTTTCAGGAAAAACTGAGAGCAATTATCGGACTTCACGTTCAGTTGATTATCGAAGATTCGGCTTCGGTTTCTGTAGCGAATAACGATTGGAAATACCTTTCCGAAGAGAAGAAAAATCAATACAAACAAATTCGAAAATCTTATGAAAAAAGCTTCGCCAATATCATAGAAAAAGGAATGGAAAACGGAGAATTCAAAAAAATGAATGTTTCTGTGGCATTGTTCACAATGTTATCTTCAATCCGTTGGATAGAATTATGGTACAAACCAAGCCGAGAAATCACACCACAAGAACTGGAAGAAGATTTGAAAACATTATTAATGAACGGCTTAAATAATTAAATTCAAATTTTAGCTAAGCGTAAGCGGCTTTGCGGACTTAAAAACATATAGTTAATCAAAAAAACTTTGCGCACTTTGCGTTTAAAAATAAATGTCAGTAGTTTTTCACCATTTACGAGTAAAAAAAGTCAAGAAAGAAACACCAGATTGTGTTTCTGTGAGTTTTGATGTTCCTGCGGAATTATCGGAACAATTCAAATTCACGCAAGGACAATATTTGACATTCCGACAAATGAATGGCGAGCAAGAACTGCGTCGTTCTTATTCGATTTGCGCAAGTCCGTGTGAAGGCGAATTAAAAGTCGCCGTCAAAAAAGTTCCCGAAGGCTTGTTTTCTTCTTTTATGAATGAAAATCTGAAGGAAGGCGACGTTCTTGAAGTAATGCCTCCGATGGGAAAATTCTACACAGAACTTAATCCCGAAAATAAAAAAACATATGTAGCTTTTGCCGCAGGAAGCGGAATTACGCCGATTATTTCGATTATCAAATCCGTTTTGAAAAACGAACCACAAAGTCAGTTTATTTTGATTTACGGAAACAAAAATAAAGGAACAATTATTTTCAAAGAAGAAATCGAAGCTTTGAAAAACCGTTTTATGGAACGATTGAGCATTTATCACATTTTCAGTCGTGAAGTTGCCTATGCAGATTTGTTAAGCGGAAGAATCAATTCCGAAAAAGCAGAATCTTTTATTAAGAACATCATTCCGGCTGAGAAAATCGATGAGGTTTTCCTTTGCGGACCGGAAGAAATGATTCTGAGTGTGAGAGATACTTTAATCAATTCAGGAGTTGAAGCGAAGAAAATTCATTTTGAATTATTTTTCAGTGCGGCTTCGGCAGAAAAGAAAAAAGAGCACGAATCGGCGGTCAATAGATCCGATGACAATTTCAGTAAAGTTACCGTAAAATTAGATGCAACAGCTTTGAAGTTGGATTTAGCTTACCACGGCCCAACCATTTTGGACGCCGCATTACAAAACGGAGCCGACTTACCTTACGCCTGCAAAGGTGGTGTTTGTGCGACTTGCAAATGTAAATTGGAAAAAGGCGAAGTCGTGATGGACATTAATTATTCTTTGGAACCGGACGAGATTGCCGCAGGATTTATCCTTTCTTGCCAGGCGCATCCACGTTCAGAAGAAGTTGTGGTTAATTTTGATATTAAGTAATTAAATAATTATGGCAGCTTAATCCGTCCTCCATTCCCGCTATTTTTTTGCCAAGCTTTTCCCGCCGCAAAAAATGAGCTCCACTCAGGCCGGGCTGCAGATTCAACACAATAGAAGCGGCATTGATAAATCGAAGATTTTAAATCTTTTGTTCTCTTATGTGACTTTGTGGTTAAAACCAGAGAACTCAAGTGTTGAAAGAAATTTTGAAATCATTGTATAAAATAAAAGAAAATGGAAACAACAGAAATCAATTTAGAAGAACATTTTCAGAATAAGATAGACAACGAAATCCGTATCGAGCCAAAAGACTGGATGCCAGACGCATACAGAAAAACTTTGGTTCGTCAGATTTCTCAGCACGCCCATTCCGAGATTGTTGGGATGTTGCCAGAAGCGAATTGGATAACACGTGCCCCAACTTTGAACCGAAAAAAAATCTTGTTGGCAAAAGTTCAGGACGAGGCCGGACACGGACTGTATCTCTATTGTGCTGCCGAAACTTTGGGTGTTACAAGAGATGAAACCATCAACGATTTGCATTCCGGAAAAGCCAAATATTCCAGTATTTTCAACTATCCAACCTTGACTTGGGCAGATATGGGCGTAATCGGTTGGTTGGTAGATGGCGCAGCAATTCTGAATCAAGTGCCACTTTGCCGAGCATCGTACGGACCTTATGCCAGAGCGATGGTTCGGATTTGCAAGGAAGAAAGTTTCCACCAGAGACAAGGTTACGAGCTGATGATGAAATTGGCTCAAGGTTCGCCGGAGCAGAAAGCAATGGCGCAGGATGCGTTCAACCGTTGGTGGTGGCCGACTCTGATGATGTTCGGGCCAAAAGATGCCGATTCCGGAAATACAGAACAATCAATGAAATGGCGAATCAAACGCTTCACTAATGACGAATTGAGACAGCGTTTTGTAGATGTTTCCGTTCCACAGGCAGAATATCTGGGACTGACGATTCCTGACCCGGATTTGAAATTCAATGAAGAAACCGGGCATTATGAATTCGGAGAAATCGATTGGGATGAGTTTTGGAAAGTCGTTAAAGGAAACGGGCTTTGCAGCAAAGAAAGAATCGAAACCCGCAAAAAAGCCTTCGACGACGGCGCTTGGGTAAGAGAAGCCGCAACCGCTTATCACGAAAAAAGAAAATTAAGAGAAGAACAAAACAGAAAAACAGTTTAAGTATAAAGTCTTCGACAAGCTCAGACTGACACGTTTTCATTGCAACGGTTAGTATTAGAGATGTCACACTGAGCCTGTCGAAGTGTCCATCTTTGCCACTTACAACAAAATAAAAGAAAAGAATATTGCGCCTTTGCGATAAAATCAACAATAAAAAACAGATAGATTAAAGTCTATTATCTCTCATCTATCTGTCTCTAATCTGAAATATTATGCAAAATACAGAATGGCCACTTTGGGAGGTTTTTATCAGGAGCAGACAAGGTCTTGACCATAAACACGTAGGCAGTCTTCACGCTGCTGATGCGGAAATGGCAATCCAAAATGCTCGCGATGTTTATACAAGAAGGATGGAAGGTGTCAGTATTTGGGTTGTAGAATCCAAGCATATCCACGCTACCAATCCTGATGATTCCGAAGCGTTTTATGAACCTTCGGAAGATAAGATTTACCGTCATCCAACGTTTTACCACGTTCCGGAAGAAGTCAAAAATATGTAATATGATTATTAGGGCAGCTTAATCCGCCTTCCGCTCTCAATCTTTTTTGCCCAGCTTTTGCCACACAAAAAAAGGATTTCCGCTCAAGTCGGGCTGCAGATTCGAGATAAAACAACATTTATAATAAAACATAATGTTTGTCATTCCGTAGGAATCTCGGCAGGTAAGTTTAAATTCCTACGGAATGACAAAGAAAAGTTTAAAGTTTAATTCTTTGATGAGTTTTACGTCTTTGCGGACCTAAAAACGGTATAATAAATAAAAATCTTCGCACTTTGCGTTCAAAAATAAATGGAAAATAATAAAAACAACTGGCTCAATTATCTCCTGCATCTCGCAGATACAAGCCTCATTCTAGGGCAACGTTTATGCGAATGGTGTGGGAAAGGACCAGTCCTGGAACAGGATATCGCAATGTCCAATATTGCTTTGGATTTGTTGGGAGAATCTTCCAACTATTATCAATACGCCGCCGAGATTCAAAATGAAGGGAAAACAGAAGACGATTTGGCTTTCCTGAGAAATGAGAGAGAATTTAAGAATCTGCTTTTAGTGGAAAGAGATAACGGGCATTTTGGAGATACAATTGCAAGGCAGTTTTTCTTCGATGAATATCATCATCTGTTATTGACAGAACTGAAGAATCATTCCGATTTGAAATTGGCTTCCATTGCTGAGAAGTCTTTGAAAGAAGTCACTTATCATCTGAAATGGAGCAGTGAGTGGGTGATTCGATTGGGTGACGGAACAGAAGAAAGTCACGAAAAAATTCAGAAATCAGTCAATCATTTGGTTGATTTTACAGACGAACTGTTCATTCCAAACAGCTGGGAATTATCATTGATTGAAGAAGGAAAAATCCCGGATATCAGAACATTTAGAACAAAATGGGAAACCAAGATTCTGGAAATCCTGAACGAAGCCACATTGTCCATCGACTTCGACAAATCAAGAAAACTGACAGGTGGTAAAGACGGAAAGCACACCGAAAAAATGGGTTACATCTTGGCAGAAATGCAGATGATGCAGCGCACTTATCCTAATATGGAATGGTAAAGTTATAACGCAAAGGCACAAGAGTATTGAATAAAAAAATGCTAAAAGTCGCAAAAATAGAAGCGTCCATCTTTGCGACTTAAAACTTCGAATTAATCAAAATTATTTGCGCCTTTGCGATAAAAACAAAAAATGACAATCACAGAAGAACATATCTGGCAAATCCTAAAAGAAGTTCCCGACCCGGAAGTTCCCGTTCTCAATCTTTTGGATTTGGGAATTATCCGCGATGTGAACCTTAATGAAGATGAAATCGAAGTTATAGTAACGCCAACTTATTCCGGTTGTCCCGCAACATCGATGATTAATATGGCTATAAGAATGAAACTGATTGAAAAAGGTTTTAATAATATTAAATTAACTAATCGACTAAGTCCGGCTTGGACCACCGATTGGATGACGGAAGAAGGAAAACAAAAACTGAAAGCTTACGGCATTGCTCCACCTGTTTACTCAAAAAATAGCGATGAATTATTTTCAAAAACAGATGAGGTCGAATGTCCGCTTTGCGGTTCAAAATATACACATTTGGTTAGTCAGTTCGGCTCCACAGCCTGCAAAGCATTATACCAATGCGATGATTGCAAAGAGCCTTTTGATTATTTTAAATGTCATTAATTTGGTTGATGGTTATTAGTTGACAGTCGTTTGATTTAGACTAAAACAAATAAATATTTCTTCGCTGAGTGCTAACGCCTTTGCGAACTTAAAAACAGTTTGTCGTAAAAAAATCTTTGCGCTCTTTGCTTTAAAATATTAGAAAATGAAAATAGGAATAGTCGGTAGCGGAGCAATGGGAAGCGGCATTGCACAGGTTTTGGCAACGGCAGGAAACGAGGTTTTGTTGTACGACAGCAATCCCATTGCCGTAGAAAAAGCCGGACAAAAACTTGAAGTCCAGTTTCAAAAACTGGCTGAGAAAGGAAAGCTTACTTACGAAGAAGCTGAAACTTATTTTGATAATATTCGTTTGAGTGATCAATTATCAGAATTAAAAGATTCAGAATTAATTATCGAAGCGATTATCGAAGATTTGGAAATCAAAAAAGATTTGTTCCAAAAGCTTGAAAATTTGGTTTCCGAAAATTGTATTTTGACAACCAATACGTCATCTTTATCAGTTGCGTCCATTGCATCAGCTTGCCAGAAACCAGAACGAGTGATTGGGATTCATTTTTTCAATCCGGCGCCTTTGATGTCTTTGGTTGAGATTATTCCTGCTGTTCAGACGGATAAAGATTTGGTTTCAAAAACGAAAAATTTAGTAGAAAGCTGGAAAAAAATTCCCGTTATTGCAAAAGATACACCCGGCTTTATCGTAAACCGTGTAGCAAGACCATTTTACGGCGAAGCGATTCGGATTCTGGAAGAAGGCATTGCAGATTGCGCAACTATTGATTTTGCAATGACGAGTTTGGGTGGTTTCAAAATGGGACCGTTTCAATTGATGGATTTTATCGGTCACGATGTCAATTATAGAGTGACGGAAAGTATCTTCAAAGAATTCTTCTACGACCCGAAGTTCAAACCATCATTCACACAAAAAAGATTATTTGAAGCAGGATATTTTGGAAGAAAGTCTGGAAAAGGGTTTTATGATTACGGTCGAAATGCTGAACAACCAAAACCAAACGAGAATCTGGAATTATTAGAATCGATTTTTAAAAGAATCTTGGTAATGTTGATGAACGAAGCCGCAGATGCTTACTTCTTAAATATAGCCTCAGCAGAAGATATCGATTTGGCAATGACAAAAGGCGTGAATTATCCGAAAGGATTATTAAAATGGGCAGACGAATTCGGTTTAGAAAATCTTGAAAAAGAATTGGACCAGCTTTATAATTTTTACCACGAAGACCGTTACAGATGCAGCCCGATTATCAGAAACTTGGTAAAACAAAACAGAAAATTCTATTAAATTTAAACGCAAAGGCGGAAAATATTAGAGAAAATTGCATTGCTTTAAGTCGCAAATTTCCCAATTAATTTAAAAAATACAACACAAATGAATGAAAATGAATTGGCAAAAATCGTTGTTGATTTAGGATATAAAATTTACAAAAAGCTTGGAGCAGGATTATTTGAAAATGTTTATGAGGAATGTTTATTTCACGATATAAAAAAAGCAGGCTTACAAGTTGAGAGACAAAAATATCTACCAATTATTTATGACGATTTAAGAATAGAAAATGCATACAAGATAGATTTATTAATAGAAAACAAGTTAATTCTGGAAATAAAAACAGTTGATGCGCTGAATGATATTCATAAAGCCCAAATCCTTACATATTTGAAAATGACAGGATGTAAACTTGGGTTGTTAATCAATTTCAGAACTGATTTTTATAAAGATAGTGTGAAACGAATCGTAAATAATTTATGATTCGAATTATATATCACGTTCTCAATTTTTGACTTAAAACACAAAAAATTTGAATAAAGTAAATCTTTGGGAAAAAAATAGACGACAGTCTTTTTTGCGACTTTAAGCATAACATATATAAAACAAAATGCGCCTTTGCGATAAAATTATGAATCAAGTATATATAATAGATGGCATCCGAACGCCAATCGGAAAACTGAAAGGTAGCTTATCTTCCGTTCGTCCCGATGATATGGCGGCTTATGTCATCAAAAAACTATTGGAAAGAAATCCGAACATCGATCAAAGCAAAATCTACGATGTCGTTTTAGGTTGTGCTAACCAAGCAGGTGAGGACAATCGAAATATCGCAAGAATGTCGGCTTTGCTTTCCGGGTTGGATTATCACGTTCCCGGCGAAACAGTTAATAGACTTTGCGCTTCTGGTTTGTCAGCGGCTATTAATGCTTCGAGAGCAATTCAAGTTGGTGATGCAGATTTGATCATTTCTGGCGGTGTTGAAAATATGACACGCGGGCCATTGGTCATTTCAAAATCCGAAAATCCTTTTGGCGGCGATGTGAAAATCTATGATACAACTTTCGGTTGGCGGTTCATCAATCCGAAAATGAAAGAAATGTATGGTGTGGATGCAATGGGGGAAACAGCTGAAAACTTGGCTGAACGTGACCAAATTTCCAGAGAAGACCAGGATTTGTTTGCTTATTACTCTCAGCAAAAAGCTAAAGTTGCACAGGAAAATGGAAGATTGTCTCAAGAAATTGTTCCTGTTAATATTCCTCAAAGAAAAGGGGAAGATTTGATTTTTGACAAAGATGAATTTCCTAAGAACGATACAACTTTGGAAGGATTGTCAAAATTGAAAACCGCTTTCCGAAAAGATGGAACAGTCACAGCAGGAAACGCTTCTGGATTGAATGACGGCGCAGCGGTCAATTTGTTAGCTTCGGAAAATGCGATTAAAGAATTTGGATTAACACCAAAAGCAAGAATTGTCAGCAGTGCAGTTGTTGGCGTTGAACCAAGGTTGATGGGAATCGGACCTGTAAAAGCAACTGAATTGGCATTGCAAAAAGCAGGATTAACCTTTGATGATTTGGATGTTATTGAATTGAATGAAGCTTTTGCTGCACAGAGTTTAGCTTGCATCAGAGCTTGGGGATTGGATGATAATGATTCCAGAATCAATCCCAACGGTGGTGCAATTGCCCTTGGACATCCACTTGGAATGAGTGGCGCTAGAATCCTGAATTCCGCAATGTATGAATTACAGAATCAAAATAAAAAATATGCGTTGGCAACAATGTGTGTTGGTTTGGGACAAGGTTTTGCGGTGATTATTGAGAAAGTTTAAATAAGACAAATATATAATAGACGAATAGAAAATAGACAATTTGAGGTCTATCATCTATCCGTCTATTATCTCCAAGTCTAAAAAATTAAAATTATGCAACTAGAAAATTACGCGCTCGGAAGATGGGTAAAAGGTGAAGGAGAAGGGCAGGCTTTATATAATTCTATCAATGGCGAATTGGTAGCAACGGCAACAACCAAAGGTTTGGATTTTGGCGAAATGATGGATTATGCCAGAAAAGTCGGCGGTTCGGCTCTTAGAAAACTAACATTTCAGGAAAGAGGTTTGATGTTGAAGAAACTCGCTTTTCATCTGATGGAAAAGAAAGATATTTTCTATAAAGTCAGTTGGGCAACCGGCGCGACCAAAGCTGACAGTTGGGTTGATATTGAAGGTGGAATCGGGAATCTCTTTTCGAATGCTTCATTAAGAAGACAATTTCCGGACTTACCTTATTATATAGATGGCGATGCAGTGAAGCTTTCGAAAGAAGGAACATTCATCGGACATCATATTTGTACTCCTAAACGTGGTGTTGCGATTCATATTAATGCGTTTAATTTTCCCGTTTGGGGAATGTTGGAGAAAATTGCGGTCAATCTTTTGGCAGGTGTTCCGGCAATTGTAAAACCTGCTACAGCAACAAGTTTTTTGGCAGAAGTTGTGGTTAAAGAAATCATTGCTTCACAAATTTTACCTGAAGGAAGTTTACAGTTGATTTGCGGTTCAGCCAATGGAATTCTGGATAATGTGACAATGGAAGATGTTGTGACATTCACAGGTTCAGCTTCTACAGGAAAAATGCTGAAAGCACATCCGAAAATTGTTGAAGAATCAGTGCCTTTTAATCTGGAGGCAGATTCACTGAATGCAATGGTTTTAGGAGAAGATGCAAAACCCGGGACTGCGGAATTTGATTTGTTCATCAAAGAAGCAACACGCGAGATGACGACCAAAGCTGGACAGAAATGTACAGCAGTCAGACGATTGTTGGTTCCAACAAATTTGGTCGAGGATGTTCAGATTGCTCTTGGACAAAGACTTTCGACAGTTATCATCGGAGATCCAAATGTTGAAGGTGTGAGAATGGGCGCTTTGGCAAATAAAGACCAAGTGAAAGAAGTTTCCGAAAAAGTTCAGGAATTATCCAAAACGCAGGAAATCGTTTTCGGAAAATTGGATGATTTTGAAGTGAAAGGTGCGGACAAAAACAAAGGCGCATTCATTTCTCCGATTTTATTCCTTAATTCAGACCCGTTTAAATATACAGATTGTCATAATATCGAAGCTTTCGGACCGGTAAGTACAATTATCCCTTACAATAATTTGGAAGAAGCGATTGAGCTTGCGAGAATGGGAAAAGGCTCGCTTTGTTGTTCGGTTGTGACAGCTGATGATGATTTTGCGAGGGATTTCGTCATCGGGGCAGCTTCGATGCACGGACGGATTTTAATCCTGAATTCCGATTGTGCGAAAGAAAGCACAGGTCACGGTTCGCCTTTGCCAATGCTGATTCACGGTGGTCCGGGAAGAGCTGGTGGCGGCGAAGAAATGGGCGGAAAACGCGGCGTTCTTCATTATATGCAACGCACGGCAATCCAAGGTTCGCCAACGACTTTGACACACATCACGCAACAATATCAATATGGCGGAAAGCAGGTTGAGGACAATATTCATCCATTCAGAAAACATTTTGAAGAACTGAAAATCGGTGAAACTTATATCACAGCAAAACATACGGTTACAGAATCTGATATTACTAATTTTGCGAATGTTTCCGGCGATAATTTCTATGCGCATATGGATGCAACGTCCTTGGAAGGAACAATCTTCGAAGGACGAGTTGCACACGGATATTTCATACTAAGTAAAGCTGCAGGTTTGTTTGTTGATGCGAGAAAAGGTCCTGTTTTACTGAATTACGGTCTAGACGAATGTCGTTTTGTGAAACCCGTTTATCCCGGAATGACAATTGGTGTGAAGTTTACCTGCAAAGAAAAAACCGGTCAGGAAAAACGGGATGAAGAGGATATAGCAAAAGGAATTGTCCGTTGGCTGGTTGATGTTTATGACCAAACCGGAGAAACGGTGGCAATAGCAACCATTCTTACAATGGTAAAGAAACTGAATCAAGAATAAATCAAGAAACAAGAGAAAAGCATAAAGATAAAAGATTGTGATTCGATATTTTTTAATTACTATGGAATTGTTCGTAATTTTAAAGACTTATTTTTTTGGCTGAGTTTACGCCTTTATCTCAATGTTTTTATTGATTTTAAAGGAATCGATGAATCTTTGATTTGTGAACTTAAAAGCAGTTAGTAGTTAAAAAACTTTGCGCACTTTGCGTTACAAATATTATAAACCAAATGGAAGCTTACGTAAAATCAACCATAGAAAACGGAATCGGAACTATTGAGTTTTTTCATCCTCAGAGCAACTCGATGCCGAGCTCCCAACTCAAAAATCTGGTAGAAGAAATCAATAACCTCGGAAAAAATGACAATGCGAAAGTTATTATTCTAAAAAGCGCAGGCGTAAAAGCCTTTTGTGCAGGCGCATCTTTTGACGAATTGATTTCCATCAAGGATTTCGAAACTGGAAAAACATTCTTTTCCGGTTTTGCGAATGTCATTAATGCAATGAGAAATTCTCCAAAACTAATTATTGCCAGAATCCACGGAAAAGCAGTTGGCGGCGGAGTTGGGATTGCCTGCGCAGCAGATTATACGTTTGCGACAGAAAATGCATCGGTAAAGCTCAGCGAACTGGCTGTCGGGATTGGGCCATTTGTGATCGGTCCGGTTGTAGAAAGAAAAATTGGGACTTCGTCTTTTGCACAATTAGCCATTAATGCCACCGAATTTTATTCCGCAGAATGGGCGCAGGAAAAAAGTATGTATCAGGATGTTTACGAAACGCCTGAAGAGATGGATGCGGAAATTAATCTGTTAGCAGAAAAATTAGCCCAATCCAGTCAGGACGCGATGACAAAACTGAAAGAAGTCTTCTGGAAAGGCACGGATGATTGGGATCAGCTCTTGACAGAACGTGCTGCTGTCAGTGGGCAATTGGTGCTTTCTGAGTTCACTGTCAATGCGATCAATCAGTTTAAGAAGAAGTAATTGCTAATAAAATTTGCAGAATAAAAAATTATTATTATTTTTGCAGACCAAAACCAGAGCAGAGTGGATCCATTACGTCCTGAGCTCATATTTTAATAATTATTTTAAAAATTCTGAAAATGAAACAAGGCATACACCCAGAAAATTATAGATTAGTAGTTTTCAAAGATATGAGTAACGACGAAGTTTTTCTTTGCAAATCTACAGCTGAAACCAAAGACACCATCGAGTACGAAGGAACTGAATATCCTTTGATCAAAATGGAGATCTCTTCTACTTCTCACCCTTTCTACACAGGTAAAACCAAATTGGTAGATACTGCCGGTAGAGTTGATAAGTTTATGAACAAATACAAAAAATTCGCTAAGTAATCTTAGCCTATTTTTACAAATATCAAAACCTTTCGGATTTCCGAGAGGTTTTTTTGTTAATTTTGCTAAAGATAGATATTAGACTCTGGAAGTGAAGAATTAGATTTCAAGCACTTTTGTCTAACATCTTAAGTCTAACATCTAACATCTAAAAAATGCAGCTTGTATTTTCAGACGCACAATATTGGGAAGATTTTCTTCCGCTAACATTCACAAGGCCTGTCGCAGAGATACGTATGGGGATCCTGACTTTCGCAGAAAGATGGCAAAAACTTCTCGGTATTAATGAGGTTTTTTACATCACCGAAAATTATCTTCAGGATAAATTCAGAAAACCAGAACCCAAACAGAGTCTTTTTATTGTCCCCAATTTTTTTCCTTCGGATGAAGTTTTGCAACAGATCAAAGATTTGCAACCCGGCGAAGCCTTGGTTTATGAGAACGAAGTAATTGCGGCTAACATCAATATGGAAAATTTTTCTCTCAACCAGATTAATAAAATGACGGACATTACAGAAAAGTTGTGTTTTGTTGAGAAGCCTACCGATATTTTCTCTTACAATGATAAAGCGATAAATTTTGACTTCAAACTGATCACCACAGGCAGGGATTCTCAGGAATTGTCGCCGACCAATGGATTTATAGGAGATCCGCTCAATTTGTTTATTGAAGAAGGTGCCAGTATCGAATTTTGTACCTTGAACTGTAATTCCGGAAAAATATACATTGGTAAGAATGCCGAAATTATGGAAGGTTCCAATATCCGAGGTTCTTTAGCACTATGTGAAGATTCTAAAATTAATCTTGGTGCCAAAGTCTATGGCGGAACGACGATTGGCCCACATTCAAAAGTGGGTGGCGAGGTCAACAATCTGGTGGTTTTCGGTTACTCTAATAAAGGACACGATGGTTTTGTCGGCAATTCGGTAATCGGAGAATGGTGCAATCTCGGCGCAGATACCAATTCATCTAATCTCAAAAATAATTATGCATCCGTCAAGCTTTGGAATTACAGAAAAAAAAGTTTTCTGGATACCGGGCTTCAGTTTTGTGGGTTGATTATGGGAGATCATTCCAAGACGGCTATTAATACACAGTTGAACACAGGAACCGTTGTAGGGGTTGCGGCCAATATTTTTAAAGCGGGTTTTCCGCCTAATTTGGTGGAGAATTTCTCCTGGGGTGGGGCGAAAGGTGATATCAAATTTCGTCTCGATAAATCTTATGAAGTGGCAGAAAAAGCGATGGAACGCAGAAAAGTGCCGTTAACCAACGAAGACAAAAATATTTTGAAACATATATATAATGAGTTCTAATGTAGAGCTCATTTTTTTTGGCAGCAATTTCCGCCTTCCACTACTATCTTTTTGCTCGGCATAGCCTCTCGCAAAAAGGATAACCGTTCAAGTCGGGCTGCAGCTGGGTTGGTAAAAGACAAGTAGCCAGTAATTATTTGTCTCAACTTATTATCAAAGTTTCCTTATTTTTGCTGATTAAGATTTTGGGCTAACTTCTAAAATCTAACTTCTAACATCTATATATAATAATGAAGCATTTTCTTCTGTGGCTTTTTGCATTGTCGGTTTTGGTGAGTTGTGCCAGAGTGGGATCGCCTGTTGGTGGTAACAAAGACACCATCCCTCCAAAAATGATCGGTTCTAATATAGATACGACAAGAATCAATGTCCCAAGAGATATCAAAGAACTCCGGATTGATTTTGATGAGTACATTACACTGAAAGACGTCAGCAAGAATCTTATTATTTCACCACCGATAAAATATTCTAAGATAATCCCGTCTTCCACCGGTAACAAGTACCTGCAGATCCAGTGGAAAGATACATTGCAGGCCAATACCACTTATAATTTCAATTTTGGGAATTCTGTTGTCGACCTTAATGAGGGTAATGCCTTGCCTTATTTTAATTTTGCATTTTCCACAGGTTCTAAGATTGATGATCTCTACATCAGCGGGACCGTTGCAGACGCTTTGGGAAATGAGAAAAATTCCGAAGGCAAAGAAAAAAATCTGGTAGTTGGTCTTTATCAGGTAAAAGATACGATGGATTATCGTCAAAAACCTTATTATATTACTAAGGCAGATCCGGATGGTTATTTTGAATTGAATTACTTGACGCCTGGCAAATACAGAATTATCGGTTTTGATGATGAGAACAGCAATTCTATCTATGATACAGGCAAAGAAAGTGTAGCCTTCCAGAAAACACCAATAGTTTTGGATAGCAGTATCTCTGGCGTTAAATTACGTATTTATCCTTCCAAAAAACTGGTGAAATATAAAGAGATGGCTGTTGCTCCTGGCGGCGTAGCGATGGTCTTTGAAGGAAATCCTGATAAAGTAGTTGTAAAAGCAGTGGGAGAAAAACCTGCAGACTATAAAGTAACGCATAAGCTAAAGTCAGATTCAGCCAGGATTTGGTTTGATGCAACCAAAGAAAATATTGGTTTAACAGTCAGCGAAAACCTGAAATTTTCTTATGATACAGGAGCAAAACAGGATACAATGTCTGTTTTTTATAAAAAGCCGGCCAAAGATGATATGACGATTGCGAATCCTTTCAGTAATAAGTTAGCTCCGGAAACTGATTTTAGATTTTCTTCTAATTATATAATTAATAAAATACAACCCGAAAACTGGAAACTGGAATCGGATAGCATTTCTCAAAGTTTCACAGCTAGAATATCGGAGCTTGATTCTACACAGGTCATCATTAAGTCCACTTTTGTTCCTGGTAAAAAATACCAGTTGACAGTACCGAAAAACACAGTCCTTTCTTTTTACAGCAAGTTGAGCGAAAGCGTTCGTTTTGATTTCCAGGCCATGAAAGCTGATGAGTTTGGTAGTTTTACAGCGCATCTTGTCAACGCTCCGTCTCAAAAATTTTGGATTCAGCTTCTTAATGATAAAAATGAAACTGAATATCAGCAATATGGTAATCAGACACTGATAAAATTTACCAATATAAGGCCCGGTTCCTACAAGTTAAGAATATTGGTTGATAATAATGAGAACGGTTATTGGGACAGTGCGGATTTTGCAACGGAGACTTTGTCAGAAGATGCCTTTCTTTTTAGAAAAGCAGGTGATAAAGATATAATGAGTAAGATTAATATCCGGCCAATGTGGGAGATTAATGAAAATTGGGATTTAACTAAAGAAGAACAGCCAGTCAATTGAAAAAAGTAATCTTATGGATTGCGGTAATTTTTACTGCCATTCAATTTATACCTGTAGACAGAGATAATAAACCTGTTGATGCTAGAAATAATTTTGTCGATATCTACAAAACGCCGCAGAATATAAGGGCTATTTTAAAGAATGCCTGCTACGATTGCCACTCCAACGAGACCAGATATCCAAAATATGCCTATGTGGCACCAATTTCCTGGACACTCAAAGATCATGTAAATCAAGGCAGAGAACACCTTAATTTTTCTGAATGGGGAAATTATAATAGAGATCTTAAGCAAAATGCAATTGAGAAGAGTATAATCAGTGTAAAAAATCTTGAGATGCCCTTAGGCTCTTATATTAATTACCATCCCGAAGCCAATCTTACAACAAAGCAAAGAACAGATCTGGAGAATTATTTTTCAACTCTAAAGTAAGATGAGTTGTTAATTCTTTCTATGTTAAGAATATTACAGTCTTAATTATTTCAAAAATTTGAAATACAGATCAATTCATTCCTTGTTTTATAATTCAGCTATTTTTCTAATTTCAGAATTTCCTGTTATATCTAGATAAAATAATTCCTTTATCATTCAGCGACTTAAGTAATGCGATGAGAAAGAATCGTAAAAAAGTTTGTGAGGTTGAAAAAAGGGTGTACTTTTGCACCCGCAAATCAGAAGTGATGAGTAGCGCAGAAGAGCAGTTAATAGGATTAGAAAAAGTATTTAGGGTTTTAAAATAAAACTTCAAAAATAAGTTTCAAAATTTTTGGCTGTTAATAAAAAAGCACTTACATTTGCAGTCCCAATTCGAGAGAAGGGGGAGCGCAGGAGAAGGGTAGGATAGTTCAAAACGATTTTCGAGGTAACGAAAAAAAACTTTAAAAAAGTTTTGGTAGATTCGGAAAAACTTTTTACTTTTGCACTCGCAAATCAGGAACAAGATGACAGATTAAGAATCCTGAGGAAGCGAAAAGAACGAAGTTCATTGACATAACATATAACAACCAAGTAAGGAAAAAAAACCAAAGCGTCAATTTAATTGATATTGAGTATAAGGACAAACAAAC
>NZ_FTPU01000029.1 GCF_900108115.1 Epilithonimonas bovis DSM 19482
AAGCACTCCAAGAAAAAAAGACACTGCTTATCAAAAGCAGACAAAGCGCAAAAAATTTAGAACCAGAGCGGCAATAGAACCTATCATCGGACATTTAAAAACCGATTTTAGGCTGGCAAAAAATTACTTCATGGGAGAAACGGGACCACAAATCAATGCATTACTAGCTGCAACCGCTTGGAACATGAAGAAAATGATGGAACTACTGAAACAGAAAATTATTTTCTTATTTTATAAGATACAAATTATGCTGTTTTCTAATCCTGTTTTTAAAAATAAATTAAATAGTGGGTTTTGTTAAGGAACGACTAATTAGGCGTCTGTGTTAGAATTTTCTCCTTTCAGCTTATAAGAACCCAAAGTTTTGTGTTTCTTATTTTTAAAATAATGTGACAGGTGGCTTTCATCTGTAAAACCAAACTCGTAAGCAATCTGCTTGATTGTGTTTTTTCCTGATTCTATGCGTTTTTCGATTAGCGCCAGACGGTATTCATTGATATAATCTCTCAAAGAAATCTCAAAATTCCTTTTGAAATAACTGCTGAAATATTTTTCCGAAATATTAAAGTGAGATGCCAGATTTTTGATCCGGATTTTATCCGGATTATAAATATGTTGATGCAGGTACGTGATAATATCTTCTTTATCCGGCAAGCCGTTATCTATCCTGATATTCATCTTGGCAGTCAGCTCATTGATCAAACCAAAAATAGAAAAAAGCTGATAAAAAATAAGCGGCGATGAGGAGACATCTCCGGTTACATTATAATCCAGGATATTCTCAATAATCCTTTTCAGAATCAATTTTGAGGTATTGTCAAATTTCAGTTTTTCCTCTTTCAGCAGCTGATGCCGCATAATAGTTTCCGGATTGTACTTCATAAAAATATCCGGAGAAAGAAATTTGTTGGTCTCAAAATACTGTTCAGTGAATTTTATAAAAACCATTCTGGACCGTGTGGCAAAATCCAGATAATGCTGATCTTTTGGCGAAATCAAGAACAGATCTCCAGCCTTATAACTCATTACGACGTTGTTTAGGTAATGTTTACCTTTCCCTTTTATCACATACACCAGTTCATAATAAGTATGGCTGTGCGTTGGCAGATGAAAGACGTCTTCTTCCAGATCATGGATGACCAAAGTGTCAAACTGTTTTTTCTTCATTAGACAAATTTAGATTAAAAATACAAATTTTTATATTAATTATACAAAAACCAATTTTTATTATTTGTTAGCCCTTTTATTTTTACATTATAAGGCATATTAATTGTTTGTCAATGCATTAAATAAGAACAAACTCATATTAATTTTTGGTTCTTGGCCTCCAATTCCTAAAAAATATAAAAATATAATTATGAAAAAAATAACTCTTATCCTTCTGATTTTAATAAACGCGATTACTATGAAAGCTCAAAACAATCCGGCACAGACCATTGCTTCTATCAACCCACCTGATCCCGATCCGTCAGGAATCGCAGTAAGTTCAGACGACCGTGTTTTTCTCGGTTTTCCGCGTCATGCAGATAATCACAAAGAATTTGCATTGGCTGAGCTGAAGAACGGGCAACTGACCCCTTTCCCGAATAAGGAGTATGTATATCCTTCCAACAAACCGGTTAAAGACTGGCTGGTTTCTCCTCACGGAATGTACATCGACAAAAATGATATTTTATGGATTTTGGATGACGGAAAAAGAACCGGAATCGATGAAATCCCGGAAGGTGCAGCCAAAGTGGTAGCCATTGATATCAAAACAAAAAAAATAATCCAATCTTTGGTCATCCCAAAACCTGTTTTGCGAAGCACAGCGCATTACAACGATCTGCGGGTCGATCTGTCACACGGTAAAAACGGAACCGTTTACATTGCCAATTCCGGTTTTGGAAAAGATTTTTCTCTGGTGATCATTGATGTGGCAAGCGGTAAAGTGAAAGAAGTTTTGAGAGATCACAAAACCACTTCACCAGAACCTAACTTTTTGGCATTTCTGGAAGGGCAACCCCGTCGTCAGGAAAATAAAAAATGGAGTGCCCCGGGAGGTGGTGCCGACGGAATCTCTATCAGTCCCGATAATCAGACCCTTTATTGGACCACCATTTCCGGAAGAAATCTGTACAGCTTGCCGACTTCTGTTTTGAGTGATTTTTCAACATCAGATCAGGATATAGAAAATGCGGTGAAATTTGAAGGCCAGCATCCGGCTTGCGATGGTTTGGCAGAAGATGAAAACGGCAATATCTTTTTCGGTGCCTTTGAGCAGCAGTCGTTGGTAAAAAGAACAACTGATGGTAATTATGAGGTTGTTTCTCACGACAAAGACAATTATGTTTGGCCAGATGGTTTAGCTTACAGAAATGGATATCTGTATGTAACTCTTGGGCAATGGAACCGTTTGGCCAGTTTCAACAACGGAAAAGATCTTAGAAAGCCTCCATATCTGGTTAAAAAAATAAAAGTTACAAAATAGTTGTTGGTTGATGGTTGTCAGTTAAGTGTTTACATATAGAGACAAACTGTCATTCCGATGTCTGTTAGAATCTAACTTCTCATTTTAAAATCTAAAATTTAAAATTCATTATTATGAGCAATACCATTTTGAAAAAAGAACACGAGTTAGGACTGGGAGGCGTTCCCATCGGAACTGCGTTTGAAGATGTTTCCAACGAGCAATCTCAGAAAGTTCTACAGGAAGCCTGGGATCTTGGCATCCGTTATTACGATACTTCGCCATGGTACGGACTCACAAAAAGTGAAAGACGCTTTGGCGAGTTTTTGAAAGATAAAAACCGGGAAGATTTTGTGTTTTCCACAAAAGTTGGCCGTCTTTTTACGCCAGTTTCCAAATCCGAAGTTCCGCCAACGATGTGGAAAGATCCTTTGGATTTTGATTTCAAACATATCTATACAGCCGATGCCGTTAAAAAATCTATCGAAGACAGTCTGGAAAGAACCGGTCTGGATTATATCGATATCATTTACATCCACGATTTGTCCGAAGATCAGGTCGGCGACCGCTATGATTATTTCCTAAAACAGGCAAAGGAAGGCGCTTTCAAGGTACTTTCAAAATTGCGTGATGAAGGCGTGATCAAAGCTTGGGGAATGGGTGTCAACAAAATTGAACCTATCCTCGACTGTATTGATGCAGCCGATCCTGACATTTGCCTTTCTGCAACGCAATATTCCATTCTGGAACACGAAGATGCGGTAGACCGTCTGCTTCCCGCCGTGAAAAAAGCTGGTGTGAAACTGGTTTCCGGAGCAGGTTATAATTCCGGATTTATAGCCGGCAGAAACCGTTACAATTACAAAGAAGTGATCCCAAAAGGGATGACCGAAAAACGCGATAGAATTGCGGAAATCGCCAAAAAATACAATACCGATATTATTACAGCAGCCCTTCATTTTGTTCTGGCTGCAGATGAATTTGCTTCCATCATCCCTGGTACAAGCAAAACCACGCAGGTTAAAGATAATGTAAAAGCCTGGAAAGCAGAAATTCCTGTTGATTTTTGGA
Organism: Epilithonimonas bovis DSM 19482; assembly: GCF_900108115.1. GTDB lineage: Bacteria > Bacteroidota > Bacteroidia > Flavobacteriales > Weeksellaceae > Epilithonimonas > Epilithonimonas bovis. Next base: position 3,521 of record NZ_FTPU01000029.1, read on the forward strand.
GAGAATTAAAATCCGAAGGATTGATTTACGAAAAAGCACAAATACCTTCATAAAAATTAAATAATGTTAAAAACAATCCTATTGACTTGTATGTTGGGAGTTAGCCAGATAGTTAATGCACAAAAAGCTCCTCAGCTCAATGTTGTAGCTACAACTTCTGAGAGGAACTGGAATGGCATTGCCGTTTCTAATGACAATAGGTTATTTGCCAATTTCCCTAGGTTTGATAAAGCTTCTGATAATCCTTCGTTGGTAGAAATCAAAGATGGTAAAGAAATCCCATTTCCTCAAAATGAATGGAATATGTGGCAACCCGGTAAGAATCCGGAAAATGCTTTTGTATCACTTAATGCCCTGTACATCAACCGTGACGACAACCATCTTTGGGTAATAGATCCGGGAGACCCGTTTTTTGAAGGCAATATTCCTGGTGCTCCAAAAGTTGTTGAAATTGATCTCGCAACCAATAAAGTCATTAATGTTTTTCTGATGGATAATCAAATGGCTCCTCAGGGAAGCCACCTCAATGACATCCGTATTGACGGTCATTGGGCATTTATCACAGATTCAGGAACTGGTGCCATTCTGGTACTTAACAGAGATACAAAAAAGGTTCGCAGACTGCTGGCTAATTCCCAGGTAACAAAGGCGGATCCCAATGCACAAGCTTATATAGACGGCTATCGTTTGCAGGATAAAAACGGCAAAGCACCTGTAAGTAATGCAGATCAGATAGAACTTTCGCCCGATAAGAAGACACTTTACTTTATGGGTTCTTTTGGACCCAATTTATACAGGGTTGCAGTAGCAGATTTATTAAATGAAAATCTGTCAGAAAATGAACTGGCTCAAAAAATAAGCATAGACCGAAAAATGAAACCTGTCGGAGGAATTGTGATGGACAAAAAAGGAAATCTGTATCTATCCGAAACCGGAACCATCCGATGTGAAAGCCCAGACAAAAAAACACTTTGGACCATCAAGGATAAGCGCTTGGTTTGGCCCGATGCCTATTCTATAGCTCCGGACGGAACATTTTACCTGGTAGTAGCACAAATTTCCAGTATGCCAAAAATGCGTGGTGGTAAAGATCTGAGGAAACCACCGTATTACATTTTCAGTTTCAAACCTTAAAAATTAAAAAATTATGATTAAAAATATCACGCTCAACGACGGGAACAAAATACCACAACTGGGGTTTGGAACGTATAAAGCTTCTGAAGAAGAGGGTATAGAAAGTGTAAAATTTGCGCTTCAAAACGGTTATCGTTTATTGGATACCGCAGCCAAGTATGGTAACGAGGAAACTGTAGGCAAAGGCATTATAGAAAGCGGGATTCCCAGAGAAGAAATTGTCCTGACGACCAAAGTCTGGAGAGAAAATCTCGGCTATGACAATACCAAAAAAGCCTTTCAGGAATCTCTGGATAAACTCAAACTGGATTATATTGATCTGTATCTCATCCATTGGCCTGCCAATGCCAAAAATTTCGATAACTGGCAGAAAACCAATGCGGAAACCTGGCTGGCAATGGAAGAATTACAAAGCGAAGGAAAAATAAAATCCATTGGTGTCAGTAATTTTTGGAAGGAACATCTGGATGCGCTTCTCCAAAGTGCCAAAGTAGTCCCGGCGGTTAACCAGATCGAATTCCATCCCGGATACTGGCAACCCGAAGTGACAGAATTTTCTAATGATCTCTCAATCGTTATAGAAGCCTGGTCGCCGTTGGCCAGAGGAAAAGTTTTCAAAAATGAAACCCTGAAAAACATTGCTGAATCTCACGGAAAATCTGTTTCGCAAGTCACATTAAGATGGATTATCGAAATGGGAGCGCTTCCGATCCCAAAATCTACCACCAATGACCGAATCCTCGAAAACCTGGAAATTTTTGATTTCAAACTTTCCACCGAAGAAATTTCTGAAATCAGTCATCTTCCGCAAATGGGTTTCAGCGGTGAACTACCCAACGAATGGCCCGATGTTCTGAAAGTCGATTAATAAATTTTAAAAAGTATTTATATGAAAAAGTTACTTTATTCATCAAGCTTATTTCTGTTACTCATCAGTTTTTTTGCGCATTCGCAACAGAGAAAACCGGCGGGCAACAGATCTACATTATTTAAGAATGCCAGCATTATTTCCGGCAATGGCAGTGATGCAAAAACCGGTGACATTCTTGTCTCTAACGGGAAAATTGCAAAAATAGGGAAAAACCTGACAGACAAAGCATCAGCAACAGTTGACCTGAAAGGGAAAACTATTATGCCTGCACTCATTGCGGCACACATTCACCTGGGATTGTTGAAAGGGACTAAAAACGCAGCCGAGAATTATACTGAAGAGAACATTCTTTCCCAACTTAAAAAATACCAGGACTATGGTGTTCTCAATGTTTTGGCGATGGGAAGTGACCGCCCACTGATTTTCGAAAACGGTTTCCGGGACAGGTCGTCTGCCGGAGAATTGGACGGCGCGAGGATGTACAGTGCCGGTTACGGTTTTGGGGTTAAAAACGGCGCCCCACCTTATGAAGTGGGAATGGATAAAGTTTACAGACCTACATCTCCGGACCAAGTCCCTGCAGAGATGGACAGCCTTGTAAAAGTACATCCAACCGTGGTCAAACTTTGGGTAGATGATTTCAACGGCAAATACCCCAAAAAGATGGATCCTGCGATCTACAAAAAAATAATTGAGGAATCCCACAAAAGAAACCTGCGCGTTGCAGCCCACGTGTACTATCTTGCCGATCTTAAGCTATTGGTAAAAGACGGGGTTGATATTATCGGACACAGCATCCGCGACAACATTATCGATGATGCAACCCTGAATGACATGAAAGCCAAAGGCGTCACTTATATCCCTACCCTTTCTTTGGATGAATTTGCCTACATCTACGCCAAAAAACCAGAGTGGATTAACAACGAATCTTTCAAAAAATCTTTGGAGCCTGGCGTTTATGACAAGATCACCTCACAGGCTTATCAGGATGAGCTTAAAAACAGCCCGCTTTTTGAAACCAATATCAAGGCCTTTCAAACTTCTTTGAAGAACGTAAAAAGAGTTTATGATGCCGGCATACCTGTCGCATTCGGGACCGATTCGGGGGCAATGTTTCTCCGTGCACAAGGCTTCAGCGAGCATCTTGAACTGCAGCTTTTGGTAGAAGCCGGATTGACACCCAATCAAGCTATCACCATCGCTACGAAAAATGCAGCGAAAGCCATTGGCATTGATAAGGACTTTGGGACTTTAGAGGTTGGAAAAACCGCAGACTTCCTGATTTTGGATGCTAACCCTTTGAAAAATATCAAAAATACCGAGAAAATCAATGCGGTATATAAAGCGGGTAAATTGGTTTCTAAAGGACCATTAGCGCAATAACATCATTAACAAAAAAAGAGAACCTGAACTGTAATTAAAAAAAGCTATGGACAGAAGAAAATTTTTAACACAATCATCACTGCTAACAGCAGGATTAGCAACGGGCGCTGGTTTTTCCGCCTTTGCTTCATTGCCTAAAAAAGAACTTCAGGATGCCCACGAAAAAACTATTCTCGATGATCTTTTTCCACAAAATGCAGCCAACCGTTTTCGCCCGAAAACGAAAAATGGTTTTGGCGGAGTTGCCATTGGAAATGGCTTCAACATCAATCCCAATAATGAATGCCTGGACACGGTAGAAGCGGCCTGGAATTCCGGGGTCCGTTATTACGACACTTCGCCGTGGTACGGCTTGGGTTTAAGTGAAAGACGGCTTGGTTTAGGTTTAAAGGATAAAAAAAGAGACGAGTTTACCCTTTCCACCAAAATCGGGCGACTTTTAGTTCCTCATGAAGATTTCAAGGTAACCCAGGGAATTTGGAAAGGAAAATTCAATGACTCGTACAAGTATGATTATACGGCTGAAGGTGCCAGAAGAAGTGTGGAGGACAGTTTGCAGAGATTAGGGCTTTCGTCTTTGGACATTGTTTTTATCCATGATCTGTCGCCGGATAATGGTGATATGAAAGAAGACTGGCTTAAGTATTTTGATATCGCCGCAAAAGGCGCAATGCCGGAACTCACCAAGATGCGGGAAGAAGGCCTTATCAAAGGCTGGGGCTTAGGCGTTAATACCATCGAGCCGATTCTGAAAACCATTGAGGCAGCAGATCCAGATATTTTTCTGTCGGCCTGTCAGTATAATTTGATTAAACACGATGACCTTTTCAATAAAGTTTTTCCGGTTGCGGCCAAAAGAGACATTTCTTTTGTCATCGGATCGCCACTGGCTGCCGGATTTTTGGCAGGGAAAGACCGCTATCTTTATAAAAGCGACTTCCCTCCTGGAGTGAAAGAAAAATTAGCTGCTTTACAGAAAGTTGCAGCGAAACATAAGGTGGATCTACGAACTGCGGCGTTACAGTTTTGCGCAGCGCCGGATATTGTTTCAGGCGTAATTCCCGGTTCACATACGGTACAGCAATCGACTGAGAATTCAAAATCATTTGCTGTCAAAATACCGAATGACTTTTGGGAAGACCTCAAGAAGCAAAAGCTTATTTTGGATGGCGTAACAACTCCTAAATCTTAACATTAAGATATGAATTTGTCATATTTGGCAGGCGTGTGGTATATTGTTTTATCGAATTTCCCAATGTGGACAAAAGGCGATAAGATAAAACCAAACTTCAATTATAATATTGAAACTAAAAATGGAATCCGTGGACTTTCAGATGAAGTTAAATTCCTGAAAAACGGAAAAACGAAATCTATAAAAGGATGGGACAGACCAACCGATCAGGAGAATACTAAATTTATCTGGCGCGGTTCGGGTCTGCTGTCTATCGCTAAAAGCCAATGGGAGATATTATACAGAAGCGAAGATTTTTCCTGGATGGTCATCCACTTTGAAAAAACCCTTTTCACACCAGAAGGTTATGATGTGGTTTGCAAAGACCCGAAAGATTTCCTTCGGAATAAGGACCAGATCTTTAAAAAATTAACAGAACTAAAAATTACAGGATTACAGGAAATCCCTCAGTAATTAATTCATTTATCAACTATAATCTAATAACACAATGGGTACAGAAAAAATAGGATTTATCGGCTTGGGCAATATGGGACACCCGATGGCCAAAAACCTGGAAAAAGCAGGCTTTCCACTTTTCGTTTACAACAGAACTGAAGAAAAAGCAGAAGATTTCCGATCCAAATCCACCGTTTGCCAATCGGTGGCAGATTTGGTTAACGAGGCGGATATTATTTTCACGATGCTGACCAATGACCAGGCCGTGGAAGCAGTTTATAAAGACATCCTCAAAAATGACCTGTCCGGAAAACTGTTTGTAGATATGAGCACCATCTCTCAAAAAGTGTCCAGAGAAGTGGGCGATGCTGTAAAAATAGAAGAGGCTCATTTTATAGACGCCCCGGTGGCGGGCAGCACAAAACCGGCAGCAGAAGGCACGCTTATCATTATGGTTGGCGGAGAAAACGATGATGTACAAAGAGCAACACCTTACCTGGAAAAACTCGGAAAAATAAAACATCTTGGTGAAAATGGTAAAGGTTTGGCCGCGAAAATATCCATCAATTACTTTCTCGCAATGATCTATGAAGGTCTGGCAGAAACGGTTTTACTTTCTGATAAACTGGGGATTGACCGCAAAGCGATGCTGGAGATCATCAATGAAAGTGCGAGCGGAAGCGGCGCGACCAAAGTAAAAACGCCACTTCTCCTGGATGACAATTTTGCACCCGCTTTTGCCCTGGATCTGATGCTAAAAGACATCCGATTGGCAAAAGATGCCGGTGCCGATTACCCCACAGGCACAAGTATCCTGAAAACGTATACGGAGGCCAGTGAAAAGGGTTTTGGAAAAGATGACGTCATAGGCATCATCAATTATCTGAAAAAATAATCTTTAAAAATTAAGAGTATGAAGAAAGCAATCTTAATGACTGTTCTCATTTCGGCGCTTTCAGTCAGTCAAACAATAACAGCACAAATGCCGACACCAACACCCAATAACATCAGCCTGGAATATCAGCTGGAAAAAGAAGCGGCAGGTATTGCAGTAAGCGATGACCACCGTGTTTTTATCGCATTGCCAAGAGGTGGAGAAAATCATCAACTGCCATCTGTGGTGGAAATGGTGGGACAAAAAATGATTGCTTTTCCGAATGAGGAGATTAATAAAAATACCAATTCGGATTACAACAGCCATTTGGTTTCCATTCTGGGAATTACGATTTACAAAAACACACTATGGATCCTGGACCAGGGGAAAAGAGCCGGCGTTGACGGCATCCCCGATGACTCTACCAAAGTGGTTGCCGTGGATATCAACAGCAAAAAAGTCATCAAAAACATCCCGATTCCGAAACCATTTTTCAGGGAAACCATTCAGCTGAATGATCTTCGGTTTGATCCAACCCACGGGAAAGAAGGAACGATTTATATTTCCAACAATGGCTTTGCAAAACCCGATCAGTCGCTCATTGTGATGGATGTAGCGACCGGAAAACTGCGGGAACTGTTTAAAGACATTCCGGAAGTGTCGCCCGCAAAAGGTTTTATAAGCTATGTAGACCACAAAGAGCAAGGCTGTGTACAGTACGACCTGCATCAGGACCAGGACCAACCGGAAGTTTTCTTTTTCTACGAAAGATGGGAAAGCCGTGAGATCCTGGAGCAGCATTTGAAGACCGACCATCTCAACACCTGGGGCGACCAACAAAAAGAACTGCTAGCTGCCCCCATGGAGGTTTTTATAATGGATAAGCTTTAGAAAACCGCTATTTCTCTTTGCCTGTTTCCCTCAGGAAGGTGCAAAGAAATATAGCGATCCCTATGGCAATAATGAAAAAGAAACAAGACTGCTGGAAAATCGCATTTTTGTTAACCGCCATATCCAGTTTTGAAGCAAAAAGATGCGTAAACACAGGAGACAGCAATGACGTGACCCCAAAGACCAAAAAGTTGATGGCTCCTGTTGCGCTTCCTTTAACTTTATCGGGGTTGACTTCCTTAATTGTTGAATACGGCAGCATTGCCGCACCAGACCCTACGCCCATAAAAAACAGGCTCATACCGGGCCCCATCAGGTGGGGTAAAAACGCCAGCTGCAGCAGGCAAAGAATCATTACCACCGCACCACCTGCCAACACAGGAATCCTTTTTTCAAATTTGTCGGCTAACCACCCGAACAGCGGGCAACCAATAGCCCAGCCTATCGGCACCAGCGCACAGGCCACCGTCGCCTGCCCGTGTGAGAGATGCCTGGCCTGCTCCAGGAAATCCACGCCCCATATCATGGCAAAAATAGTGGTAGGCGCAAATAATAACCCGGATGCAAAACCACAAAGCCAGCTCTGCCAGTTAGAAAAAACAATTTTATAATTCGCCAACAGAGGTTGTTTGCGGACTTCTGTAAACTCATCAGTATTAGTCTTAGGTGTAAAAACAAAGGCCAGTACGCCTAAAACCAGTGATGATACGCCAAAAATAATCCAAAGGGAATTGTAACTGTTGCCAGATGTGAGGTAGCTGTTGCTTAGTTTTTGCCCGGCAGAACCGCCCAGCATCCCGAGCGTCTGTGTAACGCCGATGGCTGTCGCAAGATTTTTGCCCGAGAAGGCTTTGACTGCCAGGAATACCGAAGCCGGGAAAGCAATGGCCGACCCGAGGCCCTGAAGCAATCTACCAGTGTAGCCCAAAAAGTAGTTGGAACTGATGAAAAGGACACAACCCAGCGCCAAGAAGATAATGCCTATCGCCAGCGGATGCTTGGCCCCAATCCTGTCCAGCAACAATCCGGCAGCAAGGCTACCTACCGAATAGGTGATGTAATAGGCACTGATAATCGCACTGACCTCGGTGGTGCCGAGATTGAAGTTGCCTGTCAGCTGCGGGATCATCACACTTGGCGATGAGCGCACCCCGTACTCTAACGCGTAAAACAGCAAGGCTAAAATCCAGGGAATAAAAAAAGGGCTTTTCAGAAAATTGAGTTGTTTGTTGCTGGTCATAACAGAAATTATAATGTGTCCCAATGGGCATCTTGAGCCATAGAGGCTAGTAAAATGTGATATTAGAGAAAATGCTTTGCCAAAAAAAGCAATCGAAAAAAAATATCCCTAAACATGACAATTATCATTACATCGCCACCCATCAATCAACCACCATCACTGTTTATCAATTTGGCAATAATAGACCGGATTATTAAGAATGATACAATGGTAAAAACAAATCCCATCCATGAACTATCCATGGCTTTGGTATGGCTTTACTATGGCTTTGCTATGAATGGAGAATCCTTAAAGGATGGCTTGCTATTTTGGGAAAACTGAAAAATCCTGAATTAATGGGCTTTCCCGGTGAAAGGTTTTCTGTACCTGAAACCTAGCTATCGTCTGGAAAAGCCTATGCGAGGATCCGGGCATGTTGTGAAAATTACGAATTTGATAATTGAGATTGAGGGGAGAGTTACCCGTATACTACCTTTCCAGGGTAGTTTTGTTATTTCAATTCAAGTATTGTGCGATTAAAAGAAATAGAAATAAAATGACAAATTTATTAAAAGCATATTTCAATTCAAGGATTGTAGGTGCTTTTATAGGTGGTGCAATCGGAACATATGTCCTCGGCTGGGGTGATGTAGACTCTTTTTGGAGCCCAAGAAGTTGGCTATTGGCCATTGGTGGCTCAGTACTATTATTATTTATTTACAGTATGCTCACCAAAAAGTAAATTCAACAATAATAAATTTTTTTTACATTTTATTGCAAAAGCATCAGGTTTTATGATGCTTTTTTAAATATTAAATTATATATTTGAAATGTCAAAAATTTATTAATAATGAAGAAAATCTTTACTACTCTCCTTTCTTTTGGGATGGTGGCTGGTGCATTAGCTCAGTGGACACCTACAGCAATGAAAGGTGAAAATCTACGGCAAAATGGAGCAACCAAGTTTTATTCTTTGGATGTTAACGCTATTCGCGCACAATTGCAAAATGCCCAACTTACAGGGAAGGACAGCAAACCAGTAATCATTAGTGTACCAACTTTAAATGGTAAAATTGAAAGATTTAAAGTCTACAGTTTACCTGTAGTGGTGCAATCTTTGGCAGACAGATACCAATTGGGATCTTATGTAGGAACTGGAGTTGATGATCCAGAAAAGTACATCAGATTCTCTGTAGCTCCAGACGATTTCCAGTCGATGATCATTAAAAATGGCGTTTATGAATTTGTAGAACCACAAAACAAAGAAAAAACGGTTTATGGGGTCCATCCAAAGACCAACAAAACCAGTGGAGCAAGCGGATCTTGGCTTTGTAATAGTACCGAGCCTCTTGTAACAAAAAAGGAAATAGAAAAGCTTGCAAATGGTTCTAACTTTACCAACAGTGCAACCGATTTTTCCAAAGCATCTGATAAAAAATATAGAACGATGCGCCTTGCGATGTCTGTAAATGGTGAATATACAGCGTATCATGGCGGTACTGTTGCTGGGGCTTTGACAGCTATTAATGCGACTTTAACCCGTTGTAACGGAATTTTTGAAAATGATTTTGCACTGCATTTGATTTTACAGGATTTTCCCTCTGTGATTTATACAGATGCTAGTACAGATCCCTATTCTACGAATTTGAACGAATGGAATCAGCAATTACAAACTACATTGACAACTAATGTTGGAAATGATAATTATGACATCGGTCACATGTTTGGTGCTTCTGGCGGTGGTGGTAACGCTGGCTGTATTGGGTGTGTGTGTATTAATCCAACCACGACTACTCCATTAGGAAAAGGATCTGGAATTACTTCACCAGCAGATGGTATCCCAAAAGGAGACAACTTTGACGTAGATTTTGTAGCCCACGAAATGGGTCATCAATTAGGTGCTAACCATACTTTTTCTATGAGCCTAGAAGGAAAAGGTCAAAATGTGGAGCCTGGATCAGGATCTACCATTATGGGATATGCAGGTATCACTGGTGCGACGGATGTTCAGGCACATTCAGATCCATACTTTCATATCAACAGTATTATACAGGTACAGGACAATCTTACTTCTAAAACCTGTGATATTGAGACGGCAGTAGCAAATCAGCCACCAGTAATTGTTGCTATGCCAGACATAACCATTCCTAAGAGTACTGCTTTCGTATTAACCGCGCAGGCAACTGATGCGGAAGGAAACCCTATTACATATTGCTGGGAACAAACCGATAGTGCAACTTCTACGACCAGTACAAGCAATTTAGGGAACAATACCAATGGACCTACATTCAGATCTTGGAATCCTACAACTGAACCAGTTAGATATTTTCCAAAACTTAGTACTGTTCTTGCAGGAAACTTAAAAAGCACTACAGATTGGGAAGCTGTTTCTACAGTTGCAAGAACAACCAATTATAAAGTAACGGTACGAGACAATAATCCCGACAAGACACAACAACAAACTCAATATGGCACTCAAAGAGTTGTTGTAGGAACTGCGGGACCATTTAAGGTGACATCTAACAAGGTTTACAACAATGTTGTAGCTGCTTTCACTTGGAATCCAGTGGGAACAACTGCTGCGCCATATAATGTAGCGAATGTAAAAATAGATTACACCACTGATAATGGTAATACTTGGACTGTTTTAGCAGCATCTACTCCTAATGATGGAACAGAGGAACTGAACTTTAATACGTTCGCTACCAATTCTCAACTTACAATAAGAGTTTCCGCTTTAGGTAATGTTTTCTACGCTGTTGGAAAAGTTACAGTTTCTGAAATGATGAATTGTAATGGAACAGCTCCAGCTGGTCTTGCAGCTTCAGAGATTAGTCAGACCGGTGCAAAAATAGATTGGGATGCTGTAGCTAATGCCACTTATACATTAAGATATAAAAAAGCTGCTGATACCAACTGGACAGAGGTTAACAATCTTACAACTAATACTTATACGATTTCTGGATTGGTATTAAGTACAGCTTATGATGTGAGTGTAGCTAACGTTTGTAGTGGATCAACTGGTGCTTACGCCACCACTAATTTTACAACAAAAGAAATTGAATATTGCACTGCGGGAGCAACTTCTACAAGTGATGAGAAAATATCAAATGTAACTTTTGCAAACATTAATAATAATTCTACTTCTACAGCAGGATATGAAGACTTTACTGCTGTTACAGGAAATGTAAATGCTGGTCAGACTTACAATTTTTCAGCATCATTTTCCGGAGCTTCTTATGATGAGGACCAAGTGTTAGTATGGATAGACCTAAACCAAGATGGTGATTTTGATGATGCTGGTGAGGGAGTATTGGTAACAACTGCAAAGAAATCTCCATGGACAGGAAGTATTGCAATACCTGCTACTGCAAAAATAGGACAAACAAGAATGAGAGTACGTCTTCACGATTCTACATCAGGACCTAACGCTACTCCTTGTGGTACATCCGATTATGGACAGGTAGAAGATTATACTCTGAACGTTGGTCAGCTAGCCGTTTCTGATGTTAAGAAAAACTCGGTAAATGTGTATCCTAACCCAGCAAAAGATATCATTAATATTTCTAATGTATCTTCAAAAGCTCAGTTCGAGATCTATTCGGTTGGTGGTCAATTGGTAAACCAAGGAATAACAGACGGAAAAGTGAATGTTTCTAAATTAACAAAAGGCGTTTACATCTTAACTGTCGAATCTAACGGAGAGAAATCTCAAACTAAATTCATCAAGAATTAATCAATAATTCTATCAATAGAAAACCCCGAATAATATTCGGGGTTTTGTTTTTTTATGACGGCCGACGATTTCAATTCAAGTATTGTACGATTAAAAGATGATATTGCAATAATTGTAATGATGACGTTACCATAATTTCAATTCAAGTATTGTACTTCCAGGCTTTCATCCTCATTTCAATTCAAGTATTGTGCGATTAAAAGCATAATACCGGAGGTGATAAACTGAAAAATTCCTTCATTTCAATTCAAGTATTGTGCGATTAAAAGTTTCGCCAATAATATTTCATTTACACCTAATACCACATTTCAATTCAAGTATTGTGCGATTAAAAGTTTTCTGGCTTGAGTTACGTTGCTGATATCCATCAATTTCAATTCAAGTATTGTGCGATTAAAAGCGCCATCTTCGTAAAAAGTTTACAGATTATGTACAAAATTTCAATTCAAGTATTGTGCGATTAAAAGAAATCTGAGAATTGCTCAGGAGATCGATGAGATGTATTTCAATTCAAGTATTGTACGATTAAAAGTAAAATTCTGAACTGTTAGTTTTTGAGGTGCTCCTTATTTCAATTCAAGTATTGTACGATTAAAAGCGGGGGCTTTAGCTGGCGGATTGTGTGGGTATTACCTATTTCAATTCAAGTATTGTACGATTAAAAGCAGGCAGAATACCATTATGTCAATCCCGTTGGGAATTTCAATTCAAGTATTGTACGATTAAAAGCCGTGCTTTCGACGACTAAAAAAACGCCTTTTTAAGGTGTATTGTGCTGTAAAAATAATAAAAAAAAGGATGCAAAAATTGTCGACCTCCGATAAACGGTTTTTACCGGACTTTCGACAACCTTCTCCGGGCTGCTTCTATAAAGGTTTGTTTATTTTTTCGATAAGTCAAAGAACTCCGTTCCCGTATCAAGATACGATTCGACAACTACAAAAAATTGTCTAAATCATTTTTTTCATTGCCTACTACTTCTTTTTCCAGCCATTTTTCGTTCCGGCTTTTGAAAACAATTAAGCTGTCGGTTTCAATGTCCATAATTTCTCTGGCCTTAAACTGCAGTTCTTTTAATTTTACTTCGGTGATAGCCCCTTCAAAAACAGAATTCTGAATCCAGTTCAGGTATTGCCTACACAGTTTAAGCATTTTCCCGACCCGTTTTTCCCCGATGTCGTATACCAAAATCACATACATCTACCACCAGGTTTTAAAAGGTTTGTACTCTTCCATATTAAGCAAATGTTTGGTAAGTTTGTAGCATTCCAGTTTCACCAGGTGCTTGTAAGTTACGCTGCGTTTCAGTGAGCGGTGCTTAATGGTTTCATTCAGCCGCTCCTCAAATGCCCTTACGAAAATTTTGCGGGCAGCATCCTTCAATACAACTCCGTTCATTTGAACATCAAAATCCCTGGCCTGAATTTCCTTTTTATTCAGCACCCGGAAAATTACCCTGTCTACCAAAATAGGTTTGAAAATCTCTGCTAAATCCAGGGCTAAGGAATATCTTCTGTAGCCGGGCTCGTGCAGAAAACTGATGGTAGGATTCATTTGGGTATGGTAAATCTGGCCGAGGCATAACGTATAGCACATCATGTTTCCAAAAGACACCAAGGCATTGACTTCGTTTTTGGGAGGCTGTTTGCTGCGGCCGTTCATCGCAAAATCATTGAGAATTACATCAAAGGCATCGTAATAGATCTGCCGTATATTCCCCTCAATCCCCATCAGTTCGTCAATGGCTTTTGTTTCCGGGATGGCGCCTGAAAATCCGGAAATGGTATCAATATAAGGTTGAACTTCTTTGCCTCTGGATTGGTAATACTTCAGGTTTTTAATGATGTTAAAAGCAGCACCTTCCACCAATTTTTGCGCAATGACCTGGCGTTTGGATTTTGATAAATAATGCTTGGTCTGTTCGATCTGCATTTTGCCGGCCAGTAGATATTCTTTTGGCTGGAAACTTCCCGTGTAATGTTCATAATAATCGAAGAAATGTACAGTAATGCCCATTTTCCCCAAGAAATTATACAATGCGCTGTTGGCATCGAGGGCTCCGAAGCAGAATAATTCCGACACACCTTCTACAGGGATGTATTTTGGCTGCCCCTCGGTACCGTTTTCATCTACAGGGGTAAATTTCAGGGTATTGTTTTTGCGGGACATTCTGCCGGGATTGAAGAGGTAGTAGGTTTTTTTCATGGGTTATTTATTTTGATAGAGACGTTGCATTGCAACGTCTGTACGGGTAATGCAGCGTCTGTACGGGTAATGCAACGTCTGTATGGGTAATGCAACGTCTGTACGGGTAATGCAACGTCTGTACGGGCATTGCAACGTCTGTACGTGCAATGCAACGTCTGTACGGGTAATGCAACGTCTGTAAGGGCAATGCAACGTCTGTACGGGCATCGCAACGTCTGTCCAATTAGAAAAAGAATTTATCATTACCCCAATTTTCAGGATTATGGATGATATAATTGGCAATACGTTGATATTCCATTTCATCACGAATGACCCGATCATGAAAACGAGATTGCCAGGCGAAATTTAATACAGGATTTTGCAGGTTAATATTCTTGGTACACACCGATTTATAGGAACGGATAATGGTGGAAACCGAACCTGGTTTTGGTGAAATATCGGACATGAATTGGTTGATTTCAGGTGATTCTATAGAGACGTTGCAATGCAACGTCCCTACAAGGTCTGTCAAAATCACTATCCCATGAATATGATTCGGCATCACCACAAATTCACCTAATTGCGCGTTTTTAAAATGCCCGGGGATTTCTTTCCAATATTTTTCTGCTAAAATACCCGCATCGGATAATTGCATTTTATTATCTTGTACATTCCCAAAAAAACACAATCTATCTTTGGTGCAAATGGTAATGAAATAAGCACCTGCATTGCGATAATCCCAATTTTGCCATCGGGCAGATGGAATGCGGTATTTGTTTCTGAATAGGGACATAAGGTTTATATTTCGGTAATATAACAAAGTTCATAATAGCTGCAACTTTTACAAATACCCTTTTGCAACAGCGCCGGACAGGTTTCTGAATCAATAATACGATGTGTTTCTTTTTCCCACTCTGCAGTCTCTGCAACATAACTCTCATCCCAATCCAATACTTCCCGTTGCTTCAGTTTAGGATATTCAATTATTGCTGATGGCGCCTCTATACCGTTTCGTGACAATACTGCGAGGTAATATTTTACCTGTGCCAAATGAGCCTGCTCTACTTTGTCGGATTTTTTTACTTCATGCACTACTTTGTTTTTGGCATCATAGAAATCTATTTTGATACCCTCGATAGCCAGTTCTGTATATTTTCTTGCCCGGTCTAAGTAAGTGGTTTCCGCTATGAGCTTTCCTTCTGCTACTATTTCAGAAGTGTGCTCCATCTGAATGCCGTTGGCAAACAGCCAAAGCTTGCGGTGGCAAGTGTGGAGATAGGCGATATGGGTTCCGGTGATAGGCATTGTTATAGTAAATAAGACACTCTAAAAAGGTGTTTAAAACCTCTTTAAATTTTAATTATGTTTCGATTAAAAAAATCAAATATCTATTCAGTGCCATAGGGGAATTTTTGTGTCAATTCACAATAGGGGCGATAAAGTTATTCAAGCAATAGGAACTGTGGCGGGGTTGACCGCATTTCAATTCAACTATGTTAGATTAAATTCTAACCTTCCATATAGATGATATGGAAGGTTAAAACATTTATGCTTTGATGAGTTGGTTTTCATAATCAAACGCCAAAATCCTATTTATCAATGCCTGCTCTGCACGTTCGAGGGCATCAGCAGTTTCACCTTTGGTGTGAATGTAACCACCGGCAGGTAAGGCTATAAATGTTTCTACGTTTGACAGTGACTCATCGATAATCGGGTCTGCTTTTCTGGAATCTTCTCCGGATAACTTGGCTCGGATACTGCCTGCAATCAAATTGGCATTATCGCTGATACTGATTGCCAATGTATCCATTAGACTAAATGTTCGTGACTGATTGGATGTAATTTTCCAGTTAACAATGGCTTTCGCTAATCCTTTAGCCCATTTTTCTCTGATTTCTTTTGGTGCTACCAGACAATCCCCGAATACATTTTTTGATGGTATCCAACCTGCATTTTTTAATTTGTCGATGGTTTCATCGGCCATTTCGGGTTCGAAAGAATTGAGGCCGACAGAAAATAATCTACGCAGGTCAATAGCTATGTCGGAAACAAACAATCCGGACGCTCTACTATTGTTGGGAATCCATTTTCTACTCAAACTTCTGTCCTTTCCTTCCAGAAAGGCTACGATTTCTTCGTCTGATAACTGATTGCCTTTTTCATCCCGAACTATTACAACATTATTGGGACGGTCACTTCTGTCGAATGAGGCATTATCGTTATCAATACCTGCTAAAAGTGGGTGTAACCCTCTCATTGCCGAAATAGACAATGGGCTTCTTCTCTTGAGAGTTCTGTCTTTGCCACCTTTTGCCGCCTTCATCCATCCTCCAAAAAGCTGGTCAACATAAGTAGGGTCACAGGTACCATATACTTCCCCTTCTTTTAGCTCTTTTTGTTTCGTTACGTCAAATAAGAAGGTTGTAGGACTTGGTGTTTCGTTCAACTCTTCACATATCGAATCAATAATAGAACGTTTTACCTGCTGCCCGCTCGAAAAAGGAACATATCTGCCAAATTGGGCATCATAATATGTTTTCTGACCATCAGAAACACAGAATACGGTATGTTCTGCTCTTTTTAGTGTACGGATATAAATCGTATTGCTCATATTTTTTTCTTTTAAAAAGTTTAAGATTGTTTTTCTGTAAATGCGTAATCGAATTTCATCAAGGTGTTGAAGTAGCCAAATTCTTCATTGGTCATCAGATGAATTTCATCTTTTAAATCCTTTAATTTCTGAGCATCTTCTACAGAAGAGCCTTCTACCATTTCCGCAAGAGCATTGATGAAAACCTTTTTTGATGTTTCACCAAACAGCTTTTTCTCAATGAGCGTTTTTCGTTCAGTGCCTTTTGCACCAAGCCTGTAACGTTGAATAAGCTTGGCTATTTCCAACGTATAATCTGTGATTTCTTCTTTGTTTTTTGATAACATAGCTACTAACCAGGTTTTATATGATTGATAATTAATGGTGTCTTCTTCTTTTTTGAAAGAAATGTTTTTTTCTTCGTACATATACTTCTTCAGACTATCCGGTCGTAAGGCGTTTAATCCAATGTTGCCCAATTCGCAAGCCCTTTTAATATGCATGCCAAAAAGGGATTGAAATTCTTTGGTTTCAAAGGCTTTTTCCGAATGAAAAAGTTTTTTGAACACATCTACAATTCGTCGTCCCGACTTTAAATAAATAGGTATAAAACCAATGGTTTTATTGGTCTGCCCAAAACTATAGACATAGGCATTCAGTGTTTTTTCCGGATAGAAATTGGATAAGCTAAAAAATAGATTAGACCAATTGACCGTATTAACTTCAACAAGGTTATTTTCGACTTTGAAAATATCTATACTTGGCTTTGATAATTCAACAAAGTCAAAATCATCTCTAAAATCTTTACCCAATTTGTAGGTTAGCCATTGTCCGTTCCAGGAGTTAATCTGATTACCTCTGAGTTTTTCCAAGGCATCGTCATTTAAGTATTTTCGATAACAGCTCCAGCCTTCATACGTTTCCAAAAGGATATTGGCATCATTGATCAATAATGTAAATCCACCAGCCACCCCAATGCCCAATCCTGAACCCATCCAGGAATAATACACATCATCTTCGGTGGTTTCTATCAAAACATCAGATACCAACCCAGAGGTACTCGCATATTCCTTCGTTTCGGAAGCGGGATAACCTATGGCAAAACTGGCGTCAGCCATTTCACCCGAAGCTTTTGCATACAGGTTTTGCAACTTTTCCAGTCGTTCTGCTACCGTTAATTTTTCCGGTTTCTGTCCTGATTTCATCTGTACAAAAGGAGAATTGGTCACCCATTGCATATACTTTGGATGGTTGAAAAAGAGTTCATAATATTCCTTTTCAAAAAACTCCTTAGCAGAATAATCCTTGCTGTACTTATCGTTAAATGCCTTTAAAAAGGTCTTCCCTATCAATGTTGTAATCATAAAAACCTATTTAAAACATTAAAATTTTCTTCCTTGATTTTACTTACATCCAATCCTTTCTCCGAATCATAAGCCATTTCGGGAATAATAAAAGGCTTATTCCCTTTTTGTGATTGCTGCATTTTGGCTACAGCGTAATAGTAAACCGGAATTTCCATTAGCAATCGCTTTTCAAAATCCCCAGTTTCATAATCCTCCACATCGGATTCAAGAATACAAGCCACACTATCTATATCCAACAACTCAAAGAGAATGGACTTTCCGTTGTGGGTCAGTTTATCCAGCGTCATCCTGCCATCTGTTTTGAAAACAGCATGTTCCTCAATACTCAGAAAATCAATGGAAGTGAAAACCTGGTCAATTTTGTGTTGTAATGCTCTTTCTTTTAAAAGCTGTCCATCTTCCAGTACCTCAAATGATTTCTGAACTGCATCAAAATCATAAGGTCTTGTTTCTTTTTGATTTTCGCCCGGCTTAATTATATATACATCTTTGTACTTACCTATCGTGTCTTTGGTTCGCTTTCTGTTGATACGGCCAAAACGCTGAATCAAAGCATCTAATGGTGCTGTTTCGGTAATCATCACATCAAAACTGATGTCCAGGCTCACTTCCACTATCTGTGTGGAAACGACAATACAAGCTTCTTCACTTGTATTGAATATGCCGGTCGGTTCTCCATTTTCGTCTAAGCCCAATAATTGCTTTTCCTTATCGTTCCTGTCCCCACGCTTAAAACGACTGTGCAACAGCAAGCTTGGCACATCAGGGTATAGCTCTTGTATTGTTTCAAATACATCCTGTGCATTTTTGACTTTATTCAGTACAATCAATATTTTCTGTTCGCTCGCCACAGCCTTCTGAATTATAGGCAAGGCTTCTTCAAAAGAGTCTATCTTGTGGGTGATATGTCGGTCAAATTCATCCAGTTGTTCATCGGTTAATTTCACTTCCAATACATCCTGACCTAAAATATCCTTAATTTTGTTATACAAAACAGAAGGCATTGTGGCCGTACCAATGTGAATACGACAATCCAGTTGTTTCAATATCTCAATGAGCTTCAATACCAATGCCTGCGAAACACCCGAGTAAGTATGGACTTCATCCAATACTACGTCGCATCCTTTGATGTCCAGAATCAAAGCTTCGTAACTTGCCATACCAAAAGCAAGGGTAGCTAACTGATGTGGTGTCAGTATTTTTACAGCCGAACCGAATAAGTTCTGCAATGCCACTTCCTCATCTTCCTTTCTTTTTACGATACAGGAAGAAGAGTGTAGCATTCTGATATCAATATCCGGGTTGTCTTTTTCCAAATCATTGCCGACACGTTTATACATGGCATTAATAGAAGCCTGAAACGGTAGCGTGTAAAATACCCTGCCTGTGCATCGTCTAAACAAATAGTCTGTTTTTCCCGCTCCTGTACTGGCCACTACAATCGTATGTTTTTTATCGGATAAAGCATCTTTATAGGACAGTGGAAATAAAGGATGCTGACGATTGTAAAACTTCAAATCGGGTGTTTTAAAAATTCTATTGGTTTCATCTTCGGTTTTGTCAATCAGTGCAGATGCAAAGTGGTCAGCCCCCATAAGCAAACCTCTCCATTCCGAATAACCTCTTTGCTTTACGGTATTTTCACAATATTCGATGCAATATTCTAAATTTTGTATTGCTTCACCTCTTGAAATAGGATGACAGGCAATGCCTAATTCTTTTAAAACATGTATGGCATCCAGGCTCCATTCTTCCCATTTGCCCAGGTGAAAATCAATATATGATTCACTGTTTTCATCTAAATCCAATAAGCCTTTTTCGCCTATGTCCTTTTTCACAGATTTGTGATGGGCCACCACCATTTCAATCAACACATCCCGTTGTTCTTGTGGAAAGGCGGACAGGAAAAACAGGGACGCTATCTCATGACGGAAGACTTTGTCTCTACGGTCTTTTCCTTTTAGTCTATCCCGAAAAAAAGGATGTGCTTTGCCAATATCGTGTAAAATTGCTCCATTCCAGGCTACAGATTCATCCATAGCTAGGTAACCTGCAAATCTTTTGGTTGTCATCGCAACGTGTTGCAAGTGGACAGGTAGTGGTGTCCAATCCGGAGCAGATTTCGCATAGATTTCTTCCATCAAGGGGTAGTATTTACGGGAGTTCCTACTATTTTTAACCAGCCATACATGGGCTTATTTGTTTTTCTATCATAGCCCACCTGAAAAGCATCTTCATTCTTTTCAAACATCAATTCAAACCCAGCAAAGCTTTCTTCATCGTTATCAAACTTGTCTGTTGAAGTTTCAGTTAAAGATGCTGGTAACAAAATATCTTCGTTTCTGCAAAGGCAGATATGTTGCCGAAAGGCCTGTTCGGCATCCTGCTTATCTACAAAAGCCAGGTGCAAAACCGGATTCAGTAGAACACCTCTTATCAAAATTGCTTTGGGGCGGTCAAACAAAAATTCTTTCCCTTTCCTTGTAGAGTTCCATCCTCTTGTCTGTATGACTTCCTGTTGCTGAGACACCTGCTGATAACTTAGGCGATGTCTTTTGACTTTCTTTATCCCGATTTCATTCAATAATTCCGGAAACAACTTTTTTTCAATTCCTTCTACTATACTTGGTGTAAGAAATTGCTGAGAAAAAGTTTCGCTATCACGAACAGCAGTCCAGGGCTTGATAAAGCCGAACTGTCCTGAATATTTTACTACATAGTATTTTTTCATAATAGTCTTTATTTAACTGCCCCAAAACCTATACCTGTTGAGTTGCCCAAACCTACAGTCCAAGCAAAAGCAATTTGTTCAGGAGTGCCTCTTATGATTACCGGGGCAAGAGTGGTTTTGTTCTCAATTCCTTTATAATCTACTAATTTGGTTTTGGGAAATGCATAACTTGGGTCTAATTCTACTGTAACACCATTTGAATTTAATCCCACATCAGACAGTTTTCCTTTTAGGTTTTCTGTCAATAGATCATTAAAATTCTTGTCCTTAAAAGTGATGTGTTTTACCTTGTCTCCATCACGCCTTCTAATCAGAATAGGACTGTTCATCATAAACCGTTCTGCATTTGAGAACTCCGGCACTTCTTTAATCTGTATATCTACAACCTGACTCCCGCAAAAGGTTGTCGGGTCATCCAATATGCCTTTAGTAATGCGTTTTATTAATTGCTCATCATAAGCACTGATGAAAAAGTAAGAATTAGAAGTTAGATTAATTCCAGATTTAGACGAATCGGTATTTTGAAGCCAGGAGAAAGAATAAAGACTCTTTTTACCATGTTCTGTATTGTTTTCTCCAATCCATTTATGAATAGTACCTGTTAACAAATGCTGGTAATTATAGGGGATGTTTTTATTGTTTCTGGATAATTTTATATAGAGCCGCATAGTATTGTTTTTTGATAAAAATAATAATAAAATCATATATTAGCCAAATGTAATAATATTTTAAAGGAATTTAAATAATGTAATCATTTTTTATTCTTTAATCGAACCTTTGGATTGCCACAAGCATTAATACTTGTGGCTTTTTTGATTTTGGAAAACGCAATACGCAATCATCATCCTTCATCGTTGACAACCTCAACACAGCCATACCCTGCGCATTATAAATCCCTACTCCACTGACTTAACCTTGAAACTTACCTTTGACTTTTTGTCGGCAATGTCAATTGTTTCACTCTGGAAAAGACCTTTCACAAAATTTTCCATTGCTTCAGGAATGTGAAACGACACCTGAAACTCCACTTCATTGCTCAATAACCGCAGCCGGTCACCTTGTATTTTGAAGGGGACGTTGAGCTGTGAAAAAGAAAACAGCTTCAATCCTTTTCCGTAACCTTTCTCATGCAAAAAAGCAGCATACTCTGTATCTCCCTTTGCTAAGATCTTATAAATTGCAGAAGATAATGGATATTGATAATTGATTGGAATAATTGATTGGAATAATTGCCGGAACCTGGGCATTAAGTTTAATTAAGAAAATCATGGTATTAGTTATGCTGATAAATTTAGAATAAATTATTAAATATCAGCCCATCATCAGCAAATTATTATGAAAAATACAATTAAACAAGGAATAGTATTAATGATGTACTCGCTTCCTGATCTATTTTTCTGCGGTCGGCACTCGCTTCTCGATACATGTTCGTGTGGTTAGCACTCACTTCTCGATACATTTTTCTGCGAAAAACACTCGAAGTGACGGAGGGATTAGTTGGGGAGGATTTGGCGGACGGCGGCGGGATCCAGGCCGGCCCAAGTGCAGAACTCGTCTATGGTTATGAACTAGTGGTCCTGCTTGTTGAGGCTGCGCCGGATGATGTACATGATCTCGCGGCAATGGCGCTCACTGCGGCCAGTGATAAGCTGGATATCCTTCGGGTAAATGCAGAGCCGGGTGAGTTTCGGTGCCATATTGCTGATTGTTACCCTACAAATTTGGGATATCACTGCCTATGTTTTTCAATAGTTTTTCGGTAGTACCGAAAGATTTTTTTGAGGGGTGAGGGAGTTGGAGAATTGGAGGTTTGAGGGTTTGGGTGAGAGATGATAGACGGATAGATGATAGACGAGCGGGTACGGATGAATGATCAGTGATAAGTGATGGATGAGGGATGTGGGATGTGGGATGATGGATGATGGTTGATGGTTGATGGATGATGGTTGATGGATGCTTCGGCAAGCTCAGCATGACAGGTTTGGGAGTTGGAGGGATGTTGTTGAGCTGGGGAGCCACGGTATTATTGATCTGACCTGTCAAGGTAATCCTGAAAGTTGCGGAGGATGAGATCCAGGAATTTGGTGCGGCGGGTCTTCCTGTTGCGCACTTCGGCTAATGTTTTGTGGTAGTTGCCGAGGTCTGTATGAAGGGACGCTTCTGCCCAACGGATGACCTCAGCCAACTCTATATTGCCACCGTTAAAACAGCCGGTGAGATGCAGGGAGAATAGCAATTCGGTAAGGGCTGCCTTGGATGCTGACCATGTGACCATGCCGGCAAAGCTGTCTTCCTGCTGCCTGTTTTTGCTGTGCTTTGCGAGCCACTGCCGCAGGAATGCCTCATACTCTTCGAATGCCAGTATCCTGGCATCGACATGATCATGGGATGTGGCAAAACGGCTGTCGAAACTATGCAGGTCGGTTTCTAATGGTGTATAGAGGTCGTAGCGGCGGCGCAGGAAGTATTTGTCATCCAGGTAGGTAGCGCCACGTTTGTAATAGGCTACAAATTCTCTCTGATCCGAAAAGAATAATGGAGGTAATCCAGTTCATCATCGCAGATCCTGCGCAAAGCCTTGTAGCTGCCGTGGGGCCTGGTGGTAATGAGGGCCAAGATCTTTGAATATAAGATGAATTTTGCGGAAAAGCGGGGCTTAAGTATTTTGAAAAAGTATACTTCCTGCGCCGTGGCATCAAATGTGTGGTGTGCCACCATGCCCTTGAGGATGCTGATGGCCTGGTCTGCCTCCATCAGCAGATGCTGGTACCTGGTGACGGGCGGCAGGTTTTCCCGTTCTTTTTTCTCTATGGTACGCAGAAGGCTCTGCCAGAGTTCTTCTGACTGTTTTAAAATCTCGTCTGTTGTCATATCATTGTTCCGGTTACTGTCGTTTTTTATGGATGCAGGTCAGGTTTTATCCTGTTCCTTTTTTATTTTGTTGATGAACTCATAGGGGGCGATACCATTGATTCTACGGAAATGCTTAGCAAAAGTCTTTCTAGAAGCTATACCACAGCATTTTGCCAATGCATCAACAGAGTAGCTGCGATAGATGCGGTCTTCTGTCAATCTTTTTGTGATGTATACAATCCTTAATGAGTTGATATATTGTGGAAAGGACATATGTTTGTGCTTATTAATGATGCTGGACAAATAGGATCGATTGGTACCCAGTTCTCTTGCCAGTTCTGTTACATTAACGTCCTCTTTCAGAAACTCTTTGCTTCTTTCAAAATCCCTGAGTTTTGCCAGTATATGGGCTACATTAGGCCGCTGCTCCTTTTTGCCGGATTTATTATGCCCCTCTTCATTAAGCCTTTCAGAATTGCCTTTTCCGGTACGACAGACCGACCAAACCCGACCTTGCCCCACTCTTTTTCTTACCATAACGATTACTACCAGCCCAATCCCAAAGGTGGTACCAATCATTATTGCTGCATCCCCCATCCACTCTTCCTTATCCATGCGTGTTAACAACCTTAGGTTTTCCATTCTCAGCGTGGCAGCATCATAATCCGTAAATGTCTTCTTTGGCAGAATAGCGAAGTTCTTAATAATGCTGCTATCCGCACTCATAAGCTGGGCCGTATAGAAATTAACACCCTGTGTGTTGTTATTTTTGCGAGCCTCATTGATCAGCATGGCATAGGCGGAACGGATCTCAGGGCTAAGATAACCTGTTGCGCTAAAAACGGAGTCAATTTTTGTAAAGTAAAGGATTGCCGTTTTTTGGTTTCCCAGAGCCCTGTAGGAATGCCCCATGTAATAGCATGCCACCGAAAAATTGGCAGCATCCTGCAGGCGGCGTAATTCGGGTAAGGCTTTTCGCAGCCAAAAGATGGCGCGATTATCCCCTCCCTGCAGATGATCAATAATACCTCTCTCTTTATCCATGTAAGCCTGCTCCTGCCCAAAGCCCTGCTGCCTGCCTATGGCACTGCTACCTGTTTCGCACAGGGCTGCAGCCTCCTTCCATTTGTTTTGCCGCCTGTAGATCATAATGACCTGGTGTAAGCAGTTGAGATAAGCCCTGGTATGATTAAAGTAACTGACAGAGCCTATATCTGCAGACCTTTTTTCCTGAAAGTAGCGTAGCGCATTCTCAAAATGGACCAGTGCTTCTGTATCGTAGCCCAAATAGCTTTTTATCACGCCAATCTGATATTCTATGTGATGAAAAAGATAGGCGTCCTTTTGCAATGTTGAATATTGATAGGCCTGAATATAATCGTCCAGTGCAGCCCTGTAGTTTTTAAAATTGAAAGCATAAATTATCCCTCTCCCGAGCCAGGCATCAGCAATCAGATCTGGTTTTGCAGTGCTTTTGGCGACAGCCAATATGCTATCCGCATACCTGAGTTTGATTTTTTTTTCGGGTGTAAAGAATACCGCATCTTCATAGGCCCAAAGCAATGCCCGGGTATTCCCGTTTGTTTTTGCAGTGGCAATGTTGTTGCGTACGAATGGCATCGCACGCCTGTCGTTTTCTAAAAACGCGCTGTAACGGCTCTCAATTTTGTAATAAATTTCTTCATCTCCTGACTTTGCATCGATCCTGAGCCCCAAAAAGAGCATCATTGGGAGTAATAATCTGAGTAACATGGCACATTTTATCAATTTTTAACATAAAATAATGGTTTTTGGTAAAAAAAAAATTACCTAATGTAAATATAGTTAAGAATACTTTAATGAAGCCTACCTGAGATTTGCATTAGACGCAACGCCTGTCCCCCATCGTCAATTCTTAGGTTACAATTGGTAAAACGGGACAATACTTTCTTGCCTAAAAAGAAAAGTGCCCCTACTTTGGACACAGAATTCAATAATCCTTTCCGGCGCCGGATTAAAAACCAATTAACATTATGAAACAATTATTTTTTGTTGCCAGCAGCATGATTGTGCTGGCATGGGTAAACTGCCGGAAAGACCAAAATCTTATTAATAAAAATATAGCAGTTGCTGCTATAAGCCCCTCTCATTATGACCACGTGCCTTTATATGGCAATACCGAGGAGGGTGATGAGACAAAACACAAGGACCGTAAGCAATGGCCAACCGTGAAGGGCCAATTGATACAGCATTACGAAGAAATCAATAACAAGGCTCACCTATGTTGAACGGGGAACCCTGTCCCGTGAGCGGCCTTTGGGAAACTGTTGGCAACCCACATACGACAAGATTGATCTGTAAGGGGGAACTGATGCCCGACTATATGGGAAAAGCGGTACAGTGGCAACTGATCAAGCGTGATGATAAGAACATCAATGATAAAGCAGCTGTTGCCCCACCAGAGGCAAGTGATGGAAGCCCCCATAAACAGGAGCGCTGAAGAATCGGCCCATTGCTACAGAGCGTTATCCTGTGACTGTATGACAGCGCAGCCGGATGCTGCGGAAGAATTGATTGGCTATGTATAATATTTTCACCTTAGAACCGGCGGCCGAAAGCCGCCCGGACCCCAAAGTTTCTTACTCATTTTTAACCATCAGACCGCCTCGGGAAGCGGAAATGCAACAGGTGAAGGTACGGCAGCCCCAGGCTTTATGCGTACATAATTATCTAAGACACTGCTGCATGGTTCCAAGCCCCGGATGGTCTACTAAAGTTTTTACGGTAATCTTTTTTGATGTATAAAAAGACCAATGATATGAAAAGAAATACAATCCTAAATGTGAGCGTTGCCGTCGCTGTGTTTTTTACGGCAGCTATTGGTGCTATGTCTTTTAAGAAGAGTGGCAATAAAGCTGCGAAGGTTGCTACGATCTATTATTATAACAGCACTGACACATCGCCAGGTGCATTTTCTAATGTTGCCAATTGGAGCACCAGTGGTGTTGCAGACTGTTTAGAAAGCGGGACACGCCCTTGCCGGATGGTCGTACAGGAAGGCCAGACTCTTGAAGATCAAATAGGAGGCCTTTCAAATGCTGCAGTACTTAATATTCATCCCGATGAGAGGAAACCATAATAGTTATTAGTCAAATAAAGAAGGTTGACAATATTTGTCAACCTTTCTTTTTATACTATCTTTTGTTCTGTTGTAGTCCAGACAATGAAATGACATCTTCTGGAATTGCGACGGCATAACGCAGATCATTGGGTGCCAAAGTAAAAGTTTGGCCATTAACTGTTCTTGTAAGTGTGATTGCAGCACCATCTCTGTTGAATCTTTTGAGATCCGGCCATCGAATACCTCTAAGTAACAATTCTTTTCTTCTCTCCAGCAGTATCAATTGCAAAGGATCTGGGTAAGAAGTTACCGTAAAAGGTATAAATGTTTCTTTTCTCCATCTAGTTTTAAGTAAATTATTTAAAAAAAGAAGAGCTTCAGAACTATTGTTTTTTCTTGCATAACATTCTGCCACTATAAGATAAAGCTCATCCATAGTGACACTACATGCGGATCCGTTTGCATTACTATAATACCCCTTAAAGAAGATCTCGCCAGATGTTCCGATGTTGAAAAAAACTTTTTTACGCAGGTCGTTATCATCGTACATACTGTACACAGACAATGGGATCTTAGCCGGAATAAGGTGGGTTTCATATTTCATTGGTGCCCAAAACAGCACCTCACTATTTCTATCCGCAATAGGATACTGTTTTGTATAATCTATATCATTATAATCCATTAATGTATTCGGTAATAAACCTATCGCAAGCAATGCATTTTCAAGAGATTTGGAATAATCGCCCATAAACAGATAGGTGCGAGCAAGTAACCCATAAGCCGCAGATCTCGACATTCGGGTAACTGCGACCTGCTTGACGGGAAGTAATTGGATTGCCGCATAAAGGTCGTTAATGATTTGGTTATAAGTCTCTTTGAGTGTGGCTCTCGTGGAAGGGATATTCATGTCCGGATCCATCCGCAGCGGCAATCCCGGCAAAGAAGACGCCGTCTCGCCTTTATAAGCGAGGCACCAAATCTGAGCGGCATCAAGATATCGCGCTGCCCTAACAGCCAGAGCCTGCCCTTTAACGTTATCAGCCTCCGACCCCGTCAGTTTTTTATCAGCCAGATTAAAAAGTACTGTATTGCAAATGTAAATGGTGCGGTAGCAATTCTGCCAATCATTGCCTTCGGTAGCGGGCTTTGCAACATAGTCCGGCTGCCAGGTATAGAGCCTGCGGTCTTGTTCGGCACCCAGAGCAGCAAAATCCGCATCCGTCAAATAGAAATCATCTGCGCTTGTTTCACCGCTGCTGGCGAATTGTGTATTTATAAATCCGCCGGTATCCAACAGAGCCTGATTATCTGCCACTGTTTCGGGAACGGCCAGTTTCATGTCAGATTTTTCGTCCAGAAAATCACTACAGGATAAGACGGACAGGAGAAAAGTAAAATAAAATATTAGTCTGTGTCTCATAATAATAAAATTTAAAATTGGGCACGCATGCCGATCGTGTATGTAAGAGGTGGCGTAAGCATAAAATTGCCGATGTTATAATCCGGATCACGGCCACTTTTTGAAGCCTGCCAAAGAATCCCCAGATTGCTAAGATTGGTATAAATCTGCATTGATGTAAAAGGCATGCCCTGCCATTGCTTTTTGCTAAGGTCATAAGAAAGATTGATGTACTGTAAACGGATGTGGTCGCCCTTCTCTACCAAAGCTGCCGAACCTGCATAAAAGGCATCTCGGCTTGTATTGGAAACATAGAGGTTAGACGGCACCTGTGTCCAGATTTCATCACCCGGTTTTTGCCACCTTAGAGCGTAATCGCTGTGTCCCAGCCAATCTCTGTAAAGGGCGGTATAGTTAATGGAAGACCTCCTGAACCAATAGCCTAATTTATAAGTCATACCGACATCCAGCGTGAAATTATGGTAATTAAAACTATTGGTAAAATTACCATAGGTTACCGGAACCGCAGAGCCGAAATATTGCAGGTCATCTACTGTAGTGCCGGTGCCGGTAATGCGCGCATAGTCCTTGCTGACAGCACCATTGAGGTAACCCATAGGATCACCTGTCTGAGGATCCAGCCCAGCCCATTGGTAGCCAAATACCGAATAGACCGGTTTGCCTTCTACGCCCGATATGGGAACAGAAGCCTGTACAAACTGATTACCATATCTTGAACTGAGGTAATAAGTGGTCACCTTATCGCGGTAGTGTGTCATGTTGAATGTCGTATTCCATTTAAAGACTCCGACTGTATTACGGCTGTGTAATGCTATGTCTACCCCTTCACCCTGCATAGCGGCCACATTATAAACCATGGATGTAATGCCCGTGGTATAGTCTATGGGGTTTTCGCCAAAAAGATGATCTCCTTTTTTCCTGTACCATTCCACGCTACCTGCCAATCGCCCGTTGCGTGACGTAAAATCTACGCCCAGGTTGAGCACATTGGTCGTTTCCCATTTCAAATCCGGATTATAGTAATTGGTAATGGTTGCTCTGGGTGTCCCTGTGTAGGGCGAAACTGTTGACTGAAAGCCTATGGTGCTTACGGCAACCATAGCCGGATTGATATTGCCGTTGAAGCCATAGGAAGCCCTCAGTTTAAGCCCCGGCAGCCATGCGATGTTATAAAAAGGTTCTGAAGAGAGATTCCATGCCAGTCCTGCTGACCAGAAGGGATTCCACAGGTCATTGGTTTTGAGGCCAAACAGGTTGCTGGCATCCCTTCTTGCGCTGCCGGATATGGTGTAGCGGTTCATGAAAGTGTAGGCCGCATTGGTATACAGTGATACAAACCGGTTTGTTGTCTTGCTAAAATAACTATTGCCATCCAGTGTAGAACTGCCTCCAATCAACCTAGGAAGTGTGGCATTGTAATCTACATCTACAAAAGTTAACTGATTTTGATTATAACCATAATAGCGGTTGCTGAGCGACGATGTGGTGATATCCCGGGCTTCTGCCCCGGCTATTGCAGCAATGGTATGGTTCCCAAAGTTGCGGTTGTAATTGAGCTGACCCCGGATGTTCTGCACGGATGTATCTGAATCTGCCCTATCAAAAACACTGCCTCTCGGAACATTATATTTTGCCGTACCATCTGTATTAAGCACCGTAAAGAGGTTGGTATAATTGCGGGTATAGTAGCTCTGCTCATCATAAAGCATTTCTGAAATACCATCTCTTTTCTGCCACTGGTAACGCAGCTCTGCATCCAAACCTTTTATAATCCTGTAAGTAAGCCCGGCGTTTAGCAGCCATTCTGTTGTTGTATTGGTATTTTGGTTATGCTGCCAATCTGTGAGCGGATAATAGTTCCAGTCCAGAAGGCGCCCGTTGCCTAAGCCTGTTTTATAATCCTGATTGTAGGTGCGGTATACGGCCAGCGGATTACCATTTTTATCAGCCAGCTGCATGTATGGCAAGCCGTTGCTTTTCACCACAATACTACCATAGCTGCTGCGGCCGCTCTCTGTAGACGACCGGATCATCCAAACCCCTGTATCGACGGTGAGCCCCTGTAATGGCTTCCATGTGTTTTGAAAGCGGAGGCTGAGCCTTTGGTATTTTTCGCCCAGGTTCCCGGAATTATCGTCATAGCCCAGTGAGGAAGACCATGCCATCGTTTTGCTGCCTGCGGAAAGATTAAGCGCATACTGCCGGTTCTCTAATGGCAGGTACATGTATTTGCGGTAATCATCCCGCACATCCACCGCCCGCAGCGCATCAATCTGCTGCTGGGCATAAGCCTGCGTGACCTGCCCGTTTTTAGCTTTGTTCAGCAGATCTACTACCGGCGAGAGGACGGTATGCTGGGAGGAGCTGATATCGGTATTGTAAAAGCCTTTGCTAAAAAGCACCTGCTCTACATCGATAAAGTCTGAAGTGCTGATCACCGGCAAATAGCCCAGGTCGGGCTTACCACTCAAAGTAAGTGAGGTGTTGAGTGTTACTCTTAGCGGCTGCTCTGTACTTGCTTTTTTTGTAGTGATCACCACTACACCATTAGCCGCCCTTGCACCCCATATACTGGCAGCTGCGGCATCTTTGAGAATGGTAATGCTCTCCACAGTATTGGGGTTGATGTTTTTGATATCCCCCTCGTAAGGAAAATTATCTACTACGATGAGGGGTGACTTTGGACCGCGGATGGTGCTGAGACCACGGACCATGACCTGCTCCTGGCCATTAGCAGTCCCACGATCTGTAATAATACCGTTGGCGGCTGCCGACAAGCGATCCAGAATATTGACACTGACCTGGCGATCCAGATCCCTACTGCCCACTACAGAAAATGAACCCGTAGCCCGTTCTTTTGGAAGCTTCTGATAGCCGGTGGTCAGCGTAAGCTCCTCCAGATCATTGATCTTTTCTGCAAGTACAATATGCAATGGTTTTTTAAGAGGCAGCTGTACGTCAACGGTAATGGCCTGATAACCCTCTTTGCGTATTGACAGACGAATTGCGGGTACAGGTGCGGCAAGCGTAAAATACCCTTCTTTATCTGTAAGAGCGGCAGCAGGTGAATCCTGTATGACCACTGTGACACCAGCCAGGGGCTTGCCCGACGCGGCATCAGAAATATGCCCACTGATCTTCTGCTGAGCCATTATTGAAGCTGTTGCAAACAGCATGGGAAGCAACAAATATTTATTCATAGTTTGATTATTAATTAGAGGTGATTTGGTTGATTACGATCCCGTACAACCAACATGTTAAGCAGCTGCTCCCCTTCCAGGAGATCCAAGCCATACCGGGACAGTTCTTTGCGCAAGGCCGCAAGATTGCTTACTGCCGGCATGGTGATGTCCACATTGCCGGTGTAGCCGGTCTCGTCTACCACCGGAAGATCAGTGATGGTATTATCCCCATTGAGCATATTAATCATGTGTTGCAGGGGTGCGTTGCGCAAAACAGAGGGGTTCTTGTAAAATGCGGACACCCTACTGCCCCCTTTGGTCGCAATCCTGTCCTGTGAAGCGGTACGAACCAGCCTGAGGCATTTTATTTTCCTTTTTTCTATGGTAGCGGTGAAATTGGTATAGCTGTTGAGTCCGCTCAACATATTTGTGTATAGGGAATCTGCATCACTATAAGGGACTGCCATCTCGTAACTGTAAAGACTATTATCGTCAAATTTCCTTTCCGAATCTATCTGAGGTTTTACATCTGCAACATTGGATACCTGGAGCAACATTCTTTTCTCGCTATAAAAATCGTTGTACTTCTGCTGAAATATTTCGTATGCCAGAGCGTAATAAATGTCATTCAGTGGGAGATTGGTGAACTGTCGTCCATAGGTACGGCCTCCCGGAGATTTACGGTATGTTCCTCCTCCGCCTATATCCGGAATGCGACCTCTGATCAGTACCGAGTAATTAAGCATAGAGAGTTTTTTTTGTCGGTCAAAGGCCTCGGAAAGGAATAATGGGCGGTCTCTGTTCATCTGTGTAACTGTTTGCAGAACCGCTGGCTTCTCTGCCAGGACTGCCGTGAGAGTCTCCGTTGAGACTTGTCTGGCATCGGTGGTGCTAAGCAGCTTGCCATCTTTGATCCATATTATAAACGGCACGCCGAGATGGGGAAAGAGGTTGTGCATCATTTTGTCTGCGGCTACGGACTGCACCTGATTGTATTTGCTGCCGTTTTTGGAGGCGAAAAACTTCTCCAGCGTGGTGCGGTCCTGGTTGCTGACAGCCAGTATTTTGATTTTATCGCCAAACTGCTTTTGCAGTTCCTCCATCTTGGGAAAGTTGAGGATGCAGGCACTGCACCAGGTGTTCCAGAAATCCAGAAGGATGAGTTTGTCTTTGTCTGCGGCGAGGGTGGTGGTCTTCTGTGGGGTGTTGACCATCTGTAGCGGGGTCTTCCAGAACTGCTTGGGGAGGGCATCGCCAATCTTTAAGGGGTTTTGGGCGTAAGCGAGGAGTGCTATTCCCGTTAGTGCAAGGGACAGGAGCCCCCTGCAAAACTTTTTTTGCATAGTTTTGTAGTGTTATTTGTTAGTAATAATGGGTAACGCTGCTCTTTCCTGAGGTCTGCAAACTTTTTGGGAAAGGGCTTTTTTGTACAATGTAACAGTGTATCAATATAACAGTGTACCAATGTAATGTACTGGGTGCAAGATGTTTTAGGTGCTGTTGTTGTAATTTTTCATATGTTGTTTGTTTTTTTAAGGGGTTGTCATGCTGAGGTTCTCGAAGCATCTCTTCATCACTACTGTCATGCTGAGGCTCTCGAAGCATCTCATCAATCATACATTCTACTTTTTACATTATACTCATACTGCTCCTTTTTTTTGGGATTGCGATGGGGGAAGGCGCTGCAGGGGTATTTGCAGGCTTTCCCGCCAAAGGCAATCCGCCAGATTAATAATGATATGAATGAAAATGTGTGTCCCGAGAAGGCAAAACTGCCGCAATGGCTGCGCAACCATTGTACCTGTCCTGATACTGTATTTAGAAAAGCAGCTTAGAAGTAATGTGGAGTAAAAAGGACAACAGCATGGATACAAAAACGGCGTGAAACTCTACACTATCCGCCCTGAGGCACTGGTATACCCTGTACACAGATAGAGAGAGGCCACGCCGCGCGGTCATGAGCTCTTCTGCCTATCCTCTCGTTGCATAAAAATTACCAGTTTTCAAAAGCGAGATTCCAAGCGAATGCTTCTATTATTTTTTGAAGTATCGCAAAATTACGCAATGCGTAACTTATATTGACAAATGTAATAAAATTATTTTACATTACCGAATTCGGTAATGGTATTTTTTATAATTAGTGTCAAATTGCAATAAACAGTGCAATTATGAACGAATATAAGACGGATGAAATCAAGAAGTTGGTTGCAGAGAAAATAAAAGAAATAAAGGGAGAAACTCCTTATTCTATCATTGCAGAGAAATGTAATACTACTGCAGCAAGAATTAGTGATGTTGCAAATAATAAAATAGATTGCCAACTAAGTACTTTCATTGAGGTAGCAACTGGTTTACGCATTCATCCTAAAAAACTTTTTGATATTGTATTCGATTTTGAAGAATACTATTCTGAACTAGATAAATAGATCCTGAAATTATCAGGTTTTTTTTGTTTTTATGGTTTCCCGTAAAAAAGTGTTGTGATAATTGGGTATATTTGAGTGTTAGCATAAATTTTCCCTCACAACAATGATTAAAAATTCACAATTAATAAAAAATCAATGAAGGATTTAGATAATCTTAAAAAAATCGCAGTAATGATTGATGCTGATAACGCTCAATATTCTAAATTAAGCGGAATCATATCCGAAATTTCTGCATTTGGTCGAATAGTTGTAAAGCGTGCATATGGTGATTGGTCTAATGAAATTCTTAAAAACTGGAAAACAGTTTTAAATGAACTAGCAATTCAACCAATTCAACAATTTTCTTATACAACTGGGAAAAACTCAACTGACGCGTCTTTAATTATAGATACTATGGATTTACTTTATTCAAATAAATTCGACGCTTTTGTAATTGTATCAAGTGATAGTGATTTCACGAAATTAGCTTCTCGCTTACGTGAATCAGAAATGTTTGTCATTGGAGTTGGTGAAAAGAAAACTCCAGTTTCATTTAGAAATGCTTGCGAAAATTTTATATTTGTCGAAAATATTGGTGCTCAAGCTGAAAACGAAATAACAAAACCTAAAACTACCAATAAAAGAAAAACAAAAACCGCTGAAATACCAGAAATAACTGAAATAGATCAAGATACATTAGAATTAAAGAAATTACTTACAACAGCTTGGGATTTATATAAAGATGATGATGGTTGGGCTAATGTATCATCGACTGGAACATACATTAAACGACTAAAACCTGATTTCGACCCGAGGACATACAATGCTACTAAACTTCCAGAGATAATAGAAAACTTAAATCAAGACTTTGAAATGAAAAAATATCCTGGAAAAGGAACTGTAAATATAATTGCATATAAACCAATAAAATAAAAAAACTTCTGCTAATAACTAAGCTTTAGCTACGCTCCGTTCGGTGGAGCCTCGGGTCGTTGGGCTTGAAAAGGCAACAATGAAAACCTAGATATTGTAAGTAATAAATCGGAGCTTGTAAATCCTGACGGTGTTGGGATTTTTTTTGTTTCGCATTTTGTATATATTAGAAATGTGCGTAGCAGTTTGTAAATGTTTACAAACGGTTAATAATAACATAATATTTTGATATACAATGTTTTATATTAATATTTATATTGTTGAGATTAGGAGATAATTGGGTATATTTGGGTGTTATCTGTAATTCCCCTACTCGAAAACGAAGTTGTTTTTAGCCGCTAACGAGATAAGTCGGTACCTCATATTAGTATCTTAAATTCTTTATTCTTATCTTAGTAATCGCTCCTTGAAAAGACCGGTTTAAGCAATGGTGTTTAAAAACCCGTCTGCAATTCAGGTAAGATTGCACAAAAGTCTTTGGTAGTAATACTTCAGACGGTGTTAGTTTTTAATGGTGAGTCCGCCAAAAGCAGATATCCCGATCAGAATAATTTCAAATTTAGCAAAGTGCAGTCCTTGGAGCTTTTTATTGGTTTAATTTAAAAAATTAAGACATGGAAATTAAGAAGCAGATTTCACTCGAAGTGGTACATCCCAATGCGTGTGGAATAGACATTGG
>NZ_FTPU01000048.1 GCF_900108115.1 Epilithonimonas bovis DSM 19482
TATCCAGATTTGGAAAAAGCTTACAATTTATCCGATAAACTAAGGAAAATTTATAATCAGAACACATTAAAATCTGTAGCAATGCTCAAACTTGCCCATTGGTTTAAAGATGTGGAAGAATCAGGTTTTAAATCCTTTTCAACACTTAAAAATACGATTACAAACCATTATAATGACATCCTGAATTATTTTGAAAGAAGAAGTACCAATGCATCTGCAGAATCGTTTAATTCGAAAATAAAGCAATTCAGAATGCAGCTTAGAGGTGTTAAAGACAAAGTATTTTTCCTTTTCAGATTATCTAAAATTTTTGCCTAGTCCCCAAGGTTTGATCTTGATCCACCTTATAGAGGGTGTGAAAGACAAAAATTGAGAATAAGCTAATGGAAACAAAAAAACCCCGATAAAATCGAGGTTTAAGGGAAGTGAGCGCGAAAGGATTCGAACCTTTGACCGTCTGCTTAGAAGGCAGATGCTCTATCCAGCTGAGCTACGCACCCATTAGTTAGTTTTACAAAACCAACAAAAACTGTCGGGGCGGCAGGATTCGAACCTGCGACCTCCTGGTCCCAAACCAGGCGCGATGACCGGACTACGCTACGCCCCGAGATTTTCTAATGCGGAGGGTAAGGGATTCGAACCCTTGCGACCCTTTCGGGTCGACAGTTTAGCAAACTGCTCCATTAACCACTCTGGCAACCCTCCTTTTAGAAATTATTTTAAGATCGTTATCTGCTCAATTGCGAGTGCAAATATAGAATACTTTTGATTACCAACCAAAACTTTTTCTTCTTTTTTTTTCATATTTTTGACTCATAATAATCACTCAAACCCAATACCAATGCGTAATTCATTATATTTCACAGCCTTAGGCCTGGCAATTATTTCATGTGGATCTCAACAAAAAACTGCAAAAAATAAAAATTCACATATAAGCACTGCCCCGAAGCCTATTGTTGTGGAAAAAAAACCTGCAATAAAACAAGATGAAGGTGAATACTACAAAATTAATATTGCTGATATTACAAAGAATGACAATACCATCAGTTATGGCTCTATAGTAAGTGCAAAACCTTTGGGATATAAGATTGTCAAAACTTATTTCCCCTCGCTGGGGCAAAACTTCCGCCAGCGTTACGTGATTTTGCACTATACAGCGCTGGACGACGACCGGTCTGTTTCCACCCTTACCCAGCAATCGGTAAGCGCCCATTATCTGGTGAGCACCCTCCCGGATAAAGACATTTACCAGCTTGTTGACGAAAACAAAAGAGCTTATCATGCGGGTATCAGCTTCTGGAGAAAAGACCAGCAACTGAATGACACGTCTATAGGCATCGAAATCGTTAACCAGGGTTATACGACTGATCCGTCTAATAACCGTATATTTTACCCTTATCCGGAAGAACAGTTCCAAAAAGTTGCCGCTTTGGTAAAGGATATTGTGGCGCGGTATAATATCCCGCCAACCAACATCCTTGCCCACTCTGATATTGCACCAACCAGAAAACAGGATCCGGGGCCATTTTTCCCATGGAAAAGGCTCTATGATGAATACCAGGTGGGAATGTGGTATGATGAGGCCGTAAAACAGGCTTTGCAGGCTCAGATTTTGTCAAATGAAGAACTGGCCATCCAATACAATGATCCGGTATTTGTCTCCAAAATACAGCAGCAACTGGTGCAGTTTGGCTATAACCTTACCGTCAATGGCGCATGGGACAAAGCAACCAGGCAGACAATTGAGGCCTTTCAGTTCCACTTCCGGCCGACTAACTACAGCGGATTGCTGGATGCGGAAACCTGGGCTATTTTACAGGCTCTGATTCAGAAATATCCACAGAAGTAAATGAATATTATTTTATAAACTAAAAGATTAAGTTTAAAACCTATTTCTATAAATAACAAACAACCCTCGAAAAATCGAGGGTTGTTATTATTTTAAAAGTAATTATTAAATTTATAATTATCATTTATTTACTCAACAACAGAGAAACCCATTCTTCTCTTTGGATTTTCTTTTCGAGTTTGAGGTTTTGTTCCGTGCAGACCTCCAAAATATCATCCACATCAAAGAAACACAACCCTGAAAGCAGCAGTTTTCCGCCATCTTCCAAAACCGAAACATAAGTCGGGATGTCAGAAATCAAAATATTACGGTTAATATTAGCCAAAATAATATCGAATTTCTCTTTACCGAGATTTTCTGCCGTACCCAACTCAATATCCAGTTCAACGTTATTTCTGGCAGCATTTTCCTTGGAGTTTTCTACAGACCATTCGTCGATGTCGATCGCAACCGTTCTGCCTGCTCCTTTTTGCTTGGCAAAAATCGCTAAAACCGAAGTTCCGCAACCCATATCCAGCACTTTTTTATTCTCCAGATCCATATCCAACATCTGCTGGATCATCAGGTGTGTCGTAGGATGATGACCCGTCCCGAAAGACATTTTCGGCTGGATTACGATCTCGTGCAAATTGGGATTCGGCTCGTGGAATTCTGCTCTGATGAGCACCTTATCTTCTACATTGATGGGTGAAAAATTCTTCTCCCACTCCTCATTCCAATTGATATTTGGCATCTCCTCATAAGAGTAAGAGATCTCAACATCCGGATTTTGGAACAACTGAACATTTCTCAGCTCGTCTTCATTTAAAATATCTTTCTGAATGTAACCCAAAATCCCGTCATACTCTTCTGTAAAGCTGTCAAAACCGATCTCTATCAGTTCTGCCATCAGTATTTCGTTCCAAGGTTGGAGAGGTTTTATTTTGAAATTGAATTCTAAGTATGCTGCCATTTTTGATTTTTTGCAAATTTAGGTTAAAACCACAAAGGCACAAAAGGAATCCACAACAGACACAAAAATTATAAATATTCAAAAAAATAAAATCCCTGTGAACCTTGTGGAAAAGCTTTGTGCTTTTAAAAAATTAATTCATTTTGATCTGATACGTAAATCCTACGTGAAACCATCGTCCGGGCATTGGAACCAGATTGGTTTCGGTATATTTTGTATTGGTCAGGTTATTAATCAACACATAAAAATTAAGGTCTTTGTACCGGAAATTGATTTGCTCATCCACGATATTATAACTGCCGAGATTCACACGTTCCGAATATTTATAAATCAATTGATTGCTGAAAAACTTCAAAAACTTAACATCCAATTGTGCCACAACCTGATGTCTCAGATTTTGCAAAGCATATCTGGAAAGTTCCTCATTCTTGTATTGATTATCAAGATAAGTGTAACCCAAGCGATAGTTCAGAAATGGGAATAACTGATGCCTGAATTCGGTTTCGAAACCTTTTAGATTAATTTCACCAACATTCTCTGCTTTCCACGGGCTTTCGGGCGTTTCTTTAAGCCAGTCAATTCCGTTATTGGTATTTCTGATGAAACCACTGATTTTCGCCAGGATTTTCTCATTCTGGAAACGATAACCTAATTCTGATGAAACAGCACTTTCCGGAACCAGGTCAGGATTTCCTATTTCTGTAGGACTCGTGTAATACAAATCCGTAAACGTCGGGATCCTGAATCCTTTGGAAATGGCTCCAAAAACTTTATGATTCGGATTAAAAATAAAACCGACATCCATCCCCGGATAGAAGAAATTACCGCCCGAATAATTGGCCCAGCTTGCTCCCGGGTTGATTTCTAATTTCTGATTAAAAAACCTGAACTGATGGTCAAAAAACACCTGCGTCACATCCCGGTTCCTATCTCCGAGATTACTGCTTACGAGATATTCTTTCCTGTAATCCACACCAATTCCAGTGGTCCCGAGTGACGATTCATAAGTTGCATTCACTGTCCCGCCGACATTATTTCCAATGTGCATATTTCTATAACCTGCCGGATTTTGACGTGTATAGAGGTACATATCCTGTCCTCTTCTCCAATAGACGCTGGAATTGACCGACAGATGATTAAACTTCTGCTGGTATTTCAAGCTCACTACAGAAGCCTGCGTTTCCTCGTATTGGTTGATTGCCGTTGGCGAGGCATAAAAACCATTGGCACCGAATTTCTTCTCAGAAAAACCGGCCTGTAAACTCAGGCTTCCTTCATTTAATTTTAATTTGTTTTGATAGAAGAAATTGCGGATCTGATAATCCGTATTGTATCGGTAACCGTCCGAAGCACCATTACTGAGTGTGAAAAGATTCGTGAATTTTTCCGAACCGAAAGTGGCTGAAGCCGACAGATCATAAGTTTTGAAATCGCCGCCTTGTGCTTTGATGGTTACCTGTTCTTCGGAAGATGATTTGGTCACAATATTGATGACACCTGCATACACGTTCTGCCCATACAATTTGGCCGATGAACCTTTGATGATCTCAACCCGCTCTACCGATGAAATATCAAACGGAATATTAAAGGTATTATGCCCCGTCTGTGAATCATTCATCCGGATCCCGTTGACCAGGACCAAAACCTGCTCAAAAGAACTTCCCCGGATGGTGATGTCGCTTTGCACGCCGTTGGAACCTCGTCTTTTGATATCCAAACCAGAATAAAATTGTAACAATTCGTCTATGCTGGTTGCCGGACTATTTTGGATTTGTTGTTTTGTAATAACCGTTACATTTTCATTGACATCGTTATAAGGCGTTGATAAAAACCGGCCTTGTAAATTAACTTCATCAATATCTCTTGCCTGATCCTGTGCCAGCAAATTTTTTTGGAAAGCCAATACAGAAAGTGCGAGAATTAATTTTTTCATAGTTTAACTTCTTTCAGATAATTGGCGGCAAATATAGAAATTAGCGCCCACTTCCTATCCAATAATATACAAAACATAATATCGTTAACCACTATGCCTGTTTCTCTGCAACAACTTGGGGTTGATTTTGCAACTACTTTACTCTTTACTTATTCCAAAAATCATAGGTGCTATCCTTTTAATTTTTCGTAAATTTGTAGGTCTTATTTTTACTATGGCTACAGCTTCTGAAATCGATATCAAAAAATATATTTTCGTTAAAAACGCACATCTTAACAATCTGAAACACATTGATGTTCTGATCCCAAAGAACAAACTCATTGTGATAACAGGTGTCTCCGGAAGTGGAAAATCGTCTCTTGCATTTGACACGATTTATGCCGAAGGACAGAGGCGTTACGTGGAAAGTCTAAGTTCCTATGCCCGTCAGTTTTTGGGTAAATTAGAAAAACCCAAAATAGATGACATCAAAGGTTTGGCGCCTTCTATTGCGATCCAGCAGAAGGTGATCTCGTCCAACCCAAGATCTACGGTAGGCACCTCAACAGAAATCTACGATTACCTGAAACTTTTTTTCGCCAGAGTCGGGAGGACCTATTCGCCTGTTTCGGGTGAAGAAGTCAAAAAAGACAGCGTAACCGATGTGATTAACTTCATCCGGGATTCTAAAAAAAATACCACTTTTTTGCTGTTGGCGCCGCTGAAGTTTGAAGTGGATCATTTTGCAGAACAGCTAAAAACACTGAAAGTCTCAGGATTTACGAGATTGGAAGTTAACGGCAATGTTGCAGGGATCGAGGATCTGGAAAGCTTTGGTTTTGTCCCGGAAAAAGAAATGACCATTAATTTGGTTATTGACCGGTTCAGTTATGAGGAAGATGAGAATTTTCTGCAAAGACTTGCCGACTCTATCCAGATGGCTTTTTACGAAGGCCTGGGCTACTGTTCCCTTAAAAATACAGATGATGGCAAAATCCGTGAATTCTCTAACAAATTCGAATTGGATGGCATTGTTTTTAACGAACCGAATGTCCATTATTTCAGTTTCAACAATCCTTACGGTGCCTGCCCGACCTGCGAAGGTTACGGAAAAGTTATCGGGATTGATGAAGATCTGGTCATCCCAAACAAAAATCTTTCGGTTTACGAAGATGCAGTCGCTTCCTGGAAAGGCGAAAGTATGAGCGAATGGAAAAAGGAATTCATCAAAAAAGCCAAAGATTTCCCAATTCACAAGCCTTATCATCAACTCACAAAAGAGCAGAAACAGTTCCTTTGGAAAGGCGATAAAACCAGAAGTTTCCCAAGTATTGATAATTTTTTCAAAATGCTTGAGGAAAATCTTTACAAGATCCAATACCGCGTAATGCTTTCGCGCTATCGTGGGAAAACACTTTGCCCCGATTGCGAAGGATTGCGATTGCGGGAAGAAACAAGCTGGGTAAAAATTGACGGTCACAATATCCAATCACTGATAGAACTACCTTTGGATGAACTTCTGCCATTGATCAAAAGCTTAAAACTGAACGCCCACGACAGAGAAATTGCCAAACGCCTGACCTACGAAATCGAAACGAGATTAGAATTCCTGACGAAAGTCGGCCTTGGATATCTGACTTTGAACCGAACATCCAACACGCTTTCCGGAGGAGAAAGCCAGAGAATCAATCTGGCGACAAGCTTGGGAAGTTCGCTGGTTGGTTCTATTTATATTTTGGATGAGCCGAGCATTGGTCTGCATTCCCGCGATACAGAAAATCTGATTGGTGTCCTCAAACAACTCCGCGATTTGGGAAATACCGTGATTGTTGTAGAGCACGACGAAGATGTGATGCTTGCGGCAGATTACATTATAGATATTGGCCCGGAAGCGGGCTACCTTGGTGGCGATCTTGTTTTCAGCGGGGATTATAATGAGATGCTGAAGTCTGATACTTTAACCGCAAAATACCTGAATGGCGAACTGAAAATAGAAGTGCCTGAAAAACGAAGAAAACCGAAGGAATTCATCGCAATAAAAGGTGCCCGCCAGAATAATTTAAAAAATATCGATGTTGATGTTCCGTTAGAATGTCTGACAGTTATCACAGGCGTTTCCGGAAGCGGAAAATCGACTTTGATGAAGGAAGTGATGACCAATGCCATCCAGATCCAACTGGGAATGGGTGGCAAAAAAGCCGATTACGATTCGGTGGAATTCCCGAAAAAGCTGATCCAGAATATCGAACTGATTGACCAAAACCCAATCGGGAAATCGTCCCGCTCCAACCCCGTGACTTATCTGAAAGCTTACGACGATATCCGGGATCTTTTTGCGAAACAAAAGTCCGCAAAAATCCAGGGTTACAAACCGAAGCATTTCTCCTTCAATGTGGATGGCGGAAGATGTGACGAGTGCAAAGGCGAAGGTATCATTACCGTATCAATGCAGTTTATGGCGGACATCGAGCTGGAGTGTGAGCATTGCCATGGCACACGTTTCAAAAAAGAAATCCTCGAAGTCAAATATGATGAGAAAAACATCTCAGACATCCTGCATATGACGGTGGATGAAGCATTGGAATTTTTCTCGGAAAATCACGAAGAAAAAATTGTAACCAAACTAAAACCTTTGCAGGACGTTGGTTTGGGTTATCTTCAGTTAGGCCAGTCCTCCTCTACTCTTTCCGGCGGTGAAGCCCAAAGAGTGAAGCTCGCCTCTTTCCTTGTGAAAGGTGTAACGACGGAAAAAACGTTATTTGTTTTTGATGAACCATCAACAGGATTACATTTCCACGACATTCAAAAATTACTGAAATCACTTCAGGCACTGATAGAATTAGGGCATTCTGTGGTTGTGATAGAACATCAGCCGGATATTATCAAATGCGCCGATTACATCATCGATGTCGGCCCAAATGCCGGGAAATACGGTGGCGAAATTGTTTTCACAGGAACACCGGAAGATTTGGTAAAAGAGAAAAAGTCGTTTACAGGAAAGTATATTAAAGAAAAACTCGATTAACTAAGTTATCCACAAAAAAATGTGGATAAGTATGAAATTTTAACATTCAGTTTACATTTCGTATTGTTTTTCTTTCTAAATTTACCATAGAGATTTAGGAAATGAACACAAAATTTGCTTTTAACTCCATTACAATTACTCAAATTACATTTGATATAAAAATCAAAGGATAGCATTGTCGGCTATCCTTTTTTGTTGTTGTCTAACTAAAAAAATGAGATGTTTTATCTACTGAACCGGCTTCTAAAGAGCTGGTTCTTTTATTTCACAAAGGCTTCGACTCCGCTCAGCCTGACAATTCTTATTATACATTTAGTACTAAAAGTGTCACACTGAGCGGAGTCGAAGTGTTTATAATCATAAAAAAAGACCACTTCTTTCGAAGCAGTCTCTCTTTTCATTTTCAGATTTTATTATTTTGTAGCATTCACATTGATACCAATTTCGATGTCTTTGCTAATCATCCATTCAGCCGGATCAGTTTCATCAGTCCCGAATTTGATTCCCCAATCTGCTCTGTTTACAGTAAATTTAGCTTCGATAGCCGCTTTACCTTCAGCAACCGTTACTTTTGCAGGGAAAGAAACGTTAAGCGTTTTTCCTAGCAATGTAAGATTTCCGCTAACCGTTTTGTTAGCACCGGCAACCGCATTTTTTGGAAGTTCACCAGCTAAGTCAGCTACAGCAGTGATTTTGAAATCAGAAGTTGGTTGTTTCTCAACATCAAAGAAATCAGCATTTTTAAGGTGCGCTTCCAAGTCAGCCGGTTTTTTGTCAGCTTCGGTTACAGAAGCCGGATCTACTTTCAAAGTAGTCATATCGATTACGAAATCTCCAGAAGTTACCGCATCATTTTCAACGGTGATTTCTCCGGATTTCAATTTAAGAGTTCCCCATCTTGGCGCAAATCCACCTTTGTGGAACGCTTTCCAATCTACTTTAGAAGTGGCCAGATCTACGTTGTAAACTTCACCGGTTTTTGCTGCAACTTCTTGCTCTGCTGTTACAGTTTCTTTTTTGTCGTTACAAGCTGTG
This sequence comes from Epilithonimonas bovis DSM 19482, assembly GCF_900108115.1. Classification (GTDB taxonomy): domain Bacteria; phylum Bacteroidota; class Bacteroidia; order Flavobacteriales; family Weeksellaceae; genus Epilithonimonas; species Epilithonimonas bovis. Next base: position 8,774 of record NZ_FTPU01000048.1, read on the forward strand.
AACAACAACGCTGCTCCAACAAATGCTAATACTGTTAATTTTTTCATTGACTAATATTTTTTAATTAATATTTTTCTGACGCAAAAATAAAACTTTAGAAGGTCTTATGGCATTGATCTATATCAATAAATAGAGGTCGTTATTTAATACATACTGATAAATATAATATTCTCGCTAATGAAGCAGATTTTGCAGATTTAAATTTGAACATCTGCTTAATCGGAAAAAATCTGCGAGAATTAAAATAACAAAAATCCTTTTAATAAAGAATTTTGGTGATATGAAAATATCTTTTGACCTCTATCAATAAAATCTAAAGTCGTGATTTTTTGTAATCTTTTATTTCGCTCCTGCTTACTCAAACTCTTTAGAAACGCCTAAACCAAACAATGCAAAATCATAAATCGCCGGATCAACGGGATTGTATTTTCTGAGAATCAGATCTAACTCTTCTACCGCTTTCCAATCGTTTTGTTTTCTTGTTAAAATCCCCAGTTTCCTGGAAATATTAGCGGTATGAACGTCCAGCGGCACAGATAAAAAACGCGGGTCTATCTTTTCCCAAATCCCAAAATCAACACCTTTTTTGTCTTTTCTCACCATCCAGCGCAGGTACATAATCAATCGTTTGGAAGCGGAATTTTTATAGGGCGAACTCACGTGTTTTTGTCCACGATGTTTTTCGGAAATGAAATGATTTCTAAAACGCTCGATAGAATGAGAAAAATTGATTTCGTTGTCATGGATTAGAAATACATCTTCCAAGCTTTCAAACTGAGTGTAAATTCGGCGAAAATTTTTTAGAAAGAAAATAAAATCTTCGTGATTAAACGTCCTATGAATGGCTTTTTGTGGAATTCTATTTAAGTCAGAATCTGTAAAATTCATGATGAAATCGTACGGTGAATTCCCCATCAGTTCAATCATTTTGTTAGCATCATTGATGATCGATTTCCGGTTTCCCCAGGCAATACTGGCAGATAAAAAGCCGGCAATCTCAATATCCTGCTTCAAAGAAAAACGATGCGGGATCTGAATTGGGTCATCGGTAATAAACTCCGGTGCATTGTATAATTCCGCTTTCTCGTTCAGCAAATCGAAAATATCTTTCTCTTTTAATTTCATAATCAGCTGCAAATTTCCGCAAAAAAAATTGTCATTCCGTCGGAATCTCCTGGTTTAGGTTCTTTCAGAATGACAAATATTGAGTTTATATTTTATTTAAAAAATTAAAGCAATGGATCTGAAACTAAAACTCCAACTTCTATTGTTATCTCCCAATGACTTCTGCAATAGGATTTCCAACATTGCCACTTGGGAACTGGATGTGCAACAACGCAGAAATGGTTGGCGCAATATCAGTCATAAAATAAGCTTTATTACTTTCGCCCTGTTTTATGCCCCAACCCATAAATATTAACGGAATATGAGCGTCATACGAGTTCCAGACACTGTGCGTAGTCCCGGTTTTTGAATAGGGCGGCAACATAGAATCATGAGAAATCAACTGGATATCACCACTTCTCTGTCTGTTGATTCCGTTGATAATTCTGGATTTTATCGGCTCAGGTATCGTAGATTCCTGAACTTTTTCTACTGAGACAGCATACAAGACGGTCGGATTCTTTTGCAGTTCCGAAATCGTAAAATCTCTTACTGCATCCAGCTCCAGCTTATTATCCCTCAATAATTTTCTGTCAAAATAAACCTGATAATTATCTACAGCATTGATGAGTTTATCCACCCCAAATTTTGCTTTCAGCTTTTCATTAATATCCTTTTCCATACCTTCGCCAAAGAAACCTGTTGTGATTTTATGTTCCTGCAAAAAGCCTACAGCGTGAGATGCACCGTGGTCTGCAGACAGAAAAACAGTATAACTCCCTTTACCAACTTTAGAATCCAGATATTTGAAAAAGGCTGCCAAATCCTTATCCAACCTTAGGTAAACATCTTCTACCTCAATAGAATTCGGGCCAAATTTATGTCCTGCATAATCTGTGGATGCCAAATTGATTGCCAACATATCGACGATATTATCACTTCCTAATTTTTCTCCTTCTACCGCAGCTTCTGCCAATTTCAAAGTCAGTGTATTACCAAACGGTGTATAGCGGATATTATCTTTTTTGGACTGATAATCTGCTGCCAGGTTGCTGTAAGGGAAAGTTGGTGTTTTTGTACTTCCCAACAGACCTTCCCAAGAAGAATTGTCCGGTGAACTTTCTGTATATTGATTGATTGGGAGCAAGGTATCCCAGCCATTTGCAACCAGCTTGTCCGGCAAATTCTGACCATTAAAATCCTTGATCCATTGTGGTAAATCCTTCATATACCAAGTACTTGTAACGAAATTCCCTGAGGAATCGTCAAACCAAAAAGCACCGTTTGGCGTGTGCCCGGCCGGAAGAATAGAAGCGCGGTCTTTGAGAGAGACCCCAATGACTTTCCCCTGAAAGTTGGTCGCCAGCCTCAACTCGTCTGTAATAGTGGTTGACCAAAGATTTTTCGGTGAGTGGCTGCCAACTTTTGTATTTGTAGTGCCTACCGGCTGTACGTTTTCGTCTGTGGTACAATACACGTTTTTGCCAGTTTCTTTATCGTTCCAGTCATTACCAGCAATGCCGTGAATGGCAGGAACAGATCCTGTATAAATCGAAGTATGTCCCAAAGCCGTTACCGTAGGAACATATGGGATATGAACGTTATTAAGGGAATAGCCTTCTCCCAATAACCTTTTGAAGCCGTCATTCCCAAATTTATCATAATAACGGTAGAGATAATCCCAGCGCATTTGATCAACAACTAATCCTACGACTAATTTTGGCCTTTCCGATGAATTTAATTTTGTTTTCTGAGCATTTACATTTCCAAATGTAGCCACAGCTAAAACGAAAATCTGAATTTTTCTGAACATTGAATTACTTTTTATTGAAGCCAAATTTACAGCTTTTAAAAGTTTTGGGATATGAAATTTTTATTAAAGTTTCGCGTATATTTTTAATGAATATTATTTTCACAAAGGCTTCGAGAGCCTCAGCCTGACAATGTTAATACTAAAAGTTTGATTTTCGCAATAGCCGTCTGAATATTTAGACAAGCTTAATATAAAACTTAACAGAAGAATTTTTATCAAGCATTGACAAACATTCTTAAATAAAAAAAGAACGAGCCATTGCCCGTTCCTTGATCTGTAAAAGGTCATCTAATCTATTTTGAACCACCTGAATTTTTCTCAACATCGGTTTTGGTATTTTCTTTTACTTTTTGGTTTCCAAAACGTTTTACAAAAGTGAGAGAAAAACCATACCAGTCCCATTTGTTATAATTGTACACCTTCCCTATTTGAGTGTAAGAGGTGGTATCCATGGATGGCCTCCTGAATATATTCATCAGCTGCAGACTGGTTTCCATTTGCAATGCCGGGAACAATTTGGTAACCGAAATATTGTGGAAGAAATTGGTTTTGTTGGAAACCGAATTCCCGTTATTCTGATTATCCACGCTTAACCATGCGCTCACATTGATATTTTTGCTAAACAGGTTGGTATAGGTTAGGTTGGCAGATCCTGCAAAATATTTGATATAATTACTTTCTGAGCCCAGATTATTCCGGGAATTGAAGTCGCTGTTATCAATGTAATACCAGCCAAGCCCTAAGTTGACATTCAGCTTGTTCTTTAGAAGGTTTTGATTGGTATTAGCGAACAAGGAGAGCCTCTGGACACGACCTTTGAAGTTATCCGGGAACATTACTGTTTTGCCGCCTTCCTCTGTATAGTTCTCCCAGTAATCCTGATTGGTAAACATATATCTGGCCGAGAGGAAGTATTTTTTGAAAAAACCAAATTTCATCACTACCCGATCACTTGGGTTAGGCAGCAGATTCATATTTCCGCGGTAATCCATCCCGTTGTTATTGGGCATCTGGAAAGGATTAAATTCTGAGTACCATGGCCGCCACAAGTTATGATTGTAGGTTAAACTCAAATCATAATTGGTGGAGAATGAATATTTTAACAGGAGGTTTGGCAAAAAGCTGCCATAAGAATCTTTCCTGCCAACGTCGGCGACATTTTCGCGCAAAGTGTATCGGATGTACTCATAACGCAGACCTATACGTGTTTCCAGCTTTTCAAAAAATGTCTTACTGTAATTAAAATAAAGCGAATTGATATTATCCGTGTAATGGAAATCACTGGTCAGCCGGCTGTCGTTAGAAAAATCAAAATAATCGTTTGGAACCACGTTGTTATTAAAATTGGCTTTGCCACCTACTTCCAGATTACCGCCATTTTTCCCCAAAGGAGTTGTATAATCTATTTTGACAAAATAATTCCTCGTCTGTGCAAAAGAGTTGATCTGCGATGCTGTGTTACTGTAAGGCACAAGCGCCGGCAGCGTGTTGTAGAAATAGGTCGAATTATTGGTCACACTATCGTCTGAATCGTAATTGACGCCAATGTTAACATCCAGTATTTTATTTTTTTCTTTATCGTAATATTTATAAAAAAAGTTGGTGCCCAGTGTATTATTTTTAAGATCTGTTGTCAGCAACTGCTGGTTATAATTCTTAAATACCTCATCGCTGAAGTCTGTCGTGCTGTTATCTGACGCAGAATTTCTGTTACTTTTATAATATTCTACCACAAGTCCGATATTATTTTTATCATTAAGTTCGAACTCAGACGTAGACGACACAGAAGGGTTTTTACCTTTATAAGTGGTAGAAGCTTCTATAAGCCGGCGGTTACTGTTATCGTAAAAATCCAGCTGAGATCTGTTGGTAGATATAAAAGTATTATCACCATAGCTCCCGGTAACAGTCTGGGTAAAGCTCTTTTTATGGTAATTAACATTAAGGCTGGCATACTGGTTATTCTTTGTATTCTGAGTATTAGTAAGAGAAACACTGCCTTTTACACCTTCATCATCGCGTTTTTTGAGAACAATATTAATGACTGCTCCCGTTGCTTCATAACGGGAAGACGGGCTCGTAATCACTTCTATTTTCATCAGGTTGTCTGCAGGGATCGTTTTGAGATATTCCTTCAGTTCTTTACCAGTAAAAATTGACTTTCTGTCATTAATGTAAACGGTGACAGATTCGCCTTCTGCTCTTACATTATCATTATTATCAATACTTATTAGCGGTGTCATCCGCACAATATCCCAGGTGGTGTTCCCCGCGACAATAGAACTGTTGGCCACGTTGAAAACCGTCCTGTCAGCTTTGCTCTCAACCGTTGGTTTTTTGGCAATAACTGTTACTGCCTCTATTTCTTTAGATTTTATAGTATCGCTGGTTTGCGCAAAAGACAAGGTTGCAACAAGCATTCCCAAGGTAGAAAAGGTTAATCTCATGTTTAGTTTTTTTATATAAGACAACAGAATCTTACTAATTGTTACATCGTACTGTCAATTATTTCTGAAATCGCAACAATTATGTTTAAATTTGATGTACTATTTATAAAATTAATAACGTGGCAACACCTAACCAGACATTGACCCAAAGCCAAAAGGATACATTGATTAATAACCTAAAAATAAGGTTTGAAAAAAATCCTGACCGCCATCAGCTTATCAGTTGGGAAAATATCGTCCAAAAACTGAATGCTGCACCGCTAGAATTATGGTCTCTCAATGAAATGGAGAGGACCGAAGGCGAGCCCGATGTTATGCATTATGATGCAGTAACTGATGAATACCTGTTCTTTGACTGCGCTGCAGAAAGCCGAAAAGGCAGAAGAAGCCTCTGCTACGACCGAGAAGCGCTCAACTCCCGAAAAGAACATAAACCTGCAAATCGCACAATAGACATGGCATCTGAAATGGGAATTAAAATTTTGACAGAAGAACAATACCGCTACCTACAGACCTTAGGGAAATTTGATTTGAAGACCTCCAGCTGGATCGCTACGTCATCTGAAATACGAAAACTGGGCGGCGCTATTTTCTGCGATCGGCGTTATGACACTGTTTTCCTTTATCATAATGGCGCTGAATCCTATTATGCTGCAAGAGGTTTCCGTGGTGCTTTGAGAATATAAAAAAACCGCATCAAAAATGCGGTTTAATATCTTTATGCTAGGGAGAACTTAAAACTTAAGATCACCATTAACTTCTTTTACGGCCTTAGCTGCTTCGGCGAACTTAAGCTGCTCTTCGGCGGTAAGCGTTATATTAACAATACTTTCTATACCATCTTTCCCAATAATAGTGGGAACACCCAGGCAAATGTCGCTTTGCCCATATTCGCCATCCAGCATAACGGAACAGGGGATCATTTTTTTCTGATCGCATAAGATTGCCTGAACCATCACCGAAACAGCAGCTCCCGGCGCATACCAAGCAGATGTTCCTAATAATTTCGTCAATGTTGCGCCACCCACTTTGGTTTCCTCTATAACAGATGCTTTTTGCTCCTCGCTCAAAAATTCGGATACAGGAACGCCATTTCGGGTCGCTTTGCTGTACAGTGGCAACATACCGGTATCAGAATGGGCGGCAATTACCATCCCGTCTACATCAGAAATTGGAGATTCCAGGGCTTCTGCCAACCTGTATTTGAATCTTGCAGAATCCAGCGCACCACCCATACCTATGATTTTCTCCTTAGGAAGCCCCGAAGTTTTATGAACCAAATAAGCCATGGTATCCATTGGGTTTGATACGACAATGATAATCACATCTGGCGAATGCTTTACCAGGTTTTCGGTTACATCTTTTACAATACCCGCATTGATACCAATCAATTCTTCTCTGGTCATCCCGGGTTTTCTTGGGATTCCGGACGTAATCACCGCCACTTTGGATCCCGCAGTTTTGGCATAATCACCTGTTGTCCCGGTAATTTTGGTATCAAAACCATTAAGAGAAGCCGTTTGCATAAGATCCATGGCCTTACCTTCGGCAAAACCTTCTTTGATATCCACCAAAACCACTTCTGACGCAAAATTTTTCATTGCAATATACTCAGCACAGCTTGCTCCCACTGCGCCTGCGCCTACTACGGTAACTTTCATAATATAATTTTTTTTGTTTTTCTATTTAATTGATTTCATGATTCGTAAAACAAGAGCCTTTTGCCATTGCCATGAACGAGCATCCTAATAATCGTAAATATAATAAAAGTTCTTTTGACTGATAAAAAAAATAAATTCCAATATTTGTCATATCCCATAGCCTGGCCTTTCATTGTACCTGTTTGCATAATTGTTGGCTTAAGATGCTATAATAGCATTTGTATTATAATTTGTTGCATAATAATTAATTCAGCATCGGAAATGTGATCCAGATTTTGTAAATTTGCTTGGAAAATTTTTGAATATATGTCAGAAAACAATATAAAATCCATTGCCGTTCTCACGTCCGGAGGAGATGCACCAGGTATGAATGCCGCACTCCGTGCCGTTGTAAGAACAGCAAATCACTTCAATATCACCTGTTATGGGATTCGCGAAGGTTATAACGGGCTTATTGCCGGCGACGTTACCAAGATGGGTGCCCGTTCTGTAAAAAATATTATTAATCAGGGCGGAACTATTCTAAAATCAGCAAGATCCAAAGAATTCATGACACCTGAAGGGCGTAAAAAAGCTTACGAACAGTGCCAGAAATTAGGGATCGACGCATTGGTATGTATTGGTGGAGACGGGAGTTTTACCGGTGCAAAAATCTTTAATGAAGAGTTTGGTATCAAAGTGATTGGCGTGCCCGGTACAATTGATAATGATATCTTTGGTACAGATAACACCATTGGTTATGATACGGCTCTTAATACCGCGATGGATGCCATTGATAAAATCCGTGATACGGCAACCTCGCACAACCGTGTATTTTTTGTAGAAGTAATGGGCAGAGATGCTGGTTTTATTGCGCTTAACAGCGGTATAGCAACAGGAGCGCTTGACATCCTAATCCCGGAAAGAAAAGACAGTATCCATGATCTTTTTGAGAACTTCCGCACGGCAGAAAAAGTAGGAAAATCCTCCAGTGTTGTTGTGGTTGCAGAAGGCGAAGAACTAGGAAGCATCTATGATATTGCCAAGGCTACAAAAGAAGAGTTCCCTAATTTTGACATCCGTGTTACCATCCTGGGCCACATCCAGCGTGGCGGATCGCCAAGCTGTGCAGACCGTGTGCTGGCAAGCAACCTGGGGTATGGTGCGGTAACAGGCCTTATGGAAGGCAAAAACAAAGTGATGGTGGGCATGCAGGGTAATAAGATTACCTACACGCCTATTGAGGAAGCTATCAAAAAACATAACGAGATCGATAAAAATCTATTGCATATCGCAGAGATATTAGCAATGTAAAATATTATAATTAGTAAATTTTAAAAACTTAAATTTTTTTAAACAATATGTCAACAATTAAAGTAGGAATTAACGGATTCGGTAGAATAGGACGTTTGGTTTTCAGAGCAATGACTGAAAGAGACAACATCGAAGTAGTAGGTATCAATGACCTTATCGATGCAGAATACATGGCTTATATGCTAAAATACGATTCTGTTCACGGAACATTCAAAGGTGAAGTATCAGTACAGGGTAATAATCTTGTGGTTAACGGTAAAACGATCCGTGTAACAGCTGAGAAAGACCCTAACAACCTAAAATGGAACGAAGTTGGTGCTGAATATATCGTAGAATCTACAGGATTATTCCTTACCAAAGATGCAGCTCAGGCTCACATCAACGCCGGTGCAAAAAAAGTAATCTTATCCGCACCTTCCAAGGATGATACGCCAATGTTTGTAATGGGTGTTAACCACAAAGAGCTTACAGATGATGTTAAAATCTTCTCCAACGCATCTTGTACTACCAACTGTCTTGCGCCGTTGGCTAAAGTAATCCATGATAACTTTGGTATCGCAGAAGGCCTTATGACAACTGTACATGCAACTACAGCCACTCAGAAAACTGTAGACGGACCATCTGCAAAAGACTGGAGAGGTGGAAGATCTGCGCTTAACAACATTATCCCTTCTTCTACAGGTGCCGCAAAAGCAGTAGGAAAAGTAATCCCTTCTCTTAACGGGAAATTAACCGGTATGTCATTCAGAGTTCCAACGGCAGATGTTTCTGTAGTAGACCTTACAGTAAGATTGGAAAAACCAACCTCTTACGATGAGATCGCTGCAGCTATCAAAGCAGCATCAGAAGGCGAACTAAAAGGAATCTTAGGCTATACAGAAGATGCTGTAGTTTCCCAGGATTTTGTAAGTGATGCCAGAACATCCATTTTTGATAAAGAAGCTGGTATTATGCTATCACCTACCTTTGTAAAATTGGTTTCTTGGTATGATAACGAGTGGGGTTATTCAAACAAATTAACTGACCTTTTGGTACACTCTTCTTCATTATAATTAATGAATTTGACCATTATAAAGAACCTCTGAGTAATTCAGAGGTTTTTTTGTGTATAAAAAATCATATATAGTCGTTCCTTAACAAAACCCACTATTTAATTTATTTTTAAAAACAGGATTAGAAAACAGCATAATTTGTATCTTATAAAATAAGAAAATAATTTTCTGTTTCAGTAGTTCCATCATTTTCTTCATGTTCCAAGCGGTTGCAGCTAGTAATGCATTGATTTGTGGTCCCGTTTCTCCCATGAAGTAATTTTTTGCCAGCCTAAAATCGGTTTTTAAATGTCCGATGATAGGTTCTATTGCCGCTCTGGTTCTAAATTTTTTGCGCTTTGTCTGCTTTTGATAAGCAGTGTCTTTTTTTCTTGG
>NZ_FTPU01000001.1 GCF_900108115.1 Epilithonimonas bovis DSM 19482
CGAGGATTTAGAGGAATCAAAGAAGTAGAAGGCACCTTAATTCTGCTTCCCACAAAAAAAGAAAAAACAAGATATGGGCAGCAAGTTGCAAGATTAAGATTCCGTGCAAGAGCAGCAATAGAACCCTGTATTTCACATTTAAAAAGAAACCACTCCTTAGGATTAAACTTCCTTAAAGGAGTGGCTGGAGATATTCATAACGCCCTATTAGCAGGGATTGGATACAATTTGAAGATGAGATTGAACCAAATCAAACAACAAATTCTTTTTTGGCTCGAAGTTGTTCTCAAAATCTTCTTAGGCAAGTATAATTTTCAAAATGAAAAATTAGCTTTTTAAGGAATGACTAGTTATTTTTATCAATTTTGATATTCCTAGCATAGTATTTTATTGAGATCATATATCTTTGTAAAAACAAGAAACATCTCCTCTATGATCGCTATTGCAGCAACAGAATATTACCTCCCCCAACAAGTATTGACCAATGATGACATTTCCCTGGAATTCCCAGAATGGAGCGCTGAGAAAATAAAATCCAAAATTGGTGTAGAAACGCGGCACATTACCCAAAAATCAGAAACTGCCCTTGACCTGGCTTACAAAGCCTGCGAAAAACTGTTTCTCTCCTATGATAGATCCAAGATTGATTTTATCCTCTTCTGTACCCAAAGCCCGGATTATCTTTTGCCTTCCTCCGCCTGCATTTTGCAGAACCAGCTAGGCCTTTCCAAGCAAGTAGGCGCCCTTGATTTCAACCTTGGCTGTTCTGGCTTTGTCTATGGCTTGTCGCTTGCCAAAGGCCTTATTTCCATTGGCCTGGCCAACAATGTTTTACTGGTAACCTCAGAAACTTATACCAAATACCTTAAGCCATCCGATAAGTCTAACCGTACCATTTTTGGTGATGGTGCAGCTGCAACAGTCATTTCCAAAGATGTATCCAAAAAAGATTTTCAGTTCTCGGTAGGGTCAGATGGCAGCGGTTACCACAACCTGATTGTAGAAGCAGGCGGTGCCAGAAATGGTCATAGTATGCATCCAACCCTTTTGATGGATGGCCCAAAAATATTTAAATTTGCTGTGGAAGCTGTCCCTGTTCTTGTAAAAGAAAACCTCGCCAAAAATAACCTGACGGTTGCCGACATTGATCTTTTCATATTTCATCAGGCCAATACCTATATGCTGGATTATTTGAGGGATCTTTGTCATATCCCTGAAGAAAAATTCTTTATCGATATGAAAAATGTGGGAAATACCGTATCCGCGACCATTCCTATTGCGATCCAATCGGCTGTAGAACAGGGGCGTTTAAACAAGGCCGATCTTGTGATGGTCGTTGGTTTTGGTGTCGGCTACTCGTGGGCCGCCAGTATTATTGAATATTAGACTTAAACATTGAAGAAAAAAATACTTATCCGCATCGGTTCTCTGCGTCATGGTGGCGCCGAAAAAGTGCTGGTCACCTTTCTTAAAAATATCCCACCACAGCACTACGAGATAGACCTGCTCCTGAACCTGCACTCCGGAAAGTACCTGAATGATGTCCCGGGATGGATTAATATTATCTATCTGAACCAAGGTGAAATGATCACTACCAACAGGCTGCAGGATCTTCCTAAGAAAGCTTACCGCAAGATTTATCAGGCTGTGCTGAAGAAATTCCCAAAACTGCTGTATAACGGCATCCTGAAAGGCAAAAAATATGATCTTGAAATCGCGGCTATTCACGGGATGCGCGATGAGATCCTGAATTCGCCTATTAAGTCCTCTAAAAAAATCGTCTGGATCCATAACGACCTCAAAAAAACAGAATCTTACCATTATTCTGATGACGAGATCAGAAAATTTTTTAGTTTTGATACCATTATGGTGATTTCGGACCAGATTCAGGATACATTTTTTTCGTTGGCCAAAAATGATCAGGAGCGCAATAAAATTATACGGATTTACAATCCCTTGGACACCGATGAAATTCTAATTAAATCAAAGGCACCAGTCCTTCATTACGATTTTGACGCCTCTGTTCCCACTTTTGTTTCGGTAGGCACCGTATTTCCTCAAAAAGGATTTGACCGCCTGCTGAGGGTTCATCAAAAATTATTAAAAGAAGGCCTTCAACATAACATCCTGATTATTGGCGACGGTTACGATTTTGAAAACATTAAAAAGCTCAAATCGGATCTTGGCCTTGATAACAGCGTCACGATGCTCGGTTTTACAGACAATCCTTATCCCTACATCAGGGAGGCCGGCTACTTTGTACTCAGTTCACGCTACGAAGGCTTCCCAACAGTGCTTTTTGAAGCCATAACCTTGAAAAAGAATATCATCGCCACGCGGGTGTCCGGCGTAGATGAAATGCTGCAGAACGGGCAGCTGGGTCTGATCACCGACAATTCTGAAGAGGGAATCTACACCGGTATGAAGCAAGCTCTTACACAGCCGGAATCTTTTTCCGGATATCAGCATCAGCTGAAGAATTACAGGATGCCCTTTGATCTGGAAAATTCGGTGAAAGCTATCCTTCGAATCATTGATAATCCCTAATTTTACATCATGAGCTATTCTACCATTCAGAAAGATTTTTACAGAGAGAGCGGCCGGTATTTATCCGGTTTACAAATCCTCAAAAAGTGTTTCAGCCCCAATCTGCACTATATTTATCTTTTCAGAAAAGCACAAAAATTTCACAGAACACCACTCTTAGGATTATTGTACAGACTTTTGCTCCGCCATTACCAAATCAAATATGGTTTCCAGATCTATCCGGAAACACAGATTGGCGAAGGTTTTTATTTGGGGCATTGGGGACATGTGGTAATTAACCCCAAAACAGTTATTGGCCGCAACTGCAATGTTGCCCAGGGCGTGACAATAGCTCAGGCTAACCGCGGAAAGAATAAAGGCGCACCTAAGATTGGCGATGAGGTCTGGATCGGGCCAAATGCTGTGATCGTTGGCCATATCATGATTGGAAGTAACGTACTGATCGCACCCAATGCCTACGTTAATACAGATGTGCCTTCCAATTCTGTAGTTATTGGAAATCCGTGTACCATTACAGCAAGGGCTACAGCTACCGAAGGTTACATCAACAATAAAATAGATATTCAGTTTTAAAGAAGTGTCTGATTTTTATCAATATTAAAAGAATGTTAAATATGATGATTTTAAATCCGAAACAATTACATTTGTATAATTATTGATTGAGTCTATTGAATTAGAAAATAAATTAAACAATTTTTAATAATTAGACCTATGGCAAAATCCTACGAAGCTATTTTTGAAAATAATAAAAAATGGGTAGAATCTAAAATTTCTGAAAACCCAGAGTATTTTCACCAGCTGGCAAAAACCCAAAACCCGGAATATTTGTATATCGGCTGCTCAGACAGCCGTGTAACAGCAGAAGACATGATTGGTGCACAGCCAGGCGAGGTTTTTGTCCACAGGAATATCGCTAATGTCATCAATACGCTGGATATGAGCTCCACCGCTGTCATCCAATACGCTGTCGAGCATCTGAAAGTTAACCATATTATTGTCTGCGGCCATTATAACTGTGGTGGCGTAAAAGCAGCGATGACTTCTCAGGATTTGGGCTTAATGAATCCCTGGTTAAGAAATATTCGGGATGTCTACCGCCTGCATCAGGCAGAACTAGATGCCATAACAGACGAAGGCAAACGCTATGACCGCCTGGTTGAACTGAATGTTCAGGAACAGTGTATCAATGTTATCAAAATGGCCTGCGTTCAGGAACGTTATATTTTAGAAGAATTTCCGGTAGTTCACGGTTGGGTTTTTGACCTTAGAACTGGGAAAATCATCGACCAGGAAATTGATTTTGAAAAAATATTAAAAGACATCCAAAAGATTTATAATCTGACTAACTCAGACTGGGTAATGAGCAGAAAAAAATAAGTCCGGAACTATTTATGAAATACTGGAGCATCATCACTTTGACGGTCTTTCTCAACTTTACAGCATTACCAGGTATTGCTGCCATACTGGGTTGGGAATTGCCACGTACCAATGTGGTGATCAATGAAGAAGAGACACATTCCAGTAACACGCTCGTTAATTTTGAAAAAACACTTCCAAAAACTCTGGACATCCATGATTTCCTGAAGTTTTGTGAAACTACTACTCCTAAAAAAATCACCGTTAGCCGGGGATCAGCTCTGTATTTCCCGCCTGTTCTCAGCATTTTCTCCCCTCCTCCAGAGGCCTAAATTTTCATATCTTCTTTACGGAACGCTGTAACAGCGATTGCGGTATTTTTCCAATACCTGCATTACAATGCCGTTCCTATTCATTACACAATAATTGGCTTTTCAGTTCAATTACATCCGTTATTATTTTTTGCGGTTGCCTTTAGGTCAGGCAGTTGCATGTCGCACTTATTATTTTCGATATTATGAAAAAAACAACATCTTTGTTTGGAGGAATCAAAGAAAACTTTCCGTCCGGCCTTGTGGTCTTTTTGGTTGCATTGCCACTATGTCTTGGTATAGCACTGGCATCGGGCGCACCACCATTATCAGGTATCATCTCAGGAATTGTAGGTGGTATTGTGGTAGGACTTATAAGCAATTCCAGTATATCGGTTTCCGGCCCTGCTGCAGGCCTTACCGCCATCGTTTTGGTGGCTATCAGCGATCTTGGAGCTTTTGAACTTTTCCTGTGTGCAGGTATTATTGCCGGAATCATTCAATTGATTTTAGGTTTTATCCGCGCAGGAAGTATTTCCAATTATTTTCCTAATAACGTTATTGAGGGGATGCTAGCCGGTATTGGTATCATCATCATTCTTAAGCAGCTGTCGCACGCTGTAGGATTTGATAAAGATTATGAAGGCCACGAATCTCTTTTTGACAATGGTATTAATTTCGGTTATTTTTCGGAACTGGTTTCTGCCATCCATCCGGGTGCAGTCGTCATTACGCTGATCTCTCTTGCTATATTGTTAGCCTGGGACCATGTAACCGTTCTGCGCAGGTTAAAACTTTTGCCAGGCGCTTTGGTTGCCGTTATCGCAGGAATTCTTATCAACGAACTATTTAAGCTGAGCGGAAGTTCTCTTGCTGTATCGCCGGAACATCTGGTAACACTGCCGGTGCCAAGTACTGCAGAAGAATTTAAAAACCTGATTATATTTCCGGATTTTGCAGGATTTACCAATCCAAAAGTGTGGATAACCGGAGCAACCATTGCCATTGTTGCGTCTATAGAGACACTGCTTTGTATAGAAGCTTCGGACAGGCTGGATGTAAGACGGCGCATTACCGATACCAATCTTGAGCTTAAGGCGCAAGGGATTGGTAACCTTGTAAGTGCTTTTATTGGCGGTTTGCCCATGACATCAGTTGTTGTAAGAAGTTCTGCAAATGCCAACGCCGGTGCTACGTCTAAGGTATCCGCTATTATACACGGTATCCTATTGCTCATCTGTGTATTATCCATCCCAATGGTTCTGAATATGATTCCATTGGCAACGCTGGCGGCCGTTCTGATTCTTGTAGGATATAAACTGGCGAAGCCAGCCACTTTCAAACATTTTTGGCACAACGGAAAGTATCAGTTTATCCCTTTTGTAGCGACCGTGGTAGCCGTTGTAGCAACTGACCTGCTGAAAGGTGTGGGTATAGGTCTATTAATATCGATTATCTACATCCTACAGGGTAACATGAAGCGGGCTTACTATCTAAGCCGGGAAACGCTGAATGACGCAGACGAAATTACTATTAAGCTGGCGGAAGAAGTGTCTTTCCTCAATAAGGCCGCGATCAAGAAAACGCTGAAAAATGTAAAAGCCGGCTCAAAAGTCATTATTGATGCCAAAACCACTTCCTACATCACAATGGATGTGTTGGAAATGATTCAGGATTTTGCCAATGTACGGGCAAGAGAAGAAGATATACATGTAGAATTGCTGGGTTTCAAAACTTCTTATGGGGATTATGCCCGCGACGAAGATTCCCACGTGGTTGTCAATCATAAGAGAGCCATGTAAAATGATCACAGTATAATCACAAAACAAATTCTTTAAATATTAAATTAATGAAAGCACATACATTAGAAACACAAACAAGCATAACACCAGATAAAGCCCTTGATTATTTAAAAGAAGGCAACGCCCGTTTCGTCAACAACTTAAAAGTCAACAGAAACCTGCTGGAACAGGTGAACGACACACGCGAGGGCCAGTGGCCGTTTGCAGTAGTTCTTAGCTGTATCGACAGCCGTACCTCGGCAGAGCTCATTTTTGATCAGGGATTGGGTGATATCTTCAGCGTAAGAATCGCCGGTAATTTTGTCAACCAGGATATCCTTGGCTCTATGGAGTTTGGTTGTAATGTGGCGGGATCCAAACTGATTGTTGTCCTAGGGCATACAAAATGTGGCGCGCTGAAGGGCGGTCTGGATGCGGCAAAAATAGAGGGACTTGGGATGGATAATCTCAACCACCTGATTTATCATTTTGATCCTATTATTAATGAGATCATCAAAGAAGGTGAAGAAAGGTCATCAAAAAACGAAGATCTGCTGGAAAGGCTGAACCATCACAATGTTCAGCATGCACTGGCAGACATCAGACATAACAGCACCACACTCAGAAACCTTGAAAAAGAAGGTAAAATAAAAATTGTGGGTGCCAATTACTGTGTGGAAACCGGTGTGGTGACCTGGTTATAGGAACATTTTTTTCTTCATAAAGTTAGGGTGGTAGGCCGGGTAATTGATTTATCCGGCTTACCTATTTACTTACCATTGTATGACGACATGGTATTATTGACTCCTGCAAAAACAAATGACAACGCCGCTTCTGCAAACTTCCGGATCCTTTCGGAGAGTTTTTCCTGCTCTTCCTCCGTCCATCTGCCCAAGACATAATCAATCTGATGGCCCTGGCTGAATTCGGCAGAGATCCCGAATCGCAACCTTGCGTACTGGCTGGTATTAAGAACAGCTTCAATATTTTTGAGCCCGTTATGGCCGGCCGCGCTGCCCTTGGCTTTCATCCGGAGTGTCCCAAACGGTAGGGAAAGATCATCAGTAACTACCAAAATATTTTCCAGCGGAATATTTTCCTTCTGCATCCAGTAGCGCACCGCGTTCCCGGAAAGGTTTACATAGGTATCCGGCTTCAGCACAAATACCTTACGGCCTTTATATTTCCCTTCGGCCATCAGGCCAAAATTAGAGGACTGAAAGGGAGCTTCTATCTTCCTGCCAATCTCCTCTGCCACTTTGAAACCAATATTATGGCGTGTTTCTGTATATTCTTCTCCTTTGTTGCCGATCCCGACAATAAGATATTTCATAATTTTTTTAGTAGGTATATTTAATATATTGATCGCCGGCGGTACTTTTTAGAGGGTAACCGTCTTTATCATAGTCGTGTGAAAACTCCATATCTTCTGTGGATGTGCCGTCAGAGATGGATACTTTTACAAAGTTATTACCTGACAAATAGGCGCCGCCCTGTGGACCGAGGCCTGAAAGTAGCAGGATATACTCTTTGGGTAACAAAAGATAAGGTGACTTTTTGTTGTCGTAAGTGTAAGAAATAGTTTGTACTTCCGGACTCATGACAAGTGTACCGGATGCATTATAAATCCCGGAACTGATAATCGACTTCGAGACATTAGCACCGGCATAATCGTACACTGTCGCGATGTATGATTTTACCGGAAAAGACAAGGTATAATCATGAACAAACTCTATTTTTGACAATTTGCCTCCAGTGTAAGTATAAGTAGACGATATGGTACCCATATCTTGTAAAGTAGTGGTAATTTTCGAAACATTGCCCCCGGAATACTCCCAAACAGAAACCTCACCATCTCCTGTCATCTTTGCAATTTTATTATCTGTGTTATACTCGAATACTGTCAAATTACCATCCTGATCTGTATAAGACACTAATTTGAAACCGTCATAATTATAGGAATAACTTTCTGTCTCAATCACGCCTGATGTATCATCTTTGAGATGGGCCTCAATTTTTTGTAGCTGTTTGGTATTGAAATCATACCAGATATTATGCAGTAGATCCCCATTTGTATCCTGATCAGAAGTGCAGGACACGATAGATAAAAGTGCTAAAACAGCCAGCCAGTAACGTTGTAAATATTTCATTAATTGTTTTTTCTGTTGCAAATTTAAATTATTAAAGCCAAATGATAACAACAATTGGAAATTCTGTGGATAACGCAGCCCATTAATGCCAACAATAATTTCGCTTAAATAAATAGGACATTTCAAATTTATAAAATCTACAAAAATCCCCACTCATCAACCAAAAAAGGCGGTAATATTGAGTATTGATTTCGGAGGATTATTGGTTTTTATTTAAGGAAAATGAATCCTACACGCCAATATTTTCCTGCACTGAAATTTTTTAAAAAAAATACACCCAAACAACTGTTAACCAAATAATTATATTAACACAGATTGAATATCAATTCTGTAATTAATTACAGAACTTAGAAATCAAGATTTGATAAGATTGTATATTTGATAATTTTAAAATAAAACAACAATAAGAGGAAGTTCTTCGAACCAAGTAAAAAATAATTATTATTCACAATACAAACACCGAATGAGATCAATATTTATACTTTTTTTTATTTTGACAGCCACTCTGTATTCTGCACAAAACACGGTCACTTGCCCCGGAAATAAAAAAGTAGACCTTCTGATAGACAAAGCGACTGCAATGGACAAGAAGGAAGAATCTCAGAAAAGCATACAGATCTTCCAAAACGCTGCTCTATTAGCCAAGAAATCAAACTGCAGAGAGAGTGAACTGATGGCACAAAAAGGCATCATGCTGTGTTATGCCAGACTATACCAATACAAAAAAGCACTGGCAGTCTCAAAAACCGTTGAAGAGATCGCGCTAAGGCTAAAAGATTACAAAATCCTATCCTCTGTATTCTCAACCAGAGCGGTGCTGTACACCAACCTTGGATTGTATAAAGAATCTATTGGTGCTTATGATTAAGCTCTGGAATACGCCAAAAAAATTGATAATGATGATGCTAGATTTTTTGAAATTGGATTCATCTACTTTAACCTCGCACCCTATTATCAGGATCATCTTTGGAAAAAGCCATCACTTATCTTCTGAAAAGCAAAACCGAAATTGAGAAAATCAGTAATCATGGTAAGGACATCCCGCTGAGTAAGAAAATGGACATGCTGGTTTCCATCAATACCAATTTGGGAATGTTTTACCAAGTTAGCAACAACCCCGACCGAAACCTGGAAAAATCAAAACAGTATTATGACGCAGCACTCAAAGATACCGAAAACGAAAACTACAAGGTAGGAACTGACACCAAAATTAATCTTTATGAATGTCTCTTAGAATTCTACAATGCAGGCAAAGATTATAATAAAGCCATTGACTTTGGCGAAAAAATGCTTGCGGTAGAAAAGTCTTACAGTATGCCTTATAACAGGCGTGTCGGCTATATGGTACTTGCAAAAGCTTATTTGGGCGCCGGCAAAAATGAAACATCCCAAAAAGTACCTTGACCTGTATTCTAAAATCAATGACAGCATCAATACCGTGGAAAAAGAAGCTGTAGAAGAGCCTGTAAAACAGATTATTAAAAAAAATGAAAACAACTATTCCCAGAAGGTCAAAACGGCATTTCTACTTGCCGGTATAACAGTTCTGTTGATCGTTGTGACTGCATTGGTCCTGTGGCTTTTTCATAAGAAAAAATTAAAGAAAAAATATGAAGCGATCATAGACAACCTCAAGGCAAGCAACACTGCAATCACAGAAACGCCTATTGAAGTACAAAAGGCAGAAGATGAAAACCAAGCGAGCGTCAATATTGCTGATGACACTTTGAAAACCATTCTCAAACGACTGGAAAAATTTGAAAGTTCTAACCGTTTCACAAAACAGGATGTGAACTTTGCATATCTGGCCAACTACTTGGGCACCAATTCCAAATATCTGAATAATATCCTGAAACAATATAAAGACAAGACATTTAGCGAGTATATCAATGACCTCCGGATCAACTATATTATCAAGCAACTGTATGAAAAACCAAAATACAGAGAGTATAAAACCAGCTACCTGGCTGAGGAATGCGGTTTTTCTTCAAGGGAAGTTTTTACCACGACTTTCAAAAAAATTGCCGGCATCCCGCCATCCTATTTTATAGAAAATCTCAAAAAAGAACAACATTCCGCTGGTCATTTGGAAACAACGAATTAAGAGAAAATAAAACGCCTGCATCTTGTGATACAGGCGTTTTGCGTTAAATCAGGAACTTATTATTTTTTGATTAATTTAATTCCTTTAGCATCGTTTTGTGTTTTGATGAAATAAACTCCAGCCGGAAGTTCAGAAACATTAAGAGCCTAACCGTTTTCCACTGTAGCTGATTTTACCAAAGTACCGTTGAACTAAACCTCCGGTAGCTTTTCCCATTCGCCGTTTTAGTAACTTTGTTTTTATTAACCTTTTAAAAACTCATGAAATGGCTACAAAAAAAAATCTCCGGAGGATTTAAGGACCAACAAATTCCTCAATCGTGCCTCGAGCGAAGTTAAAGGTTTTGCCGAACTTCTGCAACGCTTCGAAAGAAATATTTCCATCCTGGGCAGAAGCAGGCGTACCTTTAACTATTATTCCCGTCACGTTGCAGCCTTGGCGCTTCATTTCGGTAAAGTCCCTACCGAATTAGACCCGGAAGACATCAAAGATTACCTTTTTGAACTTCAAAAGCGATCAAAAACCCCTTCTCAGTCGTACTTTAAACATACCGTTTACGGACTGCGGTTTTTGCTGAAAACCGAAGGCTTGCCTTACAGCTACCTCCATCTTCCCGCGATTCCAAAGGTGTAAAAACTTCCCACTATTTTAAGCCGTGAAGAAATCTGGCGAATGCTTCAAAGTGCTGAACTCCTGAAACACAAACTGCTCATCGGCCTGATCTACGGGTGCGGACTGCGCTGTATGGAAGTAAGGAATATCAAGCTTCACACACAAAACGCTGCTCAATAAATGCCGGTGCTGCAAGGAGGGAAACCTGGTGACCATTGCCGTTTTCGGGCAGCGCGGTCCACCGCAGGACTTTCTTTTCGTTACCCAACCTTTGTCTGCAAAATAACCTTTGCGGGTAAGGGAAGCTGTGCCCTACCGCCAATAAAACCCCGCAGAAACCACTTCCAAAGTCTACCCAATGCCACAAAAAAGCAGTCCTCCCGAAAAAACTGCTTTGTGTATCTAAATTCTGAAAACGACATCCCCATAAGAGGACCATCTTACTGCTGAAAAGCCACCGGAGCTTCCTTTCAACGGGCTTTCATCTTCTGTCCTGCGGACAAGACGAAAGCTTAGTTATTAGCAGAAGGTTTTATTTATTTTGAATATTTTTTTCAAATTTTAAAATTAGAAAGTGAACAAAAATTAAGTTTACGACAACAAGTATAAAACCTAAAATGCCCCAAACAATTTGATCACTAATACTTAAAACTTCTTGATTGTTAATTTTTAAAAATGTATATAAACAATAAGGTAAAACTAAAAATGATGTTATTATTGAAGGTATATATTTACCAAAAATAATCCATTGAATGATATGAACTATTATATGTAAAGAAAATCCTATAAATATTCCATACCATAAATTATACTCTTTAGTTACTAAAGATAATATTGTAACTATCGATATTATCAAAAACTCTTCAGCTACTCCAACAGTAAAAGATGCTGTGGAAATTTTATTTAAGTGAGAAGAAATCTTCTTACCAATTTTTGGAAATCTTGATATTAATTCTTTTTCATTTTTTTCTATCCATTTTTTGAAAAATATAATTTCTTCAAAATCATGAATCATAAAAATTATCGGAAGTAGCATTATTAATATTTCAAAATCCATTTTTTAATTTCGTATAGTGTTTACAAACTTTCTGCTAACGGTGTGTGTAGCATTAGTGGCGGATTGCGGGCGTATCTCCTTTCAAGCCAGTAGATGGCTGATGCGGGAAATGAACCTTGCGGAACGTGCTTTACCCGCCATTAATGCTACACAATGTTAGCTGCTGGTTTTCATTAATTTATTTCATAATTTCCTTACAGGAACACAAATATCTACTTTAAAAATTCCATTTTCTGGTTCATCAGGATATAATTCATAACAAGCTTTATCGTCAGGTTGATACCCACTTGATGGAAACCATTGTCCAATTAACCAATCCCACGCTTCTTGAAATTCGTCTGCTTTCAGTGAAAATCTTGCTACGACATATTTACCTTTCTCAAGCACCATCTTCCCAATTTCACCATCTACTTTGGTGTTTTCTGGTGCAGTCAAACAAATACTTGTCCTTAATTTGCTTTTGTCTGCAACGGTTACATCATCGTGGTAGACAATTGCTGTCCGAAATTCGTTACTGTCCAATAGTCCTTTGGAGCCTGCCCAAGCAAAAAGTTTGCTAAACAAGCTTTCAAATAATTCTGCATCTCCCTGATATGGTCCGATATGTCTTAAATAAATTACTGGAATTGCTGGTAATTCCTTGACTTCAATATTTTCGTTATTTTTCATATTAACTTTCCATTTAACTGATTTTGTTTGATTACAAATGTAAATGGAAGATTTTTTATTGAGTTTATCATTAATGCTATTCGCTTTATTCAAATTGCTATTCTTAATTCGGAAAGAAGAAGCGGATTCATTAAAATGAAATTTGAAATTTTTTGAAAACACTGGCAAACTTTTAAATCCACATTTACAAGAAATCCCTGATATAGAATCGTTCCCATGAATTAACAAAGATGCTGCTTTTTCCAGTCGAAGTCGAAGAATCAATTGAAATGGTGTTTCTCCGGTTACACCTTGAAATATTCTACTAAAATGAAACTTTGAAAAGTTTGAAACATTTGCCAATTCTTCCAATGTAAAATCACTGTCCAAATTTTTCTCAATGTGGTCTATTACTTTATTTATTCTGTATTTATATTCTTTGTCAATCATGTGGTTGTTCTAACTTGCAGCTAACGAAAAAGTATTGCAGAAGGCGGGGTTAAAATGCACTTCTGTTCTACTGAAACAAAATTAAATTAAACAAAAAAAACTACCGCATATAACATTCAACCCCGCTTTTTGCAATACAATGTTGAACTAAACCTCCGGTAGCTTTTCCCATTCGCCGTTTTAGTAACTTTGTTTTTATTAACCTTTTAAAAACTCATGAAATGGCTACAAAAAAAAATCTCCGGAGGATTTAAGGACCAACAAATTCCTGAATCGTGCCTCGAGCGAAGTTAACGGTTTTGCCGAACTTCTGCAACGCTTCGAAAGAAATATTTCCATCCTGGGCAGAAGCAAGCGTACCTTCGACAATTATTCCCGTCACGTTGCAGCCTTGGCGCTTCATTTCGGTAAAGTCCCTACCGAATTAGACCCGGAAGACATCAAAGATTACCTTTTTGAACTTCAAAAGCGATCAAAAACCCCTTCTCAGTCGTACTTTAAACATACCGTTTACGGACTGCGGTTTTTGCTGAAAACCGAAGGCTTGCCTTACAGCTACCTCCATCTTCCCGCGATTCCAAAGGTGAAAAAACTTCCCACTATTTTAAGCCGTGAAGAAATCTGGCGATTGCTTCAAAGTGCTGAACTCCTGAAGCATAAACTGCTCATCAGCCTGATCTACGGTTGCGGACTGCGCTGTATGGAAGTAAGAAATATCAAGCTTCACACCCAAAACGCTGCTCAATAAATGCCGGTGCTGCAAGGAGGGAAACCTGGTTACCATTGCTGTTTTCGGGCAGCGCGGTCCGCCGCAGGATTTTCTTTTCGTTACCCAACCTTTGTCTGCGAAATAACCTTTGCGGGTAAGGGAAGCTGTGCCCTACAGCCGGTAAAACCCCGCAGAAACCACTTCCAAAGGCTACCAAACGCCACAAAAAAAGCAGTCCTTCTGAAAAAACTGCTTTGTACCTCTAAATTCTAAAAACGACATCCCCATAAGAGGACAATCATACTGCTGAAAAGCCACCGGAGCTTCCGTTCAACGGGCTTTCATTTCTTGTCTTGCAGACAAAACGAAAGCTTAGTTATTAGCAGAATAGATTTTGACATCTTCAGATTTCTGAGCAGATTTGATCTGGATCATATCTTTAGCCGGATTTGGGTAAACAGTAATTTTTGTATTGGCAGAAACATTGCTCACAGCCAGTTGCCCATCTTCACAAGTTACCTGAGTCGGTACATAGCTATCTGCTGTTGTACCATCTGTATTGCCTAACTGGTAAAGATTATCTGCACCCCAAGCCCATAGAGAACCATCATTTTGAACCGCGCCAAAGTGGAAACCACCAACTCTTAAGGCCAAATTTTTCCAGTTGTTGCTTGTTCCTACCTGTTGTGGTGCAAGATTATTGGTATCACCTGCTGTACTGCCAATAATACCATTGTGGTTAGCACCCATAGCGTAAAATGTGCCATCTGCTTTTATCAATGCAGAAGCATCCCATGATGTTGCAATCTGCTTATAAGTAGAAGCTGGATCTACAGCTTGTGGTGTTCTGAAATACTGAGCACCTGCACCGACGATTCCTAATCTCCCGTTAGCACTATATCCCCAACCAAAAACTTTCCCGGTTGTTTTAAGAGCCAATACATGGTAAACGCCACAAGAAACATCCTGCCAGTTGGTATCTGTTCCCACTTGTATAAAAACATCAGATTCACCAGATGTTGCTCCGGTACCTGTTTGCCCTTCTAAATTGGTGCCGGCAGACCAAAGTGTTCCATTGGTTTTAATACCAAAAGAATTATAATATCCTGCGGAAGTTTTTGCCCAGTCTGTAGCTTTAGAAGACTCTTGCTGCCAAGTATTGTAAGATACC
Organism: Epilithonimonas bovis DSM 19482; assembly: GCF_900108115.1. Taxonomy (GTDB): domain Bacteria; phylum Bacteroidota; class Bacteroidia; order Flavobacteriales; family Weeksellaceae; genus Epilithonimonas; species Epilithonimonas bovis. The sequence continues at coordinate 14,897 of NZ_FTPU01000001.1, forward strand.
TGACTGGTTCCTATGCCAAGGCCTCCCCAGTCGTTGTATCCTGCTCCCCACAATGTACCATCGGTTTTTACAATTGTCGTGTGGTGATAACCAGCAGAGAAAGACTTAACGTTTTCTGCGATCTTTACCGGGGCATATTGGTCTGTATTATTACCAATAGCCAAATTGCCATTAACGTTATCTCCCCAGCCATACAAGTCACCGTTAGCTTTGAGTGCTAAAGCGAAAAAACGGCCTGCAGCAATATCTACCCAATCAGAAGCGGTTCCGATTTGTGTAGGATGCTTTACCAAGCCTCCATTGGTGCCATCACCCTTGATACCATTTGTGTTATTACCCCACATCCATATCGTACCGTCTTCTTTGACAGCGATACTGGACTGCTCTGTCTGAGAGAATTTTTTCCAGCCTGTTAAAGAACATTGGGCATTAGCCATAACACCCAGCACAAACATTAGCAAACTGACTAATGATTGTCCTCGTTTTCCAAAAAATACATTTTGCAACATAATTTATAAAATTTTAAAATTGATGCTGCAAAATAACTGAGCCTGGTAATGATTTATACTATGTGAGTTGTGAGGTTTTCTGTAAATATAGCCAATTAAACACTACCAACAAACAACTAATAATCAACGCCATACAAAACCAAAAATGTATTTTTAACAATAAATCCCAGTTTCAGGCAACAAGGCCAATTCATCGCTATACTCTCTGAGAATTTAAGTTTATCTCAACATTTTAGACAGTACCAGATTCACCTCATCTACATTTTTCACATGATCTTTCCTCATCATCAGCTGGTTGTTTTTTTCTTTCAGCGTCGCTTCTGAAGGATTTTGCGTAAGGTAGGTAATGATATTTTTAAATTTCTCACTCTGGTAGAACTTATCTTGTGGATTGGCCGGGAAGTAGCCCAGGAACACTTTATTCTTCACCACCAGTTTATCAAAGCCTATATCGGCAGCCAGCCATTTGAGCTCTACAGATTTCAACAGGTTCACCGCTTCTTCGGGAAGTTTGCCAAAACGGTCTTTCAGTTCATTTTCAAACCGGTGCAGATCTTTTGGATTGTTGATATCAGCCAGTTTCTGATAAAGCAGCAATCTTTCCTCGGTGCTGGAAACGTAAGAATCCGGCAGCATCAGTTCCAGATCGGTATCAATATTAACTTCTTTTACCGAGTTGAATAGTTTTTGCCGCTCTTCTTCGTTTTCAAAAAGGCTTTCAAAATCCTGGTCATCTTTTAATTCTTCCAATGCTTCCTGCATTAGCTTCTGATAGGTTTCAAAACCCATTTCGTTGATGAATCCACTTTGTTCACCACCCAGGAGATCGCCTGCACCGCGGATTTCCAGATCCTTCATTGCAATCTGGAAACCACTTCCCAGATCTGAAAACTGCTCGATAGCCTCAAGACGTTTTCTAGCATCCGAAGTCATCATATCAAATGGCGGCGTAATGAGGTAACAAAAGGCTTTTCTGTTGCTTCGCCCTACTCTCCCCCGCATCTGGTGAAGATCGGCCATCCCGAAACGCTGGGCATCATTGATGAAAATTGTGTTGGCATTAGGTACATCTACCCCGCTTTCTACAATGGTTGTGGAGACTAATACATCGTATTTCCCTTCCATAAAATCCAGGACATTCTGTTCCAGTTGTTTACCATCCATTTGCCCGTGCCCAGTAATCACTCTTGCATCCGGCACCAGCCTCTGGATCAGGCCGGCAATATCTTTCAGGTTTTCTACTCTGTTGTTGATAAAATAGACCTGCCCGTCGCGCTGCAATTCATAAGAAACGGCATCTCTCAGTATTTCTTCGCTAAAACCGATAATACTGGTTTCTACAGGCTGCCGGTTGGGTGGTGGCGTTTTGATCACCGAGAGGTCGCGCGCTGCCATTAATGAAAACTGTAAAGTTCTGGGGATTGGCGTAGCAGTCAGTGTGAGCGTGTCAACATTGGTTTTCATGGTTTTGAGTTTATCTTTAACCGAAACCCCGAATTTGTGCTCTTCGTCGATGATCAGCAAGCCCAGATCTTTAAACTTCACTTTATCAGAAACCAGCTGATGGGTCCCAATTACAATATCTATTTTCCCGTCTTTGAGCCCGGCGAGCGTTTCTGACTTTTGCTTGGCAGACCGGAACCGATTAAGGTAAGAAATATTGACAGGAAAATCCTTCAGACGTTCTTTGAAACTTCGGTAATGCTGAAATGCCAGGATGGTTGTAGGAACCAAAATAGCCACTTGCTTGCCATCCGTAGCTGCCTTAAAAGCAGCACGAATCGCTACTTCGGTCTTACCAAAACCCACGTCGCCACAGATCAGGCGGTCCATCACGCCTTCATCTTCCATATCTTTTTTAACATCTACGGTCGCTTTCTCCTGATCAGGCGTATCCTCGTACAGGAAACTCGCCTCCAGCTCATTCTGAAGGTAAGAATCCGGTGAATACTGGAAGCCTTTTGCCGTTTTTCTCTGGGCATAGAGCTTAATCAGGTCAAAAGCAATTTGCTTAACTTTAGCCTTGGTTTTCTGCTTCAGTGACTTCCAGGCTGGCGAACCGAGTTTGCTGAGGACAATCTCCTTACCATCTGGGCCGTTATATTTTGAAATCTTATGCAGGGAATGGATGCTCACATAAAGCAAATCTCCGTTTTTATACGACAGCTTAAAACACTCCTGGATTTTACCGTCATTATTCACTTTTACCAATCCCATAAATTTCCCGATACCGTGATCGATATGGGCAATATAATCCCCCACCTTCAGCGACATCAGATCTTTCAGCGTGAGTTGTTCCGATTTGGCAAAGGTGTTTTTGGCCTGATAACGCTGGTAGCGGTCAAAGATCTGGTGGTCTGTATATACAAGGATTTTGTTGTCCAGATCTACAAAACCACCATGCAATTCTGACTTAAAACTCTTGAAGGGCAGCTCGTGCTCCAACTCCTCAAAAATCGACTGAAGACGCTCTTTCTGCTTTTCTGTAGAAAACGAAATCCAGGTATCAAAGCCCTGATTCTGTTTTTCTTCCAGATCCTCTATCAGCAGCTGAAAATTTTTGTGAAAACTCGGCTGTTGGGTCTGGTTCAGCTCTATGGCCTTTGGCTTGGCCAGTTTTAAAGTCTTAGGGCTGAAGTCGATGGTTTTGAATTGACTGATACCAGCGGAAAATTCGTCCTCCGACACAAACAGTTCCTGAGGCGTCCGGTGTTTGATTTCTTTGCTTAACGTTTCGAATTTCGCCAGTGACTTGTCGTAAAAATTATCAATCTTACTGAAGCCGAGATCCAGATTTTTTGAAACTACAAAAGTATCCCGCGGAAGAATCTCAAATAAGGAAACCTTGCTACCGGAAACCGAAAAATTCATATTGGACACCAACTGAAAATCATCGATCTTATCAACAGAAAGCTGTGTCTCTATATCAAAAGTCTTGATGCTCTCTACCTCGTTCCCAAAAAACGTAATCCTGTAAGGCTTCTCGTTAGAAAAAGAGAAAACATCCACAATCCCGCCACGCACAGAGAATTCCCCTGGCTCAGACACAAAATCGGTTTGGTTAAAATGGTAATGGTTCAATAGTTCATCCACAAAATCAAAATCCAGCTGATCGCCAACTTTGATATGGTGGGAAATAGCTGTAAAATCTTCTTTTTTAAGAACTTTCTCAGCCAAAGCCCCTACAAAAGCGACAATTACTTTAGGCGACTGGTTCGCATTAATTTTATTAATCGCCTCGGTCCTCAGCACCAGATTGGCATTTTGTGTTTTTTCCACCTCATAAGGTTCCAGATGTGTCGCCGGGAAATAGAGCACTTGGTTTTTACCCAGCAGGTCCTCCATTTCTGCATTGGCGTAGAGCGCTTCCTCTTTATCATCGATTAGATAAAGCACTGATTTCTTCTGCGTCAGGAAAAGCTCTGCTGCAAAAATTGACACTGCAGAACCCGCACTTCCCCTTACAGATATATTTTGATGATCCGATATTTGTGAGAAAATCTCTTTCCCGAATTCCTTTTGCAAAAGATCTGGAAGAAGATTTTGATTGATTTTTTTTAATTCCATTCTAAGGGACTGAATCTCTGAAAATATTGATAATTGATATAAACGCAAAAGCGATTCCGAAAAAAATCCGGAACCGTATGACGATGCAAATTTACGTCATTTTTTATAATTAAAACCAAGACTCTTCGATCGCCTAAAAACTTCGGTTATAACAGAGAAAAATTTATTGCAGAGTTTGGAAATTGGAAGGCACGTAAAAAATAAAATATTATGAAAAATGTATTCAGAATTCTAGGCGCTTTTATATTCGCCTTTGCACTATTGTCTATCTCGTCCTGCTCCAAGGATGATGATCCTGTAGACAACGATTTTTTTGCCGGCACTTATAAAGGCAGGATTACTTATAATGCCGGAAGCACCACAAAAGAAGTGGATAACGGAAGCGTTTTTGTAACCAAAGTTGCCAGCGGAACCAAGTATAACTTTGCGTTCTCTGATAATATCCCAAACATCAATGATGTTGAGTTTGAGAAAAAAGGTGACAACGTTCTGGTAAGTGTGGGAGCTAATGACACCGTATACATCAGAATTGACAATAACACTCTTAAAATTGCTTATCTGAAAGACGGCAAAACCTGGACTGCCAACTGTACAAGATAATTAATATAAGATTTAATCAATCATCCCGTTTCTATATAAGAGGCGGGATTTTTTCTGCACAATTTTAAAAATGTTAAATTTGCCCGATAAAATGTGTCAATTTTGAAATCTGCAATACATATCATAAGTTTACTAATACTGCTGCTTCTGGCTACAGCACAATGTAAAGATGATGATACGCAGATTTTCCGCGCCTATGCAGAAGGAACAATCAGCTACTCTGATGCTAAATTCCTTCAGGATCCCATTCATCTTGTAAAAGACGGGAAAATAATTGCAGAAACTTATCCCAAAGACAATGGTAATTTTGTTTTGGCCGGCCCTTATGACAAAGGCATCTATAAACTTCAGCTGAAACAGTATAAAATAAAATCATTTTCTACAGAAACTAAAGGCTGCAGGCTATCTGCCGATTCTTTGGCTATAGAGATCCCTGATGGCGTTACTTATGTCATATTTAATAATATTGAACTGAAATAATGAGAAAATACGGCACCACTTTTCTCTTATTAATTTCGATATTGGCATTCTCTCAAAAAAGGAAACAGACCTGGACCGAAAATGTACGGTTTTCTATCGATCCTCATTTTAAAATAATGACAGCGTTAGGCGATAATTTTCTAAAGGAATCAATCGGATACTTTTACGGATTCGGGCTTGGAGCCAATGCAAATATTTACAAAAATTTTGGCCTGGGTGTAGAGTACACCTATTTTTTGGCCAATATCAAGCGGCCGGAACTGTTTGGATATCTGGGCGCACCATCGATGAATAACTTTGACTGGTATCTTTTTCACAAAGATAAGATTACAGATAATTTTTTTATAGAAGAACTATTGGGCTACAGCACCTATCGGATGAAGAGCCCTTATCTCTCTGGCAGCGGGAATTTCTCCGAAGGCAACGGCGGAATCAATTTTGGAGCAAAAGCCATCTACACCATAGATGCAGAAGGTTTTCAGCAGATTGTTTTTGGCACCAGACTCAATTTTTACAATGCAAAGATCGGAAACCAAAATCCAGACATTGCCGATTTTTATTCCAACGCAATACTCCTTAATTTCAGTTTAGCTTATCGGTTTAACTTTTAAGCCGTTTTTAAGTTGTTATAATTTCTGGTTAAAATCATTTTAAATTTTAGTTTATTCAAATTTTAGAATAAATTTGCTTCATCAAACATTACAAATCAGACTGATATGAAAAATTTATTAACAGCGTTGATGCTTACTTTGGGCCTTGGCTTAGCATCTGCACAGACTGCTGCGCCAGCCGTAGCCAAGCAAACCGCTCAAAAAACCGAGAAACAGGCAAAAAAAGCTGATGCCAAAATTGAAAAAACAGCTGCAAAAGCAGAGGTAAAACTAAAAAAAGACGGAACACCGGACAAACGATACAAAGCCGCAAAAACGCTGAAAAAAGACGGGACACCGGACAAGCGTTATAAGGTAAACCAATAATTTTCCTAATCTGTGAAGAAGAGAGGGATGATTTAATTTTTCATAACTTTTATTTTTTTAAGACTTTGCATTTTTTGCAAAGTCTTTTGCTTTTGGTGCATGATTTGTTGGATTATAGTATCAAATCTAAATTATTATGACACCTAAACCTATGCTTACACTTTCTCAGGTAATGGAAAAACTGAGAGAAAGAGGAATAACAGACGAAATAAGGATGAATGACAACAAAAAATTTGTCATTTCCGGAACCGAAAAATCCTACAATGCTGAAGATCTCAAGATCATCCGCGTATACCGCTTTGAAGGCGCCAGCGACCCAGACGATAATGCTGCGCTGTACCTTGTAGAAGACACCTATGGCAACAAAGCAATGATTATAGACTCGTACGGTGCCAGCAGCAATTATGACGGTCCGGAGTTTGACGAGTTCCTTAAAGCCATCCCTACAGAAGAAAAAGAGGAATTTGACTTCTAATCTTTTTTTCTTAACTGACTTTTATAACAAGCAACGTTTTCTTGAGGCCGTCTTCTATACCTTTCCAGTAAAAGTTGAAGAAGGATCGCTGCTTGTTTCTTTCGACCTCAATATCCACAAATTCCGGGAATTTCTCAGAATCTTTTTTCACGAGAAGATTGGCCACCGCAGACAGGATATTTTTTTTCTTTTTGGTGTCTTTGTCCAGAAGATTAACCTTCAGGTCCTTATGCTTAATTCTGAAAGTACCTGTCATACGGTCGTTATTACCTCTAAAATTAAAATTGAGGCTGGCAATTATCCCTGTTGCAGTGATATTCATATAAGGCTTGATAAAAGGCGTAATATCCGCCGCTGGCAGCTTCCCTATAGAGCCTTTGATTGTAAAATCATCGTGCCTGTTGGCAGTGTCAAAATTCCAGTTGACCTGCATTGGTGAAGCATCCATAAAACGGCAATGGATGGCAATGGGCACTTCTGTTTTTTCACCTTTCCGTTTATTGGAATTGATGTTTTTAACATTCATATTAAACTGCGTGAAAATAACTTTCCCCGGACCGTTGGTGTCCGGTTTATCTTCCTCATACACCAGCTTAGACTGTACCAGGTCGAGATTCTTTACCAGAAGCGGGAACTTGATTGACCTCAGTAATTTTGAGTACAATGGTTTTTCTTTGGGATTATCTTTCGGGATTTTGCTGCGGAAAATATTAGCATCCACCTGCGTGAATTTTGCATAGTTCACAAGAACATCAGGCTGATCCTTTTCAAATTTCCACTGGAGGCCGGATAAATGGACACGCGTTGCCGAAAGATTGAACAAATCATTTTCCATCGGGATCATTCTGACAAATTCTGAGCGCGTGACTTTGGGCACCATTTTAAAATATTCGATATCTATTTCCGAAGGATTCGTATGAAAGCTAGCCATAGTAAGATGGTAATACTTACCTGCATCATAGAAAAAACGTTTCCCTGTAATGTTATAATCCTCCCAAGAAAAAGGCAATTTATTGTTAGCAGTCTCACTGTTCATCAAAAAACCTTTGACATTCGCATTCAGCTCATTTACCGACAACGATTTTTCTCCATTAGATTTGAGAACTGAAACCGCTGCATTCACCAATGCGATATTATCAAGATTCAGTTCAAAAGTTTTTTTGGATTTAAGGGCTTTTTGGACAGATTGGTTCCTGTTGCGAATAATGATTTCCGGCGAAATGAGCTGGGCATCCTTAAGAGCCAGTTTGTTTTTACCAATAGCCAGACTAGCCAACACCAGGCTTTTCCCTGTGATATTGTAGAGGCTTTTTTGATTTTTAAATTGGCTTTCCCATGTTTTGAAGTCCGGAACAGATTTCAGTTCAAAATCATTCATCTGCAATTTCTCACTATCTGTCTTGATTTCGGCCATAGAGACTGCGTAGACAGGGCTAATCCTAGAGTACAGATCTTTTGCATTGATTACCAAAGCATCTAGCGCAAACGGAAGTTCGTCTGGAATTTGGTTGAGTGACAGGTTTTTAACATCCAGGTTCAGAGCTTTTGCAGAAAACAGAGGTGATTTATCCGATTTTTGGATTATGATATTACCATTCTTAAGTCCAATATTTTTGATTATAAAAGGCATCAGATCTTCCTCTGACTTATTATTTTTTGAGCGAGCGAGCCTGATTTTTAGGTTTGGCTGATCGAGCAATATTGTATTAGCATCAATCTGCTTGTTTTTAAGCAATTGGATAATTCCCAACCTGCTGATTTTCAGGTTTTGCAAAGTCCCGTCCAGTGCCAGGATATAGGGATTGTCAGGCTGTTTGGTTTTCACCATTATTTTATTGGCAGAGATGCCGCCGGTAAGAACAGATACATCCAAGGATTGATAAGTGATCCCGTATGGTGTTTTGCTTTTAAGATAATCAGGCAGCTGATATTTGAGCCAAAGGCTAAATGCAAGGTTGACGATCAGGAACAATCCAAGCAGGCAGCCAGCTATAATAAGCGGAATTTTAAATGATTTTTTCATCCGTATTTTAATTACCTACATTGGACTAAAAACCATTCCAAATTTATACATCCAGTTCTATGACATAACCTTCGTGACCACGGATATTAATAAAATCGCCGCCTTCAAAAGAAAGATACTGGCCCTTGATACCGTTTAGCACGCCGCTGTAATCCGGTTTTTTATCTAATGTAAATACATTGATTTTCTCCGGTTTCTCGTAAGGGAAATCCAGCTTTACCACATTCTCGTCGCTCACGGCAAATCTTTTGAAATCATTGGGGAAATATTCTGCAACCTTATCGCGGAAATCAATCAGGTCTATAGTATCTTCATAATCATCCATCAACATTTTTTTGGGATTGGTCTTATCGGCTAAATGATTCTTGAGTTCCATCTCTATCATTCCGGCTTCGTAACGGTTGTTGGTAACCGCAATTGGCAAAGCAAATGTTGCACCCTGGTCAATCCAACGTGTTGGGATCTGATGAATTCTTGTCACACCTACTTTCACATCGCCTGTATAAGCAAGATACACAATATGCGGCACCAACTGTATCTCTTTTTCTATCTCGAGATCACGCTCAGCAATGCCAAGATGCGCCGTAGAAAGTTCCGGGCGGATAATCGTGTTGCTGGCATAAGGACTTTCAAAAAAACACCTTTTGCAAAAACCCATGCGGTAGATTTTTTCGTCGCTTCCGCAGTTAACACATTCGTAACCAATATGCCTGATGTTTAGCTCTTTCCCAATAAGCTGATTCATATTAATTAAATCATTTTTGAGATTAAGGTAATACTGGATGGGTTTTCCGTTTTGGGAAATCATTTTTAGAATTTGTCCTGCGAAGTGCATCAGATAGGATTTTTATATTTTGAATAAAAGTAGGCAAATACGAGCTATGTAACCAAAAAAGCAGGATAAAATCAATAACTTTTTTCATTAATGCTTATCTTCGCCATACATTACATGTTATGAACTATCTTGTTACCGGAGGAAGCGGTTTTATAGGTTCTCATTTGGTAGAACATCTTTTGAAAAACGGACATTCTGTCATTAATATTGATAACTACGATGACTTTTATGATTATAAAATCAAGATCAAAAATACGCTGGAATCTGTAGGAGCAAACACAGCTTTCCCATTTCAGGATAAAGAGACTGATATTCAAAAAGTTACAAAAGATACAAAAACAGAAAACTACACCCTCTACTATCAGGATATCCGGGATAAAGATGGCCTTACGGAGATTTTCAAAAATCATAAGATTGATCTAATCATTCATCTGGCAGCATTAGCCGGCGTTCGGCCTTCTATTGAGCGGCCTCTGGAGTACGAGGCGGTCAACATCCGTGGCACGATGAATCTCTGGGAACTCTGTAAAGAATTTGGGATCAAAAAATTTGTTTGCGCCTCATCATCAAGTGTTTATGGTAACAATGAAAAAATCCCATTCTCCGAAACCGATAATGTAGACCGGCCAATTTCGCCCTATGCGGCAACTAAAAAATCGGGGGAAATATTGGGCCATGTCTATCATCATCTTTATGATATAGATATGATCCAGCTTCGGTTTTTTACCGTTTACGGGCCAAGGCAGCGGCCGGATTTGGCCATTCACAAATTCACAAAACTGATCTCGGAAAATCAGGAAATCCCGTTCTATGGTGATGGTTCCACAGCCAGAGACTATACTTATATTGATGATATTATAGATGGTGTTGTCAAATCGATTAAGTACCTGGAAAACCACGGTAAAACTTATGAAATCGTTAATCTGGGAGAAAGTGAAGTCGTTACACTTAATGAAATGGTTTCTACCATAGAAAATACCTTAGGCCAGAAAGCCCTTAAAAAAAATCTGCCAATGCAGCCCGGCGATGTCCTGAAAACCAATGCTGATATCCAAAAAGCCCCGTCACTTTTGGGCTATGATCCCACCACAAACTTCCAAAATGGCATAAAAAAATTTGTGGAATGGTTTTTGGGAAATCGGGATTAATAAACTGGTGGGAAAATAATATCGAAAATAAAATGTAAGATTATTTTTAAATATTATTGAAAATCAGTAGAAAAATATATAAAATATCACCTAATTTTTTACTTTTGCAAAAAATTTAATTATGTATTGGACATTAGAATTAGCTTCCTATTTAAGTGATGCACCTTGGCCGATGACCAAGGCAGAATTGATCGATTACGCCATCAGAACCGGCGCTCCTATGGAGGTTGTGGAAAACCTGCAAGCCATCGAGGACGAAGGCGAAATTTATGATTCTATAGAAGAAGTATGGTCTGACTATCCAACGGATGAGGATTTCCTTTGGAACGAAGACGAATATTAAGATAGCCATTAGCTGATAGCTGTTGGCTGTTGGCTTTTTAAAATAATTATTAATGCAATCAGCCTATATGCTGGTTGCCAAAAGCTGAATAAATGAGTTTTTTAAATACCGTTCTTAAGAGTTTTTTGGGAGACAAAAATGCAAAAGATTTAAAAGAAGTAAAAAAAGTTGTCGCAAAGATAAAAGCAGCAGAACCTAGTATCCAATCTTTATCCGATGACGGGTTGAGAGATAAAACTGCAGAGTTTAAGGAGAAAATCAAGTCAGCAGCTGCCAAATTCACTACCCAGATAGAACAGATTAACGAGCAGATAAAAAACTCCAGCAATGTTGATGAAAAAGAGGCTCTTTTCAACAAAATCGAAGGTCTTAAAAAAGAATCTTACGACGTAGAAGAAAAAGTGCTGAACGAGATCCTTCCGGAAGCTTTCGCTTTGGTAAAGGAAACTTCGCGCCGCCTGGCTCAGAACGGAGAAATCCGTGTAACAGCAACAGACAGAGACCGCGAGCTGGCCGCAACCAAAGACTTTGTGGTTTTAGAAGGCGACACCGCCATCTGGAAAAATCATTGGGATGCTGCCGGAACACCGGTTGTATGGGATATGGTTCATTATGATACACAGTTTATCGGTGGTGTAGTTCTGCACCAGGGTAAAATTGCTGAGATGGCAACCGGGGAGGGTAAAACCTTGGTAGGAACATTGCCTATTTATCTTAATGCACTACCGGGGAGAGGTGTTCACGTTGTAACTGTCAACGATTATCTTGCCAAAAGGGACTCGGCATGGATGGGGCCATTATACGAATTCCATGGGTTGACGATTGACTGTATTGATCTTCACCAGCCTAACTCAGACGCCAGAAGAAAAGCATATCAATCAAGCATCACTTACGGTACCAATAACGAGTTTGGTTTTGACTACCTGAGAGATAACATGGTAACCAATCCGTCAGAACTCGTTCAGGGAGAACTTAATTTTGCCATTGTGGATGAGGTGGATTCTGTTTTGATTGACGATGCCAGAACTCCTTTGATTATCTCCGGGCCTGTACCACAAGGTGACAGACAGGAGTTTGATGTTCTAAAACCTTCTGTTGACAGGATTGTAGAAGTTCAGAAAAAAACAGTTGTAGCGATCTTCAACGAAGCCAAAAAACTAATTGCCAATGGCAATACCAAAGAAGGCGGATTCAAACTGCTTCAGGCTTACAGAGGACTTCCTAAAAACAGACAATTAATCAAGTTTTTATCAGAAAGCGGCAACCGTGCATTATTGCAAAAGGTGGAAGGCCAGTATATGGCGGACAACAACCGTGATATGCCGAAAGTGGATAAAGATCTTTATTTTGTCATTGATGAGAAAAATAATCAAATCGATTTGACTGATAAAGGTGTAGAATATATGTCTGCCGGCAACGAGGATCAACAGTTCTTCGTACTTCCGGATATTGCAACAGAAATTGCTGAACTCGAAAAGAAAAATCTTTCCAAAGAAGAGGAGTTTGCTGCTAAAGAAGAATTATACAGGGATTTTGCCGTAAAATCGGAACGCGTTCATACACTCAATCAGTTGCTGAAAGCCTATACATTATTCGAAAAAGATGATGAATATGTAGTTATTGACGGCGAGGTAAAAATTGTGGATGAGCAAACAGGCCGTATTATGGAAGGCCGCCGTTACTCAGACGGATTACACCAGGCGATTGAAGCTAAAGAAAATGTAAAAATCGAAGCTGCAACACAAACATTTGCAACGATTACTTTACAAAACTACTTCCGTATGTACAACAAACTGGCTGGTATGACCGGTACTGCGGAGACCGAAGCCGGAGAATTCTGGCAGATTTATAAATTGGATGTAGTGGTAATCCCTACCAACAGACCAATACAAAGAGACGACAGACAGGATTTGGTTTACAAAACCAACCGTGAAAAATACAATGCTGTTATCGAAGAAATTGAGCGATTAACCTCAGCGGGACGACCTGTCTTGGTAGGTACAACTTCTGTTGAGATCTCTCAATTGCTTTCCAAAGCATTACAGTTAAGAAAAATTCAGCACCAGGTTCTGAATGCGAAACTTCACAAAAAAGAAGCGGAGATTGTAGCTGGAGCTGGTGGACCAGGCGTCGTGACGATTGCAACCAATATGGCAGGTAGAGGTACCGATATCAAGCTAAAACCGGAAGTGAAAGAAGCAGGTGGACTGGCCATCATTGGTACAGAAAGACATGATTCCCGCCGTGTGGACAGACAGTTAAGAGGTAGAGCTGGACGACAGGGAGACCCGGGAAGCTCTCAGTTCTATGTTTCTTTGGAAGATAACCTGATGCGTCTTTTCGGTTCCGAAAGAATCGCTAAGATGATGGACAGGATGGGGCATAAAGAAGGTGAAGTTATTCAGCATTCTATGATCTCAAGATCTATCGAGAGAGCTCAGAAAAAAGTGGAAGAGAATAACTTTGGTGTCAGAAAAAGATTGCTTGAGTATGATGATGTGATGAACAAACAGCGTGACGTAATCTACAAAAGAAGAAAGAACGCGCTATTCGGCGATCACCTGAAGTATGATATCGTGAACATGATCTATGATACTGCTGCAGCCATTGTAACACAGGCCAAAGCGTCGGGTAATTACAAAGATTTTGAGTTTGACATCATCAAGTATTTTACAATGGAAGCTCCGGTTAGCGAATCTGTATTCGGAAGCACACCAGTGGCGGCGTTGACGGATTTGGTTTTCAAAAAAGCCAAAGAAGATTATGACCAAAGATTGGATCTGCTTAAAGAAAAAGCGTACCCAATTATAGAGAACGTTTACCTTAACCAGGGCTCAATGTTTAAGATGATTCAGGTTCCTTTTACAGACGGTACAAAAACGATGACGATTGTTACCGACCTTAAAGAAGCTTATGATACTAAGTGTGAAAGCCTGATCACTGATTTTGAAAAGAACATTTCTCTTGCAATCATTGATGAAAACTGGAAAACTCACCTTAGAGAGATGGATGATCTTCGTCGTTCTTCGCAAGGTGCTGTTTATGAGCAGAAAGATCCGCTGGTGATCTACAAACAGGAATCTTTTTATCTCTTCAGCGAAATGGTTGAGCAGGTAAATAAAGAAATTGTTTCTTTCCTTTACAAAGGCGAGATTCCTGCATAAAGTTGATTATTTATCAAAATAATATAAAAGACTGTTGGTTAACCGACAGTCTTTTTTTGTTTTAACATTTTTTAAGGAATGACAAATATCATACAGCTTTATAATTTAGAATTAATAAAAATAATACATTTGCAAAATTATTCCCCTAAAAAAAATGAAGAAAATAATTGTAAGTGTTATTGCACTTGTTTCTACCGCCGCTTATGCTCAGGAAACTGATTCTATAAAAAATTCAAAAAATATAGAAGAAGTCATCATCAATAAAATGGTGAAAAAACTCGATACCGAATCTTCCAACAAAATGCCGGTAAAGTTCATAGAAAATCCACAAGTTTATTCTTCTATCGATAAAGGGATTTTGGAAAATGAAAATATTTTCACTGTTGATGATGCTTACAGAAACGTAACTGGATTGCAGAAAATGTGGAACCCGACAGGAAGAGCCGGAGATGGTGGCTCATTCTTCGTTTTGAGAGGGTTTCCTTCGCAAGCCTCTACCAGAAATGGTGTAGTTGCTCCTGTTACTTCTACAATTGATGCAATCAATGTAGAAACTTTGGAATTTCTAAAAGGTCCCGTTGGAACACTTTACGGAAGTACAGTCGCTTCTTATGGTGGTCTTATTAATAGGGTAACCAAAAAACCTCAGCAAAATTTCTTCGGCGCAGTTTCAGCTTCTGCCGGAAATTACAATACTTACAGAGCCACTGCGGATATTAATGCTCCGATTACAAAAGACTTGCTTTTCCGCATCAATACGGCTTATACAAACGAAGGAAATTTTACTAAAACTGATGCGAAAAACCAATATACGACATTTGCGCCGAGTTTGACTTACAATGTTTCTGACAAAGTTCAGTTGAATGTGGATTATGAGTTATTCAACAACCGAGTAACAGCCAATCCCTACTTCTTCTATCTTTCACCAAAAACACTGAACGGAATTGATAATATGAAAGATTTGGAAAAAGTAGCAGGTTTGGATTATAAAGAATCTTACACAGGAAAGGATTTGTACATGACGGCGAGAAACTCCAATGTTTTCGGGAACGTGAAATGGGAAATCAACGATAATATTACTTCTAGTACTTATATTAATAATTCTGATTCTTATTCAGACGGATACAATCCATATTTTTCTATTGCTTATGATGCTGCATCTTCTTCATATTTGGTGGCAAGAGCAGATCAATCGACAAATGACAGTAAAAAATCTTGGTTTCAGATCCAACAAAACTTCAACTTCAATTATGATTTCTCCAACGGAATGAAAAACAGAACAGTTGTTGGTTTTGATTATATGAGGACAACAGAAAGATTACGTTACAAGTATTTGAATTCGAATTTTGATACTGTTGTGGCAGCTGGCGCAGATTATTCCGGAATGAATGCCGGTGCATTATCTGCACTTTATGCCAATTCTGCAAATTTCTCAACTTGGGACTATCTGAGAGATCTTAACACCTATTCAGGATATATTTCTAACTTGTTTACTCCAGTAGAAAACTTACACATTATGGCCGGCCTTCGTTATGAAAACAACGATTATTTGGGAGGAACTTCTGGAACTAATATAGAGTTGCCTTTCAATCAATCTGCATTTTCGCCAAAAGCTGGTATTGTTTACGAAATTGTGAAAGAGAAATTCTCGGTTTTTGGAAATTATCAGAACTCTTTCAAATCCAACGGATATTATGCTTCTAATGTAGCCGGAGATATGGTTTTATCAGACCCTCAAAGAGGAAACCAGTTTGAAGGTGGTTTCAAGGCGAGTTTGTTCAAAAACAGATTCAATGCAACAGTTTCTTACTACAATATCAAAGTGAAAAACCAATTGCTATACACCGGAGAATATACAGCAAGTTGGGCTTCTGTACAAAAACAAGCGGCTTCTACGCTCAGCAAAGGTTTCGAGTTGGAAGTTAATGCATATCTTGTAAAAGGCTTCTCATTAGTAGGAGGTTTGGCTTACAACGATACAATAGATGAATCCACAGATCTAAGACCAACAACAGCTGGATCTTTCTGGAATGCAAATTTCAACTTGGCTTACCAATTTGTTGATGGAAAAGTAAAAGGACTTGGTTTTGGATTTGGTGGAAATTATGCTAGTGATAATAATGTAACAGGAGATTTCATTTTACCAAAATATTTCGTTTTGAATGCCAATGCGTTTTACGATGCCAAGAAATTCAGAATCGGAGTTAAAGTTGACAACTTCACGAACGAACATTACTGGACAGGCTATTCCACAGCTAATCCGCAAAAATTGGCCAACTTCTTAGGAACGGTTGCTTACAAATTCTAAAAAACAAAAAGGCTAAGTTCATAATTTGCCCTTTAAATTATGTATGACGAAAAAACACCATCATAAAAAGAAACCAGGATTTTTCAAAAAATGGTCAGCCAAACTACATTTGTGGTTTGGCTTGTCCATTGGGTTCCTGATTTTTATTATATCGATTACAGGAGCGCTTTATGTTTTCAAAGATGAGATAGAAAACTTTACCCGCAAAGAATACATCTATCATAACGAGCAAAATATAGCGAGCAAAAAGGTCATTCCGATCCGGGAATTGGAAAAATTGGTTGACTATCAAACCAAAGAAAAATACCCGATCCACTGGGTCAACGTCCCGATTGACAAAAAGATGTCTTACCAATTCTATTGGTATGAGCATCAGCCTGATCAATGGAACTATTTTGATGAATTTCCAATATATAAAGTTGCTTATGTCAATCCTTATAATGGAAAAGTCCTTAAAACCTATGATGAAAAAAACGGATTCTTTGCTATCGTAAAATCCATCCACTGGAGTTTTCTTTTGAAACAGGATTGGGGAACTTATGTCGTGGGTATTCCTGTTATTATTTTCCTGATAATGCTGGTTACAGGGATCATACTCTGGTGGCCAAAAAACAGAGCTGCGAGAAAACAGCGTTTCCGATTACAATGGAAAGATACGACCCGATGGAAGCGTAAGAATTATGACCTTCATAACATCCTTGGTTTCTATTCTTCAATTTTCGCATTGATTCTTACAATAACAGGTTTGTTCTATGCGTTCTTTGTTGTTCAGGCGATGATTTATGTGATTTTTTCGGGAGGAGAAACCGCTTATCCCGATTTTTCAAAGATCACAACGAGGGCGCCAATCGAGATGAGAACTGACAAAACATTGGATAAGATTTCCGAAAAAGTCATTCAGCTTTATCCTGATGCGTATGCTTTTTCTCTGGATCTTGGGCATCCTCATATCGATGACCATGAGCATCCTAATTATGAAGTTTATGTCAAGTATCTGTCCTACTCCTATCACAAGAGCAGCAGCCTGATTTTCGATGAGAACTCTGGGGAGCTTTTGCATACGCACGACCCGAAAGATAAGAATTTTGGAGAAAAAGTAGTTGGCGCCAATTATGACATCCACGTTGGAGCGATATTGGGCTTGCCTACAAAGATCATCGCTTTCATTGTAAGTCTCATCATTGCATCAATGCCAATTACCGGATTTATGATCTGGTGGGGACGAAGAAAAAAAACAGCAACTAAATAATTACAAACAACCTGAATATTGATGATTCAGGTTATTTATTAATTTTATTTCATACTATTTTGGTATGAATTATTTCTTTTTTACAATTGCTCATTAATTTTTAAACTATGGGCAGAACTTCTTCTATTTTTAAAAAGGCTTTTTATGTCTTTTTTATTTTGTCATTCTCTCACTCTTTCGCACAGGATACAGTTAACGGCAAAATCCTTGACAGTATTAATAACAAACCACTTAGTGGCGTCAGGATTTCCTCAAGGTCAGACAAAAACCTGTCCCTGCAAACCGATCAGAACGGAAATTTCACGATCCAGGATCTACAGTCCTATCCTTTTGATTTAAAAATTCAGAAAAAAGTTTTGAAACAAGATTTGTATCAATAAAGGAAAATCCGAGAGACACTTTATTCATCAAACTATTACCAAATGATGTTGTTATTACAGAAGTTGTTGTAACTGCCAGAAGAAGAGAAGAAACGGCTCAACAGGTTCCAATCCCTATTAATGTGATCTCAGGGAAAAAGGCTGAAGAAACCGGCGCTTTCAATGTCAACCGCTTGAAAGAATTTGTGCCTTCTGTTCAGTTTTACAGCTCCACACCCAGGAACACTAGTCTCAGCATCCGAGGTTTAGGTTCTACTTATGGTTTGACAAATGACGGACTTGATCCAGGTGTCGGGTTTTATGTAGATGGTGTCTATTACGCAAGACCTGCTGCGACAACTTTGGATTTTGTTGATATCGAAAGGATTGAAGTTTTGCGCGGTCCGCAGGGCACTTTATTTGGCAAAAACACAACGGCAGGAACTTTTAACGTAACTACAAAGCAACCGAGTTTTACAACCGGTGGGACTGCTGAAATCAGCTATGGAAACTATGGATTCATCCAGGCAAAAGCATCGGTAACAGGAGCAATTACAGATAAATTGGCTAACCGGTTTTCTGCTTCAGGCACGCACAGGGATGGAACAATTTATAATTCGAGAAACAATCAGGAGCTTAATAATATTATTTCCGATCTGGGCTATACTTTGCCTGCCATTGACCCTTTTAACAGGACAGTGGATACAGACACACCCTGGCGGGCAGAACAGGATATGGGCGGATTGGCCCTGAATGTTGAATACAATCTCGGCAAAGGAAAAATCACGTCCACATCAGCGTGGAGATTTTGGAACTGGAACCCGTCCAATGACAGAGACTTCACAGGGCTTTCGGCATTGGCAAAATCCCAGGCACCTAGCAAGCATCAGCAATGGAACCAGGAAATCCGCTGGTCAGGAAACTTTAATGAAAAATTGAGCGGCGTATTTGGTGTTTTCGGAATCTGGCAAAGACTGAGAGCCGGAAAAGATGGCCAAATTGAAGAAGCGGGAAAAGACCAATGGCGGTTTTCTTTATCCTCTGCCAACCAAACAGTCATTGACCAATGGAAAACGCCGGGGCTTCTGGATGGTTATGGCATCAAATCTTATCCTAATCTTAATTCGTTCAGTGGTGCCGTATTTGGTCAGCTGGATTGGGCTTTCACCGAAAAACTTAGTTTACTTCCGGGAATCAGAATTAATTATGATAAAAAAGAAATCGATTTCAGGAGAATTACCTACGGTGGCTTACAGACAGACAATGCTGCTCTCAATGCTATTAAAAATTCAGTGTACAGTAATCAGGAGTTCAATGCAGCGATTGATGATACCAATTTTTCTGGTCAATTGACCCTGGCTTATAAACCGACCAAAAATTATAATCTTTTCGGAACCTTCTCAACGGGCTTCAAACCAGTTGGGCTCAACCTAGGAGGATTGCCAACAAATAACGGAAGAGTGATGACAGAATTGGCTGTCGTAAAACCGGAAAGAATTTTACATTACGAAATCGGGCTAAAATCCCAACCGCTTAAAAATTTGATTTTCAATTTGACGGTTTATAATTCCAATATCAGGGATTATCAGGTGCAAGTCCAGGCAGCAGACCTGTCTATCAACAGAGGTTACCTTGCCAACGCAGAAAGAGTGAGAGTGCGAGGCATTGAAACTGATATTTCATATACCTTCAACAACTTTTATTTCTTTACCAACCTGGCTTATACAGAAGCGATTTATAAGAAATTCACCAATGCGGCACCAGCTTTGGAAGATACAGGTGGTGCGAATTATGTTGATATCTCGGGCGGTGTTTTGCCTGGTGTTTCAAAATGGGCAGGTTCAACGGGCGGAGAATTAAATTTTGCAGGAAAATTCCTGAATTACAGTGGTGACTACTTCTTTGCATTGGATAGCTATTACCGTTCAACATTTTCCTCAAGCCCTACTCCATCGAAATTTTTAAATATTCCTGGCTACGCGTTGTTTAACACAAGATTTGGATTTAGGGTTCGGCAGAGTGTTACGACTTATGTCTGGGTGAGAAATATCTTTAACAGAGATTATTTTGAGCAGCTACTTCCAGGAGCCGGCAACGCCGGACATTACGCCGCTGTCTTAGGCGATCCCAGGACTTTTGGCCTAACCATCAAAGTTAGTTTCTAAAAATTTAAACTTAGATTAATATTTAATACATATTACATTTAATTTTTTTTAAATTTAGCCTTTGAAATTTTTAAAGATACATGTCATTACTTGATTTGTCCCGGCAAGTTGCCCTGGGAATCGATATAGGCGGGACCAATACAAAATTTGGCCTCGTGAACCATCGCGGAGACATCCTCGCAAAAGGAAGCATCAAAACAGATGAATATGAGAAAGTTGAGGATTTTATAGAATCACTTTATCAAAATATTGAACCACTCATCAAAACCTATTCTCCACACAAGAATCTTGATGGTATAGGTGTAGGTGCTCCCAATGCCAATTACTACAGAGGAACTATAGAACAGGCGCCCAACCTGCGCTGGAAAGGTGTTGTCCCTTTTGCAGAACTGATGATACAACGCTTTGGCGTGCCTTGCAAAATGACCAACGATGCCAATGCTGCAGCATTAGGTGAGATGATGTTTGGCGCAGCCAGAGGCATGAGAGATTTCATCATGATTACCTTGGGTACAGGTGTAGGCAGTGGTATTATCGCCGGAGGCAGCCTCATCTACGGGCACGACGGTTTTGCCGGAGAATTGGGCCACACCATAGTAAAACCTGGAGGCAGAAAGCACTGGAGCACCGGTTCCGAAGGCAGCCTAGAAGCATACGCCTCAGCAACTGGCATTTCGATCACGGCCAGAAAATTCCGGGCTGAGTTTCCTGATTCTATGCTGAATGAGTATCCTGAGGATGAAATCAACTCCAAAACAGTTTACGAATGTGCGATAAAGGAAGATCCTACTGCGATTGAGGTTTTCCGCTATACCGGACAAAAACTGGGTGAAGCGCTGGCTAACTTTGTGATGTTCTCTTCCCCGGAAGCTATTTTACTCTTTGGAGGTGTAATCAAGGCGGGTGACTTTTTGCTAAAGCCGACCAAACTACATATGGAAAGAAACCTGCTTCCTATCTTCCGCGGAAAAGTAAAACTGGTTTTCAGCGAACTTGACGAAGCCGATGCTGCTATACTGGGAGCAAGTGCCCTGGTATGGGAAAACAATAATAAATAATTGATATTAGAAATCCTTTGCCTTTTCTTCTAATAGGAATAACTTTTGCTATTAGTCTAAAGAAAATCAAAGGATTTTTTGTGCAATGACCCGATATTTATTAATCATTCTAAGCTTTATCCTCATCAGTTGTAATGGTCAGGATAAGAAAGTAAAACCATTAACAAATCAAACAATGGACAACAATCATTTGGAACATGCCACAATTGCCGGCGGGTGTTTCTGGTGTGTGGAAAGCTGTTTCCATATGCTGAAAGGTGTATCATCCGTCACCTCGGGATATTCCGGAGGACATAAAGACAATCCTACTTACGAAGAAGTCTGCACAGGAACCACCGGTCATGCTGAAGTGGTGGAAATAACATTTGACCCAAAAATTATTTCCTACAAGCAACTTTTAGAAGTGTTTTGGTTTTTACATAATCCCACCACCCTCAACAGACAGGGAAACGATGTGGGAACACAGTACAGATCAGCTATTTTTTATCACTCCGAAAAACAAAAACTGGAAGCAGAAGAATCAATGAAAGCCTCAGAAGCCAAACAGGAATGGAATGGTAAATACGTAACCGAAATTGTACCTTTCCAAAAATTCTGGCCGGCAGAAGCTTATCATCAGGGTTATTACAACGCCAATCCCAATCAGCCTTATTGCAGTGCTGTTGTTGGGCCTAAAATCCAGAAATTCAAAAAGCATTTTGGAGAACTGGGTTGGCTAAAATAAAAAAGTGGAACACAAGTTCCACTTTTTTATTTCCATTCCTGATTACGTTTGTCTTCAGATCTTTTTTTACCATTATCTATATTATAAGCAAAGCCAATTCCCAGAGTTTGTTTCAGTTGGGTCTTTTTGATCTGGTTATGATCATACAAAAGATCCAGTGTTACATTGGTAGAGATATATCTATTAACCTTCATATTTAGGATTCCGCTGTAAGACAGTACCAGTCTCTCTGGATGATCCAGATAATTAGAAAAAACCGAAGCATTATTTTGCAACGTGATATTCTCCATCAGCTTTAATTTATATTGCGCCGTCCCCAGAAAACCAAATTGAAACAACATCGAGTCTCCGTCATTTTTTAGGCCATAACTACCGGCATACTGAAGGTCTTTATCCAGTACAAAAGTAAATCTTGCATTAGCAGGCCTTAGTGTCATTGTAAAATTATCAGATGGTTTATAAGTAAATCCGACTCCCAAGTTTAAGTAACCCGGTGACATAAAGTTTGAGATCTTAGCCGCCTCAGGATTATTGCCGTCACCATAACCGGCCGCAAACTGAGAAATAAGGCCTGCACCACCGGAAACATACCAGTTGGTCGCACCCAGTTTTCTACCATAGTTAGTGGATAAGTTGATAACATCCTGCGTTTTTCTGTTACCTACGCCCTGGGTATTATTCATACCATAACCCAGAATCACAATATTTTCCCAAAGGTCTTTTCCTTTTTCGTATGTCAGGTTATAGTTGACGCCTGCCTGCCAGCCAATATTATTAGCTCCACCGGCAATCCAGTTTGAGAAAGCGGACTGATTCAGCATCAATGTATTTTGTCCAATTACTGACTATGCCTTTACAGAATCCTGTACCGGCTGTTCTTGCGCCTTCGTCATTAGAGCAAACAAAGCGCTGCTTAACAATAGAATTTTCTTCATCGTGTATGTTAGTTTAAAAATGTTATAGTTTCGTGTTAATTAATAAATGGCTTAATAACGCCTGTATTACTGTCGCGTTCCATTTTATAGCCCAAATTATAGGTGATTCCCACACCCAATGTTTGTTTTCTTTGCAATTTTTGGATTTGGTCATGATCATACATCATTTCCAGGCTTACGACTGTCGTGATATATTTATTAAATTTGAGATTAAGGCTTCCTACATAATTGATATCTATCCGCTCAGAATGTTGCAGATAGTTACTAAAGAAATTAATCTGGTTGACATACGTGGCATCTTTGAAAAGCTTAATCTTATACAAAACATTAAGCATGGCTCCCAACTCTGCCCTCAGGCTTTGCCCATCCCTCTCCAGACCATAGTTGCCGGCAAACTGCAGTTTTTTATCCAGCACAAATGTAAATTTGCCATTAAGAGGCCTCATAATCACCTGAAAATTTTCATTAGGATTGTAAGAGAAACCAAGACCTACATTGAGATATCCCGGTGCCATAAATTTGGAAATGCGGTCATTATAAGTAGGATCTGGTGTATTAGCGTAATTAAAGCCCGGCGTAAACTGCGACAAAACCTGGAAACCAGTGGACAGGTAATAGTCCTTAGCCAACTCATAACCATAATTGGTAAGAATATTAATATAATCATCAGTTTTTCTGGTAGATTGGCCTGTAGAAGATACTAAGCCATAACCCATCTGGATATTATTGTCCAGATAATGTCTGTTTTTCTTGTAGACGATATTGTAATTGATTTTCCCCAGGACACCAATATTATTATTCCCACCGGCATACCAATTCGCAAACGAAGATTGGTTAAAAACCAAACTGTTTTGCCCAAATATAAACCACCTTTTCAGCGTAGGCAGAGAAAGCATAGATGAGGGTGTTAAAGGGCTGGAGTCGCCTGCATTAGGAGCCACCACGATATTACTGTTCAGTTTTACAGAGTCTTTGCGGGCTGTTTTTATTTTCACAATCCGCGGATTTGCCAAGCTGTCTATGTCAACGCCGGAAGAGTCCCATTTTTTTTGATTGATAGAGTCTATTAATTTATGATAATCTGTGATCTGAGCCTGAGAAAAAAAGCATACACAAAACAACAGTAACGCTGATATCTTTTTCATTAAATTCCTAATTTGATGCAAAAATAGTAAATCAAAATTTTAAAAATCTGACTTTAACGCCAAATAATGTATTAATAAGTCAATTTCCAGACAAAATTACCATCAAAAAAAATTGGCTGCATTATTGTGAAAAAAAAATAATGCTGCTAAAATCAATTAGAATTCAGGCTCTTCTTGCACCCGCCTTCATGCTGGCCATGATGTGGAGTTTTTATCTATTGCAGACGCTTGGTTTTTTCAGTGGCTGCAATGGCGCTATTATACCACTTATGCCTCAGGGCCTTAAGGGTGTCATATTTGCGCCATTGCTGCACGGCAGTCTGGATCATATTATCAGTAACTCCTTACCGATAGTGATACTGCTCTTTTTACTGTTTGAGTTCTACCCAAAAATTGCATTTAAAATTTTCATCATTGGCTGGATTGCCTCCGGCCTGTTGGTTTGGCTGCTGCCGCCAATTGATATCAATACCGGAAACTGGAACTACAGCTGTGTCATAGGTGCCAGTGGGCTGGTCTACATGTTGGCATTTTTTATATTCTTCAGCGGGATATTTCGGTGGGATGTCCGGCTCATGACTGTTTCGCTGGTAGTTGCCCTATACTATGGCAGCCTTATCTGGGGGATTTTTCCCGAAGAATTTTTTTATCAGCTGCCGGAACCCAGCAGAATCAGCTGGCAATCGCACCTTGCCGGAAGCATTACTGGTCTGATGCTGGCCCTGATATTCAGAAAACAGGCTGATAAAAAAATCAAATACATCTGGCAATATCCTAATTATTACAGTGAAAAGGATGACAAACTATGGCAGGCTTACATCGCCAGCCACCCTCAAAATTTCGAAGAACTGCCGCAGCTGAAACAGGAAAATATCTGGGATTATCTGGATGAGATTCGTAAAAACGAAAAATAGTTTTTATCTTCGTAAGAACTCTAGCAACCATGTTTTACGAAGAATATCTTTACCTCATTGCACTGCGCCAATGCAATAACCTTGGCAACGCCAACTTGCGTAAGCTGACCAACAACATTGGCTCAGCAAAACAGGTCTGGGAATCTACTCATAAAAACCTGATGGCTGTTGATGGCATCGGCAAAGTAAGGATCAAAGATATTGGCAACCCGGAGTTTATCCGCATGGCAGAAAAAGAACTGCTTCACTGCGAAAAACATGGTATCAGCATGGTTTCTCTCCGGGAAAGTGGCTATCCAAAACATCTGCAGAATTGCGATGACGCTCCTGTTCTCTTATTTTATCAGGGCAACCTAAACGTCATACAAAACACTATCAGCATTGTTGGCACCAGAAAGCTGACGTCTTACGGTAAGACTTTTATTCAGGAATTTTTATCCGAATTGCGTGGCAATCCTATATGTACGGTAAGCGGCCTTGCCCTGGGTGCAGACACCTGCGCCCATGAAGAATCCCTTAGTACCAATATCCCGACTGTTGCAGTCCTGGCACAAAGCCTGAACAGCATCTATCCTGCTGCCAATAAAAAACTAGCACGCCAAATTTTGGAAAATAATGGTGTATTGATGACCGAATACGCGAGTTTTGATGGTGCCAGCAAAGAATACTTTCTTCAGCGTAACAGGATTATAGCAGGTCTATCGCCCCATCTTGTGGTGGTAGAAACGGCCTACGGCGGCGGCTCTGTCACGACCGTGAACTGTGCCAACAGCTATAACCGGGATGTCTTTGCGCTCCCGGGAAAAATAACAGACATTTACAGCCAGGGCTGCAATATGCTTATTGCTCAAAACAAGGCGGAATCCATTGTCAATATCAAAACTTTGGTCCAGAATCTCAACCTATCTTTACAACCTCAGCTTTTCACCGAAGAACAGAAAAAACAAGAAATTAATCCGGCGCAGAAAGATCATCTTAAAACACTGGAAATCATCAGGCAATCAGCATCTGTTTCTCTGGATGAGATTGCAGAAAAAACAGCAATTTTGCATCACAAATTATTACCAATTTTACTGGATCTGGAACTTTATGGCTACATCAAATGCCTTTCCGGAAGACAATATCAGATCATCTAAGAAAAGCATCGTTTCGAAAATTTGAAATAAATTAATATTAACTTCAACTATTCTTAACATAAAACTCGTAATTATACATTTTGCAAATAAGTACAGTCATATTCTTAAATTTTAAATAAAAACCAAAATATTACTTGCGAAATTCGAAATTAAAATTAAATTTGTTGTCATAATTATAGAATAATGGAACACTATAACGTTGAGCAAAAGATTCAGGAATTTATGGCAAAAATTGAAGCCAAAAATCCTAATGAACCAGAATTTATACAGGCCGTAAAAGAAGTTGCAGTAACTGTAATTCCTTTTATCGCAACCAAGAAAGAATATACCGGCATGAAGCTTCTCGAGAGAATGGCAGAACCGGAAAGAGTAATCATCTTCCGCGTACCATGGATTGATGACAAAGGAGAAATCCAGGTCAACAGAGGTTTCAGAATCCAGATGAACTCTGCTATCGGCCCTTACAAAGGTGGTATTAGATTTCACCCGACTGTTAACCTGAGCGTTCTTAAATTCTTAGCTTTTGAACAGGTTTTCAAAAACAGTTTGACCACATTGCCAATGGGCGGCGGAAAAGGTGGTTCTGATTTTGACCCTCAGGGCAAGTCTGATATGGAGGTTATGCGTTTTTGCCAGGCCTTTATGACAGAACTTTCCAAACATATCGGTCCGGAAACCGATGTCCCTGCGGGAGACATTGGTGTGGGCGCCAGAGAAATCGGATATCTTTTTGGTCAATATAAAAAAATCAGAAACGAATTTACCGGTGTGCTAACCGGAAAAGGCCTGGCATACGGTGGATCGCTAATCCGTCCGGAAGCTACGGGTTATGGGGTGGTATATTTTGCAGAGCAAATGCTGAAAACCATTAATGAATCTATTGCTGGCAAAACGGTTGTTGTTTCAGGATTCGGAAATGTGGCTTGGGGTGTTATCAAAAAGATTGATGACCTTGGCGGAAAAGTAGTGACTATATCAGGGCCAGACGGCTACATCTATGACAAAGATGGTATCTCTGGGGAAAAAATAGATTACCTGTTGGAGCTGCGCGCTTCCGGGAATAACAGAGCCGAAGATTATGCGATAAAATATCCCGAAGCTCAATTCTTTGCTGGTAAAAGGCCTTGGGAAGTAAAATGTGATGTCGCCTTCCCTTCTGCCACGCAAAACGAATTGGATCTAGATGATGCCAGAGCTTTGGTGGCCAATGGTTGTGTATGCGTTACTGAAGCGGCTAACATGCCTTCTACACTGGACGCTATCAACTACTTCCTAGATAACAAAGTACTTTTCTCCCCAGGAAAAGCCTCTAACGCTGGAGGTGTTGCCACTTCCGGATTAGAAATGACCCAGAACTCAATCCGCCTGAACTGGACTTCTGAAGAAGTGGACGCCAGGTTGAAGGAGATCATGATTGGTATTCATAAGTCGTGCAGAGATTATGGCAGAGAAGAAGATGGTTATGTCAACTATGTAAAAGGTGCTAACATTGCGGGTTTTGTAAAGGTAGCTGAAGCTATGCTTGCGCAAGGTGTTGTATAAGCAGCCAATCAAAATAAAAAGAAAAGCAGCTCGTTTTGAGCTGCTTTTCTTTTTTATGTAAGAATAGAATTTCTATTTTGGCAAACCTTTTTTGAGGGCATAATTAGCACGCTCTACGGCTTTTTTCTCTTTCCAGTTCATATATCTGGCTTTGAAGTTTTTCTTCATAAAATTATCGAAGTTACGCTGCACGGTAAGATTCCATAGAGAATGTGCTTTTACACCCCAGCTTTTATCCCAGGCTCTGAGAGAGATTGAGAAGCTACCATCCAAATACTTCATCCAGTGCCACCAGCCTGTCGGCATAAAGAGTGTATCGCCATGTTCCAGAAAGCACTCGATGCCTTCTACACCATCCAAAGCCGGAAATTTGCTGAAATCAGGATTTTCTATATCATAATCTTCCAAAGCATAAGTAGCATAAGGAATCTGGTACAACCGGTCTTTCCATTTATAATCAAACAACAGGATATGTTTTCTTCCGTTGAAATGCGTATGGAAGATATGCGCCATATCTATATCATAATGCAAAAACGTAACAGAGCCTTTCCCTCCAAAAAACATACTTGGGTATTTGTCCAGAAAGCCTCCCATCAGGTCTTTTGGAGAAATATAATCATTCAGGATTTTCGGGGCATGTTTTATTGGGTCAAAAAAGAAAATCCTTAGATCCGTCGGTTCTCTTTGTATCAGATCGATATAATCTGCAAATTTCATCTCTGCAGTTGGCGCATTGATCGGAGCTGCCGGATCTGCTTTGGAACTGTCATACAAAGGCACTGTGACATCTCCCACCACCTCTTTTATATAATCCATCGTCCACTTTTGATAAGCCGGCCATTTTTTGGCCATGTTTTTAATTACCAAAGGTTTTCTAGGCTTCAGGTATTTTTCAAAAAATTCCTCTTTTGTGATATCATCTACAATATCAATAGGTTTTAGAATGACTCCCATGTTGATGTATTATTAAGCTGCAAATTTATTAATTTTTAAATTGCCAACGAAAAAAAACAAAATTATTATTTATATCAATTATAAATAAGCCCTATAAAATAACCTTTTTTGATCTTTATATACCAGATTCACGTTCCTTACTATTTTATCTTGGTGATAAAGCCTGATCAAAAGCCAAACACTAGTTTAACTTTATTGATATTCTACACTCCAATAAAATACTTTGTAACAATTCGACAAAATGTTTTACTAATGTTTTAGTGATATAGAATAATAACCGTGAAAATGCCTTTCGGATAAGACTTTTACTCCCAGAGGCACTCACTTTTTTAAATAAGAATACTATTACCTATGAGAAAACTTCTATCTTTATGCCTTGTGCTGGGTTTTTCTATGATTATGCTGGCACAAAAAACGATTTCCGGCGTCATTACCGATACAGACGGAAAAGCTTTGGCCAGCGCCAGTGTAACCATCGAAGAGCCCGGGAAAAATGCAATTCTGGCTTACGGAATTTCTAATGCAAAAGGCGAATATAAGGTAAGCTTTACTTCTTCGGAAAGCAATCTTGATCTTAAGATTAAAGCTTTTAACCAAAAGCCAATTACCACTTCTATTAAAAACGAAGATCAGAAGCAAAACTTTTCTATGGACTCTCAGGCTACCGAAATCCAGGAAGTGCGGCTAAAAACAAAACTGATTACCAAAAAAGGAGACACAATCTCCTATGATCTTAAATCTTTTGAAAATAAAAATGACCGTACCTTAGCTGATGTATTGAAAAAAATCCCCGGCATCGAGGTGAACAAAGACGGAACCGTTCTCTATCAGGGCGAAGCGATCAACAAATTCTATGTAAACGGCAAAGATCTCATGGAGGGTGGTTACGGCACGGTTAACAACTCGCTCCCAAAAGATGCAGTATCCAAAGTTGAAGTGTTGGAAAACCATCAGCCGGTGAACATCCTGCGGGACAAACTACCATCTGAGCAAGCTGCCATTAATATCAAACTCAAAAAATCGGTCACGATGACGGGGCGTGGTGAGATTGGTGCAGGCTTCAGCCCACTACTGTGGAATGTGAAATTAACACCGATGTTTTTTGGACAGAAAAACCAATGGGTCGTTAACTACAAGGCTAATAACAATGGCGAGAGTGTAGAAAACGAAGGTAACCTATTGGCTTTTGGAAGCCGTTGGGAAGGCAGGAGAAGCCAGGCTGCTCAAAAATCCTGGACCAATGTAGAAACTGCAGGTATTCCTAATATTGGAGAGAAAAGATATTTACTGAATAATGTGCATTTCTTCTCCGCCAATCTTTTGACAAGCCCTTTTAAAAATAAGGAGTGGGAACTGAAGGCTAATGCATCTTATACCAATAACAGTATCAAAAGAGAAGATTTACAGACAAAAGTATATGAGCCAGGCTCACAGGCAGTAAATCAGGGAGGGACCTTTATATCAAGCACTAATAACAGGTTTTTTGATAATGTTGCCAAAGGAGAATTAATTTTTACAAAAAATGCGAAAAAAGGATTCTTCAAAAATACAACCACGTGGAACAGCTTCTGGAACACAGACAGAGCCGACGTAGATAACAATCTGCCTCCTCTCCAAAATGATCTTACAGCAACACCCATTCACAAATTTGCTAATGAATCACTGGAATCTCCTTCTAATATGTTCCAAAATTCATTAAGTACCATTATCCCGTGGAAGGATAAACTGGTGAATTTTATGAGTTGTATCAAATACCAAAAAGACAAGCAGACACTAAAGGTTAATCCTGGAAGTTATATGGATAATTTTGGTTTTGGGAATTTCAACTCGATTACCCAGTACACCAATTCAAAAACAATGGAAATCAACCATTCTGCATCTGTTGGGTTATCTTATAGAAAATGGACTTTCACACCGGAATTTGGTTTGAATCTCAATTTTAATAATCTTAGTTCCGCTATTACCGGTGAAACCAATGGCAGTAATATGTATCTTGGCCAGGATTATCAGAATGATGTAGACTGGAATGAGGTACAACCATATACCCAAGTTGGTGTTAATTACAAATCACAGAATCTAAGCCTGAATGTCACATTGCCAATGAATTTCTATGGCATCACTTACAAAGATAATTTAAGACAAAAATATCTGGATAAGAGCAAAACGGTGTTTGAACCTAATATGTTTGCCAGCCTGGATTTTGCTTCGTTTTTCAAACTGTGGGCATTTGCTAATCAATCCTATGATTTTGGTAATTTTGGTTTCCTGTATGGTGGAAAGATGCTGACAAATCCTACAAGCCTGCAAGTAAGATTCAGTGATAAGATAGAGATGCCAGAGTATCTTACAAGAAGTGCTGGATCCCGTTTGGAATACAGAAACCCACTGAATAATTTATTTTTCAACGTAAGGTATAACTACTCTACCAACAAAAGAAACCTTATAGAAAGCTATACCACAAATGGTTTTATATCAGAGCTGATGCTGCAAAGTTTAGAAAATACAATAAGGAGCCAGACAGAAGGCGCTGAAATTGGGAAATATTTTCCAAAATTCAAAACCAATTTATCAGTGAGTGGTACCAATACAGATTCCAACTCATTCTCTTATTTTAATTCTGATCTTAGAGAATCATCTAACAGCAGGCAAACGATGGGTATTAAATTTAACAATACCTACTTCAGCTGGTTAAGTGTAGATTATAATATTAGTCTCAATTGGAGTAAGAATACCAACAAAAGTGATAATACGGTATTTACATCCAGCGGGTGGAATCATAATCTTGCAGCGTATATCTACCCAAGCGACAACCATACGTTTGGTTTTAACTGGGATGACTTATCTACCAGCGCCAGCGGTAACCATTTCAGAAATACTTTCTTTGACTTATCCTATCAATATACATGGGTTAAGAAGAAGATTGATTTCGAATTCAAATGGCTCAATATTGCCAACAGAAAAGTTTATGAAACTGTCAATGTAGATGTTTTGCAACAGCTTGTAACAACCAACCAAATGTACATCCGTCCAAGCCAGTTTATGTTCACGGTTAAGTTTAACTTCAAATAACACACTATTTTTTTATCGAAAAGGCAGTTCAATTATTTTGTCTGCCTTTTTATTTCACTAATTTTAAATCACTAATTTTTTAGTCATCAAAATAATTTCATTCAACATCAATCACTTAAAAATATAACCATATGAAAAAAGTACTACTTATTTTAGCCCTTATGCTAAGCTTAGTCGCCATCGCACAAGGAACCAGAATTATGTATGAATACAGATTTATTTCCAATATAGACAAAAAAGACTCTGCCGATACAGAACTGATGTACCTGGACATCAAAAAAGACGGCAGCAAGTTCTACAGCAGGCAAAAGTTTGCAAGCGACTCTGCAAGGGAAGCTTATTTCGCGAAACAAATCTCTATGGGATCAAAAAACTTCAATTACAGCGGCGGTAATCCAGGGAAAGTTGGTTATACCGTTACAAAAACTTATCCTGATTTTGTCACCACACTACACACCGCAATGGGACGTTCAAAATTTGCAGTAAAAAACGAAAAACCTTTAGCTTGGAAAATCCTGCCAGAAAAAAAGACAATCGATCAGTTCGAAGTACAGAAAGCCACGGTTGACTTTGGAGGAAGAAGCTGGACAGCCTGGTTTTCCCAGGATTTCCCTTTTCAGGATGGGCCTTATAAATTCCACGGGCTCCCCGGGCTAATTCTTGAGATGGAAGATTCTACTGGCACACATCAATTTAAATTCGTGGGAAGCAAAAAATTTGATGAAGTAGAAAGAATCGATAAAAAAGATGATCTGGGGAGCACAAAAAGCGGTTTTGTCGTTAAGTCAGTTGGGCTTGGCGGTAAAGAATTGGAAGTGACAGAAGACCAATTCCGAAAACAATGGAAAGAATACAAGAACGATCCGACAAAGGAGATGAAGCAGATGCTTTCCCAAGGCAATGTCAAAGTAACCATGAATGTGAATGGCAAAGCGATTACCGATAATTCGGAAATGCTACGTTCTATGGAGAAAAGCCAAAAAGAGCAGATCAAAAACGATAATAATAAAATTGAGCCTGCACTTTACCCATAATTTCTCATAAATACTTACTTTTATAGTCCTCAAATCTGAGGACTTTTTTATGCAGATACAATAAAATTACAATGAGTTACTTATCAAGACTTAAAAATATAAAAGCTTTCGTTTTTGATGTAGATGGTGTTTTCACAGATGGCAGCGTTTATCTGTTACCTGACAAAAGTATGAGCCGCGTGATGAGCGTTTTGGATGGCTATGCCATTGTACAGGCGATCAAAAAAGATTTCGTAATAGGGATTATCACCGGAGGCAATGACCCGATGGTAAAAAACAGGATGGAGTATCTGGGAATTACAGATTACTATGCCAAATCTTCACATAAAATCTCTGATTACCAAGATTTTAAAATAAAATACAATCTGAAAGATTCCGAAATCCTGATGATGGGCGATGATGTCCCGGATATTGGTATTATGAAACTCGCGGAGATTTCTGCCTGTCCCGCCAATGCCGTTCAGGAAGTGAAAGCCATTGCCGATTATATTTCGCCGGTTTTTGGTGGGAAGGGTGCGGTGCGCGATGTGATAGAACAGGTGATGAAGGTACAGGGAAAATGGAACCTGGACGAAGAAACAAAATCAGCTTAGTTAATTGATAATGAAATTATTACTAGCCTCTAATTCCCCCAGACGAAAAGAATTATTATCACAGCTTGGATACGATTTCGAAGTCGTTAAAATTGATGTTGATGAATCTTACCCTGAGGATTTGAAACCCAACCAAATCTCTGAATATGTTTCGGCGAAAAAAGCAGCAGCACTGGAAGTCCGTCCGGGCGAAGTTCTGTTAACCTCAGACACCATTGTAGCACTGGATCAGCAGATTCTTCTAAAACCCAAATCCGAACAGGAAGCTTTTGCCATGCTAAAGAAACTGTCTGCAAAAACGCATCAGGTTTACACGGCTTTCACTATTAAAACCGATACTTCCCAATTGAGCAGGACAAGCAAAACAGATGTAGAATTTTCAGAAATCAATGATGACGAAATTAATTTTTATATCAACAACTATAAGCCTTTTGATAAAGCCGGATCTTACGGCATACAGGAATGGCTGGGTATGGCAAAGATCAAAAACATAACCGGATCTTTCTATGCCGTGATGGGTTTGCCTGCGGATCTGGTTTATGAAGAACTTAAAAAACTGGGCTGTTTCCCTGCTAACTTCCAAAACCGCAAGCCTTAGATAATTTTCCTTGCAAAAATTCGTTATTTTTACAGATCATACTCTGGAAATTGATTTTGAAACAAATTAGATGAGAAAATATTTACTAATCATAATAGCTGTCTTAAGCGTTGTTGCCTGTAATCCGAGATTCAAAAAGAAGAAAACCAAGAGTGGGCCCGTTCACCGTTTTATGACCTATTATAACACTTTGTTCAATAGTAAAGAAGCTTTGAACGCTGAATTGCA
The DNA here is from genome assembly GCF_900108115.1 of Epilithonimonas bovis DSM 19482. Lineage (GTDB taxonomy): Bacteria > Bacteroidota > Bacteroidia > Flavobacteriales > Weeksellaceae > Epilithonimonas > Epilithonimonas bovis. Next base: position 49,029 of record NZ_FTPU01000001.1, read on the forward strand.
AACGCGTGACAAAACCCATACGGACAATTTTTATGATCCTTATATCTCTGTCTATACGACAGAAGATAACGCTGCAGATCTACAAAATACACCAGCCGCAGGAAGTGCTTCTGATACAGAAATGGGTCCCAGAGGTATGAGAAGCGCCAGCGAAAATGCTTTTGGAGCCGGCGGCGGCGGTGCGAGAGGCCAGTCCGGGAACAAGGGTGCATCAATCCTGCAAATTGCTGAGGCAAAGGCACAAAAAACGATTTCCAAATATTCGGTCCTCGTTAACGGTGTAGAAAAAAATAAGAAAATTTTTGATGCTTATATCCTGTTGGCCAAAGCCAAAATGTATCAGGGCAAGTATCTAGAATCTTTGGATGCTTTGGGCTATGTTTTCAACACCATGAGCAAAGACAAAAGGCTGCCATTAGCAAGAATATACCAAGCTGTTAACTACTCCAAGCTCAAAGAATATTACCGCGCAGATGAAGTGTTCCGTGGACTGGAAGATGATCCTAAAATAAAACTTACCCGGGAATACAAAGCCATATTAAAAGTCTATCAGGCAGATAATTTTCTGAAATGGGGCAAAAAAGAACTGGCTGCAGAAGTTCTGGATGAAGCATTTACCTATAACAAAAACAGGAAAACCCGAAGCAGAATTGCATTTTTAAGAGGGCAAATCCTTGCAAGCCTCGGTAAGAAATCCGAAGCCAGAGAATCTTTTGCCACAGCTTATAAATATGCAAACAGTTACGAGTTCGAGGTTAAATCTCAGATAGAAATTGCCAAAACATTTGATGGCAAAGCAGACAGTTATGACGAAGCTGTTGCCTACTTGGAAAAGATTGCCAAAAAAGGGACTTATGCTTCCCGCAAAAATGAACTGTATTATGCAACCGGCCTTATTGCAACTACTGTAGCAAAAGATTCTATAGCTGATTCTTATTTTAGGAAAGCACTCAAAGAGAAACAATCAGACCCGCAGATCCGCGGGCTTACGTATTCTGAATTAGCCAAAAAATATTTTACCAAAGATGATTATCTTACCGCCGGTATCTACTACGACAGCGCATTGGCAGTCATGACCTACAAACCTGAAAAAGACAGGCTCACCGAGTTGACAGCCAATATCAAAAAACTGTCAAAGAATTATTATGTCATCAAGAAGAACGACAGCATCCTGGCTTTGGCTAAGATGAGCCCTGATGAGAAAAAAGCTTATTTTACCAAGTATATTGATAAGATTAAAGAGAAAGAAGCTGCAGAAGAATTGGAAAAAAGAAGAGCAGAAAAAAATAAAGGTTTTGATAACGGAGATTATAATGCTAACTCCATATTTGCTAATAATTCGTCTGACGCCAATAGCTTTCAGAATTTTGGGATCAGCAGCGGCGGATCCACGTTCTATTTTGCCAATACCAATAATATCCCAAGAGGTGAAGTAGCCTTTAAACAGACCTGGGGCAGCAGGACATTGGCAGACAACTGGCGTTATTCTGCCAAATCAGCAACCATAGAAGACCTCAAAAACGAAGCTCTGGGCATTGCAACAGCACCAGATCCCCGGCGTCTGGAGCCAGAATTCTATATCGAGAAAATCCCTACATCAAAAGCAGAACTTGACAAACTGAAAAAAGACAGAGACACCGCAAGCCTGGGCATGGGAAGGATGTATGAGAACTTTTTTGGCAATACAAAACTGGCAACCAAAACACTTTTTGATCTTACAGACAGCAAACCTGACGAGGAGACTGATCAACAGGCACTGTACAACATCTTTGTTTTTAATCAGGAAAAAAATCCTGCTGAGGCAGAAAAAGCTAAGCAGCTGATTTTGCAAAAATACCCTTACACATCTTATGCAGAATTTGTTAAAAACCCAAAGAGCAAAGACCTCAACAAATCATCAGAGAATGTAGAAAAGCTCTATGCTGATGCCTATAAACTCTATGTGACCGAGAAATATACCGAATCATCGGCTATTATAGATAAAGCCATCGCAGACAACCCAAAAGATGCGCTTATACCTAAGTTTTATCTTTTGAATGCTTATAATGCAGGCAAAACGGCAGGCAAAGAGATTATGATTTTACAACTGGAACAGATTGTTCTTAATTATGCTAAGACTCCGGAAGGCAAAAAAGCCAAAGACCTTCTCAAATTCTTAAAAAGTGATGTCAAACTGGAGTTAACAGATGAGAATGGCAATGCTGTTACGCAAAATCCACCGCAACAGAAATCTGCCGAAGAACAGAAACAGGCAGAGCAAAGCACAGATTTTGCAGCCCCTGTAAGTTCCGGACCCGGAAGACCCGGAGGCAATGGCAATCCGAAAAACCCGGATGCACCGCGAATACAAATGCAGCGCAGAAGTACAAAATAAAAGAGAGCAATTGCTCTCTTTTTTTGTTAATTATATTTTATCCAATTGGACTGTAAAATGCCTTAAGATATCAGGCTCGTGTTTGATTTTATATCCCTTCGTAATGTCATCTCGCCTTTCAAAAACATTAATGACCGCTGCGGCAACATAATCCATATGGTTATTGGTGTAAGTCCGTCTTGGTATCGCCAGTCTCAGCAATTCAAGTTTTGGATAGCGGTTTTCTCGTGTTTCCGTATCCCGGTCTGCGAGCAAAGTCCCTATTTCTACCCCACGGATGCCTGCTTCTTTGTAGAGCTCTATGGCCAAAGTCTGCGCAGGGAATTCCTCTCTTTTGATATTTGGTAAAAAACTAAGCGCATCAATGAAAACAGCGTGCCCGCCAATCGGCTTTTGAACCGGGATTCCGGCTTCCATCAATTTGTTTCCCAGATATTCCACTTGGGAAATCCTACTTTCCAGATAAGGAAATTCGGTGGCTTCGTCCAGACCGGCCGCCAAAGCAGACATATCTCTCCCTGCCATTCCTCCGTAAGTGATGAAACCCTCATAAATAATGGTGAAATTAGAGGCTTTTTCAAAAATCTCTTTATTCTTCAAAGCGATAAAGCCGCCGATGTTGACCAAGCCGTCTTTTTTGGAGCTCATTGTCATTCCGTCTCCGTAAGAGAATAGTTCTTTACAGATTTCTTTAATACTTTTATGCTGCTGTCCTTCCTCTCTTTTCTTGATGAAATAAGCATTTTCTGCAAATCTTGCCGAGTCGAACAGAACAGGAATCCCAAATTTGTCAGACAATGCTTTAACGGCTTTGATATTCTCCAAAGATACGGGCTGTCCTCCGGAAGAGTTGCAGGTAATCGTAATCAGACAAAAAGGGATTTGCTCTTTCGGATGAGATCTGTAAACCTCTTCCAGCTTTTGCAGATCGATATTCCCTTTGAAGGGATGAAGATTGTTGATATCAAAAGCCTCATCAATAGTACAGTCGATGGCGTGTGCTTTTCGGATTTCGATATGTCCTTTTGTTGTATCAAAGTGGGAGTTTCCCGGTACAACATCGCCTTCTTTTACCATGACCGAGAACAGAACATTTTCTGCCGCCCGACCTTGATGCGTTGGCAATAAATATGGAAACCCCGTAATTGTTTCAACGGTTTGTTGTAAAGCTTCGAAAGAGCGTGATCCGGCATAACTCTCGTCACCAATCATCAGTGCGCCCCATTGTTTGTCGCTCATCGCTCCGGTTCCGCTATCTGTTAAGAGATCGATGTAAACGTGGGAACTTCTGAGATTGAATAGGTTATAATCGGCTTTTTTCAGCCATTCTTCGCGTTGTTCTTGTGTGGATTGGTATATTTCTTCGACCATTTTGATTCTAAATGGTTCTGCGTAAGGTAATTTCATAATAATGAATAGTTAAGAAAGAATAATTAATTTCGTGGAAAATGATTATAACTTCTATCCTGGGACAAAACCGCAGCCCGACTTGAGTGGAGCTCTTTTTCTTTTTTGACAAAAAAAGAAAAAAGCGGGAACGGAAGGCGGAAAAGCTGCCCAAAAAATGATAATTAATAATCGGCAATTAATAATCAAAAAACTACTCCGGTGCCTTGAAAACACTTTCGTCTGAATGGAATCCGGCAACGCCACCGCTCACCGCAAACTTCATAGCCTCGGCAGAGCTCATCCCGTTAACTTCTTTAATATTATTGAATTGGGTAACAATCACCCAGCCGGACACGGCGTAAGAATGTGGCAGATAAACAGCAACCATCTGATCTAGATTGACGGCAGACATATCAGACTGTGTCAAAAATCCGATTCTCCAGATCTCAGGATTTTCATTGGTTTTAACCCAAACCGGCACATTGAATTTTTTTTTATCTCCCACAAAAGAGCCGAGAACGTCCTTGAGTGAAGTATAAATGAACTTAATCCCAGGGATATGTTCCAAAACATAATCAACACCATCAACAATCAACCGACCGATGATGAATTTGTTTCCCATAAACCCGATAAAGGCGGTCCCAAAGATAACAATGAAAAATATGAGCCCCGGAAATTTACCCGAAACCGACGGCACCAGATTGTCTATACTGAAAACGATGTACCAGATAATCCATACAGTAATCGCAAATGGGCCAATGATGATGAGCCCCTGGATAAAGGACCGCAGAAAAAGCCGAAGGTAATCGTTAAAGCTTCTGTTCATTTTAATTTAATAGTCTCCTTGTCCTCGCAAACTGACAACGTTCATTTACTCATAAAGTGTTAATGATGCCCAGTCAGCGTAGTATTAGCGTTTGTTTATCCGTGGATGGTTTCTTTGTTACCGTAAGATTGCATGACCTCTGCCTCGTAAGCCAGCCATTCTTCCCAGCGCTGGTTAACTTTTTCGGGATCGCCGATCTGTCTTGCAAACCCGATGAATGTGGTGTAATGATTGGCTTCGGAAATCATAAGGTCGTTATAGAATTTTTTCAGTTCCGCGTCTTTGATATTTTCCGTCAGAACTTTGAAGCGTTCGCAGCTTCTGGCTTCTATCATGGCTGCGAAAAGCATTTTATCTACCAAAAGATCTTTGCGGTCGCCGCCTTTTACAATAAATTTCACCAGATCGTTCACATAATCGTCTTTGCGGGTTCTCCCAAGGATGCCGCCTCTCTTTTTGATAATCTCGTGAACCTGATTAAAATGATCCAGCTCTTCCTGCGCAATAGCCAGAAGTTCGGTAACCATCTCGGTATGCTCCGGAACCATTGTAATAAGCCCAATGGCGTTGGTTGCTGCTTTTTGCTCGCACCAGGCGTGGTCTGTAAGAATCTCTTCCAGGTTATCTTCTGCAATATTGGCCCATCGTGGATCTGTAGGAAGTTTGAGACGAAACATTATTTTGATTTTTTTGTAAAATTAAGAATAATAATCAATTATTAGATGCAGTTTTTTCTCTCAAATACTGTAAAATTTTCCAGCCCAGATCATCTATTTTTTTAAGCCCCTTTGCAATAATAACCGCCAACAAAATATTGACTGGATAGATAATCAAAACCAGCCACCACCAGCTCATAAAATCTTTTAGCGGAACCACGATAAAATACATCAGAGACGAGCTCATCCCCTGTGCGAAATAAAAGAAGATCGCATCCTGACCAACCTTTGTGAAAAAATTAGGCTTATTGATTTTCAACCGGTTATAAAACACAAATAATGTTACCAGAGAGAATAAAGTCCAAATAATGTAAGGGATTTTTGGAGGGAACTTCTGCTTGTTGAGTTTGTAAAAAATCTCACCCCCGTAATACCAAAACATCCAAACCAAAGCTGCGGCAACCAATCCGTAAAGCACAGGGATCATTTTGGCCGGGATCTGTTTTCCGCGCATTTTGTGAGCAATCAGAAAAACAGCCATATAAAAAGCGACATAACCAACCTGTCCGCTAGGATAATATTGCGGAAATATATTGAAGATCAAAGTTAAAGCCGCGCAAATCCCGATAAACCAGTTGATATGTCTCGGAAAAAACCTTAATATTAAAACGCCTAAAACAGTCAGGATATAATAAACTTTCAGATACCAGAAGCTGCCCATTACCACAGGAAAAGTATCACAATTAGAATATTCGTGCAGATACCAATTCCCCAAAACCTGCCATTGTGGTTCTGCCGAAATGCTTGCCGGAACATATTTGCTCCCAAAGGTAGAATAGAAATCCTTCAGCCATTCAAAAGAAAAAACCGTCAGTCCAAAAACCTTGAAAAAATAATCCAGAAAGAACAGGAATGTCACAAAAATCATATAGGTGATCTGCAGCTTCAGCAATCTGTAAAGAGTTTTCTCAACATTATTCCCGGACGTGATTCCGCTCAAAGCATAAAACAGCGCCACATCAAAAACCAAGGAAAATACGCGCACTTCTGTCGGCAGGTAAAACTGACCACTCCAGAAAGCCGTGTGAATGAAGATGATGGAAATGGTAGCAAACCCTTTGGCAAAATCAATATAGAGATCTCTTTTCATCAATTATGAATTATTTACAGGACTCAAAATTATCACAAATTTCCCAACTTTTACCGTCCGCGAAAACATTAGCGGTATTGCCAACAATTATTTACTCCAATTTGTTAAAACTTCTCAAGACAGTTTTACTTAGCAAAGAATGTTGCCTTGCTTTTATTGAAAGACTTTAAAGCCCGCTATAATAAGCCCCTTTGTGAGTATTATGTTCAAAAAATACAATTATTTAACTTTTATCGCTCGATACTTATCCTTATTTTTGGAAGTTCAATAGCAAATATGTCAGATATTATTCAGCTTTTACCGGATCACGTTGCTAATCAGATTGCTGCAGGAGAAGTGGTGCAACGCCCGGCTTCTATTGTTAAGGAATTATTGGAGAATGCCGTGGATGCTGGCGCGGATAAAATCCAGCTGATTATCCGCGACGCGGGTAAAAACCTGATTCAGGTGGTTGACAACGGAATTGGCATGTCCGACACCGATGCAAGGCTGGCTTTTGAACGCCATGCCACTTCCAAGATCCGATCGACAGAAGATATTTTCAAGATTGCCACCAAAGGTTTCCGTGGAGAAGCACTTGCTTCTATTGCAGCTGTTGCGCAGGTTGAGCTGAAAACCAAGCAGAAAGATGCGCCGGTTGGGACTAATATTTATATCGAGGGCGGACAGTTCCAGTTTCAGGAACCGGTACAGACGGTAGAAGGTTCTAATTTTTCTGTCAAGAATTTATTTTACAACGTTCCGGCAAGGCGCAAATTCCTGAAAAATGACAATGTAGAATTCCGTCATATCATTGATGAATTCCAGCGTGTTGCACTCGCTCATGAGACGATTGAGTTTGAGATGTTTCATAATGACGAGCCTGTTTTCCGCCTGAGAAAAGGCGGACAGATGCAGCGTATTGTAGATGTTTTCGGCAGGAAACTGCAGCCGATTTTGATCCCTATCAAGGAAGATCTTGGTTGGGTAGACCTGCATGGTTATGTCGCGAAGCCGGAAGGTGCCAAAAAAGTAAGAGGTGAGCAGTTTTTCTTTGTCAACGGGCGATATTTTAAAAGCCCTTATCTCAGCAAAGCGGTACAGGAAGCGTTTGAAGGTTTGTTACAACCAGGCTATATCCCTTCTTTTTTTCTTTATCTGCAACTGGATCCCGAGAAAATAGATGTGAATATCCACCCTCAAAAAACCGAAGTCAAGTTTGAGGATGAGGCTTTGATATTTGCCCTGATGCGTTCCACCATCAAGCGTTCTCTGGGGATCTATAATATTGCGCCAAGCCTGGATTTTGAAAGAGACCCAAAGATGGAAGCTTTTTTCTCATCCACGCCAAGCAAAGCCAACAGTGGTGCACCAATGCCTTCTGCGATTAATGTTGACCGGGATTTTAATCCGTTTGTTTCAGAAAAAATATCAAACGAGGAAAAAATAAACCTTGCCGAACTGTATGATGTTACCGCTTCTGCAGCACCATCCAAGATTAATCTTTTTGAAGATGATGACCTGGATGAAGACCTTTTTCGGTTGCCCAACGGCTATTGGCTGCTCAACAAAGACGGGCAAACTTATATGCTGGATCTTGGGCGGATGCACCGCGTCCTGATGTCTTCTCATCAGGAAAACCTTCCGACCAAAAAAGCAGGTCAAAGCCTTTTATTTTCTTTGGAATATCATCTGAATGAGATTGAAAAAAACAAATACAAGTCCATCAAAAAATATTTGCCCGATTTTGGGTTTGAAATGACCTTGGCTCAGGAAAATGTGCTGAGAATAGAAGCCGTTCCCGAAGCTTTAAAAGAATCTCAGGTTATCAAATTCCTCGAAAAAATCTTTGAAATCCTGGAGTACAGGACTGAAGAAGACTTCTACAAATATTTTGAATACCAATGGGTAAAACTAAAAACCAAGTCCAAGTTCGATTTTATTTATAAAACCGAAGTCGAGCAACTGGTAAAAGACTTTATAGAGCTTGGGTTTCCGCAGTATACCGTCAATGGGAAAAAATGCTGGCTGGAAGTGCCCTTTGATGATTTTAAAAATAAATTTTAAACTATGTTTCCACAACTGACACCTGTTACCAAAAATATTATTATTCTGAATGTAGTGGTTTTTATTGCAACATTTTTGCTGGAAAACTACAATATTAACGCCACAGGACTGCTTGCAGGCTATTTTCCGTTGTCTCCCAACTTCCACTCCTGGCAGATTATAACGCACATGTTTATGCATGGGAGCATTCTTCACATTGCTTTTAATATGATGACATTGTGGAGCTTTGGGCCTGTGTTGGAGCAAGTGTTGGGCGAAAAAAAATTCCTGATCCTATATTTTGCTTCAGGTCTGGGCGGCTTTGCCCTTTACAATTTGTGGAATTATTACGAAGTCAGCCAGATTACCAACTTCTTGACATCTCAAGGTTTTGACATCCATGAGATTTATAAATACGCTGATTTTTCTTACAGCGGAGAGCGGCCTATTAACTCCAACAACCCCGAAGTGATTGACCAAGCCAAAAAATTATTTGGCATGCTAACCACGCCAATGGTTGGTGCATCTGGTGCTATATTTGGGGTAATTGCTGCATTTTCAACACTTTTCCCGGATGCTAAGCTGATGTTCCTGTTTATCCCTTTTCCTATCAAGGCCAAATATCTGACGCCTATAATCATTGTAGTTTCGCTATTTTTGGGATTCAGGCAAAGCGATGGAGATAACATTGCCCATTTTGCACATTTGGGAGGCGCGTTGATTGGTTTCCTTTACATCCTGAGCTGGAAGAAAAACAGAGACAGGATACAATAGATGGTAATTATACGTTTTCTTTTAACAGCATTGCATTTGCTGGTTATTTCCATCTTGTTTGGAACAATTCTGAATGCTTACATTCCGCCGCGGGTTTTTGGTTTTCTGAATTTGCTTTCTTTAGCATTTCCAATATTAATTATTGCTAATGTATTATTGCTGATTTTCTGGATCATCACATGGAGAAAGAGGTCTGTTATTTTCCTGTTGCTGTCGTTGTGTTTCATTACTCCCACAAGGCGGTGGATCAATTATACTTCAGAAAAAAAAGAAAAACCCAATCTCAAACTCCTGTCCCTGAACGGCAAATTCGGTGCGTTAGGCGATGACGCGATCTATAATTATATTAATAAACAGAATGCCGATATTGTTTTCCTTCAGGAATTTAACAGTGATGAAAAACCGGAAGGATTTGGATATTCCGGGAAAAATTATGCCTACATCAAGATTTTTTCTAAATATCCAATCTCCGAAACCGGCCTGATAAAAACAGATGTTAATAACGGCTTATCTATTTTTGCTGATATCAAAATTAATGGAAAAACCATCCGGTTTGTCAACATTTATATGGAACCTTTTTTTCTGGAAAAGAAAATGGTAAGGCCAACAAGCGATATGAACAGGAATGAAGAAAAAGCCAGAAAAGTACTTCATATGCTGATCCCAACATTCAAAAAACATGAGACCGAGATCAATCAGATCAAGAATTTTATCAATGCTTCGCCTTATCCTGTGATTGTGGGCGGCGACTTCAATGCGGTTCCCAATTCTTACGAATATTACAAAATTTCCGAAGGTTTACAAGATGTGTTTCTCAAAGCCGGGAAAGGCAGTGGGACAAGTTTCCACGATTTTAAATTCCCTCTAAAGATAGACCACGTATTTGCATCAGAATCTATAACTCCGATTAGTTATAAAGTAGACAGAACGGTCAGGATATCAGACCATTTTCCGGTCATCGCTACGTTTAATATCAAATAATTTTACGATTTTTGCAGCTATGAAGCTTATAATCTGTACATTAATCATTGCGTCCACAGCACTGTCCTGTTCCCAAAAAAGTACGGCACAAAATAATCCCGACAATCTGGAGGCTGCACCCAGTATAACTTACGATACAACAGTCATAGATTCTTTCGGTCCCGGCGCCACTTCGGAAAGTGTGATGTCGAAAATTAATGCCGTTGCCATCAAGAGAGAAAAGGACAGCCTTGCAGCGATTGCGAAAGCGGCACAGGAAAAATTGGATAAAGGAAAAGCAGAAAAAGAAGCCCAAAAAACCAAAGAGGAGAAAAAAGAAAGCAAACCGGAAAAAACGGAATCTCCCACATCTCCAGAATCGACCAACTAAAACATAAAAAACCATCAGGAAACCCTGATGGTTTTGACGGTTTATCTATAATGTTTTTTAGCCGGATTATTTATTGTAGAATTCTTCCACTTTATCCCAGTTGATTACATCAAAAAAAGCGGCAACATAATCTGGTCTTCTGTTCTGATATTTTAGGTAATAAGCGTGTTCCCAAACATCAATACCTAATATCGGAGTTCCCTGAACATCCGCAACAGGCATCAGTGGATTATCCTGGTTTGGTGTGGAAGAAACAACCACAGATCCGTCAGCATTTTTTACAAGCCAAGCCCATCCGGAACCAAATCTTGTTTTGGCTGCGTTAGAAAAATCTTCTTTGAATTTTTCAAAACCACCCAATTTCTCAATTTCGGCTTTTACGTTGCCTACCGGTTCTTTGCTTCCTCCCGGTGTCAAAAGTTCCCAGAAAAGCGAATGGTTGTAGTGTCCGCCGCCATTATTCCTTACAGCTGGTTTATCAGTTCCTATTTTTTGTAGATCTACAAGAGATTTTCCCTCAAGATCTGTTCCTTCAATTGCTTTGTTTAGATTATCCACATACGCCTGATGGTGTTTTGTATAGTGGATTTCCATTGTTTTTGCATCAATCGTTGGTTCCAACGCATCGTATGCATAATTTAGTTTTGGTAATTCGAATGCCATAGTTTTACTATTTATTTGTTAATAATAAATGAATTGTCCAAAAATACTCAATTATTATTCCATCAGACAAAAATCCTCATTTTTTTATAAATATTTAACATCGATATTTTTAATAATTTTTGACGTAACTTTGACCCATTCTAAATAATTATTACTAGCATTTTAATTATTTGGGCAGCTTATCCGCCTTCTGCTCCCAATCTTTTTTGCACGAAGTTTTCAGTCCAAATAAAACTTGAAGTACAAGCAAAAAAGGATTTCCGCTCAAGTCGGGCTGCTGTAATTCAACGCTTTAGCATTGGACTCAATTCGAACAAGTAAATTATAACATCTAATATCTACATCCAAAATGTTTGATATCAACAACATAAGATCGCAATTCCCTATTCTAAATCAACAGGTCAACGGAAAACCTTTGGTTTATCTGGACAATGCAGCGACTTCGCAAAAACCATTGTCTGTCATTAAAACCTGGGAAAAATATTACGAAACCATCAATGCCAATGTGCATCGTGGGATTCATACGCTGAGCCAACTGGCCACTGAAGAAATGGAACTGGCGAGACAGAAAATCCAAAAGTTCATCAACGCCAAACACGATTACGAAATCATTTTCACCAAAGGAACAACCGAAAGTATCAATCTTGTGGCTTATGCTTTGACGAATCAGATCAAAAAGGATGACGAGATCATTATTTCTTATCTGGAACACCATTCCAACATCGTCCCTTGGCAAATGCTTTGCGAGAGAACCGGCGCCAAACTAAGGGTAATTCCTATGGACGAAAACGGCATTCTTCAAACCGACGTCTTAGATTTCTGGTTGGGAGAAAAAACCAAAATGGTTGCGGTTAATCAGGTATCCAACGCTTTGGGAATCGTTAATCCAATCGAAGAAATTATTGCCAAAACCAGAAAACTTTCCAATGCTTATGTTTTGATTGACGGCGCGCAATCGGCACCGCATTTCAAAATCGATGTTCAGAAAATGGACTGCGACTTTTTTGTATTCTCAGGGCACAAGATGTACGCACCAATGGGAACAGGGATTCTATATGGGAAAGAATCTGTTTTGGAAAACCTTCACCCCTTCCACGGTGGCGGCGAAATGATCGACAAGTGTAGTTTTGATGGGACAACTTATGCAGGTTTACCTTTCAAATTCGAAGCTGGGACGCCTAATGTTGGCGGTAATATTGCTCTGGGTGCAGCCGTTGATTTTATAGAAAAGATCGGTCACGATAATCTTCAGATCCACGAAAACGAACTTCTGAATTACGCACAGAAAAAACTTTTGGAAATCGAAGGCCTTTATATTTATGGTGAAAAAGCCAACAGGACCGGCGTCGTCTCTTTTAATCTGAACGGAGTAGGAATAGCGTCTGACACTGGCATGATTCTCGACAAAATGGGGATTGCCGTAAGAACCGGACATCACTGTACACAACCGATTATGGATTTCTTCAATATTGCGGGAACTGTCCGTGCGAGCTTTGCGGTTTACAACACCTTAGAAGAGATCGATATTCTTGCAGAAGGTGTAAAAAAGGCACAAAGAATGTTGGTGTAAAATCAATTCAAATAAAACTTAAAAACCCTTTCAGAGTTTCAAACTCTGAAAGGGTTTTTTAATTAAAAACTGCCAAATTGCTAGGTTTTTTCCTGTGGCATAGCGCTTGTGAAATTATAATCCAACATAGAACCAGATTGATTTTCTAAGAAATGTAGAGAATCAATCTTTATATCCATTAAGATTAATGACAATATGTCATCAACTATATTATGACAGAATTTGAAAATATCAATTTTGAAGAGATACTTGACGAGGGCATAGGAATGCTTGCCGAAGAGATTAATTTTTCTGACTTCGATACTAAGGAAAGCGATGAATCTCAAAACCTTTTCCCGATCCTTCCGGTGAGAAATATGGTTATGTTCCCAAAAGTGATTATTCCCATAACAGCTGGAAGAGAAAAGTCCAAAACACTGCTGGAAGAAGCACAAAAGGAAAATAAATTCATCGGGATCATCAGCCAGAAAAACCCAAACGAGGAAAATCCAACAGAGAAAGACCTTTATGCTGTCGGAACTTTGGCTAAGATCATCAAAATTATCAAACTCCCTGAAGGTAATATCACAGCCATTACAAGAGGGTTCCAAAGATTTAAACTCAAAAAAATGGTTTCTCAGGAGCCTTATTTTATTGCCGAAATTATCAGGCTAAAAGATGCTCAGCCTAAGGATAAAGAAGAGTTTTCTGCACTGATGGATAATATCAAAGATCTGGCGGAAAAGATTATTAATATTGATCCCAACATCCCCAATGCGGCTCAGTTTGCTATTAAAAATATTGACGGGCAGGAAGATCTCCTGAATTTTGTTTCTGCCAACGGCAACTTTTCATCAGACAAGAAACAAAGGCTGCTGGACGAGAAATCGTTAACCGGACGTGCAAAAGCATTGTATGAATTGATGCACGACGACTTCCGCCATTTGGAACTGAAAAACCAGATCCATCAGAAAACAAGCAAAGATCTTGACAAACAGCAACGCGAATATTTTCTGAATCAACAGATCAAAACCATTCAGGAAGAATTGGGTGGTGGCGCTGAATCTGACGCTGATGAATTCCGCCTAAAAGCTGAAAAAATAAAATGGAACTCTGACGTAGAAAATCACTTCCAAAAAGAACTGCAAAGGCTGCAACGCCAGCATCCAAATTCCCCGGATTATAACGTCCAAAGAAATTATCTGGATTTCTTTACCGATTTGCCTTGGGAAAAATATTCCAAAGATCATTTTGATCTCAAAAAAGCGGAAAAACTTCTTGATAAAGAACATTTCGGACTGGAAGAAATCAAAAAAAGAATCCTGGAACATATTGCTGTCCTTAAATTAAAGAACGATATGAAGTCGCCAATTCTTTGTTTGGTTGGTCCTCCGGGAGTTGGAAAAACCTCGCTTGGAAAATCGATTGCAGATTCTTTAGGAAGAAAATATGTTCGAGTTTCCCTTGGCGGTTTGCACGATGAGAGCGAAATCCGCGGACACCGGAAAACTTACATTGGTGCGATGGCCGGCAGGATTATTCAGTCCATCAAAAAATCTGGGACATCCAATCCTGTGATCGTCCTTGATGAGATTGATAAAATCGGGCAAGGCGCGCACGGCGACCCGAGTTCCGCTTTGTTGGAAGTTCTTGACCCTGAACAAAATAGCAATTTCTATGATAATTTCTTGGAAATGGGTTATGATCTTTCCAAAGTAATGTTTATTGCAACTGCCAACTCACTTTCTACTATCCAAAGGCCTTTGTTGGACAGAATGGAGATCATCAGCATTGCAGGCTATACGTTGGAAGAAAAAATTGAAATTGCTAGAAGACACTTAATCAAAAAACAGCTTCAGGAAAATGGTTTGGATGCAAAATCCTTAAAACTGGGAAATCCTGAACTGAAACATATTATTGAAGCCCACACTTCGGAAAGCGGCGTAAGAACGCTGGAAAAAAGGATAGCGGCCATTGCCCGTTGGGTAGCACTGCAGCTGGCTATGGAGAATGACTATGATCCAAAAATTTCTGTTGAGAAAGTGGATGAGATCCTGGGCGTGCCAAGGCCAAAAACATTAGCAGAAATAACTGATGTACCCGGCGTTGTAACCGGATTGGCCTGGACAAGCGTTGGCGGTGACATTTTGTTTATAGAAAGTATTTTATCCAAAGGTAAAGGAATACTGACAATGACCGGGAATCTCGGAAATGTAATGAAGGAATCCGCTACTATTGCATTAGAATTTATCAAAGCGCACCACGAAGATCTGGGCATATCTGAGGAAGATATAGAGAAAAAAAATATCCACGTCCACGTTCCTGAAGGCGCCACACCAAAAGATGGCCCGTCTGCCGGGATTGCAATGCTGACATCAATGGTGTCCAGCTACAAAAACAAAAAAGTGAAACCCCATTTGGCAATGACCGGCGAAATCACACTGCGCGGCAAAGTATTGCCTGTTGGCGGTATTAAAGAAAAACTGTTGGCAGCTACAAGAGCAGGCATCAAAGAAGTCATCCTTTGTGAGGCCAACAGAAAAGATGTGGAAGAAATCAAAAAAGATTATCTGAAAAACCTAAAAGTCAACTACGTGACCAATATGAGTGAAGTGGTTGATATTGCACTAAAATAGATTCCAAATCAATTTTACCAGAATCCGTTGTTTTATATTTGTAAAGCAACGGATTTTTTTATGTCATAAAATTAAAAATATTTGGTTTTTGAATCAAAATTTTAATTAATTTCGAATAATCATCACAAATTTTATAATTATGAAATACGTTAAGTTTATCCTCTGCCTTCTCTTTGGCCTGATGTTTATCAATGCCGGTCTGGACAAATTTCTGCATTATATGCCAATGCCTACACCAACCGAGGAACAGAAAAAACTGTTTGCCGCTTTTGCAGAAATCAGCTGGCTGATGCCATTGGTTGGTACGGTAGAAATCGTAGGTGGTTTACTGTTTATCGCTCCAAAAACAAGGGCGTTGGGAGCTATTGTCATACTTCCTGTTTTGGTGGGTATTGTCATTCATAATTTCACTAAATTTCCTACCACAGAAGGGATGATCATCGTAACTGTTCTCGCCCTTATCAACTTGTGGATACTCTATGACAACCGTGGAAAATATAAAACTTTGATCAGTTAAAAAAAGGAAGGTCGTCAGACCTTCCCTTTTATATTATAAATTTTCAATTGCTTTCAGAATCCTATCTTTATCAGCGGTTCGCATTCCATCAATATGCTCTCCGGAAAATTCTAAGAACTGTTTTGGTTCAGGAGCATTCTCGTAAATCAATTGACCTTGTTCAAAAGGAACGGTAGAATCGCCTTTGCTGTAAATGAATAATTTTGGAAGCCCCGCCAATGCCTTAACATCTTCTTTTGCGGAATAGGGAGATGTGACATACTTTTCAATAATTTCTTTCATTTCCGGTTTAAACTTAATGGCAATATCTGTGAAGGAGGACATCCCGCCATCTAAGATCAAACCCGAGATTTTTGACTGATTGCCTTTAGCCAGATGTGTCGCAATCTGAGATCCTAATGATGCTCCATAAAGGTAAATTTTAGTATTACTGATGTCTTTTCTGCTTAACACATAGTCAAAAAATTTCTGACCATCTTCTGCCACGTTAAGGTGCGTGGGTGTCCCGGTTGACTTCCCGTAACCTCTCATATCTACCATTACAACCTGAAACCCTGCATCTACTAATGGTTTTGTCATAAACTGGTAAGTTGAAATATTTCCTGCTGCCCCGTGAAAAAACAGAATGGTTTTTTTGATTGATTTTGATTCTGGTTTCAAAACAACCGCGGTGATGGTATCATTGTTTACAGGAAGGCTTACCTGTTCGATGTTCTTGAACTCCAGAGCTTTCATTTCTTTTTTAGACTGATAGAACTTGTCATCCATCTGCGCTTTTGAAAAAAATGATACTAAAATTAAAAAGATGGTGATAAAGATTGAAGTTTTCATATGTAGATATTTATTGTTTTTTTTTTTGCTATATGTTATCGCAGTATCTTTGATGTTTGAGTTTCTCAATCAAGGCGATTTCATAAGTTTTGTTTTTTTGATACCCCAAAATTAGGCTGGCGCAAAAGAAACTCAAAAAAAACACAACCGAACGGTCAAAAATCTTTACTGAGCAGTCATAATAAGATCATAAAAACAAAAGACTGCCCTATTGAGCAGTCTTTATCTATTAAAAAAAAGAAAAATCTTATTTCAAACTTCCTACCATATCTTCCGGTTTTACCCATTCATCAAACTGCTCAGCAGTCAGAAGGCCAAGATTAACCGCTTCTTCTTTAAGCGTTGTACCGTTTTTATGTGCAGTTTTTGCGATTTTAGCAGCATTTTCGTATCCGATATGCGTGTTAAGCGCGGTTACCAACATTAGTGATTTGTCCACCAATTCTTTGATTCTTGGCAAATTAGGCTCGATACCTACAGCACAATGCTCATTAAACGAGATCATGGCGTCTGCCAATAGTTGCGCAGATTGCAAAAAGTTGGCAGCCATCACCGGTTTGAAGACATTCAGTTCGTAATTACCTTGTGTTCCTGCGAAAGAAATAGTGGTATCATTCCCGAGAACCTGGGCGCAAACCATGGTTAAAGCTTCGTTTTGTGTAGGATTTACTTTTCCCGGCATAATAGAAGAACCCGGTTCATTCTCCGGAATGTGGATTTCACCAATTCCTGATCTAGGACCAGAAGCCAGCAATCTGATATCCTGAGCAATTTTATAAAGTGAGACGGCCAGTTGCTTAAGAGCACCGTGCGTTTCAACAATGCCATCGTGAGCCGCCAGAGCTTCAAATTTGTTAGGTGCCGTTACAAATGGCAATCCTGTAAAATCTGCGATGTACTTAGCAACCAAAACATCATACCCTTTTGGTGTATTAAGACCCGTTCCCACGGCTGTACCGCCTAAAGCCAATTGCTTAAGGTGCTCCAGCGTATTTTCGATCGCTTTTTTCGCATAATCCAATTGCGCCACGTAACCGGAAAATTCCTGTCCTAGCGTCAACGGTGTTGCATCCATCAGGTGTGTTCTTCCTATTTTCACCACACTCTGGAATTTTTTGGATTTTTCGTCCAACGTATTTCTCAATTTTTCCAAAGCCGGCAAAGTTTCTTTCACCACTTTGGTGTAAGCCGCAATGTGCATGGCTGTAGGATAAGTGTCATTAGAAGATTGCGACTTGTTGACATCATCATTGGGGTGGACATCTGTTTTCTCGCCCAATTTCCCTCCATTGTTAACGTGTGATTTGTTCGCTATCACTTCGTTCACATTCATGTTAGACTGTGTCCCGGAGCCTGTTTGCCAGATAACAAGCGGGAACTGGTCATACAGCTCACCTGCAAGAATCTCTTCACAAACTTTGGCAATCATATCTCTCTTTTCATTAGAGAGCACACCTAATTCTGCATTGGTATAAGCTGCGGCTTTTTTCAGGTATGCAAATGCATTAATGATCTCATGAGGCATGCTGCCTTCCGGTCCAATTTTAAAATTGTTCCTGGAACGCTCTGTCTGTGCACCCCAAAACTTGTCTGAAGGCACTTGCACCTCGCCCATTGTGTCTTTTTCAATTCTGAAACTCATTGTATAATTTTTTTATTTATTAAAATTTTGTAGGTATAAAACCAAATTTATTAGGAGCTGATTCCCGCTTTCCGCTCATACGCCTCACGCCGCTGCATTTTCCAAGGCATGTTCCGGGGTAACCGCTTCAATCGGGGCTAGTTGATAAAGCCTGTTTTCATTCTTTTTCAACCCAATTCCGACTGATTATTAAACATTACGAATGTACTAAAAACTGAAAATTTATCAAAATGAAAAAAATCAATCCCCAAATTTTGTCTGGTAAGATAAAATCGTTTATTTTTGCTGTTAAATATAGATCATTATGATGTTATCAGCATTCTGGCCGTTTTACCAGTTCCTTTGGACAATTTATTTTTTCACAATGTTCCTTTGTGGATTCTGGTGTATCTTTATGTTTGCGACATTTATTGTCCCACTTTGGTTGACAGAAGGTGTAGCAGAGTACTTTGGAAAAATCAATAAAAACTTTGATCCAGAACAAGTAAGATACAAAAAACTATATGAGCAAGAAGGTGTAGAAGTAATCTACCAAAGACCTGCAGGCGAAAAACCAGCGAACCACGGTCATCATTAATAGGGCAATTTTCTTTTCGTGAGAGATTGCACTCAAAGCGAAACAATATATATGAAATCCATTCTTTCGAGAGTGGATTTTTTATTTTTTGACATAAAGTCGCATAGGTCCAACTAATAATTAGGTGATCATTACTAAAATGTTCTTTGGAAACAGTGTATAAAACTTTATCTCTTTTGTGCTTTTAGATAACAGCATCCTATCAAAACTTCTGACATCCTACTTCCTACTTCCTACTTCCTACTTCCTACTTAAATCTTATTTCCGTATCTTTGCCAACTAAAATTTAAGTATGTCTAAGTCATTAATTCCGAAACTGGAAGCGATAAAACAACGATATAATGAGGTTGCTGACCTGATCATTCAGCCCGATGTGATAATGGATCAGAAACGCTACTCTTCCCTTAATAAAGAATACAGCGATCTGGGTAAGATTGTAAAGGTTTTTGATGAATACAAAGGCGCCCTTAATACCATAGAAGAATCAGACGAGATTATTGCGGATGGTTCTGATAAAGAGTTTACCGAATTGGCCAAAATCGAAAAAATGGAGGCTCAGGACAAACTTCCGGCGTTGGAAGAAGACCTTAAATTTCTCCTGATACCAAAAGATCCCGCAGATGATAAAAATATTATTCTGGAGATGCGTGCCGGAACCGGCGGTGATGAAGCGGCTATTTTTGTAGAAGACATGTACAGGATGTACTCGATGTACTTCAAGACCAAAGGCTGGAAGCATGAGATCACCGATGTCAGCGAGGCATCCAAAGGTTATAAAGAATTGATCATGAAGGTAGAAGGCGAAAGTGTCTACGGTATTATGAAATTCGAGTCTGGTGTTCACCGTGTGCAACGTGTCCCAGAAACAGAATCCCAGGGCCGTGTCCATACCTCTGCTATCACAATAGCTGTTTTGCCTGAGGCTGAAGAAGTAGATGTAGAAATCAACCCGGCTGATATCGAGATGCAGACATCCCGATCTGGCGGTGCTGGTGGACAAAACGTAAACAAAGTGGAAACTAAGGTGCAGCTGACGCACAAACCTTCGGGATTGGTAGTCGTTTGTCAACAAGCCCGTTCTCAGTTAGCTAACCGGGAATTGGCAATGGAAATGTTGAGAGCTAAACTCTATGATATCAAACTTCAGGAAGTGGTGGGTGATATCGCCGCTCAGAGAAAAACCATGGTCTCCACAGGTGACCGTTCTGCGAAAATTAAAACCTACAATTATCCGCAAGGCCGTGTCACAGATCACAGGATCAATAAGTCAATCTACAACCTGGATGCTTATATGAATGGTGATATTCAGGAGATGATGGATGCCGTAATCATGGCGGAAAATGCCGAAAAACTGAAAGGCGAAGAGGAAGGCATCGCATAACAAATAAAAAGGAGATTGTAAAAACAATCTCCTTTTTTTATAACATACCTAGCTCAAACTTGGCCTCTTCGCTCATCATTTCGCGCGTCCAGGTTGGCTCAAAGGTTAATTCAATTTTGGCAGATTTTACGCCTTCTACGCCCCTTACCTTGTCTTCTACTTCTACTGGCAGCGTCTCGGCCACCGGACAATTGGGAGACGTTAATGTCATGATGACCAAGACTTCACCTTCATCAGAAATCTGTACATCATAAACCAATCCTAATTCATAGATATCAACTGGGATCTCAGGATCAAAAACGGTTTTCAGTTCCTTAATTATTTCTTCCCCAATATCTGCAATCTGGTCGTCTGTATATTTCATTTTAATCTAATCTTTTTAATAAATCTTCTTGCCGCATACGGCGGAAAATATTAGCCAAAGTTAAGACATCTTTTTCACAATAATGAATGATTCTGTCTATATCGCCTTCATTATAATAAATATCGGCTACCATGCTGCCGTCTATATCGTCCTTTGGTGTAGGAACACCGAAGAGATGGGCGAGTAACTCCAGGGAAACAAAACTTTTCCAGTCACCAAACTTCCAAAGTTCCATGGTGTCCAAATGCGGGATTTCCCAAGGTTTTTTACCAAACATCTGAAAAGGAAACGGTGGCTGAATACCATTGATTAACAAACGCCTTGCGATGTAAGGAAAATCAAACTCTTTACCATTGTGGGCACAAAGGATGACATTGGCCATACGTGGGCTGTTAAAGATCTCGCAGAATTCCAACAACAACTCTTTTTCCTCACCAGAAAACGTTTTGATTTTAAGCCTTCCTGAGTTGTTATCAATCATTCCTATAGAGATACAAATAATCTTCCCGAATTCGGCCATGATCCCGGCACGCTGCTCATAAAAATCGGAAGCTTCTATCTCATCCTTCCTTTGCAATCTTGTCTTCTTATCCCATAGATATTGGCTGGTAGTATCCAAATTGTCCCATTTGTCTATCTGTGGAACTGTCTCTATATCCAGAAATAGAATATTTTCTATCGGAATTTTGTGAATCATAGGAATCAATCTTTGATTAAAAATAATAAAAAAACCCAACATTTCTGTTGGGTTGTATTATAAATTCTAAATAAAATTAGAACGGATATTCATAAATCTCTGATTCGTGATAGTATGGATTACCTGTTGGCATCAGTTTAAGTTTGGACAATGCTGTCATTACAGTAAAGACAAAAACTCCCACAACAAAAACAAAAGATCCCAAAACTAAGAGAGCCATTGGAAGATTATTCCAATAAGGACCAACTGTACCCGGCATCACCATGTTGAAGTAATCTACGGCATGACCAAAGATCACTACGCAGGCCATAAAAGTAACAACCTTATAATTTCTCTTGATACTGCTGCTTACCAAAACCAATAATGGTGCAAGGAAATTAACAATCAGCATTGGTAAGAACGTCGGCCCGTAATACTCAAAACGGCCTAAGAAATAGTTAACCTCTTCCGGAACGTCTGCATACCAATAAAGCATGAACTGACAGAACCATAAATAAGACCACAACATACTTGTTGCAAAAAGAAACTTACCAAGGTCGTGAAGATGGTTATTATTAAACTGAGGATACACACCTTTTTTCTTAAGATAAACACTAATGATAATCATAATGGCAATAGATGTTGACAGGCAACTAACCATAGAATACCAAATATATAATGTTGAATACCAGTGTGGATCGATAGACATCAACCAATCCCATGCCCATGCGGCAGAAGCAAATCCAAAGAAAGCGATGTAACCAACGTTCCAGCTATACAAACTTGCATAGATCTTTCTGTCACCTTTGTTTTCATCCACTTTTTTAGAAAGGCTTTTAAGCTTCCATGCAAAGAAGGACGCGCCTACTACGTAAATGATCGTTCTGATAGCATAGAAAGGAATATTAAGAAATCTTTTCTTTTCGAATAAAATCACATCGAACTCCGGTGAATTGGGATCCGTTAGATTAGGATCCATCCAGTGGAATAGATGCCCCTGATGAGTCACATTCAGTATCATAATGATAACCAATAATGCACCTCCGTAAGGGATAAATGATGCAATAGCTTCCATCACCCTTGTTACAATAATAGACCAGCCGGCGTGTGCTGCATGCTGAATACTGTAAAAAAACAAGGCACAACAGCTAATCCCGAAGAAGAACACTGCAAACGTGTGGATGGCAGCCAATGGCTGATTATGAACCTGAAGTTTTGCGTGCTCCAGATGCGCATTATGATCTTGTGGGCCAACCAACTCGCTGGAATGCGAAGGCGCATCATGCCCTTTGGAATGAGCGGTCTCCATCCAATGGGTAATTGTAGCATCATCCAAGCCGTGGTTAAGTGCATAACCAATACCGAACAAAACAACGCCT
Organism: Epilithonimonas bovis DSM 19482; assembly: GCF_900108115.1. GTDB lineage: Bacteria > Bacteroidota > Bacteroidia > Flavobacteriales > Weeksellaceae > Epilithonimonas > Epilithonimonas bovis. Next base: position 71,789 of record NZ_FTPU01000001.1, read on the forward strand.
ACAACAATGAGTATAATTGAATATAATCTTAATTTAGGTGAAAAACTATACATTTTTTTCTTTATTTTTTATTAGCATTGGTTTTTTCGTCAGTTGCAGCAGCAGTAGCGGCTGGCGCAGCATCTGCTTTGGCAAGCGTTGGCGCTTTAAATGTGTTGTAAACATACAATGCCACTCTCCATCTGTCACCTACGTTGAGCTGCCCTGCATAAGATCCCATCGCATTTCTACCATTCGTTAAAACATAATGGATAGATCCGATTGTGATATCTCTGTCAGCATAATTTGGTACACCGGCATAAGCACCACTCTGTACGATTGGCCCCTGCCCATCACCTCCTGTACCATGACATGCTGCACACGTATGATCGAACAAAATCTTACCTCTTGCCAAATCTTTCTCAAGGTTTTTTGGATTAAGAGGAGAAACTGTCACTGTTTTGGAAGCATCATATCCGGCATTATATTCATCTACATTTTTTGGCAATGTTTCCTCGCTTACAATTCCGTCTTTATTCTGTGGTACTGTACCTTCTACCGGCGTAAGCCCTGTGGCACCATTATTAGCTACAAAAGCAGGAATCTCGTTCTCATGATCAGAATAAGCATCCTGAGCTTTCATCAATGGATCATAAGCCGTAGGAAAATACATATCCGGGAAATAAACCAATGGTGGATTATCTTTAGGACCACAAGAATTCAATAAAACACTTGTTAAACCAAAGATTGCTGTAATTTTTAAAATATTATTCTTCATTTTAAGCATCTTTTACGGTTATTTCTTCAACACCTGTATCTATCAAAACCTGCTTGATAGTTTCTACATCATCTGAAACAAATTCTATCATAAATTTATCATCAGTTGTTCTTGGATCAGGATTCTGAGGTTTTGCGCCCGGATACATTTTGTTTCTGAAAAGAAACGTTAACGACATCAGGTGAGCAGAACAGAAAACCATTAGCTCAAATATTGGGTCTACAAATGCAGGCATATTGTGTGCCCAGTCAAATGACGGTTTACCACCAATGTTCTGAGGCCAGTCATGGTTCATGACATACCAGGTTAAAATAATTCCGATACATACCCCATAGAGAGCATAGATAAATGCAGCATCAGAAATCCTCGTTTTTCTTAAACCCAAGGCTTTATCCAACCCGTGAACCGGGAATGGTGTATAAACCTCGTTTATCTTAATTCCTTTATCATTCAAGGCTTTAACGCCGTGCATCATATCATCGTCGTCGCCGTAAAGTCCATATATAATCTTAGTGCTGCTCATCTCCTTCTTTTGCTTTATAAGTTTCACCGGAAATTTTCAAAATACTCTTCAATTCGGCCTGTGCAATAACAGGGAACGTTCTGGCATACAAAAGGAATAATACAGAGAAGAATCCTATTGTTCCAAGATATACACCTACATCTATAATCGTTGGTTTAAACATCGTCCAGGATGATGGCAGGTAATCTCTTGACAGGTTGATTACGATGATATCAAAACGCTCAAACCACATACCGATATTGATAATCAATGCAATGATGAATGTCCAGAAGATATTGGTTCTTACTTTTTTGAACCAGAATGCAGCAGGTACAACCAGGTTACAGATAATCAGCGCCCAAAATGCCCACCAGTATGGTCCAACGGCAGCCCCGGGAGATAGGTAAGTAAAATCTTCAAACCGTGATCCTGAATACCAACCGATAAAATATTCTGTTGCGTAAGCCACAGTTACCATACCACCGGTTACCACGATTACGATATTCATAATCTCTATGTGGTACATTGTGATGTAGTCCTCCAGGTGACAAACTTTTCTTGCGACTAATAATAGTGTCTGTACCATTGCAAATCCTGAGAAGATCGCACCTGCAACAAAGTACGGCGGATATATCGTGGAGTGCCAACCTTTGATTACTGAGGTAGCAAAGTCAAAGGATACTGTGGTGTGTACTGAGAATACAAGTGGCGTTGCCAAACCTGCTAACACCAAAGATAACTCTTCAAATCTTTGCCAGTGCTTTGCTTTCCCACCCCATCCGAAGGCCAGAATGGTATAAATCTTTTTGTTGAATGGCGTTTTTGCGCGGTCTCTGATCATTGCAAAGTCAGGAATCAATCCCATAAACCAGAATACCACTGATACCGAGAAATAGGTAGAGATCGCAAATACGTCCCAAAGTAATGGTGAGTTGAAGTTAACCCAAAGGGATCCAAACTGGTTTGGCAACGGGAATACCCAATATCCAACCCAAACTCTACCCATGTGGATAACCGGGAAGATAGCAGCCTGACAAACCGCGAAGATTGTCATCGCCTCTGCAGAACGGTTAACCGACATTCTCCATCTTTGTCTAAATAATAATAGAACGGCAGAGATCAATGTTCCGGCGTGACCAATACCTACCCACCATACGAAATTGGTAATATCCCAACCCCAGTTGATGGTTCTGTTAAGTCCCCATGCACCGATACCGGTTCCGATGGTGTAAGCAATACAACCAAATCCGTAAACGAACAGTACCAGGGCTGCGTATAAAGATACCCACCATAGTTTGCCTGCACGTTCCTCGATAGGTCTTGCGATATCTTCTGTAATATCGTGATAAGTCTTATGACCAATAATTAAAGGTTCCCTTATCGGAGCTTCGTAATGTCCTGACATTTTTTACCTATTTATTATTTAAACGTTTTTCTCTTCTTTTCTGTTTCTGATTTTTGCATGATAGAATACGTTTGGTTTTGTACCAATCTCTTCAAGCAAAGTATATTTTCTGTTGCCGGTATACAATGATCTCACTTCTGAGTTAACATCATTCATATCACCAAACTTCATGGCGCCGGTAGAACAAGCATTGGCACAAGCCGTTTGGAACTCTCCATCCTGAACTTTTCTGCCATCTTTCTTAGCTTCGAGGATAACATTCTGTGTCATCTGGATACACATAGAACATTTTTCCATCACCCCTCTTGTTCTCGTAACAACATCTGGATTCAATACCATTCTTCCAAGATCGTTATTCATATGGAAATCGAACTTATCATTAAGAGCGTAATTGAACCAGTTAAATCTTCTTACTTTATATGGACAGTTGTTCGCACAATATCTTGTACCGATACATCTGTTATAAGCCATTTGGTTTTGGCCTTGTTTACCATGGGAAGTTGCGGCAACAGGACAAACAGTCTCACAAGGTGCGTGATTACAGTGCTGGCACATTACAGGTTGGAAAATTACATCCGGATTATCCGCAGCATTCTCCAATGCGCCTTCTATACCAAGAACAGAGCTCCCATACAGTTCCGGCACAGCCATCCCTTCTTTCAGCCCTTCATAAACTTCCACTTTTTGTTCTGTAGAATAGTAGCGGTCAATTCTTAACCAGTACATATCCCTAGACATCCTTACTTCTTCTTTACCTACAACAGGTACGTTGTTTTCTGCCTGACATGCAATAACACAGGCACCACAACCGGTACAAGAGTTAAGGTCAACAGAAAGATTGAAGTGAGGGCCATCTGTATCATCAAAAGAATCCCAAAGATCTACTTTCCCAATAGGAAGCTCGCCTCCTAAGGTATGCATTTCCAAAGGTTTGTTCCACTCGTCAACAGGTTTGTTGATATAATCCTCCAGAGAAACTTCTTTCGCAATCTCATAACGACCCATTAAGGTATTCTGAAGCTGCATACCAGCAAATTCATGGGTTTCACCAGTTCTTTCAATTTTTACATTGGAAAGAACTGTGTTATATCCATCAAACAACGGATAAGCGTTGATCCCTGTTTCTGCTACTTTACCAGAATCTTTTTTACCGTAGCCAAGAGCTAGTCCAAGAGAACCATCTGCCTGACCAGGCTGGATAAACACGGGTACATCTTTCAAAGTAACGCCATTTGCAGTAACGTTTACTGTATCTCCATCCAACTGCATTCTAGCATTAAGACTGTTTTCCAATCCTAGACTTTCTGCATCTTTTGGTGAAATAGTAATATAATTATCCCAAGACAATCTTGAAATTGGGTCCGGAAGTTCCATCAACCAAGGGTTGTTAGATTGTGTTCCGTCACCAATAGAAGGTTTGGTATAAAGCTGTAACTCTAATTGAGCTGGTTTGAAAGCTGATAATTCAGCGATAGCCTGAGCAGCATTTCCGCCGGAATAAGATAATCCTGTCGAAAGTCCGCCAGTTGCAAAACCGTTGTATAGATTCTTGTTGAATGACAATCCTCCGTTAAGCGTCAATGCGTTAGCTTTCAAATAATTATAATAATTATTAGCCGGGTTATCTTTTCCGTTAATCCACACTAAAAGAGATTCTTCAATCTGTCTCGATTTGTATATCTTCTGGATTGTAGGTTGCATTAAACAATATGCACCTGTTTCCGGTGTGATATCACCCCAAGATTCTAGCCAATGAGTAAAAGGAATAACTGCCTTTGAAGCTTTATATAATTCGTTTTTCTTATCGGTAATTGCAACAGAATAAGGAACCTTTTCGATTGCAGCCTTTAGAGATTGACCTTTTGCGTGCGAATAAATCGGGTTTATATTATTCGTAATCAAAACACCAACCTGTCCACCATTCAACCAAGAAAGAAATTCGTTGAATCTTGCGTTATCATATTCTTTAAGGAAATTAGCTTTTCCAGTAAATGCGTTAGATGCTAATTTTTGGTTGATTAAGTGCGCCAAAACATAAGCCGCTTTAGAACCATCAGCAAAAACAACAGCGTTGCTGCCTTTTGACTGAAGTTCTTTCACGATTTCGGAAGCCACTTTATCAGAAGTTCCACCATTTAGTCCGTTATAAACTTCTACCAAAGTTTTAAAAACTGCACTTGGTTTCAGTTTATATCTGCTATCGGAGTTAGCACCTGTTAAGCTCATATTAGATTCTACCTGGATATGTCTCAACATATTTTCGCCTGGCTTTCTTGCCGCAGCATAGGAAACTTCAAGGCTTGATGCGTTGTAATCACCTAAGAAATCCGCATTGAAAGAAACCACCAACTGAGACTTGCTAAGGTCATAAACCGGCAAAGCTCTTTGTCCGAATACTTCCTGTGCTGCATCCAAAGCTGCCGCGTAAGGAATCGCATCGTAAGTAATTAGTTCTGCGGAAGGATATTTCGCCTTAAATTCTGCAAATAATTTTTTGAATGTTGGTGAAGCGTAAGATTGAGATAAAAGAACGATTCTTTTTCCTGAAGCTTTAGCTTCTTCTAAACCTTTAATAACGAAATCATCTACTTTATCGAAAGTTTCGTCTTTCCCATCAAGCTTTGGTTGCTTTACTTTATCATTATCATAAAGTGAAAGTACACTTGCTTGTGCTCTTGCGTTAGTTTTACCTAAATCTCCAGCAACTGGGTTTGGTTCAATTTTAATTGGTCTACCTTCTCTAGTCTTTACTAAAACACTAGCAAAATCGAACCCATCAAAATAAGTTGAAGCGTAGTAATTAGGAACCCCAGGAATAATGTCGTGTGGTTTTACTACATAAGGTATCGTTTTGATAACCGGTGCTTCACACGCTGCCAGCGTTACCGCAGCTGTGGAGAATCCTAACAACTTAAGAAAATCTCTTCTGGATGTATTGGCAGAACCTGCATTATCATCGCTTAAGAATTCATCAACCGGAATCTCATTCTGAAACTCTTTCTGAGCCAACTTCCCAGTTAAAGTTGGGTCTTTTAGTTCGTGAATACTTCTGAATTGTATTTTATTTGAAGCCATTTATACTTCTAATTTTTGTTATTAATAATGACATTTACCACACTCAAGACCTCCAATTGCATCTACAGTGATTTTGCTACCCTCACCATATTGTTTTTTCAACTTGTCATGCAGATTTTTGAAGTATTCTTTATTATAACCGTTGGTCATATCCACTTCTGTTGTTCTGTGACAGTCGATACACCATCCCATTGTAAAGTTGTTGGCCATCTGCACCACATTCATCGTATCAATTTTACCGTGACATGCTTTACAAACCACATCGATCTTGTTGGCAGGATCTTTTTGCTTGGCATTAAATCCGTTTATGATTGCCTGTTCCCCTGCAACTACGTGCTGAGAGTGATTAAAGTAAACAAAATCAGGCATGTTGTGAATCCTTGTCCACTCTACAGGTTCGGTTTTACCGGTATAAGCCTGTTTAGACTCATCCCAGCCAACATGTTGGTATATCTTTTTGATCTCACCAGTATAGAACTCCCTGTCTTTGCCCGGCTCAAGATATTTCCCTTTGTACTCGGAAATAGAACGGTGACAGTTCATACATACGTTAAGAGACGGGATCTCAGAAACTTTACCATATTTTGCACCGGAGTGACAAAGCTGACAGTCGATTTTATTTTCGCCTGCGTGGATCTTGTGAGAGAAATAGATGGGTTGTTCCGGCTTATAGCCTTTATAAACGCCAATCCACATCAGCCAGTTCCAAACACCATACAGCGCAAAGATAGCTAAGAGAGCCACAAGAGCTTTCCCAACATAGCTGTATTTCTCATACAGTTGAGAGAATGATGTGATCCTGGTAGAATTAAGTTCTGAAAGTTCAGGCGACTGCTGAAGTTTTACCAACTGACGGATTTTCAATAAAAGCCAAAACAACAGGCCGGCAATAGCAATAAACGCCGCCACCATAATTTTGGAATTAAGCTGATTGGCTTTATCCGCCTGCACAGATTGCATATCAGTAGCAGCAGCGTCTCCGGCTTTATCCGCCGCAGGTTCTTCCGCAGGAGGATTGGTTGTATAGGCAAGAATGTCGTCTACATCAGCTTCTGTAAGCTTACCTTCAAAAACCTGCATAGCCACTTTACCATTCTCCTCATAGACCTGGTTGGCATACTTGTCTCCGGATGCTCTTAGTTTATCATTGTTAATAATCCACTTATGCAGCCAATCTGTGTCAAGGTTCTGTTCCTTTTTCAGCTTATCGACGATGCCGCCCAACGCAGGGCCAACAACCTTTTTGTCCAACGCGTGACAAGCGGTACAATTCGCCTTAAACAGGTCCTGTCCTTTTTTGGGATCGCCTTGTGCATAAACAGAAGCGCCGGTTGACAGCAATAAACTAATTGCTATCAGACCCTTTTTGTAATGCTTTCTCCAACTAATCATTTATATAATCTTGGGTTAGTAAAATTTCTTGAGTTTACTTTCAGTTCCGCAAAAATAGCACATTAACAAAAATTAAGAAGACCTTCGCCCATGGTTTTTGTCAATTCTGATTAATTTGTAACAGTTCTAAATAACAAGTTTTGCGTTTCTTCCTTTTTATATTAAATTTGCATAAAATAAAATTAAATGAATAATCTTCTGAAGTTTTTCATCATCTGTAGCTTTTTCTGCTTCTACCAACTTGACGCACAATATATTGTTAAAAAAGATACTTTGTCAGGAACCGAACTTTCTTTTTCTCTGGACGAGCGTATCAATGATGCGCTGGAGAAGGTAGAAAACAACTGCAACCGCTCTGCAAGCATCCCTGTAAAAGCGCCATCACGTGTCCTTGTACCCAACAGAGAGCTTACCAACGCTGAGATTTGCCGCAAGAACCCAAAAATTATGGGTTATAAAATCCAGGTAGTGATTGTTAAAAATAATGACGACGCCAGAAAAATTGCTACCGAATTCCGCAATAGCTTTAGAAACCTTAAAGTTGAAACCGATGCCTCCTTAAGGCCTAATTACAAAATATTGGCTGGCAGCTATTTTACCAAACAGGGCGCTGCAGAAGATCTTAAAAATATCCGCAGACAGTACCCATCCGCTATCATAATTCCGTACGCGGTTTTTTGTGTAGAAGCCAAATAATTGCCTGATAGAAACCAAAAAATTATATACAATCCGCATTTTTGCGGATTTTTTATTGGTAATAAGTTTCCAAGAACTGGTAAAACTCTTCTAATCGATAAATGTTATTAAAACCAAGATAAACCGTTAAGATCAGGAGCAACCCATATACCAGGCTTACCAAATTTTGTCTATCCTTCAAACTATAAAACAGCCATCCAATCAATAAAGGATAGACAAAAACAAAATGCCCCCCGTAGATATAAGATGTATGAAGGCCAAACTTAAGAACGCAGTGGATCAAAATATCCACTGAAAACGAAATCACAAGAATCCAGATCAGTTTGTTTTTATAATTATTTAAAATGCTCCAGATTATAAGGCCAAGCACAAGGCCGACAAAAATATAAGATGCAGCTGATGTATAAACATCCATAAAGAGAGCCTTGTAAAAGAAGCCCTGCTTATTATGATAATCTCTGATGACAAAACCAGGAAAAAGAATATTGCCTCCGAAAAACCATGAACTTATCATGTCCCAAAGCGGTGTTACTTTTGGCTGAGAAAACTTGTCATATTGTTCGCCGGTTTTATTGAAGAAATTCTGAAAGTTAAAATCCAGCCTCAATAAAAAAAGCAACATAAAAACACCTGCAGAAACAATAATTTTTGATATTGCAAGACCCATTTTTTTCCAGCTCCGGAATATATTTTTCTCAAACAGAAACGGAATATAAACCTTGACAATATTGGTAATGGTCAAACCACCTACTACAACAGAACCCAAAACGGTTGCACCAAAAGAAATGGGTTTTTCACTCCGAATTTTAATCGCTGAATAATAATTGAATACCGAAAGAACAAGCAATGTATAGGTATAGGTTTCCGGCGTGAAAGACAGTAAAATATTGGTAACAAACAGGCCATAAAAAGCCAATATTACAAGACTTATTTTTAGCGGGATACCAATAATATTATTGAGATATTTAAAAATCTGAACATTGGCTAATGCGACCGTAAGCGTGGAAAAAAGCGCTAAGACCAGCCTAAAAACGGCGTTGTAACGATTCCCGGAAAGCCACAACGCAAAATCCCTGACGTTATTGAAAAAGTAATTGGAAAGCGGATGCCTCTCAAACCCGCCGCCAGTCTGGATAATAGCCCGGTTATCAAAGCTAAAATATGCGTCCCAGGGAATTCGGTCGTCATAAACAATCCTGAAATTCTCTGCAATAAACCATGCATTGGCACCATACAGAATAACAAAAAACAAGAAAATCAGGATTTCTGTTCTAGTAGCTGGAAAAATAACCTTCAGGAAGGAAAACAATTTGTTGAGAATTTTCAAGTTTTGATATTTTGTGCAAAAGTAAAGAATGATTTTTTTATTCTTTATGGGATGTTAGTATATTTGATTTATTAAACAATAAAATATTCTATACTAGAGAAGACCTCACAGTTTTTGAAAACCTGTGAGGTCTGTATAATTAAGAAATAAAGATTATATTAAAAAATAATCACGAACTGCAGGACAATTGGCTGCAACCCGTTTGGTCATCATATTTGGATGGCCGTTTTTGATTAAATTCCGGGAAGAGGTTTTTGTAAGGATTTTGCAAAGCTTCTTTTAATTTAAAAAACATGGCGTAATCACCTTTTTCTGCATCCTGAATTGCTTCGAACAGGAGATAATTCCTGAGGGTAAATTTGGGATTTGATTTTGACATTAATGCAAGGGATTCACTCTCCAGAATACTATTTTTTATTCGTCTTGCCTTGTATTTTTCTATAAATTCAGACAGCCGGCTCAGCTCTTTCTGACTCAGATCTCTGTAAAATGCATTAGAAAAAAATTCGATATCAATCTCTGCAATCGGCTTTTCCAGATTTTGGAAAAATATGGTATAATCAAGACCCAGATCCTGCATCATCTGCTGCCATTCTGTAAAAAAACGTTCATCTTCTTGCAGCACCTCGTCCAGGCCAAATTTGTCAGCTAACATTTTATCATGCTCGATCCAGAACTGTTTGCCATACCGGTCCAAAATATTTCCCAAAGCCTCCGAATCCTCAATCAATGGAAAAACAGCATTGGCCAATGCTGCCAGATTCCAATGGGAAATTTGCCCCTGCTTCCCAAAGGCATACCGTTTACCGGGCAAATCTGTTGTATTGGGTGTAAACTCAAGATCATAACCATCCATCATAGCATAGGGGCCATAATCAATCGTTAAGCCAAGAATTGACATGTTGTCAGTGTTCATAACACCATGTACAAAGCCTACACGGTACCAATCGATTATCATTTTTAAAGTTCGATCACAAATAGCCTGAAACCATTGGAGGTATTTTTCAGGATTATTATCGTGATTAATTTCCGGGAAAAAATTCTCGATGGTGTAATCTGCCAGTTGCTTCAACAGATCGTTTTGTTTTCTGGCAGACAGCAGTTCAAAATGCCCAAATCTAAGGAATGATTCCGCAGTCCTTACTACAACAGCACCCGGTTCTCTCTGCGGATGCCCGGAATACTGTATATCCCTGACAACTTCTTCGCCGGTAAGCGATATGCTGAGAGCCCTAGTCGTGGGCACACCCAAATGGTACATTGCTTCGCTCATCAGATATTCGCGGATAGATGAGCGCAGAACGGCTCTGCCATCTGCATGCCTGGAATACGGCGTTGCTCCTGCGCCTTTCCATTGGATTTCGGTTTGTTTCTTGCCATCCGAGATTTCACCGGCATAGATCGCCCGGCCATCTCCCAGTTGCCCGGCCCAATTACCAAACTGGTGCCCGGCATAGGCTGTTGCAAAAGTGGTTACATTTTTGGGCAAGTCCTGCGCTGCCAAAAAACGCTGATCACCTTCCAATTTACCAAGACCTATTTCCTCTGAAAGATTTTCATTAAAATCAATCAGTTTATTTTTTTCAAATTCAGCTGGTTGTACAGTGCAAAATAAGGCGTCGGGTGTTTGGCGCTGGATCCTATTCCCGGAAAAATCTCCCGGAAAAATTTTGGTGAAGTGCTGACTAATTTTGTTTATGTTCATCTATCAAAAATCCCGTCTCGCTAAAAGCGGACGGGAAATGTTTATTTGTTAAAATCTATATCTTCAGAAGAATTAATGGCTTCATTAGAATGATCATCTTTTTTTGCTGGCTTATCCGGGACTATCTGTGTTGGATTTTTGAGTTCATCAATTGTTTGCAAGTCTCCTTGATCTCCGTAGCCATTTCTTAGATTATTGAGATCCGAGCAGCTTCCTGTCCAATTGGCTGGTTTTATGAATTTTTCATCCGGATTGATATTCAGAGATTTGTCTGCAAAGACTTTTTTCATAAAAATTGCCCAAATCGGAAGTCCCATTTTAGCGCCTTGTCCTTCACCAGTGCTCCAGAAGTGTGTTGCCCTGTCTTCCCAGCCAACCCAGACTCCTGTTGCCAGCTTGGGAACAATACCTATAAACCAACCATCGGAATTATTTTGTGTGGTTCCGGTTTTACCTGCGATTTCAACAGTTGCAGGAATTCCCTGTCTTCTCAGTTCTCCGGAAGCCGTTCCAAACTCTGCAACGCCTTTCATCAAATCAATCATGGTATAAGCATACATCTCATTCATCACTTCTTTAACGACAGGTTTTACTTCTTTGATGACACGTCCATTGGCATCTTCAATTCTCCAGATCATCTCTGGTTTGGTATAATTCCCGAAATTGGCAAATGTGCTGTAGGCGCCTAACATTTCATAAATGGTAATATCGGACGTTCCCAGCGCCATCGGTAAACTGGTAGAAATATCTTCTGTAACGCCTAGATCCCTGGCTGTTTGGATTATATTTTTTGTACCTACCATTTCTGCCAAACGCAAGGCTACAGGGTTTTGAGATTGTGCTAACGCATTTTTGAGTGTCAGCATTCCGCCTTTTCCTGGTACGTGATAACTTCCTTTGTTAAAACTGGCATTGGAAACTGTGGAACAAGGTGTCATCCCCAGATGCATAATAGCGGTAGCGTATACAAAAGGCTTAAAGGTTGATCCAACTTGTCGTTTTCCTTGCTTCACGTGGTCATACTGAAAATGCTGCCAATTGATTCCTCCTACCCAGGCTTTGATATCGCCAGTTGCTGGTTCCATAGACATTAGCCCGGCTTGTGCAATTTGTTTATGATAACGGATGGAATCCCAAGGCGACATTTCTACTTCCTCCTCGCCTTGCCAAGTAAATCTGGTCATTTTAACTGGCTGGTGAAACTCCATCATAATAGAGTCTTCCGGCATTCCTTCGGCTTTAAGTTGTTTATATCGTCCGGTTCTTTTAACGGCTGACATCATTAGGCTATTGATCTGTGACTTCGAAAGATTGTAATAAGGACGGTTCGGGTTACGCTTCATTTCACTGTCAAAGTTTCTCTGAAGGTTGGTTAAATGTTCCTTAATTGCTTCCTCTGCATATTTCTGCATTCTGGAGTCCAGCGTAACATAGATTTTTAAACCGTTTTTATACAGACTCAACTGTTTTCCGGTTTCTTTTTCATAGGCGTCCAGATACTGCTGAATTTCTTTTCTTAGATAAAATTTATAATAAGCGGAATAGCCTTCTTCAACTGTTTTTACCTCATGGTAATCTACAGCAACAGGCGTGCTGACCGCTTTTTCGTAAGTAGAATTATCAATATAACCTGTATCCAGCATCTGCTTAAGAACAACATCCCTTCTTTGTTTTGATTTCTCAGGATTTCTGTAAGGATTATTTCTTCTTGGTGCTTCCAGCATTGCAACAAATGTTGCTGCTTCCGGCAGGGTTAACTGGTTTGTAGATTTATTAAAATAAACCCTGGAGGCCATCTCAATCCCTTTTGCATTGAAAAGGAAATCCATTTTATTAAAATAAAGTGCTACAATCTCCTCTTTGGTATACCGTTTTTCCAGACTTACGGCAACACACCATTCCTTAAGCTTCTGCAAAGCACGTTCGATTTTGTTTTGAGACGCATTACCCGTGAAAAGCAATTTGGCAAGCTGCTGAGTAATAGTAGAACCACCGCCACGCTCGCCACGGAAAAACACGGCTCTGGCAATAGACTTAAGATCTATCCCCGAATGTTCTTTAAAACGCTCATCCTCTTTAGCCTGCAGAGCATAGACCAGGTATGGCGGGAGCTGTTTATAAGTAACGGGCATGGTCTTCTCTTTCTCAAATTTCCCCAACAGGACATTGTCTGACGAGTAAATCTCTGAGGCCACAAAAATATCGGGGTTTTCCAGTTCCTTGACATCCGGCATATCACCAAGAAAGCCTTGGGAAACTGCGAAAAACAATGCCGAAATCCCTAATACCAACGCAAAGAAACCGATCCAGATAATCTTAATCCATTTCTTGACCGTTGTTTTGGGTTTTTTCTTTTCCGGAAGAGGAAAAGTTTTTTGTTCAGGTTTTTTATTTTCCATTAATATCGATCTATTAATTAGGCTTAATATTTTGAATTTTTACTCCTATATCTTCTATCCCTGGCAGAACATTTCTCCGCATAGCCTGTATCACTTTCAGAGAATATTGGCCATCCTGAGGAAAATTGTAATTGAGTTTATACTGGAACAAGGCTTCCTTTGTATCGCCAAAACCAGTTCCCAGCCACTCGCCATTCGGTTTTGCAAGAACATAATTAAGCGTATCCTGGGAAACAATCTTCTTATTATGCTCCAGTATCGCTATAAGCCTCAGGTTACTGTAGGGGTAATCATTATTATTTCTGACAATAAAAATAATATTTTTTTGCTTTTGAAAGTCATTAATACTGAAATCAAACTTATGACTGGTCTTTTTATCCCACTTGCTATCTACATTTTGCATTACCACAGTCTCATCGGGATTATTACAGGACAGGCAAAAGAGAACAAGACACAACAATGATGTTATTCTAAGCATTACCTTCATCTTTAGGCGGCGTTTTCTTTTTTGGTTTTTTGAACGGCTTTTTATAATTTTTATTTTCCTGTGGCTGTCCCTGGCTTTGAGGCTGACTTTCAGGTTTATTTTTAGGAGCAGGTTTTCTGTTGTCCTGAGACTTTTGTTCCGTATTACGGTTTCTGTTTTCAGGCATTTTTTGTTCGGCATTTCGATTCCTGTTCTCCCTTTGGTTTGGATTTTTGTTATCCTGGTTTTTGGGTGATCTATCCCGGTTGTTATTAGGTCTTGGCTTTCTGTTTTTCTTTTCAAAACGGTCTACGCTGTTTTCCTGAATAAGGTCAGACGTTACCAAAGGGTTCTCAACCACTTTAAGATCTTCCAAGGCCGGCGCTTTTTCACCTTTTTTGTTAATGGCAATCAGCTTTTTGACCTCAGCGATATCCAGGTCATACCAAGCCATGGAATTTTCTACATAAGCAAACCACATTTTCTTTTTGAAAACATCAATTTTAATGCAAAAAGCCCTGCCCTTTTCTGTATTCAGCACGGTATTGGATGAAGGGAAATCTTTAAGCACATCCAGGTAACTGTCCAGCTCGTAATTGAGACAGCATTTCAGTTTTCCACATTGCCCTGCCAACTTTTGGGGATTAATACTCAACTGCTGATATCTTGCCGCATTGGTATTGACAGACCTGAAATCTGTGAGCCATGTAGAACAGCACAACTCCCTGCCGCAGGATCCTATCCCGCCCACTTTCGCAGACTCCTGGCGGAAACCGATCTGCTTCATATCAATTTTTGTACGGAAGGCTCCGGCATATTCTTTTATCAGCTGGCGAAAATCTACCCGATTATCTGCTGTATAATAGAACGTAATTTTGGAACCATCGCCCTGATACTCAACATCGGTAATTTTCATCTCCAGATGAAGGCCATAAGCAATTTTACGAGCCTCGATCTTGATGCTATTTTCTTTCTTTCTCAGCTCCTGCCATGTTTCCACGTCTTTTTGATTAGCAAGACGGTAAACCTTAAGAGGATTATCCAGCGTGGCATGTTTCTTTTTCATCTGGATTTTTACCAGCTCGCCAGCCAGGCTTACTACACCTATATCATGTCCCGGACTAGATTCTACCGCAATGATGCTACCAATATGTAAAGGAAGGTTGTTGACATTTTTATAATAGAGCTTCCGGTCGTTTTTAAAACGGACCTCAACATATTCAGAGCTTTTTGATTTTGATGAATCAATATCAGAAAGCCAGTCAAAAACACTTAATTTATAACTATTACCACAGGTATCTACACTACTGCACCCACTGGCACTTTTTGTACCACAAGAATGGGAAGAATCGCCGGATGTTTTGCATCCACAACTCATATTTTGATTTTTATATACTGTTTGCAAAGTTAATATAATTTTTGTTTCAGCTTTAGGAATATGCTTTTTAAAAAAACAATTTTATTAATTTTAAGTTAATATTATATTAATATTGATAAATTGACATTTAAAATTATGATTATTTAACTATTATGTAAAATATCATGAGCGTTTTTACTATGGTTTACATTATAATGTTTAAAACTAAACTAAAACTAAATACAAAACCTAAACAATACATTATCAATATATTAAATACAATTTTACATTAAACAATTATTCAATAAATAGCAATGTTTAACTTTTTTATGAAATATTTATAATTGTTATTAAAATAATTATAAATTTGGAACATTAATAATAATTATATGAGAAAAATTTTTGTTACCATGGCTTTGGCTGCCGGTGTAGTAGCATACGCAGGAGGATTCCGGGTATCGCTTCAGGGTGTTAAGCAGTTAGCAATGGCGCATACCAGTGCCCATGCAGAAGATGCAAGTGTCGCTTTTTATAACCCGGCGGGTATCTCATTTATCCCTGCAAAATTAAGCGTTGCTGCAGGAGGATTTGGTGTTTCTAATAAAATTACTTACCAAAATACCAGCACATTGCAACAGACTGAAACCGATAACCCGCTGGGAACACCGATTTATGCAGCAATTGCTTATAAGGTGATGGACAATGTTTCCGTTGGTTTTAGTTTTTCTACACCTTTCGGAAGCACCATAGAGTGGCCAAGCGCTTGGGAAGGGAAAGAAATAGTTCAGAAACTGGAACTGAAAAGTTATTTCTTCCAACCGATGATTTCAGTTAAACTGGCACCTTGGGCTTCTTTTGGAGCAAGTTACATCTATGCCAAAGGAAAAGTGGACTGGACAAAAGCTCTGACTCAATACGGCGGACAGCTCAATCTTTTAGATGACACCGCTTCAGGACATGGTTTCGGTTTTGGTTTTTATTTCCAGCCAAATAACAATTTGGACGTCAGCGTAGCATACAGATCACCAGTAGATATGAAGGCAAAAGAAGGTAAGGCAACTTTTACGGTGCCATCTTCTCTGCTATCTAATTTTAATGGTGGTTCGGACAATTTCAAGGCTACACTTCCTCTTGTGGACGAATACACTGTTGGTGTTACATACAAGGTTACACCTAAATGGTTAATTTCTGCGGACTATAATTACCACGGCTGGGAAAGATACAGCAAGCTGACACTTGACTTCAGTACAGTTGCAGCAGGCAATCAGCCGAATGATCCAACCATCTCCGTATCACCTAAAAATTTTAAGAGTACTTCCAGTGTAAGAATTGGAACACAGTATGCGTTCAATGAGATGATTGCCGGTAGATTGGGTTGGTACTATGATCAGTCACCTTATGCAGACAAAGATTTTATCCCTGAAACACCTTCTTTTGACAATTATGTTATAACAGGTGGTGTAGGATTTAAGTTCAACAAACTTGGAGTTGATCTTTCCGGAGCGTATGCAATGCCAGAGAGCAGAACATTTAACAATCCTAACCTGAATTTTGCGGGTCAGGCAAAAGCTGATGTATTCTATTTTGGTCTTGGATTATCTTATAACGCATTCTAAAATTTGAATTAATTATGAAAAAATTATATATATCAACAGTAGCTGCAACGCTTTTATTAGCTGCGAGCTGTAAGACAGATTTCGAAAACAGCACGGAAGATGTGGTGGTAACATCGGGCGAAGCCAATTTTTCAAAGTATATCGCTTTAGGAAATTCTCTTACATCTGGTTACAGAGACGGAGCACTTTATTCAAGTGGGCAAGCTGAATCATATCCAAGTATGCTTGCAATGCAAATGAAATTAGCAGGTGGTGGAGAATTCACACAGCCTTTGATGCCAAATAATGTGGGAGGTTTCATCGGAATTCCAGGATTTGGAGGCAAGTATAATCTAGCTCTTGTAGATGTAAAAGACTATACCGGGGCTGTTACTGGAAAAACATTATCACCTGTGCAAGCAAATCCTGCGGCTCAACTAGATGTTATAGGCGGTGCTGGAAAATATTTTGGAAATATGGGTGTTCCCGGTGCAAAATCTTTTCATTTGGTAACACCAGGCTATGGAAGCGCTGCTAACTTAGCGATTGGCGCTGCAAATCCTTACTTTGTACGCTTTGCAACATCTGCAACAACTACAGTTTTGGCAGATGCAATGGCTCAAAACCCTACTTTCTTCTCATTGTGGATTGGAGCTAACGATGTACTATCATACTCTACATCTGGTGGTACCAATTCTACAACCATAGGCGGAGTGACAACTTATACCACAGCGACCGATCAAACAGGGAATACAAATCCAGCGACATACAAATCAAACGACATCTCAGATCCGAATGTAGTGGCAGGATCAATCAAAGCAGTTTTAGATGGACTAAAAAGTAAAGGTGCTACAAAAGGCGTGATTTCAAATATACCATATGTAACTTCTATACCTTATTTTACTAGAGTTCCGTATAATCCTATTCCTCTTTCAGCTGCATCTGCCTCTGCACTCAATGCGAATTTTGGACAACTTAATACAGCATTAACCAGCCTAGGGCAAGCAAAAAGATTTGTAACATTATCTTCTGCTTCTAGCAACCCCGTTTTAATAATTGATAAAAGTCTTTTCGATATCGCTCCTTATTTACCAGCAAATCTGAAAATGTACGGACAGGCAAGACATGCCACATCAGAAGATTTAATTTTATTAACAGCATCTGGCGTTATAGGAATCGACCCAACAACAGGTCTTCCTCCAGCACCAACTTCTCAAACTATTGGTGGCGTTACAATTCCTTTAGCAGATCAATTGGTTTTGACAAAAACAGAAGCAGCGAAGGTAAAAACGGCAACAGATGCCTATAATACAGCCATCTCCAATTTAGCATCTCAATATGGTTTAGCTCTTGTAGATGCTAACGCAAAAATGAGAGAACTAAACTCAGCCTCAGGGATTTTGTGGGATGGTGTGAAGTATACCGCTACTTTTGTAACAGGAGGAGCATTCTCCCTAGACGGTGTTCACCCGACAGGAAGAGGTTATGCTATTATTGCTAATGAATTCCTTAAAGCTATCAATACTAAATACAAATCTAATCTACCAATGATTAGTCCAAATTCTTATTCTGGAGTTACATTTCCATAAAGATTAAATAATATTTGTAAAGCCGCTTCACTTTTGAAGCGGTTTTTTATTTGTAATTAATAATATTCTTAAAATGTAATTTTTTGATTATTTTTACATCCACAAGATTAATCAATGCTTTCAAAAAGAGTAAAATACGCGATTAAAACATTGCTTTTCCTCAACAGAAAAGACAATGCATCTCTCTATTCTGCAAAAAAAATTTCGGAGAGCGAACGTATTCCGCTCAAATTTCTGGAGCAGATCCTGAGGGAACTGAAACAAAATAAAATCCTCAAAAGCGAACGAGGCGCAGAAGGTGGTTATACCTTTATGAAAAATCCTTCTGACATAAAAGTACTGGATGTCATCCGAATTGTAGACGGCCCGGTGGCTATGCTCCCGTGTGCTTCTCTCAATTTTTATGAAAAATGTGATGACTGTACAGACGAAGCCACCTGCAGCATCAGAAAGCTTCTCATTAACGTTCGGGACAATATGCTGCCAATATTGGATACCAGTATTGCGGACATGACCAACTCAGAGCAATATCCTATTTAAAAAACAATTATCAAAATAACCATGAAAAAAACAATTTTACTTCTTACTATTGCCGCACTCTGCAATGTTGCGAAGGCTCAGACGTCATCGGAAACGCCAACATCCGACAGAAAAAACGATATAATGATCAGCCCGATTGAGCTGATTGCCTCGCCACTGCTCAACATTTCTTATGAAAGGCTCATCAGCGCCCAGTCCGGAGTAGGGATCAACGGGATGTTTTATTTCGGTGACAAAAATGAAGACACAACAGGATTCACCCAGGTATCGCCTTACTACAGAATGTATTTTGGGAAAAAATATGGTGGAGGCTTTTTCGTAGAGGGATTCGTGCCCATTACATCTACAAAAGACAGATACTATACTTACAACTACTACAACAATTATGCAGGGCCTGACTATCATGAAGAAACCAGAACAACAGTCGGGATAGGCGTAGGATTTGGCGGAAAGTGGATCACCAGGAATAATATCATTTTTGAAGCCAGCATGGGTGTGGGCAGAAGGTTTGGTGATAATGACAAGTACGACGACTCCAACCTAACAGGAAAAGGGATGTTGGGAATTGGGTATCGATTTTAACAAGCTTGTTTCAGATAAGAAAAATTAAAAGTTTAGTTTTGTGCTAAACTTTTTTTGTTATTATGTTTACCGACGAATATTTTATGAAAATGGCTTTTCAGGAGGCAGAAAAAGCACTTGAGAAAGACGAAGTTCCTATTGGCTGTATCATAGTCTCTAATGACAGGATTATTGCGAAAGCTCATAATTTAACAGAAACCCTTAATGATGTTACGGCTCATGCAGAAATGCAGGCCATCACTTCAGCCGCTAATTTCCTTGGCGGAAAATACCTGCAGAACTGCACACTGTATGTAACCCTGGAACCTTGTGTGATGTGTGCCGGTGCACTGGCATGGTCACAGATTTCTAAAGTCGTAATTGGTGCCAGAGATGAGCAACGCGGCTTTATCAACAAAGGTTTAGCACTTCATCCGAAAACCCAGATTGTTACCGGAATTATGGAAAACGAATGTTCTGCAATTGTAAAAGATTTTTTCCGGAATAAAAGATAAATCTTGCTGAAAGTCTCCCAAAATCTGACTTCCACCAAATCACTTTACAAATCCTTTCCCAGAAAGTACAGCCCTTTCAGTGTATGGAGGCGATCCCCGATATTGATCTTATCTGTCAAAGGTTTATAAACATGGCTCACACCTCCGGTTGCAATCACAAAGCAGTTGTCATCAACCTCATCATTAATCCTGTCGATAAAACCCTCTACCATCCCCAAAAAACCGTAAACCATCCCACTCTGCATACAGCTGATAGTGTCCAATCCTAAAACTGATTTTGGTTTTACCAACTCTATCTCAGGCAGCTGAGCCGTTCCTTTTATGAGGCTATTCAGCGAAGTTACTATTCCAGGAGCAATGATAACACCCAGGGTTTCTCCTTTTTCATCAATACAGCTCGCCGTAAGCGCCGTCCCAAAATCTAGAACAATTTTCTTTTGCCCGGGATATAGATTATGCGCCGCTACGAGATTAGCATAGATATCGGTACCCATTTGTCTGGATTTGGGAACCACGCCGGATGGTGTACCCCTGTCCACAACAATTGGATTTCTCTGATGGATTTTTTTGATCGCACTGCTTACCACTTTAGTAAGCTGGGGAACAACAGAGCCAATAATCACTTTATCAATTTTCTCAATATCAATTTTGTAAGTCTGATAGAGCATCAGAAATTGAACAAAAAGCTCATCCGTTGTTTTGTACGGTTTTGTATTGATAACCCACGAAAGATCGCAGTTATCATCATCAAAGAGACCGAAGCGGATATTGGTATTTCCTATATTGATTACAATAGAATTCATTTTCTAATCTTGTCGGAAGTCGGAAGGCCGATGTCCGAAGTTTTAATTATTGTGTTTTAATTTTAATTGTTTCCGAATTGAAATCTTCTGACTTCCGACATCCAGCTTTCGTTATTTTACCTCCAGATAATTATCTTCAGGATTCACATCCCCAAGCCTTTTGGAAAAATCGATTCCCAGTGCAGATAACTGAGACTTGGTATAAGGAATGGTAAAACTATATTCCTGCTGTGTCCATGGCCAATAAGGCAAACTCCGGATATTCCCGTAGATATCCTTTGTTTTCCAAACTCTGGTCAGATTCAACGGGATGTTATAATTGATGACTTTTTTATCTTTAGTCAAAATACTGAAATCAATCGGCATGGGAACACCGCCTTTGTTCACCAAGGTAATTGTTGTAGACTGCGGGTCATATTTCACAGTTTTTATACCGTAATCAATAGTTTTTGTCGTATTAATCCAGTAATGCTGAAACCACTTGAGATCCATCCCGGATACCAACTGTGCAATATGAATAAAATCCCTTTCGGTAGGATGCTTCATCGCCCATTCGTCATAATACCTCAGCATAATTTTACTAAGATTTTCTTCACCCACAATATATCCTAATTCTACCAAAAATGTTTCACCCTTGATGTAACTGGCATAAGTGTAAGCCGTTCCGTTATCATGATGGTCACCCAACCAAACCGCTGGTTCTTCTTTACCAGATTTGGTAAAATTGATGTACGCTTTGATGGCATCTGTAAAAGGATTGGGTTGCGATTCCTTTGGCGGGAAAAGGCGGTACATTGTATAATCTTCCGCGTATTGCGTAAAACCTTCATCCATCCATGGCCTTACACTTTCGTTGGTCGCCAGCATCTGCTGGAACCAAGAGTGGGATCCTTCGTGAAACATCAGTCCGCAAAGGCCTTCCAGGGTTGTCGCTTCTCCCAAAACCATGGTACACATACCGTATTCCATTCCGCCGTCACCACCTTGGATGAAGGAATAACTTGGCCATTTGTAACGACCGAAAGTGGCGTTCATCAGTTGATAATACTTGGTGATATAAGGTTTGAGATCAGACCAATATTTTGTTTTTTCAGATTTCTGATAGACTAAGTAAACTTTTGGCCCGTCCAAAATCGGAAAACTCTCCACCGAATAATCTCTGTCAGCTGCCCAGGCAAAATCAAGGATATTTTTTGCCGTCCATTTCCAGGTTATTTTGCCCGAAATATCCGGTTTGATAGCTGCATTGCTGTCATAACCCTTTACATCGGTTGGATTTTCCAATGTTCCGCCGGCACCAATAACATAATCTTTATCAATCTTAATATTAACCTCGAAGTCGGAAAATGGTGCATGAAATTCACGGCCTACATAATCAAAAGCTGCCCAGCCATCATAATCGTATTCGGCGATTTTTGGGTACCATTGCGTCATTGTCATATCAACACCTTCGCGGTTGTTGCGCCCGGCTCTTCGGATTTGCATTGGGATATTGGCATCCCACTCCATTGTAAAAGTTGTGGAAGAATTAGGTTTTATAGATTCATTCAAAAAAACCTTCATGACCGTCCCCTGAATCTCAAACTTCAAATCTTTGCCATTCTGTTTGATCCAACGGATATTCTGTGCGCCTTCCTGATCTTTCGGAATTTCGGACAGTCTGGAAACTACAGTATTCCCCACTTTTTTTGCCAATCTTCCGTCTGCATTGATACCCTGAGACTGCACACGCTGGTCCATCATAGAACCTGCTTTGAAAGCGTTCCAATACAAATGGAAATACACCACTTTCAACTCATCCGGCGAATTGTTTCTATAATCCAGAGTCTGTTTTCCTTGATAGGTGAAATTGGCAGCATCTACATCAATATCCATTTTATACTTGGCATATTGCTGATAATAAGGATTTTGCTGAGCCGATAAGATGAGAGGAAAAAGAATTGAGAATAGAGAGAATTTCAGTTTTTTCATAGATTTATGATTAAACCTAAAAGGTTTGTTTATAATAATTTCCTCAAAAATAGGAAGTTTTTGTTGATTGACAAGTGGAAGGGCGTGGAAGGTTGAGTTAATAGTTATAAAACTTTAAAAGTAAAAAATTCATCTTCAATTCAATTTTGTAATTTTGCGGAATGTTTTATAGAAGAAAAATTATATTAGGAATGTTAGAGGTTTTTGGAAATGAATTAGAAAAAATTCGTTTACAGAAACTACTGTTTTTGTTAAGTAAAAATCAGATTAAACCTGAATACGATTTTATCCCATATAAATACGGATGTTATTCTTTTTCAGCTAATGCAGACTTAACCGCAATGGTAAGACAAGGAATATTACTAGAATCAGAGGCTAATTTTGCTAAAAATGATGAAGTTGAATATTTTAAAGCTTTAAAGCTTAGTGACCAAAAAAAAATCCAAGAATTAAAAGAATCATATGGGAAAATGAATGCAAATTCTCTTATGAAACATACTTATATTAATTTTCCTTTCTGGGCAATCAAAAGCTTAAAAGCAAAAGAAATATTAGATGAAAAATATTACGAAAAAGTTTTAAATGCAATTCCCAAATCTGAGAAAACCACCTTATTCACAATTGGTTATGAAGGAATATCTTTGGAAGAATATTTAACACGATTAGTTAGAAATGATGTAAAAATTCTAATTGATGTTAGGAGGAATCCGCTAAGTATGAAATTCGGATTTAGCAAAACTTTACTTCAAAGATATTGTAATGCTTTAGATATTGAATATTTACATTTTCCAGAAGTAGGAATTGAATCTGATAAAAGGCAAGAGCTGAATAATCAATCAGACTATGACAAATTATTTGAAAATTACAAAGAATGCAATATTCCAAATACTTTAGAAACTCAAAATAAAATTTTAGATTTGTTAAAATCAAAAAAAAGAATTGCGTTAACTTGTTTTGAAGCAGATATTTGTCAATGTCATCGTAAACATTTAGCAGAAGCACTACATTCAAACCAAAGCTTTTCTTTTGATGTAAAACACATTTGAAAATGCCAAAAACTAAAGTACTAATAACCGTTAAAACATATCCTGCAATTTCAACTAAATATGACGAATTAGTTTGCACTGCAGGTTTCTTAGAAGATGGAACCTGGATAAGAATTTATCCTATTCAATTTAGAAAAAAGTCTTTTGAAGAACAATACAAAAAATATGATTGGATAGAAATTGACCTCATTAAGAATAAAGAGGATAAAAGAAAGGAAAGCTATAGACCTATTTCCTACGATACGGAAATAAAAATTTTGGAACATTTAGACACCAAAAGTAATTGGTTGCTTAGAAAACAAATTGTTCTTAAAAATAAAATTTATACTGATTTAAAAGAATTAATTTCCGAAGCGAAAGATACAACAGTAATGACTTCCCTAGCAGTTTTCAAACCAACAGAAATTATTGATTTTACTATTGAACCTGTAGAAAGAGAATGGAACAAAAATAAACTTGAATCTCTTAGAGTCCAAAGAAGTAGTCTGTTTGAACAAGAAGATGAGGATTTATTTGAAGTTGTAAAAAAATTACCTTACAAATTCTCATACAAACTACTAGATTCTAAGGGTCAGCAAAGTAAAATGATGATTGAAGATTGGGAGATTGGAGCACTTTTTTGGAAAAGACTTGCTCACTTTGAAGGCGATGAAAAAGCAGCAACTGAATACGTTAAAAAAGTATACTTTGAAGATTTTGCAAAAACTAAAGATTTATATTTATTTTTAGGAACATCAAAACTTCGTCATTTTACAAGTAAAAATCCATTTATGATTATTGGAACTTTTCATCCAAAAATTGAACATCAACTTAGACTTTTTTAAGAAGTAAATTCTAATTTATCCTAAAAACCGGATAAAGCCGGTGCGTTTTTTCGTAATAGTCAGAATGTTTGTAAACCCAATCCAACTGCGCTTGTCCGTCTTCTGCAAATTTTGGATTGATGGCTTTTTCCATTTCGAAAGCGGCTTTTAAAGATTTGTTGTCTTTCAGAAGTTTGCTCGCTGTATCTTCGAAAACATACGCCGAATAATATTCTTTCTGACCGAGAATCGCATCAAAGAAATTCCAGTTGAAGTAAGAATCCACCGCTTCCGGCTCCAAAGTTTCCAAGAGAAATTTCACGCCGTCTTGATTGAGCGGAACCAGAAAATCTCCAGCTCGGAATTTGGTTTTTCCGGATTCTTTGGTCACAAATGTGTCGTAATGCAGATAATGACCTTCGTAAGGATTCGGAACAGTTTTGAAATCTTTGATTCGGTATTGTTCAACTGTAATCGTAGAATCTTGTTTTATCTGCATCATTTTTATTTGGTTGAGTTTCAGCAAATCGATGACTTTCCATTCGGATTGAGGAATGACATAATATTTCGGAATCGTGATGTCTTTTGCCGGAACGTAAGTATTATAAAACTTGACAGGCTTTGAAAACTTGGAATTTCTGTCATACCAAAGTCTGGTTTTTCCGGAAACGTCGCTCGGTTTATATTTCGCTTCAAAACCTTTGAAATCGATATTTTCGTATTTCGTAGAATCGAGTTTCCAGGCCAAAGCATATCGGTTTCCGACTTTGTATTGTTTCAGGTTTTCGGCTCTTTTCTGCTGAATGGTTTTATAATTTTCATCGATATAATTCAGATTGTCAACCATATAATCGTAAGTCACTTTCACACGGTCTTTGTAAGGTTTCAGCATATGCGTTTCCACAACCGTCCCGATGGAATTGAACAAAGTCGTATAACCTGTCGCATATCTCGGTGAGTCAACAAAAGCAGGAAAACCGCCATCTGGAACATCGCCGTGAATGTTGACATAAGGAACAGAAATCACGCCTTTTTCCGCCATATTTTTCAGAAGCGTTTTCTGCATTTCGTCATTGAAATAATTGCCGAGAATACTTCCCAATCGTTCTTTATTCGTTGAAATATATGTGAAAGTATATTGATAATCGGCACCGTTACTCACGTGATTATCAATGAAAATATCGGGTTTCAGCCATTGGAAGATCTGCTGAAAACTTCTGGAATTCTTGGAATCTGTTTTGATGAAATCCCGGTTCAAATCATAATTCCTAGCGTTTCCTCGGAAACCATATTCTTCCGGACCATTTTGGTTAGCTCTGGAGAAACTTCCTCGGTTCATCATTCCGCTGATGTTGTAACTGGCGATTGCTGTGAAAATGACATTTTTCGGTGCTTTGATTTTTCCAGTTGCTAAATCTCTCATTAACATCATCGTTGCGTCAATTCCGTCCGGTTCGCCGGGATGAATGCCGTTATTAACCAACAAAACCGATTTTCCTTTTCTCGCTTCTTCGAAACTTAATTTCGTCGGATTGAAAATCACCACATCGATTGGAGCGCCGTTGTCATCTTCGCCTTTTGTTTCGTAACTGATTGATGGATATTGTTTTGATAATTCCTGATAGAATTTTCGCATTTCATCAAAAGTTGTGGTTTGATTGCCGTTGCCTTTTTCGTAAGGTGTGAGAATTTGAGAATAACCAAAAACAGAAATGAGGATGAATAAGATGGAGAGATTTTTCATAGTACAAATGTAGAGAACTCAATTTTTATGAAATAAAAAATCCACAGAAAAAACTGTGGATTATATTTATTAAAAATTGAGTTAGTTCTAATCGTTAAGCTTCAAAACAGCCATAAACGCTGATTGTGGAACTTCTACACGACCAATTTGCTTCATTTTCTTTTTACCTTCTTTCTGTTTCTCCAAAAGTTTACGTTTTCTGGAAATATCACCTCCGTAACATTTTGCAGTAACGTCTTTTCTTAAAGCTTTGATGGTTTCTCTTGCAATAACTTTCGTTCCTAAAGCGGCCTGAACTGCAATATCAAACTGTTGTCTCGGAATCAGTTCACGAAGTTTTTCACACATTTTTTTACCAATGTGATAAGCGTTAGAATCGTGAATCAATGAAGATAAAGCATCTACCATATCTCCGTTGATCAAGATATCCATTTTTACCAATTTAGAAGCCCTGAAACCAGTCGGGTGATAATCAAAAGAGGCGTAACCTTTAGAAATAGATTTTAATCGGTCATAAAAATCGAAAACAACCTCAGCTAAAGGCATATTGAAAACCAGCTCAACTCTGTCGGATGTCAGATAACTCTGGTTCACAATCTCGCCTCGTTTCTCGATACAAAGTGTCATCACAGCACCTACGAAATCAGATTTTGTAATGATAGATGCCTTGATATAAGGTTCTTCTACACGGTCCATTGTGGTTGGATCCATCATCTCTGACGGATTATTAATTAAGATAACCGTTTCGGGATCTTTTTTGGTAAAACCGTGGTAGGATACGTTGGGAACTGTCGTTATGACATTCATATTGAATTCCCTATCAAGGCGTTCCTGAACGATTTCCATATGCAGCATACCCAGGAATCCACAACGGAAACCAAAGCCCAATGCAGCAGAACTCTCCGGTTCAAAAACCAAAGAAGCGTCATTTAACCTCAATTTTTCTAATGAAAATCTCAATTCTTCAAAATCTTCTGATTCTATAGGATAAATACCTGCAAAAACCATTGGTTTCACTTCCTCAAATCCTTCGATAGGTGCTGCCGCAGGTTTTTCAAAAGATGTAATCGTATCGCCAACTTTGACTTCACGCGCATCCTTGATCCCCGAAATCAGATAACCAACATCGCCACAGCTAATCTTGGTCTTGGGAACCTGCTTTAGTTTCAGTGTCCCAACTTCATCGGCACCATATTCTTTACCGGTTGCAAAAAATTTAATTTTTTCGTTTTTGGAAATACTTCCGTTAACGACTTTAAAATAAGCTTCGATCCCGCGGAAAGGATTGTAAACCGAATCAAAAATCAATGCTTGAAGCGGTGCTTCAGGATCGCCCACCGGAGCCGGGATCCTCTCTACGATCTGTTCTAATAGTTGATGAACACCTTCACCTGTTTTTCCGGAAACCCTTAAAACATCATCATACTCGCAGCCGATGAGATTCATAATTTCGTCGGTCACTTCTTCCGGATTGGCGGATGGCAAATCAATTTTATTAAGGATTGGGATAATGGTCAAATCATTCTCCAACGCCAGGTAAAGATTGGAAATCGTTTGCGCCTGGATGCTTTGTGCAGCATCAACAATCAAAAGCGCACCTTCGCAGGCAGCAATAGAGCGGGAAACTTCGTAAGAAAAATCTACGTGTCCCGGTGTATCGATTAAGTTGAGAACAAATTTCTCACCTTTATATTCATAATCCATCTGGATCGCATGGGACTTGATGGTAATCCCGCGTTCTTTTTCCAGATCCATATCATCCAGTGTCTGAGACTGCAGTTCGCGCTGCGTTACAGTGTTTGTATATTCTAAAAGACGATCTGCCAACGTACTCTTACCGTGATCGATATGGGCAATAATGCAGAAGTTCCTGATATTCTTCATTTATAATTCTTGTAATTTGCAAAAATACGTTTTTTATTGACACAACAAACCTTATGAATTGATCTTGCAGCATGTTTGGTTGCCTCAACTGCGGCCGGGATGGGAAGTGCGCGAGCGGAGCGAGCGGTCTTATAAAAACAAGGCCGGGCGTGGATGGCTTTTATAAGACGGGACCACTGGAACAGCCCGAATTGCCGCCCCATTGATTATAAAAACGTTAATCTTTCATAAAAGTAACAGATTGAGTAAAAAAGTTTTATTTTTGCAGATTATTAATAATATTCAGAATATTCTGAGGACCGTTATGAAGAAATATATTAGTTTGCTGATGCTGTCGGCGGTATTGCTTTCCTGCAAAACTGAAATGGACAGAGCGATGAAGAGTGCGGATAAAGATTTTATCCTGAAAGTGGCTAACGAAAAGTTTGCCAATAAGAAGTGGAGTGATGCATTGGCGTTATACGACAGATTGCCGAACCTGGTTGCAGGGACGGACGATGCACCTAATGTGGTTTTTAACTCGGCTTATGCTAATTATTATGATAAAAACTACCGTTTGGCGGCCAACCAGTTTAAGAATTTCGCAATAAGTTTCCCTCAGGATTCCAGAAAAGAAGAAGCATCTTATCTATCTGCCCTGTGCTATTATGAAGGATCTTTGGATTATAACCTGGATCAGAGTAATACGGAATCTGCCATTACAGAATTACAGAACTTCCTGAATGACTATCCCGATTCTGAAAGATCCAAAAATATCAGCCAGCTGATCGACGAGCTGAGCTATAAACTGGAGTTCAAAGCTTTTGAAAATGCTAAGCAATATTACAAAATGGCCGAATACAAGGCTGCATCCGTAGCATTTGAAAATGTGTTGGAAGACTTCCCGGCTACTAAACTAAAACCTCAGATTTACGATATTCTTGTGAAATCTAAATATGAGCTGGCAGTTAACTCGGTCTACGATCTCAAAAAAGAAAGGCTGGACGCTGCCTCTGCCTACGCCAAACGTGTTGCAGCAGAGATGCCCAATACCGATGTGGCAAAAACAGCCAATGACCTCTACACAAAACTGGAAGCTGAGAAAGTAAAATTTGCTAAAGTTCAGGTAGAAGTAGAAAAGCGAAAAGCTGAATATGAAGCCAAAGTTAAAAATGCTGAAGCCAAAGAAAGTGAGAAAAAAGAAATAGCACTGGAGAAAAACCAGCTAGACCTGCAGAAAGCCGCTGAACAGACCAGACGCGACAGCGCAAAGATCAGTTCTCCTGAGCCACAGGCAACTTTTAAATTTAAAAGATAATTCATATATTTGCATTCTCAAACAAAATTCGCGCAATGAGTGTTAAAGATACAAAAGCAGAAGTAAATACAATTACTTACGACAAAGATAAAATCGAAGAAAAAGTTGGCAGCATCTATGAAGCTATCGTGATCATGGGTAAAAGAGCCGAACAGATCAATGCTGAAATCCGTTCGGAATTGCACAGTAAATTGGATGAATTTGCTGTCCACAACTCTACTTTGGAAGAAGTTTTCGAAAACAGAGAGCAAATAGAAATCTCTAAACATTACGAAAAACTTCCTAAGCCAACATCTATTGCGATAAAAGAATGGCTGGATGATGAAATCTATTTCAGAAAGACAGAAGACAGAAATTAATTTTTTTTCTGAAGAATATATAACCGCCTCATTATTACAAAAGAGGCGGTTTTTTTATTCCTGAAATTATTAATACTTTAGTTGACAAAAAATCACAGCAAATGAGCTTGCAAGGCAAAAAAATCATTGTAGCAATTACCGGCGGCATTGCTGCTTATAAAATCAATTATCTTGTACGCGACCTTATAAAATCTGGCGCAGAAACCAAGGTAATTCTTACAAAAGCTGCAGAAGATTTTGTATCACCACTTACACTGGCAGCACTTTCCAAAAACAAAGCTTTTACCGATTTTTCTGATGATAACAGATCCTGGAACAATCACGTAGAACTGGCTCTGTGGGCAGACCTGATCGTCGTGGCACCCTGCACGGCCAACACTCTGGCAAAAATAGCCAACGGCATCTGCGACAACTTTCTAATGGCCGTATATATGTCAGCGAAATGCCCCGTGATTATAGCGCCGGCAATGGATCTTGATATGTATCAGCACCCCGCGGTTGTCAAAAACCTGCAGACGGCGGCAGAATATGGGCACTATATCATACCAGCAGAATCCGGGGAACTTGCCAGCGGACTTATAGGACAAGGCAGGCTTGCCGAGCCCAAAACCATCTACAAAGTGATAGAAAGCCATTTGTCTGAAAACAAGCGAGACTTTGAAGGAAAAAAATTCCTGATTACTGCAGGACCAACTTATGAGAATATAGACCCGGTAAGATTTATAGGCAATCATTCATCCGGCAAAATGGGTTTTGATTTGGCCAGGGAAGCAGCAAAAAGAGGCGCAGAAGTCATCCTGATCTCGGGGCCGTCGTCTCAGCGAGTTGATGACAAAAACATAAGGATTTACCGTGTCAGCTCAGCTCAGGAAATGTTTGATGAAGTTTTCAAACATTACGAAAATACGGATGTTGCCATCATGAGTGCCGCCGTCGCAGATTACACACCAAAAGTAAAAGCAACAGAAAAAATCAAAAAGAATGAGAACGAGCTGGTAATCGAACTTGTTAAAAACAAAGATATCCTGAGAACAATGGGCGAACACAAAACCCATCAGTTTTTGGTAGGTTTTGCCCTGGAAACCCAGAATGAGGAAGAAAATGCCAAAATGAAACTCAAAAAGAAAAATCTGGATATGATTGTGCTCAACTCACTGCGGGATGAGGGTGCCGGTTTTGCAAACGACACCAATAAGATCAAAATCTTTACCCCGACCGAAGAGCAAACTTTTTCATTAAAATCAAAAGAGGAGGTTGCGGAAGATATCCTTAATTTTATACAGGCCAAATTGTAACAAAAGCCCGTCTTTCACGTTCTAATTTGAGATCCTGTTTCGGTTACGTCGATATGGTAAGTATTGATAAAGTTTTACTTAAATTTACAGACATTTTTATCAGAATGAAAAAACTACTTTATATAATTTGTACGCTTCTTTTTGCACAGACGGCTTTTTCACAGGAGTTGCTGGCCAATGTGCAGATCAACAGCCAGCAGATTGCCGGCAGTAATACGCAAGTTTTCCGGACGCTGGAGAAATCGCTGAGGGATTTTATCAACAATACCAGCTGGACGGGCAAAAAACTTCAGAATTTCGAAAAAATCAAATCGAATTTTGCCATCGTCATCTCAGAGCGTAACGGCAACAACAGCTTCAAGGGTACGCTGGTAGTGCAGGCCACAAGGCCGGTTTTCAACTCGCAGTACGAGTCGCCACTGATGAACATCAATGATACCAATTTCTCTTTTGAATATAATGAAAACGAAAATCTGGTTTTTAACGAGCGGCAGTTCTCCGGCAAAAACCTTATTGATGTCATTAGCTTCTACATCTATGTCATCCTGGGTTATGACGGTGACAGTTTCCAGCTGAAGGGCGGACAGCCTTGGTTTGATAAAGCCTTGAAAATAGCTCAGAATGCCCAAAACCAAAACTACAGTGGCTGGAACCAAATCGAAAGCCAAAGAAACCGCGGCGCACTTATCAACGGACTACAGAACGAGAACGCTTCTACATTGCGCACGGTCTACTACAGCTATCACAGATCAGGGCTTGATAACCTGTCTAAACAGGACCAGAACCCGGCGAAGAAAATTATTGCAGAATCACTTTTGCAGCTCAAGTTTTATGAGAATAATTTCCAGATGAATTATCCTTTTAATGTCTTTATAGAAACCAAAAGTAACGAGATCTTCAATATATTCAATACCGGGAACAACGCATCAGTTAATATCAGTGAGCTGAAAACGATGATGAGCACCTTTTCTCCCAAAGATATTGATACAAAATGGGACAAGTGGAAGTAGCCAATACTCAAATAACCTCCATATATAACTGACAACCAGGCAACAAACCTTATATTTCATATCTGAGTTTCGCTCTATTTAATAGTCATGCTTTCAAGAATATTTATACAGAATTTTGCACTTATCGATAAACTCGAGATTGATCTCAAGAATGGCCTACAAGTCATCACAGGGGAAACAGGTGCCGGAAAATCCATCATCCTTGGTGCATTGCGCCTGATTATGGGTGAGCGGGCAGATGCTAAATCTTTTGCTAAAGCAGATGCTAAAAGTGTTGTAGAAAGTGAGTTTGTCATTAGTGACAATATGCGCCTGTTTTTTGATGCTCACGACCTGGATTTTGAACCACAAACCATCATCCGGCGCGAGATACAACCTGGTGGCAAGTCCCGGGCATTTATCAATGATGTGCCGGTGACACTGGATATTCTTAAGCAATTGGCTTCTCAGCTGATTGACATCCATTCTCAGTTTGAGACCTCCAATCTTTTTACCGAAGAATTCCAATTCGGGATCCTGGACGGTATGGCAAAAAATGCTGATATCCTGAATGCTTATCAGGCAACATACAATGACTACCAGCGGACTCGGAAAGAGATTGTTGACCTGCAAGCTTCGCTTCTTGACATTAACCGCGAAGCTGATTATAAAAACTTTCTGCTTGCGGAGCTGACAGAAGCGGATCTTGACAACCTGGATTTCGAAAATCTCCAGCAACAGCTCAAGACACAGGAAAATGCCGATCAAATCAGCGAATTACTAGCACAGTCCATTTCAAAATTAACGGCGGAAGAGTTTGGCATCCTTACGAATCTGTCTGATGTAAAAAGTAAGATTGCTAAGCTCCAGGAACTTTCCCCGGAATATGAAGAGCTCAGTCGCCGCCTGGAAACTGCCTATCTGGAAATTAAAGATATCAGCACAGACCTGGAAAGCCAATCCGAAAATATCGAGATTAATCCTACTGCTTTGCAAGAGTTATTGATGGTTATCAATAGAGTTAATGCACTTTTTCTGAAACATCAGGTAGATGATGTCCCTTCTCTGATTGCCATACGCGATGATCTATCTGCCAGCCAACATTCTGTAGAAAATATTGAAAATCAAATATCAGAAAAAGAAAAACAGGTAGTATCTCTGGCCTCTGACCTGGAATCTTACAGCCAAAAGTTAACAAAAAAGAGAGCGCAATTTTCCGAAAAGCTGGAAAGTAAAGCCCGCGAAATATTCCAAAAACTTGGGCTTGAGAAGGCTATTCTAAAAATCGATCTTTCGGATTCATCGTCCTACAACCAGTTTGGCAAGAATCATATTCAGATCTTGTTTCAAGCTAATGCCGGCTTCCCGTTAAAACCCATCCAGAGTGCTGTTTCGGGTGGAGAAAGATCCAGGGTGATGCTGGCCATCAAAAAAATAATGGCGGAGAATAATGCCTTGCCAACGTTGATCCTGGATGAGATAGACACTGGTGTCTCCGGAAGAATTGCGGAAGAAATGGGAAAACTGATGCAGGAGATGGCACAAGACTTACAGTTAATTGTCATCACACACCTGGCGCAGGTTGCAGCAAAAGGCAATGACAACTACAAGGTCGTAAAATATGATGAAAATGCCATTACCAAGACGACCATTATCAAGCTTTCCGACGCTGAAAAACTTAACGAGATTGCCCAGCTGATTTCCGGATCCAAAATTACCGATGCCGCCATTTCTCAGGCGAAGGAATTAATTGGATAGATCAGCGATTAGACTTTTCTCCTGATAATTTCAAATAAGAAAAACGGGCTAAAGCCCGTTTCTATTAATCTCTAGAACATTTTCTTATTTCAGGCCGTCCAAAAGTTTTTGGGTATCTTCATAATCCTGCCCAGACTTTTTTGCCAGTTCGATCGATTTTTGTGCCCAAACTTTAGCCTCATTCTTCTTCCCCAACTTATTGTAAAGATTTGCCAATGTATCGGTATTGGCATAATGTTCATC
This sequence comes from Epilithonimonas bovis DSM 19482, assembly GCF_900108115.1. Lineage (GTDB taxonomy): Bacteria > Bacteroidota > Bacteroidia > Flavobacteriales > Weeksellaceae > Epilithonimonas > Epilithonimonas bovis. The sequence continues at coordinate 105,862 of NZ_FTPU01000001.1, forward strand.
TTTCTTCACGGATTCCTGTGCCCAAAGTACGGCCGTTTCCAAAGAGGTTTTTGTATTGACATTTTCAAAAAAGTTCCATGCTGCTGAATTAAGCGTAACAGAAGATGCCGATGTGTAATCTTTGTAGAGCTCCAGCATCAGCTTCTCATAGGTTGCCATGTCTTTTCTTTTAAAAGCTGAATTTACTTTCTGAGAAAGAAGGTATTTTTGAGCTTCCTCTTTGCCTGTAACCTTTTCTGCTTCGGTGAGAAAGTAATTGTCATTATAACTATCTGTCTCTTTATTGTAAGCCTTTACGGCAATACTATTTAGTTTGAGACTTTTGTCTATCTTACTATAACCTGCTTCTGTAAAAGCTTTTACAATATCATTTTTTTTATCGACAAAGACACTATACAGTGGCGAATCTGAGTTTTTAAGTACAGATAACAGCAAATCAACATCTTCATTATCCAGATTTGATTTTTGCGGAAAGTATTGCTCTAATACCTTAACTGTATAGTCGGGCTCCGTATAAACGGTAAGACTTGCCAGGTTTTTTAGAAAATCAGGATTATTCTCACCTTCTTCAAACTGTTTTTTCAGCGCACCCAGCCTTCTGTTGGGATCTTCTGCATCCTTTGCAAACTGCAGAAAATCTTTTTCTTCAACATAGCCTATTGTCCTGTGAACCACCTCACCATTGCCGTCTATAAATAAATAGGTTGGATAAACTTTAACATTGAATTTCTTTGCCAACTCAATCCCTTCGCCTTTCTCCATGTCGATTTTGGCATTTACAAAATGGCTGTTGTAAAATTCGCCGACGGCCGGCTTTGTAAAAATATTTTTAGCCATCAGTTTACATGGCCCGCACCAGGATGTAAAAGCATCCAGGAAGATCAATTTTTTTTCTGCTTTTGCCTTGGCAAGCGTCGTCTTGAAATCAGAGTTTTCAAAAGTGATTCCCTGAGAAAAGGATAACAAGGAAACCAAAAGAAGCAGTGCAGGAAGTATTTTTTTCATTATAATTAATTCTGTAATTTGATTATGGTCTATTAAGTTCTAGCAACGGATCAATATACTGGCGGTCGTTGCTTAGGCGAGGCACTTTATTTTGCCCGCCCAATTTACCGCGGCTTGCCATCCACTCATAGAAAAGGTTGGGTTTTGCCACATGCACAACAGGCCGGCGAAGCGTAATATCATTGTATCGTTTGGCTTCGTAATCGGAATTAAGGCACTTAAGTGCTGTATCAAATATATCCGTAAACTCCTCAATATTGGCAGGCTTGCGGGTAAACTCGAAAATCCACTCGTGGCAACCTTTTTTGTCACTGGTCATAAAAACCGGCGCTCCGGTATAGTCAGAGATATTGGCATTCAGCTTCTCGCAGGTCTGCTTAAGAGCTGTCTCTACATTGTCGATCATCAGTTCTTCGCCAAAGGCATTGATGTAATGCTTGGTCCTGCCGGTAATTTTTATCCGGAAAGGATTAATGGATGTAAACTTGACCGTATCACCCACAAGATAGCGCCACAAACCGCCATTGGTAGTGATGACCACGGCATAATTTTTATCTAGCTCAACTTCGGAAATCGGGATGGCCTCCTGCACGCCAGAGAAGAACTTATCCATCGGAATAAATTCGTAAAAAATACCATAATCCAACATCAAGAGCATCTCATCGCTCCCCGACTGATCCTGTATCCCAAAAAAGCCTTCTGAGGCGTTGTAAATCTCGTAATAGCGGATCTCTTTGCCGATGAGCTCTTTGTACTGGTTTTTATAAGGTTTAAAACTGATCCCGCCATGGAAGAATACTTCCAGATTAGGCCACAGTTCCGCAATATTGCTTCTGCCGGTCTCCTGCAGTGTACGCTGCAATAGCACCATCATCCAGCTGGGAACACCTGTAAGGCTGCCTACATCATCATGCCGCACTTCGGAGATAATAGCTCTCATTTTACTTTCCCATTCGGACATTAGAGAGATTTTTTTATTCGGTGTATTGATAATCTCTACCCAGAACGGCAAATTCTCTATCAAAATGGCCGACAGATCTCCAAATTTTGTATTGAAGTCCTGATACATCTCAGCGCTGCCGCCCAATCTGAGGTTTTTATGCTGAAAAAGCTCGCTCTCGGGATGATTATTGACATAGATAGACACCATGTCTTTACCGGCCTTGTAATGGCAATCTTCTAGGCTTTCTGCACTGATTGGGATAAATTTGCTTTTGGCATTTGTAGTACCGGATGATTTTGCAAATTGCTTAATCAGCCCCGGCCAGAAGACATCTTTACAACCCTGCCTGGCCTTTTCTATGTACGGCTCAAAATCTTCGTAACAGACGATAGGTACTTTTTTTTGAAAGTCGCGGTAATTGGATATGGCGCTGAAGCCGTACTTCTGCCCATATTCGGTCTCTTCTGCGTGGAAGAGCTGTGAGAACAAAAGCCCTTCCTGGGTCTCGACAGGATATTTTATAAAATGTTCTATCTGATCTATGCGCTGACGTATAAACCAATTGACCAATGTATTAAAAAGTGCTTTTGTTGCCATTATGCACAAATATAACAAATTTTGCGTTGCAGAATAAAAAAAGACATTTCGAAATGAAATGTCTTATATAGTACTTAAGTTAAGTTTGATTATTCAGCTGAAGCCTCTTCAGAAGCGTGTTCTGTGTGCTCTTCATCATCATCGTCTGCAGCAGCACCGCCTTTCATTGCATTTCTAGACATCTTAACAGCTGCAACAACAGCATTATCAGGATGCATAAAAATGTAAGAGTCATTTTTAAGAGCCTCTACATAAAGTTTGTTTCCAATTTTAAGAGGTGTAACATCCACAACGATCTCATCCGGCAAGTTTGCAGGAATTGCTTTAACTTTCAGTTTTCTGAATGATTGTCTAAGAACACCACCGGCAACAACACCTTTTGCACGACCAATGATTCTTACAGGAACTTCCATAATTACCGGTTTGTCTTCTGATAATTGATAGAAATCCACGTGCAGGATTCTGTCTGTAATTGGGTGAAACTGGATATCCTGAAGAACAGCAGGAATGGTTTGTCCGTCAACCTCAATAGATACCGTGTGTGCTTCAGGAGTGTAAACCAAATTTTTGAAAGATTTTTCTTCTGTAGAAAAACTCAATGGTTCTGCACCTCCGTAAACAACACAAGGAACTAATTCAGCATCACGTAAAGCTTTTGTAGACTTTTTGCCCACGCTTTCTCTTTTTGTACCTTGAATTGTAATAGATTTCATTTTATTATAAAATATAAATTTGAGGCTGCAAAGATATTAATTTTTTTTAAATAATAAACTTCTCGCTGATAGATTTGTGCTCATGAACCATTTTCATCACATCAGAGAACAACCTTGCGCATGATAAAACTTTGATTTTAGAAGACAAACCTTCTTTTAACGGGATAGAATCAGTAACAATTACTTCCAACAACTGGGATTTTTCTATATTCTCATAGGCTTTGCCGGATAATACACCGTGTGTGGCCATGGCTCTTACAGATTTGGCCCCTTTTTCCATCAGGATATCTGCCGCTTTGCAAAGTGTTCCTGCGGTGTCTATCATATCATCTATCAGTATCACGTTTTTATCTGTAACATCTCCTATCAGAAACATCTCCTCTACCACGTTGGCTTTTTTCCTTTCCTTGTAGGCAATTACAACGTCTGCGCCCAAGTGGCCGGCATAATTTTTTGCCCGTTTTGCACCGCCCATATCCGGGGAAGCAATGGTAAGGTTATCCAGATGTAGCGAGCGGATATAATCGATAAATATAGTGGAGGCATAAAGATGATCTACCGGAATCTCGAAGAAGCCCTGAATCTGATCTGCGTGCAAATCCATGGTCATAATCCTGGTTGCACCGGCTGCAGTAAGGAGGTTGGCAACCAATTTGGCACCAATTGGCGCTCTTGGTTTGTCTTTCCTGTCCTGTCTTGCCAATCCGTAGTAAGGGATAACTACGGTAATGTTTTTTGCTGATGCCCTTTTGGCAGCATCAATCATTAGTAGCAGCTCCAACAGGTTATCAGCTGGCGGAAACGTAGATGCAATGAGAAAAACCCTTGCTCCTCTTACAGACTGCTCCAGTACGGGCTCAAACTCACCGTCGCTGAAATGCTGAAAATTAATTTTCCCTAATGGCTGCCCATAATGCTGAGCAATTTTTTCGGCCAACTCGTGGCTGGTTCTGGTAGAAAACAAATAACTTGCTTGATCTGACATTTTTACTTTTTTGCAAATTTAAAAAATAATGAAAAATCTGAAAATTGATTTTCAGGTTTATAGATAAAAAAAACCAAAATAAAATTATTTTGGTTTAGTTCTGTTTAACAGTATTCGTCGTAAGCGGCCTGTAGGTTTGCAGCAATGGCACCAGCCGGGTTGCCCTCTATGTGGTGTCTCTCCAACATGTGAACCAACTCACCATCCTTAAAAAGTGCCACACATGGCGAGCTTGGCGGGAATGGAGCCAACAACCTTCTTGCCTCGGCAACGGCATCTGTGTCAAAACCTGCAAACGCAGTTACCAGATGATCCGGTTTTTTGTCGCCCGTCAAAGAATAGACAACTCCCGGTCTCGCTGCACCGGCAGCACATCCGCATACGGAATTGATAACCAATAATGTTGTGCCGCTCTGCTTAAGAGCTTCATCCACCTGTGCCGGTGTTGTAAGATCTTCAAAGCCTTTATCTGTAAGTTCTGCCTTCATTGGCAATACTAAATCTGCTGGATACATATTAATGTGTTTATAAAATGTTATACTTTATGTTGAGATGCAAATTTACTAAATAAAAATTTTGTCTCAACGATAAATCATTCTATTAAAATCATTCCGAAAATCTATGATGCAACTTCACAAAAAAACTCCGGGTCCGAAGATCCAGAGTCTTAATCAAATCGATATGCAAATAGAGTATATCCTTTTTTTGAGGTCAGAAGTTGGGTGATAAATGCGGGAAGTTTAAAAATAGTGCGCCATAATTTAACTTCCGTCATCTGACTTCCCACTTCTGACAATTTAGGAAAGCAACTGTTTAACCATGGCGGAAATACTCTTTCCGTCTGATTTGCCAGCGAGTGCTTTGGAAGCTACGCCCATTACTTTTCCGAGGTCTTTAATAGATTCTGCTTTAACTTCAGAAATGATTTTTTTGACTTCTGATTCCAGTTCTTCAGCAGAAAGTTGTTTTGGCAAAAACTGCTCTATGACTTTCATCTGAGCTTCTTCTACCTCAGCAAGATCAGTTCTCCCCTGAGCGGTAAACTGCTCAAAAGAGTCTTTTCTCTGCTTGATCATTCTTTGCAGAATAGCAATCTCCTGTTCTGCAGAAACTTCTGCGCCTTTTGCTTCGGTTTTCAGCAAAAGGATCTGTGATTTCACAGCTCGGAGAGAATCCAGAGCCACTCTGTCTTTTTCACGCATTGCGGTTTTTATCGCATCGCTTATTGTATTTTCTAAACTCATTTTTTTATTTTAATAGTTGATGGTTGATGGTTGTTAGTGCAAAACTCTATCAACCTAAAACTATCAACTAGATTAATCTACATCTTTATTAAGAAAACGGTTTTCCCTTAGCTGCATACTCCCATTATTATCAGACAGATAGGTGTTGATGTTCTGGTCGGATGCATTGGAGCCGTCGATATTGATATTTTTTCTCTTGAAAGCCGGAACTGTCTCGAAAACATTCTCATTATCCAACTGCTGGTAACGGGAATTGAATTCTTTCAGCTTGTTTCTTCTTTCCATCGCTTTTGAGGCATCTGGTGTTTTGTTAAAGAAAGTGAATCCGCTTTCTGTTTCCTGAGCCGGTTCTGACTGCTTCTCTTCTACAACTTCTTCTTTAGTTTCTGCAGCGAAAGAAAATCTGCGAGGCTCTTCCAATTTTTCTTCGGCAATCTCGTGACTGATTTCTTCACGCGGCGTTGGGATGTCGGCAATAACCTGCTTTTCGATTACAGGGAATTCTTCTTCCACAACCGGTTCATTGATGGTAAAAGTTACTTCCAAAGGTTTTTCTTCTACTTCTTCTTTGAAGGAAACTTTGGGTTTATCCTCTACCTCAAAAGTAAAAGATTGCGCTTCCAGATCAACATCATCATAGCTCTCTTCTTCGAAATTGAAAAGATTGTATTCGTGCTTTTCGTTTTTTGAATTATAATCATTTGAGAAATCCTGGATTTCTTCATTTTCGATAATTTTGATCTCGGTTTTTGGCTCTTCTACAAGGCTCTCAGCAACAGAATTAGTGGGGAAATTAGAAGTCCCGAAGTCATCCTCATCCTCTAAGCGAAAAAAATTTTTCCCGCCTGTCGCTTCCGGTTTTGATTCTTCCTGAATCCTGCTTTTGAATGGTGACTCTCTATGCGAGGATGGGCTTGGCCTGTCATCTAAAGAATACTTGATGGTTTCTGTTATGCCAGAATGTTTTTTATTATCATTGGAAAAACCGGTAGCAATTACCAAAACGCTAACTGCATCGCCCAGTTCTTCATCTGTTCCAACTCCAAAAATAATATCAGCTGTATTCCCGGCTTCTTTCTGGATATAGTCCATAATGACGCCGATTTCGTCCATCGTAACTTCGGAAACACCACTTCTGATGAGCAAAAGAACATTCTTGGCACCAGTGATTTTGTTGTCATTCAACAATGGAGAATCCAATGCTTTTTTCACAGCTTCTTCCGCTTTTTTCTCGCCAGTTGCCACACCGGTTGACATCAACGCTGTTCCGGAATTTGCCAAAACAGATTTGGCATCACGGAAGTCAATATTAACATCAAAATAACCGGTAATTACCTCTGCCATCCCTTTTGCAGCATTGGTCAAAACTTCATCAGCTTTGGAAAATCCCTGCTTGAAACCTAGATTCCCAAACTGCTGTCTCAGCTTATCATTGTTGATAACAATAAGCGAGTCCACGTTATTTCTTAATTTATCTAATCCTAATTCTGCCTGGTCCAATCTTCTTTTACCTTCAAAACTAAAAGGTACGGTTACAATCCCAACTGTTAGAATGCCCATTTCTTTTGCCACCTTAGCAATTACAGGCGCAGCACCGGTACCGGTTCCACCGCCCATCCCGGCAGTGATAAAAACCATTTTGGTATTCTGTCCCATGGCCGCTTTGATATCATCAATGCTTTCGATGGCCGCTTTCTCGCCCACTTCAGGATCAGCGCCGGCACCCAAACCTTCGGTCATGGAGATGCCCAACTGGACTTTGTTGGAAACAGGGTTGTTGTCTAATGTTTGCGCATCGGTATTGCAAATAACGAAGTCTACTCCATAAATCCCTTTCTCGTACATGTGCTTCAAGGCGTTGTTACCGCCGCCGCCAACACCAATTACTTTGATGATGGCAGAATTCCCTTTTGGTAGGTCAAAGGAAAATCCTTGTGTATTAGTTATATTGTCCATACTGGTATGTTTTTTTGTTTTATTGATTCGTTAATTTGTAAAATTGCTAATTATTAAGTTTTACAGTTCAACGATTTAACAATTAATCATTGATATTTACTCTTCTACTTCTTCAAAAAATTTCTTCACTTTATCTAAAATCGATTGCCCAAAAGTTGGTTTGTTTCTTCTGGCAACTTCTTTTGGCTTTACCACTTCTTCGGTTGCCTGAGGCTGGCTAGGTTCTGCTTCTGCAGCAGGTTTCTCTGTTTTTTCAGCCTTGGCAACTGCCTGCTCTATAACCTCCTCTTCTGTGGGAAGAATTTTTTTATCCCTGATCTTAAGGCTTTCCATTAACAATCCAATGGATGTCGCAAATTCCGGCCCTTTAAGATACTGATTTTTATCGTTGGCCACGTATTCGTTTGCGAAACCAATTCTGCTGTCAAAACCAGTTGTATAATTGGCCAACTGACGAAGGTTTCTCAAATTGGAACCGCCACCTGTCAATACAATACCGGCGATCAGTTTTTTCTTTTGTTCGAAAGCACCATAAGCTTTCAGCTCTGTATTCACCATTTCCAGGATTTCTTCAACCCTTGCATTGATGATCTGAGCCAAAACTTTCAACGAAATCTCTTTGTCCGGACGGCCGTGTAACCCCGGGATTGTCACGTAAGTGCTGTCTTTTTCCAATTCCGGAACAGAGGAACCGAACTTCACTTTCAGTTGTTCTGCATGTTTCTCGATGATGGAACATCCTTCCTTAATATCATCGGTGATAATCCCGCCACCGTAAGGAATCACGCAAGTATGACGAATGATGTTGTCTTTGAAAATTGCGATATCTGTAGTCCCGCCACCTATATCAACAATTGCAACACCAGCTTCTTTTTCTTCTTTTGTAAGAACCGCTTCAGACGATGCCAAAGGTTCCAATGTCAAAGCTTCCATCTCAAGACCTGCTTCTCGAACGCATCTTGCAATATTTCTGATAGAACCCATCTGTCCCACAACAACGTGGAAATTGGCTTCTAACCGTTTGCCGTGCATCCCGACTGGTTCCTGGATTTCGCCTTCGGAATCTACTTTGTATTCCTGCGGCAAAACGTGGATAATTTCTTCTCCTGGCAACATTACCAATTTCTTTACCTGGTCTTTTAGTTTTTCGATATCATCTTCTGTGATGTATCTATCCGGATGCTCTCTCATTATATAATCCGAATGTTGGAGAGAACGGATATGTTTTCCTGCAATTCCTACAGTTACCTTGTGAATAGGAACGCCCGCGCTGGATTGCGCTTCTGCAACTGCAGTTTTGATGGAATTGATGGTTTGGGAAATGTTGTTCACGATTCCTTTGTGAACACCAAGACTTTTAGCCTTCCCAACGCCCAGGATTTCTATTTTACCGTGAGCGTTACGTCTGCCGACAATGGCGACAATCTTAGTCGTCCCAATGTCCAGACCTACTGAATACTCTTGATTTTCCATTATATGCTCGATTTGATTTTTTATTCTACTATTACTTTTGCTTTTTTCTTTTTATCAGAAGACGGTTTGGAAGAGGTTTCCTTTTTCTTTTCCGTAGATTTTTTTGGCGGAGACTTCTTTTCTGTTGTTTTTGGCTTTGTAGATTCCTTTTTCACGTCCGCTTTTTTCGCTTCTTTCTTCGGTTCCGGTGTTGCTTCCGTTTTTACCGGTGTTGCCGCCAGCAGTTGCACGGGTTTCTCCTCCGTTTTTACAATTTCGATCTTTGGTGCATTGCGGAGCATGCTGTCATTATCTTTGAAATAAGGATTCAGCGTGGTAACAATCTGATTGTTATATTTTACCGAAACCTTTTTGTACTTCTGCGGATTCTGGTAAACCAGGTATTTTTCTACAAAGGTCTTGAATCCCTGTACCTTAAAATCAATATTTTCCAGATCTCCCAATTCTACTTTGAAATGCCCGTCGCTGGTCAAAAGGTTGTAGCCTCCTTTTTCTTTCTTAATCCCGATGAAATATTTTTTGCAAAAGTCATCTTTATCGATTTTCTCAATCAACCGCCCCAGTTCCTGATATTCCGAAGCTTCAACATCACCCATTACCAGCATGCACGGATAAGAGAAATTCTTCGAGATTGGAAATTCTACACCTTTCTCATCCACATAAAAATCTTTCCCTTTTTTGCTCAATCTGAAAACCGGCACACGCTGTTTGATATCAATATTAAGGTTTCCATTGAGGTTCATAAAAACATTAGCACTGTCTACAAATGGATTTTCGTTTATTTTCGTCTCCAGTTCCGGGATTTTCACATCCCCGATTTTCTTGGTTGGGTTGTATTGCTTCACCAGATCCTTGATGTCTTTTTCATCAATGAAGTAAACCGGTGTTTTGCCCTGGTTCATATTGATAGACACGTTCTCCATCCTGGCGTTGTTGAAACGCTTCAACGAGAAACTGAGCAGAAACCCAAAAAGGATGACTGTTACGAGTATCTTCAATATTCTCCACTTGTTTTTCATTACTTTTATTTTTAACGCAACGGACGCTAAGATTTTTTTACATTAATGCTGGTTATTCTCGTTTGCAAAGGCGCTTTGCTCAGCTAATATTTATAACTTATTTACAACTCTCTTTACTCCATTTTTGAATAATGCTGAATGGAAGTTTAAAATCATTCCTAACCTTAATTCTGTTAATCTCAAATAATTTAATATCTGGAAAAAATGATAATCATTAATTTCTGGAACTGCTTTTATTTCTATAATTAATTTGTTTTCAATTAGTAAATCAACTCTAAATGCTTTTTCTATTATCAAATTTTCATACTTAATTTTAATATCTTTTTGTCTTTCGACAATCAATCCTCTTTCTTTTAGTTCGTAAGCCAAACATTCTTCATAAACATTTTCGTAAAGACCAACTCCAAGCTTGCGATGAATTTTCATTCCTACATCAAATACAATACTTGAAATTTCATTTTCTGTCATTATTACTTTTTTTAACGCAACGGACGCTTAGGGTTTTTACATCATTACTGGATATTTTCGTTCGCAAAGGCGCATTGCTCAGCAAATGATTCCCTGTTTTATAATTCGATATGTCTTTTTATTAATTATTAAAAGTTTAAATAATCTAATTTCAATTTTTTTCAATTTTCACTTGCTGAGTGAAACGCCTCTGCGTTCTATAAATATTTTCAATATTTATAAATTTTTCTTGCGAACCTAGCGTTAAAACTAAACACTCGGCAGCCATTCCATAATCGGGTCGTACAATGTATCGATGTTTCCGGCGCCTACCGTTAATACAATGTCAAAATCTTTTTCTTTTATCTTTTCGAAAGCCTGTTGCAATGTGCAGACTTCTTTATTTTCGAGATTAATTTTCTCTGCCAACCAAGCGGATGTAATGCCCGGAAAATTCTCCTGAAGTTCTCTTGCAGGGTAAATATCCAATAACAGCAGTTCATCTGCTTTTTCTAAACTTCTGGCAAAATCCTCAGCAAAATCCCTTGTTCTGCTGAACAAATGCGGCTGGAAAACAACCAACAGCTTCTTGTTCGGGTAAAATGTTTTTACCGATCCGATAACGGCATTCAGTTCCGTAGGATGGTGCGCATAATCATCGATATAGATTTTCCCGTTATCGAAAAAATGCTTTGTATATCTTCTCTTAATGCCCTTGAAACTGGCAATTCCCTTTTTCAGAGTATCGAAATCAACTCCCAGATTGCTTAGGATTGCCAGCGCTACCGTTGCATTCTCCACATTATGGATCCCCGGGATTTCCCAGACAAAATCATCAACTTCCTGTGTGGGCGTATGAAAGTCAAAATAGATTTTATCGTGATCCATCCTAAGATTATCGGAATAATAATTTGCTTCTTCATTCACTGCATAAGTTCTGTGCTCTCTTCCTATCGCAATCCCTTTTCTTACAAATAAGTGGTTATCAACAGGAACCAAAGCCGCAAACTGGCGGAAACCTTCTTCTATATGCAACCTGTCTCCGTAAATATCCAAATGGTCGGCATCAATAGAAGTTACAACTGCCCAATCCGGCGAAAGATTGAGGAAACTTCTGTCATATTCATCCGCTTCTACCACAGAATACTGATTGCCATTGTAATCAAAATTAGATTTGAAATTCTCCGAAATCCCACCTAAAAATGCAGACGAAGGAAGATTAGCTTCTTTGCACAGATGCGCTATCAAAGTTGAAGTTGTGGTTTTCCCGTGCGTTCCTGCAACAGCGATACAATCTGTATGTTCTGTGATGAGGCCAAGGACTTTAGCTCGTTTCAGGATTTCAAAACTTTCGCTGGCGAAGTAATCCAGGATTCCTAATTTTTTGATGGCCGGCGTATAAATCACCAATGTTGACTCTTTGTCCAGTGCCACAATTTTTTCATCAATGACATCTTCAAACGAAATATCAAGACCTTCAAAACCAAGCTGGGCTGTCAGTTTTGTAGGTGTCCTGTCATATCCCAAAACATTTTTGCCATTGGCGTGAAAATATCTCGCCAGCGCACTCATCCCAATCCCGCCGATTCCGACGAAGTAGAAGTTTTGATATTTATTTAAGATGCTCATTTTCTTTATTGTATAAATCCTTTCTCAAGTTCAGGATAACATTTCTAATACTAAATTTTAATCTGGACGTTGTCAGGCTGAGCTTGTCGAAGCCCTTCAATCTTTCATTTCATTTTTTGATAATCCTGGCAACAAATCCCATTTATCATTAATGATTGCTTCTTTCTTTTTTCTACTCCATCCTTTCACTTGTTTTTCAAAATCAATTGCTTGATTAATATCATTAAACTCATAATGAAAAACTAATTCTACTGGTCTTCTCTTATATGTATAACTTTCTGGATTTAATCCGTCATTATGCTCATTAATTCTACTTTCCAAGTCATTAGTAACTCCTGTATAATAGGAATTGTCCGAACATTTTACAATATATACATAGTATAATTTCATTATTACGAAGGCTTCGACAGGCTCAGCCTGACACCGCTCTACTTATTTTTCACTTTTATTTCTTGATCACTTTAAAAATCTCATCCACAATCATTTCCGCCGCTTTTGGTTTTGCAAAAAACTCGATATTGGCGGACATTTCTTTTCTTAATCCTTCGTTCTCGCAGATTTCTGAAAGCGTGTTCCAGAATTTATCCTTCATCTCAGAATCTTTCACCATTCTCGCTGCATTTTTATCAACCAGAGTCAATGCATTTTTGGTCTGATGATCTTCTGCCGCAAAAGGAAACGGAACCAGCAAAACCGGTTTTTTCGCAACCGCCAATTCAGAAATAGCAATCGCACCGGCTCTGGACACAATCACATCCGCCGCCGAATATGCCAATGCCATATCGCTGATAAATTCTCTAATGAGAATTTGGTTGTTAGTTGTTGGTTGTTGGTTGCCGGCATTTCCATCAACTGACAACTGACAACTATCAACTATAGTTTTATAATCTGTTTTCCCAGTCTGCCAGATTAACTGATAACCTTTCTCTATCAGTTTATCAAAATTATCTTTCCAGCCGTTGTTCAGAGTTCTGGAACCGAGTGAACCACCCACGGAAAGAATCGTTAATTTATGTTTATCTAAGCCTAATTTTTCTTTTGCGGAATCTTTATCAATTAAGTCCGTAATGATATTCTGACGAATCGGATTCCCCAGGAAAAAAGTTTTTGTCCCGGCGAAATAATTTTCCATGTCCGGATAAGCCGTGAAAACTGCTTTTGCTTTTTTCGCATTGAAAACATTCGTTTTCCCAGGCAAAGAATTCTGCTCCTGGATAAATGTTGGAATCCCCATTTTCGCTGCAATATATAATGCTGGCCCGCTTGCAAAACCACCAGTTCCTACCGCAAAATCCGGTTTGAAATCTTTGATGATTTTCTTAGCTTTCATCAAACTGGAAATGATTTTGAAAGGTAGCCCGATATTCTTCATAAGATTGCCTCTGTCGAATCCGGCGATATTCAAACCTTCGATTTTGAATCCCGCCTGCGGGACTTTTTCCATTTCCATTTTTCCGTTGGCACCAATGAACAAAAACTCTGCATCAGGATATCTTTTCTGGATCTCCTGCGCAATTGCAACCGCCGGGAAGATGTGCCCTCCTGTTCCGCCGCCGCTCATTAATATTTTTAGTTTATTGCTCATTCTTATATTATATGTTTTAGCTAAAGCCAATTCAATTTTCATTTTTAGAATGGTCTAAAGCCCAATCCTATTGATATTTGTAATTCAAATTTTAAAATATTCTTTATTTCGTAAACTTCCATCTTCGGACTTCCGTCCTACAACTTTATGCTATATCATTGATCTCCTCCAAACTTTGTCTTTTGCCCAAACCTTCTTCATCATAAACCTGAATCCGTGAACTGACATTGAGGATAATCCCCAACTGGATATAAGTTACCAGCATAGATGTTCCCCCATAACTTATCAGTGGCAAAGGCTGCCCAGTGACCGGAATCAGATTCACAGCAACCGCAATATTCACAGATAATTGAATGAATATCATTAATCCGATTGCCAGCACCAGCAGCGACCCAAAAAAAGCGGGCATTTTACTGGCAATGATGACGATCCGGATAATCATTATCATATAAAGGCTTACCAGTACAAAAGCACCAATCCAGCCGTATTCTTCTACTATGATGGCAAAAATAAAATCGGAAACCGACTGCGGCAAAGTTTGTTTCAGTGCACTTTTCCCTGGCCCAATACCATTGAACCCACCGTGAACAATCGCGGCTTTTGCCTGCATGACCTGATAATTTTTGGCCTTGATACTTTCGTCCTCTACATCGGTTGTTTTCTTAGAATTGGTAAAGGTCTCAATACGGCTCATCCAGGTATGGACCCGGTTCCCGCCTAACATATTGGTATTGAGCGCAATGACCAAAAACATAATAACAAACACGACCGATAATGAGATAAATCCGGCAACATATTGCCATGCTAACTGCCCTATAATCAGCACAATAATGGACACCATCAGGATCATCAAGGCCGTAGACCCATTGTCTTTGGCAACCAGCCCGAAAACAACGAGGATTGGCCCGAATATGTAAATGATGTTTTCCAGTGGTAACCTTTCTCTTTTGATTTTTTTTGTCAGATATCTGCACAGATAGATAATCAGCATCAGGTAAGCGAAAGACGACGGCTGAAAAGAGATCGGCGTTCCCGGGATCTTTAGCCACCGTGATGCACTGGCACCTTCTATCTTTTGACCCGTAAAAGTGGTAATCAGTAGCAAACCGATGGTTATCAACAATAAAATTGAACTCAGTTTACCAATATATTCGTACTTAACGGTACCTACAAAACGCATAATGCCCAAACCAATCAGCACAAAAAGGATATGCTTGATAACGTGACCTGTTGTAGTCCCGTTATTCACAATGTACTCCAGATTCGAGCTTGCAGAATATACCGGAAACACGGACAGGAAGGAAATCAAAATGATGACCGACCAAAGGACCTTGTCTCCTTTCAGCAATTCGAATTTGTTTTCTGTAGTTGGGTTTTCCATTTATTTTCTGCTATTAGCTGTTAGCCAATGGCTTTTCGCTCTTTAAAACTTCTTTTTTAAACTGATTGCCGCGATCTTCGTAACCGCTAAACAAATCAAAACTTGCGCAGCAAGGTGACAGCAATACCACATCGCCTTTCTCAGCAACAGATTTACAAACTTCTACAGCCTTTGCCATACTGGATGTGTCATATATCTGTGTTTTCTTGTCTTTGAAAAAGTCTATAATTTTTTGATTATCAATCCCTAAACAGACAATTGCTTTCACTTTTTTCTTCACAAGATCTTCTATCTCTGTATAATCGTTTCCTTTGTCTTTTCCGCCAACAATCCAGACAACCGGCTGCTTCATACTTTCCAGCGCAAAATAGGTGGCATTGACAT
Organism: Epilithonimonas bovis DSM 19482; assembly: GCF_900108115.1. Classification (GTDB taxonomy): domain Bacteria; phylum Bacteroidota; class Bacteroidia; order Flavobacteriales; family Weeksellaceae; genus Epilithonimonas; species Epilithonimonas bovis. The sequence goes on from NZ_FTPU01000001.1 coordinate 121,223, forward strand.
TGGTAGCCTTGCTATCGTTGATGAATTTTACACCACCGATTTCTGCAACAGTCTCTAACCTGTGCTCCACGGCCTGAAAAGTCATTAATGAATGCCTGATGCTTTCGTTACTGATTTCCAATAATTTACCCGCTATACTTGCTGCTAAGCTATTGGCAACATTATGCTTACCAACCAGTGATAAGTCATTAATATTCATTGTAAAACCATCATTGATATTCACTACGAAATTATCATCGATGGAGTAAGCGCCTTTATCCAACTTTTCGGTTAATGAAAAAGGAACTTTAGTCACTTTCAGATCCAGTTTCCCAAGTATCGATTTGCTCATCTCGTCATCTTTGTTATAAATGAAGAAATTATCAACTTCCTGGTTTTCCGCAATCCTGAATTTTGCCAAAGCATATTCTTCATAATTGTAATTGTACTGATCCAGATGGTCTTTGGACAAATTCAACAATAATGAAATATAGGGTCTGAAATTCTGAATATCATCTAACTGGAAACTGCTTACTTCCAGTACATAATAATCAAAATGTTCTTCGGCGACCTGCTTTGCAAAGCTTTTCCCGATGTTGCCACCCAAGCCGACATTGAAGCCGTCTTCTTTCAGAATATAGTAGATCAAAGACGTGGTGGTTGTTTTCCCGTTACTTCCTGTTATGGCAATAATTTTGGCATTGGTAAACTCAGACGCAAACTCAATCTCAGAAGATAATCTGATTCCTTTTTCCTGAATCTTCAGCACCATTTCTGCCTTTTTCGGGATTCCAGGGCTTTTGATAACCCAATCGGCATTCAGTATCTTTTCCTCAGAATGTTTCCCGTCTTCATAATCTACCCCAAGCTCATCCAGTTCTTTTTTGTAATTCTCACGGATAGTTCCCATATCTGATAGAAAGACATCAAAGCCTTTGGCTTTTGCCAGGTATGCAGCACCTACGCCGCTTTCACCGCCTCCAAGTATGACTACTCTCATATTCTTTTGAAAAATGTATGATGTACAAAGTAAAATGACTTATCTATTGTACATTTTTTTATTATTAATTTTTAATTTATTCTGTAAAAAATACATTGTACATTATACTTTTTACATTTTACAACTCTCTATCTCACCTTCAGTGTGATCAGACAGATAATCGCTAACATCACACCCAGAATGATCATCCGGTTGACGATCTTGCTCTCGTGAAAACCTTCTTTCTGATAATGGTGATGAAGGGGCGACATCTTGAACAGTCTGTGGTTTTGAGCATACTCCAAACCGTATTTCCTTTTTCTATACTTGAACACCCACACCTGTAGGATCACAGACACCAACTCGATCAGGAATACACCACATAATACCGGGATCAATAATTCTTTCCTTAAGATAATGGCCAAAACGGCAATGACGCCACCCAGCATCAGACTTCCCGTATCTCCCATAAAAACCTGCGCCGGATAAGTATTGTACCAGAAAAACCCGATAACGGCGCCTACCAGAGCCAAAGCAAAGATGGTAGTCTCACCCATATGAGGCAGGAACATAATATTGAGGTAATCTGCAAAAATGATGTTCCCGGAAACGTAGGCAAAAAAGGCCAGCGTTAACAAAATCACGACACTTGTACCTGCTGTTAATCCGTCAATCCCGTCTGCAATGTTGGCGCCGTTGGATACGGCTGTTACAATGAAAATCACGATGGGGATAAAAACAACCCAGGCCCATTCGTGCGCTTTCTCGTTGTCCATCCAGAATAATATGCCGCTGTAATCAAATTCGTTATTTTTGGTGAAAGGCACTGTGGATACAGGGATTTTCTCTTCCGGCATAAAGTTTTTTTCCACATTATTCCGGTTGAGAATGGTGGCATCCGCATACTTCCTCTTCACGGTAATGTCCGGATGGAAATACATGGTAATGCCTACAATCAGCCCCAGGCCAACTTGCCCAATGACTTTGAATTTTCCACTCAGCCCGTCTTTATTTTTCTTAACTTTTTTAAGATAATCATCCAAAAAGCCGATTGCGCCCATCCACAATACAGAGATGATCAAAAGAACAATATAAACATTGGTAATCCGCGTAAAGAGTAAAACCGGAATCAACGTGGCCAGAATAATGATCAAGCCACCCATTGTAGGTGTTCCTTCTTTCTGCTTTTGCCCTTCCAGACCAAGATCTCTTACCAGTTCTCCCATCTGTTTTTTTCTGAGATATTTGATAATTTTTTTTCCATAAGCCATCGCAATAATCAGAGACAGCAAAACGGCCATCGCTGCACGGAACGAAATGTATTTGAACAAATTCATTCCAGGAATGTGAATCCCGTGGCTGGAAAGATATTCGTAGAGATAGTAAAGCATAATTTTTTATTTTCCCATTAATTGTAGCAACTGTCTAATCGTCTCTTTGTCATCAAAATGATGCTTCACACCACCAATATCCTGATAGGTCTCGTGGCCTTTACCTGCAACCAAAACAATATCATTTGGTTCTGCAAATTTGATCGCCATTTTTATCGCTTCTTTTCTGTCGGGGATAGAAGTGTATTTGCTGTAATTCTGAGGTTGTACGCCGGCTTCTATTTCTTTGATAATTTCCAGAGGGTCTTCCGTCCTCGGATTGTCAGAAGTGATAATGGCCAAAGTCGATTTTTTTGTCGCAATATCTCCCATCTCCGGGCGTTTGGTTTTATCGCGGTCACCGCCACAACCGAAAACACAAATCAATCTCTCGTTCTTCGTTCTGATCTCGTTGATGCTGTCCAGCACATTTTCCAGGGCATCCGGCGTATGCGAATAGTCCACTACGAAGAAAATGCCGCTGTCGGACTTGATCGTTTCAAAACGCCCGTTAACTCTGTGAAGTTTGGAAATAGCCTGAAGCACCTCTGTTTCATCCATTCCTAATTCCAAAGCAATTCCGTACGCCAGAAGGAGATTGTAAGCATTGAATTTCCCAGTGAGCGTGGTCCAGAATTCTTTGTTATTAAAATTCAGCAACATCCCATTGAAGTCCAGTTCCAAGACTTTCCCATGGAAATCTGCCATGGTTTTCAGCGCAAAAGTTTTCTTTTTGGCTTTGGTATTTTGCAACATCACCAGTCCATTTTTATCATCGGCATTAGTAATGGCAATCGCAGAATCTTCCAGCTCGTCAAAGAATCTTTTTTTGGCATTCAGATAATTCTGGAATGTTTTATGAAAATCAAGATGATCATGTGTAAGATTGGTAAACCCAGCAATTTTGAAATGCAAACCTTCTATCCTGTTTTGCACAATCCCGTGAGAACTCACTTCCATAAAAGCATATTCGCAACCGATTTCTACTGCTTTCGCCAACATTTGATTCAGTCTAATGACATCCGGCGTTGTGTGTGTAGAAGGGATAATCTCGTCACCGATCCTATACTCCACGGTCGAAATTAATGCAGACTGATGCCCCAGATTTCTAAAAATATCATATAAAAGCGTCGTCACCGTGGTTTTCCCATTAGTGCCGGTAACGCCAATCAGTTTGAGTTTCTTTGACGGATTTCCGTAGAAATTAGAAGCCAGATGTCCCAAAGCTTTGGAAGAATCTGCCACTCTCAGATAAGTCACCTCAGCAATAATTTCTGCAGGCAATACTTCGCAAACAATCACTTTGGCCCCTTTTTCTATAGCTGAATTGATGAAAGAATGCCCATCAGCAACCGTTCCTCTCAGTGCAACATACAAAGACCCTTCAACCGCTTTTCTGCTGTCAAAAACAATCTCGGAAACCTTTTTTTCCAGTGTTCCGACGGTTTCTAAAACCGGGATTCTTTGTAATATTATTTCTAAATTCATATTTTGCTTTTAGCTTCTGGCAAATTGCTTTTGTATTATATTAATTCTGCAGGTTCAGGTATATCTTTTGGTTTTTTCCAATGCTGGCTCCTTCCGCAGGAAACTGTCCTGTGATTTTACCCACACCTTTATAATCAACGCGGTAGCCCAAATTTTCGAGCTGCGGAATCACATTTTTGCCAATCAAACCAACAAGATTTGGCATAGAATCTTTTCTAACATTGACTTTGACATTAGGAGGCGTCATTTTGTTAAGATCTACCTTATGTTCCACCAGCAGGTCTTTTTCAACGTTCAAAGGTGTTTTCAAAAATGTTTTGCCGGCAATTTCTTTAAAAACCGGTGCGGAAACCGTTCCGCCATAAAATCCTTTTGAAGTATCGGGCTGATTAACCACCACAATACAGGTGTACTTGGGATTATCTGCCGGGTAAAAACCCGCAAAAGATGCCTGATATTTCATGGGGCCGGCCTTCCAGTACTCGAACCTGGCGGTACCGGTTTTGCCGGCAATCTTAAGGTTCGGAGTGTAGATACTTTTGGCCGTCCCTTTCTCAACCGCTTTGGTTAACGCATCTGTCATCATCTGTATGGCTTTGTCAGAAGCCATTTTATTCACCATTACTTCCGGCTTTGCTTCGTAAAGAAGTTTACCGTCTTTCATAATTTTATCAATAAACAGCGGCTTCACCATTTTACCTTTGTTAGCAATGCCATTATAAAATGTTACCATTTGCAAGAGTGGGAAACTGGATGCGTAACCATAGGCCAGAGATGCTAAAGTTGCTCTGTTCCAGCGTTTGCTCTGAGGTGTTTGGATAGACGGCTTGGCAATCCCCGGCAACTCGATCTTCATCTTATCAAACATCTTCCATTTTTTAAGATGATCAATAAAAACTTCCGGCTTATCTGCATAATGGGAAGTAATGAGTTTTGCTGCCCCCACGTTGCTCGATTTGGCCAGGACATCACTTACATCATACGTTCCGCCGCCGTGCCCGTCTGTAATTCTTTGCCCGGCGTAAGTCCAGATACCATTGCCCACATTCACTTTTGTGTTTTCATCAATAAAACCGTCATCCATAGCTGCCAAAAGCGAAACCGTTTTGAAGGTTGACCCTGGCTCCTGCGCATCTTTTACGGTATAATTGTAAGCGTCAACATAAGTTCCGGGTTCGGTTCTTCTCAGGTTTACCATGGCTCGGATCTTACCTGTTGCCGTCTCCATCACTACCACGCAACCGTGATCTGCATTGAATTTGATTAACTGATTTTCCAGTGCCGAATGCGCAATATCCTGAATCCTGAGATCCAAAGTGGTGTAAACATCCTGCCCATCTACAGGCTCCTGAACTTTCCAGTAATCAATTGGTTTCCATTGGGATGAATTGATTCTCTGCTCCAGGCGTTTACCGTCAATCCCGGTAAGATATTTGCTGAAAGCACCTTCAAGGCCTGATTTTGACTCGCCATTATCAGCACCGATGGTTCCTGCTCCAATTTGGGTTGTTGCCAGTTCTCTGCGGAAATTTCTCTCTACAATAAAACCGCCTTTGTTTTTACCTTTATTAAAAATCGGGAAATTGCGAATCCGGTCATACTCGTCAAAATCGAGTCCTCTCGCTAAAAGATAATATTGGTTATTCTTCTGATTCTGAGCATCTAATTTGGCTCTGAAATAGCTACGCGGCTTATCAAACATTTTGCTGAGGGAATCTGTCAAAGCGCCAATATTATTGGTGTAGATAGTGTCCCTCATGGATTTGAAATCCAGATAGACATCATAACGCATCACAGTTGTCGCCAGGATAGAACCATCGGAAGCAAAAAGATTTCCCCGGGCCGCCTTCAATGTCGCTTCACGGTAATTTTTGCTGATATAATTATTCTCAAACTCCTCCACATTGGTATTCTGAAGAATGAGAATCCTTGCTAAAAAAGTTACAAACAAAACAAGAGCTCCCAACACAAAAAGGTAACCCCACTTGAGTGCATTGGAACGCTTTTTTTCGTAATTGTTATTGGGCTGCTTTATCATCTGTGCTGTCAACTTTTATCAATAATTTCATCGGGTGGCTTTCCAGACTCACCAGGGAATCCTGAACCATCTCTTTACCAAGCTCCGACTCCATTCTAATTTTTATCAGCCGGCTTTGTGCATAGGCATTGCGGGATTTGTATTCCTCTGTTTCTTCCTTCAGTTTATTTACCCGCTCTATCTTTTTACTAACCAAGTGGTTACAATAAATCATCACCAGCAGCAAGCCAAATACAAACAGAAAATATTTGTAATGAGCTTTAACCTCATCGCGGTTAAGGAAATTCCCTTTTATGATATCCATAAAAGTCAATTTTTTCCTCTGCTTGTTATAACTCGTCTGCTTTGCCACGTCTTAATATAATTGATAAGTGATGACTGATTGATCGCTTATCCTTTATCATTTTATAGTTTTGTTCCTATTCTCATCTTTGCACTTCTTGCACGTGAGTTTTCTTCAATCTCGTTGTCATCGGGGATGATCGCTTTGGTCTGCAACAACTCGAATGCTTTTGCATAATTGCCATAAACATCCCTCTGTGGTTCCCCTTCGAACATGCCGTTTTTCAGGAAACGCTTCACAAGCCTGTCTTCGAGAGAATGGTAAGAAATCACCACCAGCCGGCCGCCTGGTTTCAAAATTTTGTAAGACTGAACGAGCATTTCCTTCAGCACTTCCAATTCCTGATTGACCTCTATCCTTATCGCCTGGAAAACCTGAGCGAAGAATTTGTTCTGCTTAAAAGCCGGGATATAACTAAAGAGACTTTTCAAATCCTCGGTGGTCTCAATTTTCTTAGATTTTCTGTGATGAACGATTTCTCTTGCTAATTTTCTTGCTTCCCGCAATTCTCCGTAATGATAAAAGATATCTGCCAGATCTTCCTCTTCGTAATCGTTGATGATTTTTTTAGCATCAAGGCCCTGCATTACATTCATCCTCATATCCAGCGGCGCGTTACTTCTTGTAGAAAAGCCGCGCTCTGCTTCATCAAACTGATGTGAAGAAACACCCAAATCAGCTAAAATCCCATCTACCTGAGAAATGCCGTAAGCCATCATTGAGTTTTCTAAAAACCTGAAATTCTGATTAACCAGCGTAAATCTGGGATCATCAATCGCATTTTTCAATGCGTCCAGATCCTGATCAAAAGAAAATAATTTCCCTTTATCAGAAAGCCTGCTGAGGATCTCTCGTGAGTGGCCACCACCTCCAAAAGTACAATCCACGTAAATACCATCAGGATTGATTACCAGGGCATCTACGCTTTGTTTTAATAAGACTGGATTATGATACATACTTTATATAATTGATAAGTGATGATTGATAAATGATTTAATTAGGGATATTGATTATCCTTGTTTGATGATTTAATTTAATTCCTCTACGTCTATATTTCCCATAACATCCTCGGCCAGACCGGCAAAATCTGTTTCACTCACAGCAATCACCTTCTCGTAAGACACTTTATCCCAAATCTCAAACAATTCTCCGGCACTGGTAATCACAATCTCTTTCTCGAGATTTGCAAATTGCGTCAGATCTTTGCTGATCTGTAAACGCCCGGCATTATCCAGCTCCACAGTTTTTACACCTGCGGTAAACATCCTGATAAAATCAGCGTTCTTTTTCACAAACCGGTTAAGACTGTTTATCTTTGCCATCAGCTTTTCCCACGGCTTCATGGGATATACTTCCAGACACTTCTGAAACACCGACCGCTTGATCACAAATGGCTCATCTGCAAAATGTTCCATCTGCTTCGTTAGCGAAGCAGGCAGTTTGATGCGCCCCTTGTCATCTATTTTGCACTCGTATGTTCCAATGAAATTTTTCATTTGGAGCAAATTTATATAAAATTCTACCACATTTTACCACTTTCTCCCACAATTTTACTTATTGTTTATAACTTTTCCACCCACCAACCCTGTCACTCTAAGGTTTTGATTACAAATTATTTATAAATCGATTAACCCATAAAGCCCGTAGTTAAAGCATTTTATATTAAAGCCTTAAGTTTTAGAATTCTTATTTAAAACGATTCTAAGCCAAAATTCAAAATCCGTATATTTGTTACATAAAATCGCCCCCCCTATAAGACCGATAGCAAAGCAGCAAACAGTGCCGGCGATAATAGAAATATTTTCACAATCAGTAAGTCGTTACTTATGAATTATTTAGAAGCACTCAACTGGCGCTATTCTGTAAAAAAATTTGACGGAAAAAAAATCACTCCCGAAGCGCTGGACAATATCCTGGAAGCGGGACGATTATCAGTAAGTTCGCAGGGGCTTCAGCCTTATCACCTGATCGTCACAGGAGATGATGATACGCTTCGCAAACTTGCACCAGCATTCTATAATCCTTCTCAGATCTCTACCTGCTCCCACCTGATTGTCCTGGTATCTAAGACCAATATCAATAAAGATTATGTGGACAACTATTTTAGTCACATTGTTAATGAGCGGGGCATCACGCTGGAGCAGTTATCATCTTTTAGAAAGAATATTAATCAGTTACTTAACCATTACACACAACAAGAGTTGGAAAACTGGTCCGAGAAACAAAGTTATATTATGCTGGGTTCTATGATTATGGCTGCAGCACAAGAAAGCGTGGACACCTGCCCGATGGAAGGTTTCAGGCAGGATATTATAGAAGATGTCTTACATATCGATAAAAACAATGAAAAAGTGAGTGTTGTATTGGCCTTGGGCTACCGTGCCGAAGACGATATTTTCCAGGATTTCAAAAAAGTGAGAAAACCTGCGGATAAGTTCATCAAATTCTTTTAACTTTAGTCTTTCAAAATTTTCAGTCAATCTGAATTTTAATCTAAATCCATGATAAAAACAGACGTTCTCGTCATCGGTTCCGGAATCTCAGGCTTATCTTATGCCATCAAAATATCCGAACAGTTACCTGACACCAAAATAATTATCGTAACCAAAGCTAACGAAGACGAAAGCAATACCAAGTATGCACAGGGTGGTTTAGCCGTTGTTACAGATTTCTCCAAAGATAATTTCCAGAAACATATTGATGATACGCTGCGGGCAGGCGATTATGTTAACAATCCTGACATCGTAAAAATGGTTGTGGAAGAAGCGCCACATCGTTTCAATGAGATTGTGGAATGGGGCGCCAAATTTGATCAGGAAAAAGGCCGATATGCTCTCGGCAGAGAGGGCGGCCATACCGAAAACAGAATCGTTCACCACAAAGACATCACTGGTTTTGAGATAGAAAGAGCCCTTTTGGAAACCGTCAATAATTCTCCCAATATCGAGATGCTTGCGCACCATTATGTCATAGATCTGATTACTCAACACCATGTTCCGGGAAAAGAACTGGACAAAGGAAACATCAATTGTTACGGCGCTTACATCCTTGATGAAAAACATAAAAAAATCAAGAAAATCACTTCTAAAATTACGCTGGTTGCAACCGGCGGCGCAGGCCACGTTTACAAAAACACAACCAACCCCATTATCGCCACCGGCGACGGAATAGCCTTTGTTCACAGAGCGCAGGGCAAGGTTTCTAATATGCAGTATTATCAGTTCCATCCGACTGCAATGTATTCTAAAAGAGACGGTATGTTGTTCCTCATCTCAGAAGCAGTGCGTGGCGATGGTGCAAAACTTCGTACTAAGAATGGGAAACCGTTTATGTATAAATATGATGCACGCGAAGAGCTCGCTTCCCGTGATATTGTCGCCAGAGCTATTGATAACGAGTTAAAAATAAGCGGTGATGATTATGTTGGTCTGGACTGTAAAGAAATGGACAGGGAAAAATTTATCCACCACTTCCCCAATATCTATCAAAAATGCCTGGATGAAGGCATCGATCCTTTCAAAGAACTGATTCCGGTAGTTCCGGCCTGCCACTATCTGATGGGCGGCATTGACATTGATAAAGACGGGCAATCGTCTATTAAAAATCTTTTTGCAGTTGGCGAATGTACCAATTCCGGGTTACACGGCGCGAATAGGTTAGCATCCAACTCGTTACTAGAAGGTTTGGTGTTTGGCCATAACGCTGCCATCAAAACCGTAGAATTGTTGAAAGAAAATCAGTTTAACTTTGATGACCTGAAAGCCGTCCCGGAATGGAACGAAGAAGGAATGAAAATAATGGATGAGATGGTTCTGGTAACTTATCTCAGAAAACAACTTCAGGAGATGATGAGTGACCTGGTTGGTATTGTGCGAAGCAATGCAAGGTTGGATCTGGCTAAGAAAAAACAACGCGAAATCTATGAAGCGGTGACAGAACTATATAATTATTCCATACTTTCGCCTCAACTTTCCGAATTGAGAAACCTTGTGAATGTATCCTATCTTATTATCAAACATTCTTTGCAAATGAAAGAAAACAAAGGCGCATTTTATAATAAGGACTTAGCAACAAAGCCGCTAGTGATTAATGAATAAATCTACATTAATGTAAATGCCATTAACGATTTAGAAAAACTGAAAAGCAATCCTTAATCCTTTTACATTAGTACAAAAATAAAACTCAATGAAAAGACCATCTTACGCCAGCGATAAAGTTTTGAAAGAGTTCATCACCAGAGCTTTGGAAGAAGATCTCGGGAACGGTGACCACTCTACCCTTTCTACCATCCCAAAAGACCTGGAACAGAAAGCCCAGCTCCTTGTAAAAGAAGACTGCATCTTAGCTGGTGTAGAACTGGCAGAAATCATCTTCAAAACTTTTGACAAGAATTTGAAAACTGAAATTTTTATAAAAGATGGCCAGCCGGCAAAAAAAGGTGATATTGCTTTTGTTGTTACAGGACAAGCAAGATCTATTTTATCAACAGAACGTCTTGTGCTGAACTGTATGCAAAGGATGAGTGGCATTGCTACAATGACGCATGATTGGGACTCGAGATTGGTGGGAACCAAAGCTAAACTTCTGGATACGAGAAAAACCACACCCAACTTCCGGGTTTGTGAAAAATGGGCCGTTGCTATTGGCGGTGGGACCAATCACAGATATGGGCTTTACGATATGATCATGTTAAAAGACAACCACATCGATTATAACGGAAGCATAACCAACGCTGTAAAAGCCGCTAAAGATTACGTAAAAAAGAATAAGCTAAAACTTAAAATTGAGGTAGAAACACGCAATCTGCAGGAGGTAGAAGAAGCAGTAAAATCCGGTGCAGACAGGATTATGTTTGATAATATGAATGTGGAAATGATGGCTGAGGCCGTTAACATAGTCAATGGCAAATGTGAAACTGAAGCATCAGGAGGAATTACACGTGATGTGTTAAATTCGGTGGCCAAAACAGGCGTCAATTTTATCTCAGCGGGTGCTTTAACGCATTCACATAGCAATATCGACCTGAGTCTCAAGGCTTTAAAAAATTAACACTTTCTTAACAGGAGTTATCATTTTTTTTAAGACTTTTGCGACATAAATCTTAAAGAAAATGAAAAAGACTTTAATTGTTGCAATTTTACTTGCCGGTTTTTTCACAGCATCTGCACAGGTAACAACCAGTAGTGTAAACGGAGTTGTTACTCAATCTGCAGGCAAAAAAACTGCTGGGGCAACTATCAAAGCGGTTCACCAACCTTCGGGAACTGTATATTCTGGAGTGTCTAACAGCTCTGGTTATTTCAATTTACCGAATCTTCGTGTTGGAGGTCCTTATACAATTGAAATTACCTATGCTAATTTGAGACCAGTGATATACAATGATGTATATCTACAATTAGGAGAGCCTTTTGCTGCCGACGCAACATTGACTCAAGAAAGCGAAACTTCTATTGAAGCAGTGAAAATTGTAGCTGTAGGAAGAAATTCTAAGAAGAATGGAGCAACAACTGTTGTCGGACGAAAACAACTAGAGAGCATGCCTACTCTAAGTAGATCTCTTCAAGACTTTACTAGACTTACGCCACAAGCTAACGGAAACTCTTTCGGAGGAGCTAATAACAGATACAACAACATTACCATTGATGGCGCTGTAAACAATGATGTTTTTGGACTTTCTGGTTCTGGTACACCTGGGGGACAAGCTGGTACACAGCCAATCTCTTTGGATGCGATTCAAGAAATACAGGTGGCTTTGGCTCCTTTTGATGTTACACAAGGAAACTTTACAGGCGCTGGAGTCAATGCAGTTACAAGATCTGGAACTAATAAATTTGAAGGTTCATTATATTTCTTTGGAAGAAATGAAAAAACAATTGGTAAAAGTGTTATTACTGGCGAAAAATCTTCAAAATTCAGTGATAGCCAATACGGTTTAAGAGTTGGAGGTCCATTGATTAAAGATAAATTATTCTTCTTTTTCAATGCAGAATCTGGAAGAAGAACTTCTCCTTTAGCTTTCAATGCAGGTGAAGCCGGAAGCACTATGACCAATGAAATTGCTCAGCAAATTGCTGATTATACCCTTTCAAAATATGGATATGATGTCGGTAGCTACGGTCCTCAGGATATCCAGACTCAAAACAATAAGTTCCTTGGTAAGATTGACTGGAACATCAACGACAAACACCAATTTACTCTTCGTTATAACTACATTGATGCCTTTGATGATAACTTATCAAGAAGTGCTAACTTTTTCAGATTTGGAAATAATGCCTACAAATTCACGAACAAACAAAGTAGTTTGGTTGCTGAATTAAGAAGTAACTTTAACAGTAGTTTCTCCAATAATTTAATCTTAGGATATTCATCTATCAAGGATAGTCGTGATACAGCAGGAAGTCCTTTCCCACAAATTACTATCTTGAATATTGGAGGAGTTTCTGGAGCATCTGCAGAATTTGGCTCACAAAGAAGTTCATTTGCTAATGAATTAGATCAAACTATTTTCGAAGTTACTGATAACTTCAAATGGAATATTGGAAAAAACACATTTACTTTAGGAACTCATAACGAATTCTTTAGTTTCAGAAACTTATTTATTAACAACCTAAATGGTAGGTGGGATTTCAACAGTGTAGCAGATTATTTGAACAATGTACCTGCGAGAGTTAGAGCCACTTATTCTCTTATTCCTGGCGAATCAAGACCTGCAGCTAAGTTCAGTGCGGCTCAATTAGGTTTCTATGCTCAAGGAGAATCTGAGGTTTTCAAAAATTTTAGATTAACTTATGGTATCAGATTAGATGTTCCAATCATTGGAGATAAGCCTTTGAGAAATCCAAAAATCGAAGCATCTTTCCCTGGATACAGAACTGACAATACACCTAGCGGTCAATTATTGTGGGCACCAAGAGCTGGATTTAATTATAATGTAAACGGCGACAGATCTCTAGTACTACGTGGTGGTGCTGGTGTATTCACCGGAAGAGTACCTTTCGTTTGGTTATCTAACCAGTTTACAAACAGCGGAATGTTATTCGGTACTGTTGATGCAAGAACTACGGGTATCAACGGTGGCAATGGATTCGACCCAAATATCGAAAATCAACAAAACATGGGTTCAGGATCTAAGCGCGCTGAGGTTAACTTAGTAAGTGATGACTTCAAAATCCCTCAAGTATTGAGATTTAATTTAGCAGGAGATTTCAAATTACCTGGAGGAATCAATGCTACTTTGGAAGGTATGGTTTCAAAAACAATGAATAACATCGTATATTCTGATATCAATATCTCTGGAAGTAATGGAAACATCAATCCAGCTTTATCAGGTGGTGCAGATGTAAGACCTAACTATGCGGGACAGAGAGTAAACTCTACCGACTTTACAAATGTTATTCTAATGAGTAACTCAAGTAGAGGTTATACTTATAGTTTAACTACTCAATTACAAAAATCATTCGGTTTTGGATTGGATTTGATGGCTGCTTATACTAATGGACAATCTGCTTCCATTAATGATGGTAACAGTAGTACTGCATTATCTAACTGGGAGTTTACACAAATAGTTACAAGTCCAAATAATCCTCCTCTTGCAAACTCAAACTTTGATATCAGACACAGAACTATTGGAAGTGCTGGTTATAAAATAGAATACGGTAGAAACAAAGCTTTCTCCACTGGATTCAGTTTGTTCTACGCAGGAACATCTGGTTCCCCTTTCACTTACTTATATAATGGTGATGTGAATGGTGACGGAGCTTTCTCTAACGACCTGCTTTATGTACCAAGAAACGCAAGCGAAATTAAATTGGTTGCATTGACAGGATCTAATCCCGCTACAGTTGCACAACAATGGGCTGCATTGGATGCTTTCATCGAGCAAGATCCGTACTTGAGAACTAGAAGAGGACAATATGCTGAGAGAAATGGCGCTAGAACACCTTGGGAACACAAATTCGATATGAGAATTACTCAAGATTTGGGAATTACTATCAAAGACAGAGTTCACAGATTCCAATTGACATTTGATATCTTCAACGTTGGAAATCTTCTTAACAAAGATTGGGGGAAAAGTTACTTCGTATCTAACAATGCTTATCAGTTAATTACTTATACTACTTCTGGTGGTGGTGGTTATACTTTCAGAGCTCCTAAGGATAACCAAGCATTCAATATTTCTGATCTTGCTTCTAGATGGCAAGGACAGTTTGGAGTTAGATATATTTTCTAATTTCAATTAATATTAATTATACTTCAAATCCCGGCAATCTGTCGGGATTTTTTTATCTTTGCTGTTCATAAAATCAGAATATGGAATTTTACAACATTCTTTTACACGCACACAAAGGTTTTGCTTACCTGGAACTTTTGCTGGTTGCGGTATTTTTAATCCTTCTATTGGTCACCATGTTTGGCTATAGCGGGACTATTTCAAAACTATTCAGGAAAGTGACTTTGTTTACGATGATTTTCTTTCATGTACAGTTTCTCATCGGAATTGTAATGCTGATATCCAACATCACCAAAGGTCTGGATATGGGTGCCGTGATGAAAAATGCAGATCTCCGTTTCACTTATGTAGAACACCCGTTCTCTATGCTAATAGCGGCCGTACTGATGACAATCATCAACAAAAAAGTAAAAGCGAATGACAAACTCACCATTCCTCTCGTTTCATTAGGATTAGTCGCGATTGCATTATTTGTATTCGCTTTCCCTTGGACAAGAGTTTTTGGATAATCATTTTATTAAATCAAAGATCTGGAGTAACATTTTTGAAACACAGGAATTTGACAAAGTTTAAAAACAAATCATTTATCAATTATTAATCATCTATTATAATGAAAGTAGCTGTGGTAGGCGCAACCGGAATGGTTGGACAAGTTATGCTAAAAGTTTTGGAAGAACGAGATCTTCCTATAACCGAATTAATTCCTGTAGCCTCAGAGAGATCTGTTGGCAACAAGGTCAAATACAAGGACAAGGAATTCACAATTGTAAGCATGGACGACGCTATTGCAGCCAAACCGGAGATTGCCATTTTTTCTGCAGGCGGCAATACTTCATTAGAATTTGCGCCTAAGTTTGCAGAAGCCGGTACTACAGTTATCGACAATTCTTCAGCCTGGAGGATGGATCCTACTAAGAAACTAGTTGTTCCGGAGATCAATGCCAATGTGTTGACAAAAGAAGACAAGATCATCGCTAATCCTAACTGTTCTACAATCCAGCTGGTGATGGTGCTTCACCCACTGAATCAGAAATACGATATCAAAAGAGTTGTTATATCTACTTATCAGTCTGTAACAGGCACCGGGAAAGCCGCCGTAGATCAATTGAACAGCGAAGTAAAAGGTGAAAACCCAGAGAAGGTTTATCCTTATCAGATCTTCAAAAATGCATTGCCACATTGTGATGTGTTCTCGGATGATGACTATACAAAAGAGGAGATCAAACTGATGAAAGAGCCTAAAAAAATCCTGGGCGACGACACCTTTAATCTGACAGCAACTGCCGTGAGAGTCCCTGTGCAGGGCGGACATTCCGAAAGTGTCAATATAGAGTTTGAAAATGAATTTGATCTGGATGAAGTTAAAAAAATCCTTTCCGAAACACCGGGAGTAGTGCTTCAGGATGATGTGAAGAACAATCAGTATCCCATGCCACTCTATTCCGAAGGCAAGGATGAAGTTTTTGTAGGCAGGATCCGCCGGGATCTATCACAGCCCAAGACGCTCAACTTGTGGATCGTGGCAGACAATCTGCGGAAGGGCGCCGCAACAAACGCCGTTCAGATAGCAGAATATCTTACAGAACACAACTTAGTTTAGACTAACAAAAACCAAAGAATCTTCGAAATTTCGAAGATTCTTTTTTTAGAAAAAGATCAATAAAACGACAATAGTTGTGTAAGGGTCTTCCTGATCCTTGTAACTGCGCCGTTTAACAAAATTTTCGAAAGAAAGTTGTAATGAAAAAAAGTAAAGAACAAAACTCCAACATCGCTTTCCAAAAATGGATTGCAGCCGTAGGAATTATCCTTTTTGTAGGAAAACTGGTCGCCTGGAAACTGACTAATTCCGATGCAGTATTTTCTGATGCAATGGAGAGTATTGTAAATGTTATCAGTGCTTTTTTAGGCTTATATGCCCTTTATCTGGCCGCTAAACCCAGAGATGAAAACCATCCATACGGCCATGGCAAAGTAGAGTTTGTAACCTCAGCAATAGAAGGCTCTCTGATAAGTATTGCCGGCGTAATGATTATCTACGAAGGATGCAACAGCCTGATCCTTGGCAAAACGCTTAATAAACTTGATTGGGGAATATGGATAGTCGCTGCAACGGCTATTATCAATTATGTTTTGGGTTATATCTCTATTCGTATCGGAAAAAAAGAGAACTCAATTGTACTGATTTCCTCAGGGAAACACCTGCAATCGGACACCATTACCACTTTAGGCGTAACAGTCAGTCTAGTTTTGGTATATATTACAAAAATCTACTGGATAGACTCTGTGGTTGCCCTGATTTTTGGCGCATATATTATCGTCGTTGGCTACAAAATCATACGCAGATCTCTCAGTGGAATCATGGATGAGGCTGATCCTGAAATGCTCGGCAGGCTGGCACGATTCCTCAACAAAAACCGGAAAGCACAATGGATAGACATCCACAATATGAAAATACAGCAATTTGGGAGCAAACTCCACATCGATGCACATCTCACGCTGCCGTGGTATTTTGAACTAAGGACAGCTCATAACGAAATGGAAGCACTTATAAAACTAATTGCTAAAAACACAGACCGCCAGGTAGAATTTAATTTCCATATGGATGATTGCAAACCTACTTCCTGTGCTATTTGCCAGATAAAAGACTGTCCTGTACGCCAACAAAATTTCACCAAAAAGGTAGAATGGGACGGCGAGAATATTTCCCAACCAGGTAAGCATACCGTAGAGAATTTGCTTTAAGCAATTTCAGATAGTCGAATATTAACCTTAATTATATTTTGTTGCTTAATTAGACGAAGTATTACGCCTTGTATTACCAGATAAAAGTTTTTTCCTGTAATAGTAGATCGGGATGATCAGGATCACAGTCAATGGCTGGATGACAAACCGCCGAACATAAAAAGAAAACAAATAACCGAAATGGAATTTGTCATTAATACACAATAAATAAATCGGGAAAATAATGGCAAACACAAGCAATATCAGTATAAAAGCCTGCCTCGTCCATTCGCGGTTCCGAAACAGAAAATGGATAATCCATAGCGAGAAGAACGTATTGAGCAAAAACCGAAACACGTAACTCATAATCAGTTTACCCCAGACAAAATCCGGAAACACAGCCGCCTGATCTGCAGATTTGAAATAGCCCAGGAAAGGATCATAAAAAATCCGGTCTTCTAAGCCGCGGACGCCAACCAATCCTAAAAACCCAATTATAACCAACAGCCACCTAAGCATCCTTTTCTCTTTTTAATGCAAAAAACTGAATCCATACCAGCCACAAAATAATTACACCGCCATAGATAATCGCAGGAAAAAGATAATCATGGGCAACTTTTTCGTACTGCGAGTATTTGAGATAAATGATATTAAGGAGCGCTATTCTCAGGACATTGAGGATGTGAAGCAGAATGATTCCGCCTACGGCAAACAGAAAGGTTTTGGCCCCTTTATAAAAAGCAAAAATAAATGCGGTAAACAACACACCAACAGATATCACATTACAGCCTTCCACCATTCGCGTCGTGTACATCTCACCGGTTAAAAAATAGACGCTGTGCTGCTTAAAACTGTCTACCAAAACCGTAGGAAAACCCGCAAAGCCTTGTACCAATGCAACTTGCTCTGCCACCCAGCGCGTAAAAGGATCTACAACCTCATCAGCATAGGCATTCAGGTAGAACTGATAGAGTAAAACCAGAAGGATATATATGATGACAAAACGCAGAAGAATCTTAAGAACCGGCAGAAAATCTTTCATATACGGGTATTTATTTTTTATAAGGCCATTTGGAGTAGCCTAAGCTTTCATTTGTGTTTGAGTTTTCAAATCATGTCGATTTCCCAGAAGTTATTCATTTTTAGACAGTAACAATTACAGATATAATCCTGCTTGTTCATCCAATTTCGAAACCGTAAATTGATGAGGTAAAATTACAATTTTTCGTTGATGAAAATCTATTATTACTAACTTTGTTCCTATGCAGCAACATCAGCAATTTTTTGAGGACTTTCTGGGTAAGAAGGCAGACACTTTTACAGCGCTTCCGCAAAGTGGCTCATCACGGATCAATTATATTGGCAGCTCCGGCGGACAGGATTACATCATTACTTATAATGAGAATAGGCGCGAGAATGAGGCATTTTTTTATTTTTCGGAACTGTTTTCGGGATTAGGACTTAATACGCCTCATATTTTTAAAATCAATACAGAAGAAAATCTTTACATCCAGGAATTTCTAGGCAGAGAGACACTTTCCGAAGTCATTGCAAGTGAAGGCCTGAGTCATCGCGTAAAAATTCTGGTTAAAAAAAGCCTGGAACAACTGTATGTTTTGCAGACAACAACAAGCGGGAAAGTAGATTACAGTAAAAGTTTTGAGTACGAGAGATACGATGATTTGCCTGTAACGCATGACCTTTATTACTTCAAGAATTTTTTGGTTGATATCCTGGAGATAGAATACCACAAATCAACATTACTCAAGGAGTTCAGGAGAATTGCTGCAAAAGTACAGTCTTTGGAACCGAAAACATTAATGATAAGGGACTTCCAGTCCAGAAATATTTTGGTGAATAATAATGAGGTTTATTTTATAGATTATCAGGCTGCGATGTATGGCCCGGCAAGTTACGATGTCATCTCGTTTCTTTATCAGGCCAAGGCCAACTTTCCGGAGGATTTTAGACAGGAAATGCTGCAATATTATGTTTCGTTCTGGAACGACAAAGTTGATAAAGATCATTTATCCGAAGCCTTTAACTGGATTAAGATGATGCGCTTTTTGCAGGTTTTGGGGGCTTACGGATTTCGGGGGCTTATCCAGAGAAAAGCTCATTTTATAACAAGCCTGCATCAGGGCATAGAGAACATTATTGATTTGAGCGGGCATTGGCCTGTTATTCATAATGATTTCCCAGAGCTTTGCAGGATTATCCGCAGGCTAAAGGATAAAGACATCAGCGATCGGATAAAACTGCTGATTAATCAGTAGGAAGTCTTCCTTAAAAACCAACAAAAAACCTCAGAATTGCTTCTGAGGTTTCTTCTGAATATCTTCAGGCTCTCTAATTATTTAATACAAATTCAATCCTTCTTTTACTATTCTTTTTGCAAATTTAAATTTTGGTCCCCAATAGTTATCATCCAGAGAGGAAACCATAACGCCTTTGGACGTGGCCGCATGAATAAACTTGACCTCACCTTCCGGAGTTACATCTTCAACAATCCCCACATGAGAAATTCTTCTCCCACCATGGGAAAAGAAAACCAGGTCACCTTTTTGCAATTGTGTACGCTCTACAGAATCACCTTCCTGAGATTGTTCTGCGGCAACTCTTGGCAAATTCATCCCTGCAGCTGCTCCAAATACAGACAAAACAAACGCAGAGCAGTCTATTCCGCTTCTGGAAGTTCCCCCGAAACGGTAAGGCGTTCCCAGATAACTTTCAGCTTCGGATAGGATGTTGTCTATAGTATTGCTGTGCTTGATAGCATTTTCTATTGCAGATCTTTTGATGACCTCATTGGTATTGGCAATAGACGCCAACACTTTTTGACCTTTGTTATCATCAGAATTATTAGATACTGGTTTAATATCTAGCGATGCAAATTTGGCATCGGTTTTGTATGTTTGATTATTAGAAACCACATAGTTAGAAACGCACGATTGCAGCGAAAAAAATGTGGCTACAAAAAAGGTATAAATAAGAACTCTTTTCTTCATATATATTTAATTACCTGTGTTAAGTTGGATTGGTTTTTTGTGATTGCATAGCAAATTTAGCCAATAGAGTTTAAAGGGTCTTTCAATTCAAATTGACGCCCTTTCAATTTAACACATTTTAACAATCTCTTTGGGAATGTTAAAGAAAAAAGAACCGCAAAGCTTATTTTTAGGCTTTGCGGTTTCAATTTTAGTTAAGATTCTTTAACGTTTTTGTAGATATTTATCTAGTGAACAACATTTCTCTGTATTTGGTTAACGGCCATAGCTCATCATCCACCATCATTTCTAAGGCATCTGCACCGGCTCTAATGTTGTCAAACAATGGTTTTACTTTGTTGCAATATTCTTCTGCCTGTTTTTGGCTGCCAGTTGTATTTTTGGCCTTTTCTTTGGCTGCCAGCAGCTCATCTACACCCAACTTGATTACAGAAACATTTTGGGAAATATCAGCAATCAGGCTTAACTGCTCTTTGGCTAATGCTTTAAACTCCTTATCGCCAAAGATCTCTTTAAGCCCTTTAACGTTCTCAATCAATCGGTTCTGATAATTAAGCGCTGCCGGTATAATATGGTTTCTTGCAATATCAGCCAGGACTCTGGCTTCTATATCAATAACTGTAGAATATTTTTCAAGCTTAATTTCGTTTCTGGCTTCAAACTCGCGGTGAGAGTAGATCCCCAACTCTGCGTACAGGTCAACAAATTTTTTGTCCAGTTCTTTTTTAAGCGCTTCCGGCGTGGTTTTTAAGTTATTAAGGCCTCTTTTTTTAGCCTCTTTTGCCCAATCATCAGAATAACCGTCGCCTTCAAACATTATATTTTTAGACTGCTTGATGTATTCTCTCAAAACATTGAAGATGGCCTCATCTTTCTTAAGACCTTTTGTCTCTATCAGCGCATCCACCTCAGCCTTGAAGACTTTCAACTGTTTGGCCACAATCACGTTCATTACGGTCATCGGCTCTGCACAGTTTGCAGATGAGCCTACCGCTCGGATCTCAAATTTATTGCCCGTAAAAGCAAAAGGGGAAGTCCTGTTTCTGTCGGTATTATCCAAAAGGATTTCCGGGATTTTACCTACAACATTCAGTTTCAGTTCTGTTTTTTCTTCCGGAGACAATTTTCCGTCGGTTACTTTCTCCAATTCTTCCAAAACTCCAAATAACTGGCTTCCGATAAAGGCAGAAATAATTGCAGGCGGCGCTTCATTGGCTCCTAATCTGTGGTCATTACTTGCCGATGCGATAGATGCCCTGAGTAAATCAGCATAGTCATGAACGGCCTTTAAAGTATTAACAAAGAAAGTCAGGAACTGAAGGTTTTTCTTAGGATTTTTGCCAGGGCTCAAAAGATTTTCGCCAGTATCTGTCCCAAGAGACCAGTTGTTATGTTTTCCACTACCGTTAACTCCGGCAAATGGTTTCTCATGAAATAAAATATGAAAATGGTGCTTGTGAGCTACTCTCGCCATGACATCCATTAATAATGAATTATGGTCTACGGCAACGTTGGCTTCTTCAAACATTGGAGCCAATTCAAACTGATTTGGCGCCACCTCGTTGTGACGTGTAGTTACAGGGATCCCGAGCTTCATACATTCGATTTCAAGCTCCTTCATAAAATTCATCACCCTTGTAGGAATCGAACCAAAATAATGATCATCCAGCTGTTGACCTTTTGCAGGAGCATGTCCTAACAATGTTTTTCCCGTAAGCACAAGGTCCGGCCTTGACTGGTACAAAGCGGTATCTACCAAAAAGTATTCTTGTTCCCAACCTAAGGTTGGCGATACTTTGCTGACGTTTTTATCAAAATAAGACTTCATAACATCTGTAGCAGCTTCGTCTACAGCATTAAGTGCTCTCAATAACGGTGTTTTGTAATCTAAAGTCTCACCTGTATAAGAGATAAAGATGGATGGGATACAAAGTGTTGTCCCCATGATAAAAGCAGGAGAAGTTGGATCCCAGGCCGTATACCCTCTTGCCTCAAAAGTATTTCTGATTCCACCATTTGGGAATGAGGAAGCATCCGGCTCCTGCTGAATCAACAGAGCGCCGCTAAATCTCTCTATAGCCCTGCCGCCGCCAATAGGTGTGAAAAAAGAGTCATGCTTCTCCGCAGTTGACCCCGTTAATGGCTGAAACCAGTGCGTGTAGTGTGTTACACCTTTGGACAGTGCCCAATCCTTCATGGCAACTGCCACCTGATCCGCAATATGCCTCTGGATTTTTGTACCTTTTCTTATCGCATCCAGGATGGATGTAAATGCTTCTTTAGTCAGGTATTCTCTCATGGTTTCTTCGGAGAAAACATTCTGACAGTATAATTCTGACAATTTTGCAGGTACATCTACAAAATTGTCTTTTCTGTAGCTCTTAAAAGGTAGCTCGGCCAGAGCTTTGAATCTTAATGTTGACATAGGTGTTCGATATTTAAACAGGTCAAATTTACAAAAAATAGCCATCCAAACAGGTCATGCCCTACAAATTTAATACACTTAATAAAATTTAACACAAAATTCATCGCTGCACCCCAAACAAAACAGGCCACACAATCGTATAATCACTTTAAATTATTGTTACAAAAAATTATTCTTATTTTTTTTATTATTTCTGGCGGAAAGTTTAAATTTATATGCTTGAAAACTCAATTAATACAACGGTAAACAGTTGTTACAAAGCATATTATTAACAGGAAAACTGTTTTAAAATAAAATTTGTAACTTTGCAGACTTTTACAAAAATTTATCATATGGCAAATTCAAGAGCAAGAGAAACCACAGAAGCTATCGAGAGACTTTACGTCTCCATGAGACACTTGTTTTACAGAGGATTTTTCAAACCTTCAGGTGTTTCGGGCGAATCATTAAGAAAACTCTTAATGGTAATCAATCCTGAAATCTACGGCAGCATGAGCATCCCCAATAAGATAGAACTTGATGGTTTGCTTTATGTTCTTGACCGTCTGCCGGAAGGTATAGAAGAATGTTCTTTTATCCACCTGACTTCTGACGAAGGTTTTGACAAAGGTAGTTTTGAGCCAATTGTTCCTAAAAAAAGACGGCGTAACTGCTACCGCATCGATGAACACCAGATGAATATTGAAGTTCTGCTGGGAAGATCCGAGATCTATGACATCCTTACCCACCTCACATTTCTTTATCTGGAAGCTGACAAAATTAAAAATATCGGTTTTGATCTCGAAGCCGAAGGCCGACCAAGAAGAATCTGGAAAATTATAGAAGAAGTAGCAAAAGGTGAGAAAAAATACAGCCGCAAAGAAAAAGAAGTGGCCCTAATCCACCTGTCCTCATTCCTGGGAAGAACATTCGATGAAACATTGAATGCTTATAACAATTTTGGTGATGACAAGAATCCCGACCGCCTGTTTAAAATTATCTACTGGCTGGGACAAAACAGCCTGGATGACTGGCGCGAGACAAGAGAAAGAGAAATCCACTTCTCAGCAATCCTGCAAGAGCGCGTAGGGCACCACCTCTTCGGTGAAAGATGGGCCAACACCATCAAAAAGGTTCTTGTAGAAAACAATCTGCACATGCGTCCTCTGCACATTATCAGCGCCAACATGCATTCGGTAAAAAATATGTTATTTGCCAATGATGCATTAGGTAAGAAAGGGACAAAAGATATAGACTATAAGCTGTTTGCTGATATCAGCAACAAGAAAGAACTTCAAAACAAAATACTGGATCACGCCCTTAGCAAGGGTATGATATACATTGATGACCACAGCGGCAGCAATATCGATGTCCAGATCATTGATGTTTCTAAGACAGATCTCAAAAACACTGTATTTGCCAATCAAAAATTCCAGGGTGATGATGTGATCCTTGTCTTTGATTATGCCTTTGGAGAACAAGCCTTCGAGGTGATGGACGAATTATTGAGGCCTTATGAAGTCAACGGGGAAGTCTACATGATGAAGGTAAAATCCATCTCTATTATGGGGAAAGCAGGTATCCTGACCGGTAAAAAAGGAGATATTATGATCCCGACTGCCCATATTTTTGAAGGAACTGCTGACAATTATACTTTTGAAAACGCACTGAAACTGGAGGATTTTACAGATGATGAGATCAAAGCTTATGAAGGGCCAATGGTTACCGTCCTGGGAACATCGCTACAGAATAAGGACATCCTCTCCTATTTTATGACCACTTCTTGGAAGGCCATTGGACTGGAAATGGAAGGAGCCCATTATCAAAAAGCGATTCAGGTAGCCAGCAAAATACGCCATCATATTTCTCCGGATCTTTTTGTAATGTACGCTTATTATGCGTCTGACAACCCACTGGAAACCGGCAGTACACTCTCATCCGGCGGTTTGGGCCTTACAGGTGTAAAGCCAACGTATATGATCACCAATAAAATTCTGGAAAAGATATTTTCTAATAAAGAACTTTAATAATAATGGCCAGCCAATTAGCCGGCCATTTTTTATATACTTTCAATGTGTTTTTAGTATTTGTTAATGATTCGTATTTATATTCCTATTACAAATACTTCAAGAGTACACATAAAACTTTTCAGGTTTAATTAAACTTAGTACTTTACAAATAATAGGTTATATAAAATTTGCAATGGTATAGATCAGCAGTCCTACCAGGCCACCAACAATAGTCCCGTTGATGCGGATAAACTGAAGATCCTTCCCGACTTCAAGCTCCAGTTTTCTGCTGAGTTCGCGGCCTTCCCAATTGCCTACCGTAGTGCTGATAAGATTGCCAAACGTTTTGGTATTCTTCAAGATATATTTGTAAGCAGTCACGCGCACCCAATGGTCGATACGGTACTGGAAAGCATCATCATTCTGCATATTATGAACAAAGTCCCCAAGGCTTCTTTTGATATAGCCCTTCAGATTTGAGTTGTTGTCCGTAAACTCTTTAATCAGCGAAGCCTTAAGCGTTTGCCATACATCAGCAGCATATTTTTGAAGTTTATCTGTTTTCAGAAACTCAGCTTTAATTTGATCAAACTCGGTTTCCCATTTGCTGTCAGTCTTTAATTCATCAGCGAACGCAAGTATTTTGTTGGTTATCTCAGCTCTCAACGGGTGATTGGGATTTTCTTCCACTTCCAAGAAATACTGGCTGAGGCCTTCAGTAATTTTTTCTGCAATCTTGTGATCAACAGACTTGGGGATAAAGAAGAAACTCTCTTTTTCTACCCTATCAGACACCAGTTTCTCGTTTGCCAGGATATAATTTTTAATTTGGGAACTGAGATTAGTAATAATATCCTGATGGTCATTCCTGTTAAGCAGGTAAGTGATACCATTGGCAATAACCCCATTGATGTTTATTGATCCCGCCATGTCTTTGGCTTTGTCAGCAATAAAAATTTCAACACTTTTGTCATCCAACTTTATTAAAATATCTTTCAGGATTGACGACAGTTCATTAATCAATATCATTTGATTTCTCTCCTTAGACAGCCAATCGCTCAAATAAACCGAAACTTTTAGGTTCTGGATGTAAGGCCTTATATTTTGCGGTGACAGGAAGTTATCTACTACAAAATTACCCAGGTTATCACCTATTTTATCCTTCGAGTTTTGGATAAGATTGGTATGTGGGATTTTGATTCCCAAAGGATAATTAAAAAGCGCCGTTACTGCAAACCAGTCTGCCAGTGCCCCCACCATCGCAGCTTCTGAAAAAGCCCTAATATAGCCTATCCAATGAGATTGATGATCTTTTTGCAAAACCGTCATAGTTATAAAGATAGCCGCCATTAATATAAAAAGACCTGTCGCAAGTGTTTTATAATTATGCAGCTGTTTTTTTTTCAGTTCATCATTCATGATCAAAAAATTAGAAAATCATTACAAACAAATTTATTGATAATTGATTAAATTAGGTTTATTTTTACACAAAGGTTCTGCCATGCTGAAAAAGACATTTAATATCGTTTTATTAATCATCGCTGCAATAATTTTGGTTATCTACATGACCGGCTACAACTATCTTTTCACAGCGTTGCGCCTAACATACCTGCGGGGTAAAAACAGTTCTAGCATAGACGATGGCAAATATTTCCCGGCTAATCTTATCCTGAAAGGCAATCCAAAACCCTGGCCATTAGCCTCTGATTACAATAAGAAATCTTTGCCTGCCAAACTGGAAAAACATCTGCAGGAGACAGAAACTGTTTCTTTTGTAGCCATACAACATGGCCAAATAATTCAGGAACGCTATTGGGATAATTATAGCCGCAATACAGCCAGCAATTCTTTTTCTATGGCTAAGACGATTACCGTGCTGCTTTTGGGAAAAGCAATCGACGATGGGAGAATCTCCAGTGCAGACGCCCATTTCTCTGACTTTTACCCCGAATTTTCCTGTAAAAAACACGCACAAAACCTCACCTTGCGAGATTTAGCTTCTATGCAGGCTGGCCTTGACTGGAAAGAAGATTATAAAAACCCTTTTCTGCCTAATGCCAAAGCTTATTATGGCTCTGCGCTTGCTGATGTGGTTTTTAGCACAAATTTTAAAGAAAATCCAGGGCAACATTTCGAATATCAAAGTGGTGCCACTCAACTGTTGGGTTTTGCCATTGGTAAAAGCCTTGGCGAACCGCTCTCCTCCTATGCTTCTGCAAAACTATGGAAACCATTGGGGATGGAACATAATGCAAAATGGACAACCGATGACCTTTCTGTAGAAAAAAGCTTCTGCTGCATCGAGTCCAATGCCAGAGACTGGGCAAAGATTGGCCTCTTATTAATTAATGATGGAAAATTTGACGGCGTTCCCCTAATCAGTCCGTCTTTTGTGAATCAGATGACTACACCAGCTGAACATTCCGGCGGTGCTTATGGAATGGGCCTGTGGATCAACAATGACACCCGGGTTAAACATTATTACCTAAGAGGACTCTACGGCCAATATGTAATTGTAGTCCCGCAATATGACCTGATTATTGTAAGAATGGGCAACCGGGACAATCCGGCGAAAGATGAAAAAAACCGCCCGCGGGAAGTAGAATTTTATATTAATGAAATATTGAAAATTGCAGACACCAATCAATCTGCGTCATAATCCAATAATGCAAAAACACTTAAAAGTGTGCTATTTTTTAATTTCTGTTCAGACTCCTTGGTGTATTGCGCCTCGTTATTAGCTGGAACATAAATTTCGTAGAAATTTTTATTTCTCAAGACAAACAACGTAGAACCTATGATCAGGGTTAAGATATCTTCTGACTTGGGTGCGTTATGGAAAACTCCGGCAATAATACCTCTTTTAATAATCTCATCCAGCCTGGCAACGCAGGTTTGGTAAAACTCCAGCAGATCGTCCTTTACGTTGTCCAGCGTTCTCATCTCCTGCGTTACAAAACCATGAAAGTAACTGTACTTGAATAAAAGCGAAATGATATAATTGATAATCTCCTTCATCTGCATCTCAGGCTTGCCTTCTTTGATGGTCTGCGCAAATTCAGAAAAACTTTCTTTTGTACGCTGCACACGGTACTTGTAGAGGTAAGACATCATTTTCTCTTTGGAGCCAAAGTAATAAGAAATCATAGCCACGTTGATATTGGCTTTGGTACAGATATCCCTTACAGAAGTCCCGTCATAGCCTTTTTTGGCAATAAGCTCTTCTGCAACATCCAGAATTTTTGTTTGTTTTTCCGTAAATTTTTTCTTCATCTCTGTTCAAAAGATTTCATGTAAAATTAAAACTAATTTTCTACAACTACAACACGTTTCGCTACCTAAAAAGTTGCATTTTTTCTTTCTGTTTATCCTCTTATAATAACTTATCAGCGCTTTTATTATACTTAGATTTACCAAAATTGATTACTTTTATCCTATGGATTTTCTGGATTTTCATCATCATTCAAAATCAAAAATTGGTATCTACAATCTCAATTACAGAGAAAAAGAGCCCGGGATACCATTCTCTGCCGGCCTGCATCCAAAAGATATTTCTGACAACTGGGAATCTGATTTTGCACTGATAAAAGAGCTCTCGCTTTCCCCTAGGTGCATTGCAATAGGCGAATGTGGTCTCGACGGATTAATTGATGTAAAAGAACAACTCCAGCAGAAGATATTACAACAGCACCTCGCCTGGGCAGAAGAGATCAAAAAACCAGTCATCATCCACTGTGTCCGCCGTTATTCCCAGCTTTTACACTACAAACACGCCAAGATCCCCAAGATTTTACACGGCTACAACAAAAAACCTGAAATTGCCAGTACACTTTTGGCAGCAGGCTTTTACCTTAGTTTTGGAAAAGCAGCCTTAGAACATGTATCTTTGCAAAAATTGATAGAAGGATTTCCCATTGATAAAATGTTTCTTGAGACCGATGATGCAGATTTCGAGATTGCTGAACTTTACGAAAAAATAGCGATCATCAAAGAAATCAGCCTGGATGATTTGAAAAATCAGATGTGGGAAAACCTAGAAAGCGTGACAAATTATGGATAAATTTTGGTTAGAGCGTACCGAGCTGCTGATAAAACACGAAGGAATAGAAAAACTCAAAAATGCTAAAGTGCTTGTCATCGGATTAGGAGGCGTAGGATCTTTTGCAGCAGAGTTTTTAGCAAGAGCCGGTATTGGGCACATGATTATTGCAGATGGCGACACGGTTGACATCACCAATATTAACAGGCAATTACCTGCCCTGCACTCTACAATAGGACAGCATAAGGTAGAACTGGTAGGAGACAGGCTAATGGACATCAACCCGGAACTTCAGCTCGTCAAAATCAACGAATTCCTAGAACCGGAACGCATGGAGGAATTGATAAAATCAGAACAATTTGATTATGTTCTGGATTGTATTGATTCTCTTACACCAAAATTAGCATTGATAAAAACCTGCAGAAGGCATAAAATTAAGCTTGTGTCATCTATGGGTGCCGGCGGCAAGACAGACCCAAGCAAAGTAATGGTGCGCGACATCAGCAAAACCAGAGACTGCCTCCTCGCAAGGCAGGTAAGGAAACGCCTTAAGAAAGAAAAAATCAACAAGGGATTCCGTTGTGTTTTCTCTACCGAAGTTCAGGATGAGACCAGCCTCAAAATGACAGACGGCACTAATTTTAAACGCTCCTTCTATGGCACAATCAGTTTTATTCCGGCCATATTTGGGTTGTATGCGGCCGCGGAAGTTATCAATTATCTAACCGGAAGAAAATAATACCTTTGAAATCAAACAGTTATCCATCCATAGAAAAACTGAAAAGAAAATCAGATATTGATCTTTTGTTTAAAAAAGGCAAATGGATTTCTGTAGATCAGATCAGGATTATTTATATCAATTCCACAGAAATCGATTCTCACAAAATCGGTGTATCGGTTTCCAAAAAATATTTTAAAAAAGCGGTTGAAAGAAACCGCATCAAGCGCCTCTTGCGGGAATCTTACAGACTGAATAAATGTCTTTACAAAGAAGCCTTTGGTGATCAGTCTTTGGCTATGCTTTTTTGGGTTTCCAAAGAATTGCCAGAACATCTCTCTACGGTCGAGAGTCAGTTTCTAAAACTTTGTTCAAAAAAAAATCCCTCGTCTTCGGTTAATTTGTAATTTTAGTAATTAAAACATTACAAATGGGCGACATTCTACCTTATATCATCAGTGCATGCATCGGTATTGGATTGGCTGCCGCATCCGGATTCCGTGTATTTTTGCCCTTCTTTTTTGTGAGCCTTGCATCTTATCTGGGTTGGATCCCTGTCTCTGATAATTTTGAATGGTTATCAGGCTTGCCGGCCCTTATTACGACAGGTGTTGCCACCGTAATAGAAATCCTTGCTTATTACATCCCATTTGTGGATAATATTCTGGACACCATAGCGGTACCTTTGGCTACCATTGCCGGATCTGTACTTTTCGCCAGCCAGTTTATAGAGCTAGGGACATTCTCACAATGGTCATTAGCACTCATCGCCGGTGGCGGGACTGCTGCAACTATTGCGTCCGGCTTTGCTGGCACCAGGGCCGCATCATCGGCAACAACAGCAGGCATCGGAAATAACGTTGTAGCCACCACAGAAACCGCCGGGGCTGGGGTTATGTCTGCTCTGTCTCTTTTCTTGCCTGTGATTGCATTTCTATTAGCAATCGTTCTTCTAATTGCTGTTATTATTTTTGGAAGGAAAATCTGGCGAAAAATGACGGCAAAAAGAGTATAAAACTAAAATTTTATAAAAAAAGAGAACCATCGTAGTTCTCTTAATTCATTATTAGTCTTTTAGTCTTGCAATAACATCAAGACCACCTTTGGTCTTATCTCCTATCTTGCAAAGGATCTCTGTATCCAGCGGCAGAAAAACATCCATCCTGGAACCAAACTTAATAAATCCAAACTCATGTCCAGCTTTGGCCTTATCCTCAATATTACAGTAGAAAACAATACGTCTGGCGACATAACCGGCAATCTGGCGAAATACAACCTGATGATTGGTTAAACTCTTTACTGCAACAGTTGTTCTCTCGTTTTCGGTGGAGGATTTCTCGTGCCACGCTACAAGATATTTCCCTGGATGGTATTTTTTATAGATGACATCACCACTTACCGGGTAACGGCAGATATGCACATTGAGCGGTGACATAAAAATGGAAATCTGAATGCATTTTCCCTTAATAAACTCATCTTCCACAACTTCTTTTATCATAACCACTTTCCCGTCTACGGGCGCGATAACATTCTCTGTATGATCCAGAATAGCTCTTTTGGGAACCCTGAAAAACCAGAAGATCAATCCCAGCATTACCAGCAAAGGCAAAAGGATGATGAGTGACCAAATTTTTAAATAATAAATTGAAATCGCAGCTATAAATGCCACAAACAGGATGGCAACCACCAATGTCCCTTTCGATTCTTTATGAAGTTTCATAATATGCTGTCTAAAATAATTTTTCTAAAATAAAATAAAGGTAAATAACTGGCGCACAGATAATAAAACTATCCAGCCTGTCTAATACACCACCATGTCCGGGGATAATATTCCCGCTGTCCTTTACTGCAAAACTACGCTTTAACTGACTTTCCACCAAATCGCCCAAAGGCGCAAATATAGAGATCAGAAGACCTACAATCATCCAGTTGCCGCGGAGTTCAGGGAAATATTTCTCAACAAAAAATCCCAGCAACAATGTTAAAACAACACCGCCAGCAAAACCTTCCCATGTTTTTTTAGGAGAAATCTTGGGAGCCATCTTGTGTTTTCCAAAAAATTTACCGGTAAGATAGGCAAAGGTATCGCTACTCCATATCAAAACAAAAAGCATAAAAACTTCTAAGGTAAAGGGTTTATCCGGATTCAGAGTACTGAATTTTGGCAAGCCCAAAGCAAAACCAAAAGGCAAGGCAAGATAAACTACAGTGAAAATCAGCTTTCCGTTTTCAAAATAGAGTTCCCTAGGATATTTAAAAAGAGTAACGACAGCAATAGGAATAAGGGCTAATGCCATCATTTCGCTAAAATTAATATCTAAAAAAAAGCCATGGTAAAAAAACCGCTTACTGAATCTATAATAAACAATTGCAGCTATGGGAAAAACCAGCCATTTGTAGAAGCTGTTGTCAAACTTCATTACACGGATGCACTCGTAGAGCCCAACGGCAAGCAAAAAAGTTATCAATCCGTAAAACAGGTACTGCTGTTTAACTTCCGGCAGGAAACTGCTGAAGATTTTTTCGCCTAATGGCGTTGTACATAGTGTAATAATCAGGACATAAACGAGTCCCGACAAAGAACGCTGAATGAAATTTTTATCCAAAACCGAATTTTAATCTTCCAGCAAAAGTAAGAAAAGTTTGGTATTATCCTTATTTGGCGTATCCAATTTGGACTGGCTACCACTAATTGATGTCAGATTTTTAAGATTTCCGGCTCGTTTTACCTTCATCATAGCCTCATTAAGGTTGCTGGCAATCTGAGAAACATTGGCCATTATAATAATTTTGGAAGGCAGCCGGGATGAGTGATAGTGCAAAATATTATTGTGAGAAAGCATAATCCTGCCATCAAAAGCGATAAGATACTCACACGTAATAAAAGCAGCATCGTTGTTTTCTGTCAATTGTTCAGAATATGGTGTTTTTATTACATCCAAGAAATTCTTAAGATCCGGATCATAACAAAAGACGTCGCTTATATGTTCTATCTTGATAATCTGGTTAAGGGTCTGCAAAGCCTCAGACTCGTCGGCGCAATAATTAAAAAAACCGCCGGAATGCGTAAAAAGCTGCGCAAATTTATAATCAAGATCAGCATCCCGAAGTTGATCGGCCAGTTTTGTTACATCCGGCTGCTCTTCTTCTGGCTGATTCATTATTTTATTTACGATTCTTTTAAACAGACTCAATTCCTGTGATTTTTAATTAATTATTACAAATGTAAAGAATTATTATAATACTCTAAAAACCAAAACTTTATTTTAATAAAAAAATCCTAAGTTATTTAGGATTTTTTTATTAATTATTTTGGCCTTTTACGGTTTAACTTTCTGGATTTAAGACATTTCCCGCTTCTGCAGGATCATCTACACTGGAGACTGGTTGCTCGGTAAGTTCCGGGTCCCAGGCACGTTTTCCAAAGATTTCTTCCAGATCTTCGCGGAAGATTACTTCTTTCTCCAACAGTTTTTGGGCGAGAGCATCCAATTTATCTCTGTTTTCTGTCAGGATAGTTACTGCTCTGTGGTATTGATTCTCTACCAATTTTGAAATCTCTTCGTCAATCAACTTAGCTGTCTCCTCAGAATAGGGCTTACCAAAACTATATTCTGACTGGCCAGAGCTGTCATAGTAAGAGATATTACCAACCTTATCATTAAGACCATAAATGGTTACCATGGCCTGCGCCTGTTTGGTAACACGCTCCAGATCAGAAAGTGCACCTGTGGAAATATTCCCAAAAGTCACTTGTTCTGCAGCTCGGCCACCTAATGTAGCGCAAATCTCATCCAACATCTGTTCTGTAGTTGTTAACTGTCTCTCCTCCGGGAGATACCATGCAGCACCCAAAGAACGCCCACGAGGGACAATGGTTACCTTAAGAAGTGGCGCAGCATGTTCTACAAGCCAGGAGATCGTAGCATGACCAGCTTCGTGAAAAGCGACACGTCTCTTCTCCGAAGGTTTTATGGCTTTATTTTTTTTCTCAAGACCACCGATGATCCTGTCTACTGCATCCAGAAAATCCTGCTTGTTGACAGCTTCATGGGCATTTCTGGCTGCAATCAGGGCTGCCTCGTTACACACATTGGCAATATCTGCCCCACTGAATCCCGGCGTTTGCTTAGCCAAAAATTCCCGGTCTATAGTATCGTCCAGTTTTATTTTTTTCAAATGGACATCAAAAATCTGTTTTCTCTCATGCAGTTCCGGAAGATCTACATAGATAGATCTGTCAAAACGGCCGGCTCTCATTAATGCTTTATCAAGGATATCAGCACGGTTGGTTGCGGCCATTACGATAACATTAGTATCTGTCCCAAAACCGTCCATCTCTGTCAGCAACTGGTTAAGTGTATTTTCGCGCTCATCATTACCACCTGTGAAGTTTCCTTTTCCTCTGGCTCTACCTATGGCATCAATCTCATCTATAAAAATAATTGCAGGTGATTTTGCCTTTGCCTGAGCAAAAAGATCTCTAACTCTGGATGCTCCAACACCCACAAACATCTCCACAAAATCAGAACCAGACAGTGAGAAGAACGGGACTTTTGCTTCACCTGCCACAGCTTTTGCAAGCAATGTTTTACCTGTTCCCGGAGGACCCACTAGAAGAACACCTTTTGGAATCTTGCCACCTAATTTGGTATATTTTTCAGAGTTCTTAAGGAAATCTACGACTTCCTGAACTTCTTCTTTTGCACCTTCTAATCCGGCAACATCTTTAAAAGTAACCTGGATCTTATCCTTCTCATCAAACAATTTTGCTCTTGATTTTCCTATGCTGAAAATCTGACCGCCAGGACCGCCTGCGCCACCGCCCATTTTTCTGAAAAGGACAAAATAGAATAACGCCATAATCCCAATCCAGAATAATGCTGTAAAAAGAAGATCTGAGAAAAAGCCCTGACTTTTCCCGAATTCCATTCTTGCCTGTTTCGGAAGCTTGGAATTGATCTGATCAAATTTTTCCTGGAAATACCTAAGGTCACCATAAGTCAGCACAAAATCCGGGCTGGGCTTAATGTTAATCATAGATAACGGATCGTTACTTTTTTCTTTACTGCCCAATTGGGCTTTGGCTTCTTTGGTAAGGTAAACATCCGCTTTGAAGTTGTCTCTGTAGACCATTACTTCGCTTACTTTACCTTGCTGTACCAGGCCGTAAAACTCTTTTTCATCTATATTTTTTACCATAGAATCTCCCAGCAGACCCGGAAGAAATATGAGTAAAACAACTCCCAATAAAACAGGGATAAACCAATTGAATCCTTTATTATTCATTCTTACATTTTAAAATAATTATGATGCAGAATACGCATCTTTTAGCTTTCTACTGTTGTGATTTTGGCGTCGCCCCAGAGTTCCTCTATATCATAATAGTCACGGATCTGTTTCTGGAAAACGTGCACAACCACTGAGACATAATCTACCAAAACCCACATGGCGTTTTCGGTACCTTCTACGTGCCAAGGTCTCTCTTTGAGATCATTTCTCACTTTTTTCTCAATATTCCCGGCGATGGCAGAAACCTGCGTATTGGAGTTTCCGCTGCAGATAATAAATGTTTCTGCAACCGAGTTCTCTATGCCTGAAAGATCAAAAATCTGGATGTCTTCTCCTTTTGTATCTTGAATCGATTCTACGATTTTGTCGATTAATAATTGTTTTTCTGTACTTTTACTCATTCAAAAAAATTGTGTAATTGCAAATTTATTGATTTTTATCTATTTATCTTTGTTTAGTGCCTCATAATCTCATAAAGTTTTCATAAATGAACCGTTTACTCTATCTCGAAAATTGTGTTTCCACTCAAGACGAAATCATAAACCTCATTAATGAAGACGAAACAACCGCCGTTTTTACCTTTAATCAAACCAAAGGCCGCGGCCAATATGGAAATGAATGGCGCATGTTGACTCATCAAAACCTAGCCTATTCTGTTGCTGTTAAAACTAGTAATTTCAATATTTCACATACGTCTCTCAATTATTATACCGCGGTAATTATTAGGGATTTTCTTGCCAATATGGCCCATGCAGACGTTAAAATTAAATGGCCTAATGATATTATCATCAATGGGAAAAAGGTCTGTGGTTTTATCATCGAAAAGCAAAAAGTTAAAGATACAGACTATCTCATCATAGGTATTGGGATCAATATTTTGCAGACAGATTTTTCTCAATTACCTAAGGCTGGCTCGGTTTTTTCCACCACGGGTAAAAGTTATGATCTGGTGGAGTTTACAGAAAAATTCCACAATTATCTGAGTACCGAAATTTCTAAAACACCATCAGAAGATATTATCCTGACGCGTTACAACAGTTTACTATTCAGAAAAGACGAGATTGCTGTTTTTTCAAAAGACAATATCAGACAAAATGGCATTATTTTAAATGCAGATGCCGAAGGTTTCTTATGGATTGATCTTGAAAAGGATGGTGTGAAAAAATTCTTCCACAAAGAAATAGAAATGCTGTACTAATCAACAGCGAATTGCATGCAGCCCGGCCTGAGTGGAGCTCTTTTTCTTTTTTAGCAAAAAAAGAAAAAAGCGGGAACGGAGGACGGAATTGCTGCCATAAAAATTGAAAATGATAATTCTATGGATTCAAAATCATCCCAAAGCCATATCAATCTTAGAAAAAAAAGTAATAAATTACTCGTTGGCGCGCTTGATATAGAGGTATGCAGCAACCGGCGCAAAAACGATGTTTGGCAGCCACATAGCCAATAATGGCGGCAATGTTTTGTTCTCGGACACGACATTAAGAACCTGAAAAGAAAAAACAAACAGAAAGGCCAGTGCAATACCCAACGCCAAGTTCAGCCCAAGCCCGCCGCGCTTTTTCTGAGAAGAGAGCGATAAACCCAAAAATGTAAGGATAATGATGGAAACAGGCATAGATGTCCTTTGGTACAGCTCGTTATAAAAAGAAGTAACATTGCTGTTGCCTTTCATTTTTTCCCGTTTTATCATTTCAATCAGTTCCGGAGTTGTTTTGTTCTGCGCAACCAAAACATCCGGAAAGAGCTCCGATGGCGGCATCTTAAAATCCTGTATTTTAGACGCTCCATTTGCCAGCAGCTCAGTATCATCTTTTCTCAGAGTTCTCTCGAAGAAATTATTTACTATAAAGTGCTTTTTCTTCGGCTCCCACTGGATATCCATAGCTGTGATCTGATAGATCAGTTTTTTGTTTTTATCAAACCTCTGATACATATACCCTGAGCCGCGGTTTTCTTTTTTGTTGTAACTGTTAACAAAGATATATTCGCTGGGGTTGAGATTAGAAGCAATCGTCATATTACCGAGCAATTTCTCTTTGTTAATAGAATTGTAGGTGTACGGCTCCAGAATATTCTTTTTTATATTGGACCAAGGCAACAAGAAATGGTTAAGCGCCAATGTACACACCGCAATCAGCAAAGATGTAATAAGATAAGGCCTCGCAAACCGGTGAAAACTGGCACCACTGCTGATAACAGCAACAATCTCGGTATTGTTGGCCATCCTGGACGTGAAGAAAATAACGGTTATAAAAACCAGAATCGACATAAAGGTCAGAATCAAATTCAAAATCCAGAACGGATAAAAATTCAGCAAAAAATAACCTACGGTAAAACCGTTGCTTTCTATCCTGGGTGTTTTGGACTGCACATCCACCACCAGAACAATAATAGACAACAACGCCAACATAAAAATGAGGGTTCCCAAATATTTTTTGATCACGTAGAGGTCTATGATTTTCATCGTTCGCTAATTGCTGATTGAAATTAATTGATAAATTCTGATTACAGTCTTTTCTTTAATTGAGGTACAACCTGATCTTTCCACTGATAAAAATCACCGGCAATAATATGCTCTCTCGCCACTTTTACCAGATCCAGATAAAATGCGAGGTTATGAATAGATGCAATCTGCTTCGCCAGGTATTCTTTAGCTACAAAAAGATGTCTCACATACGCTTTGCTGTATTCCTGATCTACGAAACTGGTCCCAAACTCATCCAACGGCGAAAAATCGGATTTCCATTTTTCGTTTTTCATATTCATGATGCCCTGCCATGTGAACAGCATCGCGTTTCTTGCGTTTCTGGTCGGCATTACGCAATCCATCATATCAACCCCAAGACCGATACTTTCCAGGATATTCCACGGTGTGCCAACGCCCATCAGGTATCTGGGTTTCTCTTTTGGGAGAATATCGGTTACTTCATTGGTAATCCTGTACATTTCCTCTTCCGGTTCTCCTACGGAAAGGCCGCCAATAGCATTGCCCTCTGCGCCGGCTTCGGAAATTACCTCAGCGGAAATTTTTCTCAGATCAGAAAAACAAGAACCTTGTACAATTGGGAACAACCTCTGTTTGTGTCCGTATAATTCTTTGTTTTCCTCTGTCCAACTGATACATCTTTTCAGCCAGCGGTGCGTAAGTTCCATGGACGTTTTTACAGCATTGTAATCGCTGGGATAAGCAATACATTCATCAAAAGCCATAAAAATATCGGCACCAATCTGTCTTTGGATCTGCATAGAAACTTCTGGTGACATAAAACGAAGGCTGCCATCAATGTGTGATTTGAATTTCACACCCTCTTCGGTTATTTTTCTGCTTTTTGCCAAAGAAAAAACCTGATAACCACCGGAATCGGTAAGGATTGGTCTGTCCCAGTTCATAAACTGGTGAAGGCCGCCTGCCTGCTGCATAATATCCATGGTTGGGCGCAACATAAGATGGTATGTATTCCCCAAGATAATCTGGGCCTTGATATCATCTCTCAGCTCGCGCTGATGCACGGTTTTTACGGACGCCACCGTACCAACCGGCATAAAGATTGGGGTTTGTATCTGTCCGTGGTCTGTCGTTATAACGCCGGCTCTTGCTTTAGACTCCGTCGTTTTTTCGATTTGAAAAAAATTCATGTTCTCTTTTAATTTGTGTCCAGGCTATTTAACCCTGGATGCTCTAACTATTATATCTACTGCCGAACCTGTGACGGAAGATTGCCGGATTCCTTCAGTTTTTTATTAATATAAGCTTCTGCGCCTGGATCTTTGGCCTTGATAATATCCTCTGCCTGATCAAAAATATCCTGCATGGTATCAGGCTTGGTCATATAGTATTGATAACTTTCTGTAAATAGCTCCGCTTTGATATTATACTTCTTGAGGATATAACGTGTGGCATTTTCTGAATTGATATTCCCACCAATAGCAAAAGTCTGCTCGTTGATCGCAAAATCAGCAATAAGCTCGGCCATCTTATCTTCGTCCAGGATATGGGCAGGCTTCTGCAATGCTTCTCCGCAGGAAAAAACACTTAATAAAACCATTA
The DNA here is from genome assembly GCF_900108115.1 of Epilithonimonas bovis DSM 19482. Taxonomy (GTDB): domain Bacteria; phylum Bacteroidota; class Bacteroidia; order Flavobacteriales; family Weeksellaceae; genus Epilithonimonas; species Epilithonimonas bovis. Next base: position 159,895 of record NZ_FTPU01000001.1, read on the forward strand.
CTGTCCATATCAAATTCTTCATCTTATAATTTACCAATCAGGCTTTTCCATTTTAGATTTAATACGCCAAAAACGGCTTCTTTTATAATCCCGCCATTCATTTTGCTTACTCCTTCTGTTCTGTCGGTAAAAATGATGGGAACCTCAACAATCTTAAGATTTTTCTTAAAAACGCGAAACTTCATCTCAACCTGAAAACCATAACCTTTCAGTTTTATCTTATCCAGCCCAATGGCGATTAATGTTTCTTTTTTGAAACAGACAAACCCCGCAGTCGTGTCGTGGATAGGCAAACCAAGTACAAAACGCACATATTTGGACGCAAAATAGGAAAGCAAAACCCTACCCATTGGCCAATTCACCACGTTCACACCTTTAGAATACCTGGACCCGACAGACATATCAGCATTTTTACAGGCCTCATAAAGCTTGATCAGATCTTTGGGATTGTGCGAAAAATCGGCATCCATCTCAAAAATATAATCATAATTGTTTGCAATAGCCCACTGGAAACCGTGGATATAAGCTTTCCCCAATCCGTCTTTAATTTTCCTTACGGTGAGATGCAACTGTACGGGATAGGTTTCCCGAAGTCTTTTTACAATCTCAGCTGTGCCGTCTGGCGAAGAATCGTCCACAACCAATACATGGAAATCCTGCTGCAAAGCAAAAACCTCCGAAATAATCTTTTCGATGTTTTCCTTTTCGTTGTAAGTTGGGATAATGACAAGCTTCTTCATTCGGCAAATAATTCGCAAAGATAATCTTTTAACTGCTAATCTTTTTTGGACCGATGGAAATTAACTTTTTTTAACCAGAATATTTTAACGAATTAAATATCAAAAGAGACCTGACTAATTCTTATTTTTGCAAAAAATAGGAAAATTGATTCGGATAACGGAAAATAATGATTGGGTGGTGTACTGTATTCTTGGGAGTATATTTGCATACATTTTTATGCTGTCTGTTTTCCAGCGCGATGCCAATATCAAGGATTTTCTGACGCAAAAAGTGGATGACTCCAGCAATCTGCTTCCTTCGTGGCTGATGATCTCAATCGTTAGAAACGTACTGATTGCTACACTCCTGTCCCAATTTGTCCCTATTGTCCCAAAGGTTTTTACTGACATTCAGGTGGGTGGTTTTCAGATCAATAAATTTGGTTTTACCTTTTTAGCATTATTGGTTTTTGACATCCTTCACAATATTTTGACATTCCTTTTCTATGCCAGTGTTGGCAGCAGTAAAAACCTGAAGGGCCTTACGCTAGCCTCCAGCAAATACTATTTTGTAGAGTCTATCGGCCTCATCATTGCGGGGTTTGCTCTTTATTTTTACCCTGTGGACCTGGTTCGGTTTTTTTACATCATTATTTTGATCATCTCATGCTCATTTTTGCTTAAGAATCTTATATATCTGTTTCACAACCAGCCCGTACTGCCAGGAAAATGGTATTATAAATTTTTGTATATTTGCACGCTTCAAATAGTACCCGTTTTGGTACTATGGAAGTTCTTGTTTTATTAGATGTAACATACACATTTTAAGATGAAAATCAAATCTATTTTAGTTTCGCAGCCCGCTCCCAATGAGTCTTCACCATATTTGGAAATAGCAAAGAAAGAGAAAATCAAGATCGATTTTCGCCCTTTTATACATGTTGAAGGTGTTGATGCAAAAGATCTCAGGACTCAGAAAATAGACTTATCACAATTTACAGGGATTATTTTCACCAGTAAAAATGCCATAGACCATTATTTTCGTCTGGCTGAGGAAATGAGGTTTACCGTGCCGGACTCTATGCGATACATTTGCCAGTCCGAAGCGATTGCCAACTATCTGCAGAAACATATTGTTTACAGAAAAAGAAAAATCAGTTTTGGAGAAAAACATTTTTCTGATCTGACACCTTTGTTTAAAAAATACCCTTCTGAAAAATACCTTTTGCCATCATCTGATATCCTAAGTCCCGAGATTCCAAAAGTATTGGACGCTGCCAACGTAGACTGGACAAGGGCTGTAATGTACAAGACCGTACCAAGTGATCTTACCGATATCAATATCAAGGATTACGACATGCTGGTATTCTTTAGCCATCCGGGGATTAAGTCACTGGGAATCAACTTCCCTGATTTTAAGCAGGAAGATACAAAAATTGCGGTTTTTGGCTCCACCACACAGGCTGCCGCAGAGGAAGCCGGTTTGACCGTCAATGTAATGGCACCAACCAAAGAGACCCCATCTATGACAATGGCCATAGAAAAATATATCAAAACTGTTAATAAGTAATTAACTGTCACCATACACAGAAACCGTCTTCTCCCGCAGAAGATGGTTTTTTGTTTAAATTTGTTTAATCTGAAACGACTTCAGAATAATATTTTGATTTAGAAATGAATGCTCCAAAAGCAAAAAAAATAGAAAAACTTCTCGAAATTCATAACGACAAAAGGATTGACCCTTATTTCTGGATGAACGAGCGGGAAAACCCTGAGGTTTTACAATATCTGGAAGATGAAAATGCTTATTCGGATTTTGTAATGAAGGAGACAGAGGATCTGCAAAACGAGCTGTATGAAGAAATGAAGTCGCGCTATAAAAAAGATGACGAGTCTCTGCCCTACTTCTTCAATGGTTATTGGTACATCGTAAGGTATGAAGACGGCAAAGAATATCCGATTTTTTCCAGAAAGTTCAAGACTTTAGAAAATGACGAAGAAATCCTTCTGGATGTTAATCAGTTGGCAGAGGGCGAATCTTTTTTTGAGACCGGCAGCATCTCTGTCAGCGTCAACAATGATATCCTCTCTTACTCTACCGATAATGTGGGGAGAAGAATTTATAAAATATCCTTCAAAAACCTGAAAACGGGAGAAGTTTATCCTGATGTTATCGAGAACACAACCGGGAAAGCGGTTTGGGCCGCTGATAATCAGCACGTTTTCTACATCAGGAAGGATGAAAGCCTGCGAGCTTTCCAAATCTACCGCCACAAGCTGGGCACGGATGCGGAGAATGATGTCCTGATTTTCCACGAAGAAGATGAGACCTTTGATGTCAGCCTCTTCAAAACCAAATCGATGGAATATATTTTCATCGCTTCATCCAGCACCAATGAAGATGAGATGAGATTCATCCCGGCAAATGATGCTTTCGCCGATTGGACGCTTATACAGCCAAGAACCGAAGATCTGGAATATTCGGTTGAGCATTACCAGGATGATTTTTATATCATCACCAATGCAGATGATTCTACCAACTTCAAGATCGTCAAAACAAAAGTGGCCACACCATCCATCGAAAACTGGGTAGATTTTATCCCACACCGTGAAAACGTTTTGCTGGAAGGTTTTGAGATTTTCAAAAATTATTTTGTGACCGAGGAACGAGAAAAAGGCCTTCTACAAATCAACATTATTGATAATCAATCTAATAGCTCTTACTACCTGCCATTCTCCGATCCTACTTATACTGCTTATATTGGCATCAATATGGAGTTTGACACCGATGTTTTGCGCTTTGGTTATACTTCGCTTACAAAACCATCTTCCACTTACGAGTATAATATGAAAGAGAAAACCACCACTCTACTGAAGCAGCAGGAAGTTTTGGGTGGCAAATTCTTCCCGGAAAATTATATTTCTGAAAGAATTTGGGCTCCTGCAAGAGACGGAAAACAGATTGCCATCTCTTTGGTTTATCACAAAGACACTCAAAAATCGGCCAATACGCCACTTTTACTTTATGGTTATGGCAGCTACGGCCATACCGTGGATGCAACATTCTCTAGCGTAAGGCTGTCAATCCTGGACAGAGGTTTTATATACGCCATTGCCCACATCCGTGGAGGCGAATATCTTGGCCGCGAGTGGTACGAAGAAGGGAAAATGCTGCAAAAGAAAAATACATTTTTTGATTTTATCGATGCAGCAAAACATTTGATTTCAAACCATTATACTTCACCAAGACATCTTTATGCCATGGGAGGAAGTGCTGGCGGACTCCTGATGGGTGCGGTCATGAATTATAACCCAGAACTTTTCAACGGGATTGTAGCGCAGGTTCCTTTTGTGGATGTTGTGACCACAATGCTGGATGACACCATTCCGCTTACGACAGGAGAATACGACGAGTGGGGAAATCCTAATGACAAGGACTATTATGATTATATGAAATCCTACTCGCCGTACGATAATATTGAAGCCAAAAATTATCCTAACATATTAATTACCACAGGATTCCATGATTCTCAGGTGCAATATTGGGAACCGGCAAAATGGACTGCAAAATTAAGAGATCTCAAAACGGATGACAATATCCTGATCTTCAAAACCGATATGAGCAGCGGACACGGTGGCGCCAGCGGCCGATTTGAAAGCTTGAAGGAAATTGCCTTGGAGTATGCGTTTTTGCTAAAAATTGATAAATAGGTTAGCCACTGCAGATAAAATTAGTTTCATTATTATATTCTGCAAAGTCAAATCATTGGGAGTTAAAAAGCATTGGGATACCAAAAAACTTCATGATCTTTGTGTTTAAATCTCTAAGATAAATTCATTAATGAAAACCGATAACACCCGAGTTTACAAAATGGCTTTTTCAGGAGTCTATCCGCATTACATCGCTAAAGCTGAGAAAAAAGGCAGGACAAAAGCCGAAGTTGACGCCATTATTTTTTGGCTGACCGGTTATGATTCTAACAAGCTTCGGGAGATCATCAATAATAAAATTGATTTCGAAACATTTTTTGCTGAAGCAGAACTTAATCCAAATGTTTCAAAAATAACGGGTACCATCTGTGGGTACCGTGTTGAGGACATAGAAGATCCGCTCATGCAGAAAATCCGGTATCTGGATAAACTGATTGACGAACTGGCGAAGGGAAAAACATTGGAAAAAATTTTAAGACAATAAAAGTAGTTAGAAGATGAATGACAGAAGTTATTAATTCTCCGGATCATTCATCAACTATCAATTATCATTTATAATATGACAGAAGCAGAAATCTGGAAAAAAATAGAACAGTTTTTTGAAGAAAACTTTCAAACCGAAAAAAATCCGCCTATCGAAACCATATTGTTCCTCATTGGGATACAGGAGTTAGGCAGCGGTCAACAAAAATTCACCAAAGATGATAAGGTCAACCTCATCCATATTGCGGTTTGCAGGTTACTGGAACCTTTTGGATATTACAAATTCAGTCATTATAATGAAGGCTGGCCCGAGTTTGAAAAGCTGGAAGATTTGCCGGAACTCAAGCCCAACGAGCAGTCGCTTCTTATGAAAAAAGCAATCATCCAGTATTTTGAAGACGAAGAAATTGATTTGGATTAAGGCTCTTTTCTTGTAGATTCGGCAAATTTAGAGGATGATAGTGTAAAAATCTTTTTGATTTTTTTATCTGCGAGAAAAAATTAATTCAATTATTCTTCAGATAACAAATCCTCCAGCTGATTCAGTCCCATTTTAAAACCTTCTTCAAAACCCATCTCGAGGATCTGATTCATTTCTTCTGCAGAATTAAAATTGAGATTAAAAGTCATTCTCGTGCCTTCTTCTATCCCTGTAAAACCAATCAGCCATGATGTCTGAGGTAAATCTGTACGCACCATCCCTTTGTCATCAGCAAATGCATCGGTGCTGGCAATGCTCCTGTGCGGCATTATCTCACCAAATCCCACAATGGCAAAATGCTTCTCGCCGGCTGGCCCTTTCATAGCGTAGAGCCAAGTACCGTTTTGACGGAAGTCCATTTTTTCGGTTTCGCATTTCCAGGGTTTTGGTGCCCACCATTGGTCCAGCAATTCCGGCTTTGTAAAATGATCCCACAACGTCGCGACATCAGCATTATAAACTTTCATCACATAAATCCCGGCTTCGGAATCTTTGCTAAATATAATCTCGGAGTTCATATCGTTTAATTTTTAATAAAGTTAATATTAAAAAATCACACCAAATATTTCTGTGGCAACATATTTGATATTCACAATAAAATGTTAAAAAACTTCATTTTAAGAAATATTTAATAATTACTGAGTGTTATTTTTATTGTGATAATCTTAAAAAGAGTAATTTTAACTTTTCAAAACCAAAAAATTATAATGAATAATAAGTTCATTCCTATTATCTCTGTTTTTATGACAATTTCGCTGGTCGTTTTTGTATCCTTGCAGCTATATTGGATAAGAGAATTATATACGTCGCTGGAGCAGGATTTTTCGAACAAAGTTTATTCTGCTTTAGAAACATCAACTCAAAAAGTTAATCAGATTGAGGTTAATAAATATTGGAATGAGACCTACAACAATGTTGGGAAAGAAGTTTTAGCATCTAAAAATCAACCTGTTAAAACGTACATCCAACAAAGTTCTGACTCTGCCAACCGTTCTAATATCCTTTTCCAGACCAGTATTGTAGAGAAACAGAACATCCCTGTTTCCGCAAAAGGCGATACGCTGTACACCACCAAGCTTTACAAGGATGAAGGACAGCTAAAAGTTAAAAGGAGTTCTCCGGAGCCCTTAACAACCAACATCAGCAGAGATATTGATAATAATTCTTATCAGATGAAGGAGTTTGCAAGGCTTAGCGCCTCTAGTCTGCCTATCGAAAAACGGGTTTCCAACAAAACCATAGATTCGGTGTTGTCCAAAGAGCTTCGGTTAAAAGGCATTGATACCAAATTTGGCTTCGGGATTATTAATAAAAACAACCAACTGACAACAGTTGCCAATAACATTTATCTGGATCAAAAGGATAAAACCAACTATACATATCCGATTTTTACGGACAGCAAAGACCGCACATTATATACGTTGGCTCTGGTATTCCCTAGGAAAGATTATTCTCTGGTAAAACATAACCTGCCGATGCTGTTGGGGACTTTTATCTCATTACTGACGATTTTGGGGATATACATCATATCCATTAATTATATGATGCGGCAGAAAAAAATTGCAGAGATCAAGACTGATTTTATTAACAATATGTCGCATGAATTCAAAACACCACTGGCGACCATCTCTGTAGCAACAGACTCGCTGGCCAATGATAAGATTGCGACAGACCCGGATAAAGTGAAGTACTATTCCGGACTTATAAAACAGGAAAACCTGAGGATGAAAAAGCAGGTAGAAACCGTTCTCAACATGTCTAAACTAGAGCGTAATGAGATGCCTCTTCACCTGAAAGAAACCAACGTACGCGAACTTATTAAAAAGATTGCAGAATCTTTTCGCCTGATTGTTAATGAAAGAAACGGAAGCCTTACCACAGAATTCAATGCTACAAAATATAATTTTAAAGTAGATGAGTTTCATATTTCCAATGCATTGATCAATCTGCTGGATAACGCCAACAAGTATTCTCCAGAAACGCCCGAGATTAAGCTGACAACCCGCAACGAGGGAAACTGGTATGTGATAGAAATCTCTGACAAAGGCATGGGAATGGATGCTGTTAACAGGAACAAGATTTTTGAAAAATTCTTCCGCGAGGAGACAGGAAACATCCATAATGTGAAGGGCCAGGGCCTTGGATTATCTTATGTGAAAAAGATTGTTGACATCCACAAAGGACAAATCCACGTGGATTCTCACAAGGGAAAAGGAAGCACATTCACCATAAAACTGCCAATGGTTTAGTATTGAGTTAGCCAAAAGGAAATAAAGGACAAACATCAAAAAGAGAAATAAGAATTAACAAAATAAAGAAGTATTAAATCTTCAGTTTTAATTATAAAATCAAACGCTATGAGCAACAGAATATTATTAGTAGAAGACGACCAAAGCTTTGGTGCAGTTCTAAAGGATTATCTTACCATCAACAACTTTGAGGTGACTTTGGCCACCGATGGAGAAATGGGACTGAAAGAGTTTACAGAAAAAGAATTTGACATCTGCATCTTCGATGTAATGATGCCAAAAAAAGACGGTTTTTCTCTGGCAGAAGACGTAAAAAAGATTGACAAAAACACACCAATCATTTTCCTTACTGCGAGGAATATGCGTGAAGACATCCTGAAAGGCTACCAGATTGGCGCCGATGATTATATCACAAAACCATTTGATACAGAATTGCTCTTATATAAAATCAAAGCAATTCTCCAGAGAAGCGCCGTGCTGGAAAATGAAGACCAGGAACAGTTCAAGATCAGCAATATCTTCTTCGATTCTATGTTGAGACAACTGAGAGTTGGCGAAAACGAATATAAGCTTTCCCCAAAAGAAAACGAATTGCTTAAACTTCTTTGTATCCACAGAAACGACTTTATGCCAAGAGACCTGGCACTTAGAAAAATCTGGAAAAAAGAGAATTACTTTACCGCAAGAAGTATGGATGTTTACATCGCAAAACTTAGAAAACTTCTGAAAGACGATGATGGCCTGGAGATCATCAATGTACACGGAGAAGGTTTTAGACTATTGGTAAAAAATCCATAATTCACATTTCAATTATAAAAAAAGCCTTTCTGAGTTTCATATTCAGAAAGGCTTTTTTATACTTTGTACAAAATACAATGGATTAATTTGTAGCCATCTTAGCTGCAGAATCTCCAAGAATCTGATCCTTAATCTCTGCATTTTTCAGCCATTGTGAGCTTGCCATATAATTTTGATCAGGATAGTAGACAAACAGGCAGGTGCCATTCTTGATTGTATTGATTATAGGCTGCGCCAATTCTCTGGGAATTGCCGGGCAACCCCAGCTCCTGCCAATTCTTTTTTGCGATTTGATAAAATCTTCGCTTACATAATTGGCCCCATGCATCACAATACAACGTGCCAGAGCGGCATCATTGTAACCTCTGTCCATCCCGAATAAACGCAGAGAATAGCCATTGTCACCAATGTAAGTCTGCTCTGTAATGTAAAATCCCAAACTGGACTGGTGCGAATCCTCTGTATTGGAAAAGCTGGTTGCAAACTCTTCTCCGGTACCTTTGCCATGCGCTACCAGAGAATTAAAAAGTACTTTTTTCTTATCAAGATCCAAGACCCAAAGCCTTTTTTTGCAGGAAGATAAACTGAAATCACAGACCGACAACAAATGTGAGGATGCATCCAGTTTTCCGGATTTTTTCAAATTTTGAAATCCTAAAAATGCTTTTTCAAAGACTTCAAAACTCAATGTTTCATCCTCAAAGCGGAGATTTTTGTAAACTTCTTCTGCCTGACTTTCTGATGAGAAATTCTTTTTGGGGCTTAGCTTTACTTCTTTAGTAACCGTCTTTTTCTCTGCATTTTTCATCTCAATTTTTGCAAGATAAAAGGATGTTGTCACCAGATAAACCAAGCCTAACAATAATGGGAATTTCTTCATTAACTATAATATTAAGTTTTATTTAGCGATGCAAAATTATATATAAATCATTATCAGAAAGTTATCTCCGCCTTTTTTAACTCTTTTTAGTAAACTTTAACTTTAAAACCTGCTAATGCATAATTTTTTATTAAGAGTTTATTATGATTTTGATTTATTAATTTTTCTCTGTGAACTCTACATAAGACTGAACAATCGTTGTAGTTTCTTTGCAAAAAAATAAATATCTACATTTGAAAACGGATTATAAAGTTATAAATTGCATTAAACTTTTTGAGTATGCCAACATTGAAAATCGCAGGTCTGAATCTGGACATTGTATGGAAAAATAAATCCGCAAATTTCGAACAAATCGAAACTCAATGTGATGCTGTACAGGCTGATCTGTTTCTTTTACCGGAGATGTTTTCTACAGGATTTTGCATGGAAGCCGAAAAAGTTGCAGACAGAAATCTAGAAACTTTGACATGGATGAAATCCTTTGCCAAAAGCAAAGAGGCTGCAGTTGCGGGCAGTGTTTCGGTAGAAGAAAATGGGAGTTTTTATAATCGATTTTATTTTGTTTTTCCCGATGGAAGTTTTGAATACTATGACAAGAGGCATTTGTTTTCCTATTCAGGGGAAGACAAAATTTATACTGCGGGAACAGAACGAAAAATTATTGATTATAAAGGATTTAGGATTCTTTTGCAGGTTTGTTTTGATTTGCGTTTTCCTGTATTTGCGAGAAACCAAGACGATTATGATGCGATGTTATATGTCGCAAACTGGCCAAAATCAAGAGTTGACGCCTGGAAGTCTTTGTTAAAAGCCCGTTCAATCGAAAATCAGGCTTTTCTTTTCGGGTTGAACAGAATCGGAACTGATGGTTATAATCTTGAGTATGAAGAAAGCTCACAGGTTTATTTCCCGGACGGAAGAGAAATCTCAATAAGGGAAAGCAACCTCATCAGAACGGAATGGCATCTTGAAGAATTACAGGAATTCAGAAATAAATTTCCTTTTTTGAAGGACAGGGATGGGTTTGAAATCCAGTACTAAATCAAGCATATTGGTTTAGCAAACCAACCAGAGAATTAACATCATGCACACCGCTCTCTTTCCACAGCATTTGTCCTTTTTTGAAAATGGCTAAAGTTGGAACGCCTCTTACGCTGTATTCATTAGCAATAGAAGGAAATTGGTCGATATCTATTTTTACGATTCTTGCTTTCTCTCCAACCTGTTCCTTAACTGATGTAAGAACTGAAGACTGGACTTTGCATGGCTGGCACCAAGTAGCAAAAAAGTCAATAAGAACAGGGCGTTCGGATTGTATGAGTTCCTGAAATTTTTGTGACATAACAGATAGATTTTAGTTATTAAAAACTCTTCGCCAAACTCCCAGTAACACATCTGCTTAATTCCGCGTTGTCACGATGAAGTTTTCGAAGGCTTTTGGTTCTATTTACAAAGTTTTACTCTGGCAAACAAAATTGCTTAAAGGGATTTTATCCGTTTTTTTAATAGCGTTGAAACCACCATCAATCTCAGTAAAATTCCTGTATCCTCTCGACTGCAAAATGCTTGCCGCAATCATGCTTCTGTAGCCGCCAGCGCAATGGATATAAAAATGCTCAGAATGATCCAGATTATTTACCCAATCATTGATGTAAGCTAAAGGTTTGCTGTATGCATCATTGATATGCTCTGCCTCATATTCTGCCTCCTTTCTGACGTCGACCACTTTGGCATTATCAGAAAACTCTAAATTAAATTCTTCGGCAGTAATTCTTCTGATTTCGTCGGTTTCTTTCCCTGAATTTTTCCAGGCTTCAAAACCACCGTCTAAAAATCCCAGTACATTATCAAATCCTACACGGCTTAGCCTTGTAATGACTTCTTCTTCCGTTCCCCAATCAGAAACCAAAAGGATAGGCTGCTGCACATCAACAATCATCGCTCCTACCCAAGGTGCAAAATCACCTTTGATCCCAATATTAATAGAATTCGGGACAAAACCTTTGTGAAAAATGGCTGCGTTCCTGGTATCCAGGATCAGCGCTCCGGTCTCTTCTGCAGCGGTTTCAAACTCCTCTACAGAAAGCGGATGTTTTCCCTTTTTGAGGACCTGATCAAAACTTTCGTAGCCACCTTTGTTCATGGCAACATTCATCCCAAAATATTTTGGAGGTGCCGTTAATCCGTCCAGTACTTCATTAATAAACGATTCTCTATTAGGCTGATTCAGAGCATAATTCGTCCTTTTCTGATTGCCCAACGTATCCACTGTCTCTTTCTGCATATTTTTGCCACAGGCAGATCCTGCACCATGAGCGGGATAGACTGTCACAGAATCGTCCAGTGGCATGATCTTATTCATAAGGCTGTCATATAACATCCCGGCAAGATCTTTCTCATCAATTTCGCCTGCTTTCTGGGCAAGATCTGGCCGGCCAACATCGCCCAGAAAAAGTGTATCACCAGAAAAAATGGCAGTTTCGTTACCGTTCTCGTCAATCAGGAGGTAAGTAGAACTTTCCAAAGTGTGTCCCGGTGTATGAAGGACTTTTATTTTGATTTTACCAATCTCGAAAATCTGATGGTCTTCTGCTATAATGGCATCAAACTCGGGTTTTGCGGTTGGCCCGTAAACAATGGGAGCCCCGGTTTTTTTGGATAGATCCAAATGTCCGGATACAAAATCGGCATGAAAATGCGTTTCAAAAATATATTTGAGCTTAACCTTGTCTTTTTCCAAACGGTCCAGATAGGGCTTCACCTCTCTCAGCGGATCGATAATTGCCGCTTCGTTTTCGGAAACGATGTAATAAGCGCCCTGCGCAAGACAACCTGTATAGATTTGCTCAACCTTCATCTTAATATAATTTTCTAGCTTATAAAATAATCGACTAGTAGTTTATTAATTACAAATATGGGATTATTTGGAATAACTATAAATAAATTTTAAGAGATATTATGTATTATCCCAATCGAATTTCAAACATTTGTTCGATTCTGCGAATATACGCCAACTCTAATTAATATAGAAGTGAGCCTTTTCAGCATGTGTGCCTTTTTATGTGCCTAATTTTCTTGAGGCCATATAGAAAAAAAATATCTAAACGCAAAATAACCCCTAAATCATTAGTAAGGATATAAAAAGAAAAAACCACTAGACTAATCTAGTGGTTTTGCTCCTCCTGCTGGGCTCGAACCAGCGACCCTCTGATTAACAGTCGGTTTTATTGTGTTTTATTATAATTTGCTTAATCTTTATTATGCTTTATTTTCTTTGATTATCAATTGTTTACAAATATTTTTCTTGTACAGTATTTTATAATATTTTACTTTTGGAGCGCAAATGTTCATGAAATGTTCGTGAAAAAATTTTTGTAAAACACGATAAACAGGAACATCTGAAAAAAATGTTCGTGAAAAACGATAAAAATTGACACAAAATGGTAAGTTACACCTTTACACTTGCTCCAAAAGCGAATAAAACAGGGGAGAGAAGTATCATAATTTCATTTATAAAAGACCGCAAAAACACAAGTCTTTCAATCGGGAAAACTTGCAAGGAGAAGGACTGGAGTTTTGACGCTTGTCGTCTGAAAACTTCGCATCCCAATCACGCTAACCTCAACAAATTTATTGAGCGCAGAATTAAGATCATTGACGAGATTATCGACGATTTCGATAAAAATGGAATCTACTTCACGCTTCCTGATCTTATCAATAAACTAAAGACGAGCAGCGGACAAAGCATTTCCTTAACCTATACGAGTTTCCACGAAGATTTGATTAGAAATCTTTTGGCATCGGATAAAACCGGAACAGCGAAAGTGGAAAAAGATACTCTGAATGCGCTGCAACGGTTCTTTGGCAAAAAAGACATTAGCTTTAATGAATTGGATTATTCTAACTTGAAAAAATTTGAAGCCTATTGCATTTCTCGCGGGAATAGGGAGTCCAGTATCGCGATTAGAATGCGGACTTTGTCCGTTTTTTTGGTCATTCCCCATTTCGGAATCAAGATAATAAGTTGCGGGGGCTGATAAAGTCTTACCATAATTTTTTGTGAAATTTGATAAAAAAATTACCATTGTTAGGATTAAAGTAAATTTGAATTGATGAATCATAACGTTAGGTTTGTAAGTGTTTCAAAGTACTTAAAAAAGTTGCCATAAAAATTGAATCATTTTGGCTGATAAATAAATTATTTTGTCTTTTTGATATTTTTAAGGTCTACATTATAATCAAATTGCTTAATTTTTCACCATCAAAATAATGAAGAATTTCATAGTGTGGCTTCTTTGTGCAGAACAGTTTTTTTTATAAAACTTTCGTTTTTTTATACTATAAAAAATGCTGAAATGTACTGCCGCGCAAAGATTCTTATCATAATTTAAAACAAATCATCCATGTACAGAACTTTTTTCTTTAGTCTTGCTGCTCTATGTGCAGGCTTTGTATCTTTTGCCCAGCAGAATGAATGGGAAAATCCCTCTATCCTCGACCGTAATAAGCTGGAAGGTCATTCCCAATTTGTTATTTACGATTCCGGACAATCTGCAAAATCTGATAACCCGGAACAGTCTCCGTATTTCAAAAGCCTGAATGGCGAATGGAAATTTACTCTGGTAAAAAACCCGGCATTAAAGTCCAAGGATTTTTACACAACAGGCTTTAATGACAGCTCTTGGAAAAATATTCCGGTTCCTTCCAACTGGGAAATCCAGGGATATGATATTCCTATTTATACCAATATTATTTATCCTTTCCCGAAAGACCCGCCTTACATCAAAGGCGATTATAATCCTGTTGGCAGCTATAGGAAAACTTTTACACTTCCCGACAGCTGGGATCATCAGTCGGTAATCCTGCATTTTGGCTCCATTTCCGGATACGCGCAGGTTTTCCTGAACGGGAAGGAAGTAGGAATGACCAAAGCCAGCAAAACCCCGGCTGAATTTGATATTACAAAATTTTTAAAAAAAGGAGAGAACCTGTTGGCCGTTCAGGTAACACGTTGGCACGACGGAAGCTATCTGGAAGACCAGGATATGTTCCGCCTTTCAGGAATTGAGCGCGATGTTTGGCTGCAAGCAGTGCCGGATATTTCCGTATGGGATTATGAAATTAAAGCTGATCTTGATAAAACCTATCAGAACGGGATGCTGGATGCAAAAGTGGATTTGAGAAAGTTCTCCAATTCTAAAAATAAACCAGGTGTGCTGTTTTTTACGCTTTACGATCCTTCCGGAAAAGAAGTTTTCAAAGATTCCCGGAAATATACTACAGCTGCACAGCTGACATTTAAGACAGAAATCCCCTCAGTGCACAAATGGCATCCGGAAACGCCAAGCCTTTACCGATATCAGATGCAATGGAAATCTTCCGATGGGAAAGATCAGGTCATCAGTGGATTCACTGGTTTCCGGAAAGTGGAAATAAAAGATGCTCAGCTAATGGTAAACGGGAAACCGATAATGGTAAAAGGAGTCAATTCGCACGAGCATGATCCAAAAACCGGCCATGTTCCAAATCCTGAGCTTCTGAAAAAAGATATGCAGCTGATGAAGCAGGCCAATATCAACACCATCAGGATGAGCCATTATCCGCACGATCCAAGCTGGTACAAATTTGCAGATCAATACGGTTTCTTCATTATTGATGAAGCCAATATAGAAAGCCACGGAATGGGCGTTTCCTACGACAGCGATTTGGATAAATCCAAACATCCCGCTTATCTTCCTGTTTGGGCGCCTGCGCATATGGACCGCATAAAAAGAATGGTAGCTGTGGACAAAAACCATCCTTCTATTATTGTATGGAGTATGGGTAACGAATGTGGGAACGGCCAGGTATTTTACGATGCATACGATTGGCTGAAGGAAAACCAACCGGGAAGACCAGTAATGTTTGAACAAGCCGAACAGAACCGGAATACCGATATTGTAGCTCCTATGTACCCACCCATTTCTTATATGAAAGAATATGCGTTAAGCGACAAAAAGCGCCCGTTCATTATGTGTGAGTATAGTCATGCTATGGGGAACAGCAGCGGTAATTTTCAGGAATATTTTGATGTTATCGCAACAAGCCCGAAAATGCAGGGCGGTGCAATTTGGGATTGGGTAGATCAGGCTTTCCCTGCTAAAAATGAAAAAGGAGAACTGTATTATGGTTATGGCGGGGATTTCGGTGGAGAAAACCTTCAGAATGACCTTAATTTTTGCGGAAACGGAATTATCGATACCGAAAGAAATGTACATCCGGGATATTTTGAAGTAAAAAAAGTATATCAGGATATCAATTTCGCATACAATAATGGAACTTTGAATATCAGGAACAAATACAATCAGCTCCCTTTATCGGATTTCAATTTCAAATGGGAATTGCTGAAAGACGGGAAGCCGGTTCAGAACGGAACATTCAGTGCAAATGCACAAGCCGGGAAATCAGAACAAATTCCTTTAAAGCTAAATACAACCGGAAAAGGAGAATATTACCTGAGTGTGTATGCCTATCAGAAAAATGCGACAGAAATGATTCCGGCAGATTTTGAGCTGGCAAGAGAACAGTTCAAAATTTCCGGGGATTATTTTACCGAAAACGGAACTTCGGCAAAAGGAAAGGTGAAATCTGCCAAAAAAGGAGATCAGCTTACCTTTGAAGCCGGAAACGTTACCGGAACTTTCGACCTGAAAACCGGAAAGCTGGCTTCATACAAAAAAGCAAACAAGGAAACTGTAACCGGTTTCCCGGAGCCGTTCTTCTGGCGTGCACCCACCGATAACGATTTCGGAAACAAGATGCCGCAAAAGCTTAAAGCCTGGAAAAATGCACACCAAAACCCTACAATTAAGAACATCAGCATAGACAAAAAAAATAAAGAAGGACTCTTGGTAAATGTGCAATATCAGCTGAAAGATCTGGATATCCCTTATCAGGTATCATATCTTGTTCGTCCGGATGGTGAAATTACCGTTACCGCTTCCATCGACAAAACCGGAAAAAATCTGCCCGAAATTCCACGCTTCGGAATGCGTATGGAACTTCCCGGAAGTTTTGAAAACCTGAAATATTACGGCCGCGGTCCTTGGGAAAATTACAGCGACAGAAATACCGCCTCGTTTATGGGGATTTACAACGGAAAAGTAAAAGACCAATATACCTGGAATTATCTTCGTCCGCAGGAATCCGGAAACAAAACCGATGCACGCTGGATCGAACTTTCCAACGGAAATACAACTTTTAAAATTACCGGCGAACAACCGCTAAGCTTCAGCGCACTGAATGTGAAAACGGAAAGTATTGATCCGGGAGATGAAAAAAAGAGATGGCATACACTTACCGATTCTCATCCGCAGGATAAAGTTTTTCTTAGTGTTGACCTTGCTCAGCGCGGTGTTGGCGGCGATAACAGCTGGGGAGCGCTCCCGCACGAAAAGTATTTGCTGAATGCCGATAAATACAGTTATAGCTATACCATAAGTGTAGAATAATCCTTGTTGTATGGCGAAAAGAACAATACAATTTTCTCAGTTTCTCATCGTTTTTTTTCCTGCTTTTTTCTTAGCACAATCTGTGGATAAGAATCTTTGGAAAGCGCAAATTAATCTCGAAAAAAAGTATCAGACCATCGATAACTTTGCTGCGGCCGGATGTTGGTTTGCAGAAGGCATCGGCAAATACTGGCCGGAAGAGAAGAAACAAAAAATTGCCCAGTTGCTTTTTAGCCGGCAAACCGACGATAAAGGAAATCCTTTGGGAATAGGGCTTTCGGGATGGCGCTTTAATATCGGTGCAGGAACACAGGAGCAGGCAGATAAAAGCGGTATCAGCGATTTCCGCAAAAGGGTGGAATGCTTTCAGAATCCTGACGGAAGCTACAGCTGGAACCGGCAGGAAGGATACCAGTGGTTTTTGAAAAAAGCCAAAGAATACGGTGTAGAACGCTTGATCGCCTTTTCCAATTCACCGCCGGTTTTTATGACGAAAAATGGACTGGGATTTAAAACGGAAAAAGACAATACTTGCAACCTTCCGGCAAATCGTTTTTCGGATTTTGCGAAATTTTTGGCAGAAGTGGTCGAACATTTTGAAAAAGAAAACCTGCATTTTGATTATCTCAGCCCGGTTAACGAACCGCAATGGGATTGGTTTGGCGAATTTGGAAAAGCAAAGCAGGAAGGTTCGCCTTGGAGCAATGCAGATATTTCTGAAATAGCAAAAATTCTCGATAAAGAGCTTTCAAAACAACAGCTGAATACAAAAATACTTTTGACGGAAGCCGCGCAGCTCGATTTTCTGTATGCAGGTTACGGTCCTGCACAACAGCAGGTATCAGCATTTTACGATGAAGAAAGTCCGCAATATCTTGGGAACCTTACACATCTTCCTAAAATTATAGCAGGACACAGCTATTTCACAGAATCATCGGATAAGCGACTGCTGGATGTCAGGAAAAAAACCGGTGAAATTGCAGATAAATACAGGCTAAATTTTTGGCAGTCAGAATATTCTATGCTGGGAAAAGGTTATACAGAAGGCAAATCGGGACAGGTCTCCGCTATAGATTGTGCGCTGTTCCTGGCGAAAGTGATCCATTTTGACCTGACGGTTGCCAACGCTTCGGCTTGGCAATTTTGGAATGCTTTTGAACCGGGACCTTCGGAGTACGATACCCGATATTATTTTATTGCTTTGGATCCCAATGAAACTTATACCAACGGAAATTTTCATCCAGTCAAGACACTTTGGGCGATGGGACATTACAGCTATTTCATTCGGCCGGGGATGCAGCGTATCGACTTAAATATGGGATTATCGCCGGAGCAGCAGGCGCAGGAAGTAATGGCTTCAGCCTATCAGGGTCCTTCAACCGGGAAAGTTGTAGTTGTATTGATTAATTATTCGCCGGAAGAAAAAACCGTGAAGTTCGATCTTCCCACGAAGTTCAGGGAAATTACGCAATATCTTACCACAAAAGATCCGGAGATGAATATGAAGAAAAACGCCGTCCGAAAAGGAAAACTCAGGAAATGGAATTTTCCGCCACGATCTATTTCAACATTAGTTTTTGAACCATAAATCCAAAATACAATGAAAAAACTCATATTTCTGTATATTTTATTTCTGTTTTCTAACTTTCCGGCGCAGAACGGCAAGAATATAAGCTTCAAGCCGGGCGAAATATGGAAGGATACAGATGGTGTCCACATTAATGCGCACGGAGGCGGAATTTTGTTCGATAAAGGAACATATTATTGGTTTGGCGAATTTAAAGGTGATACCAATGATGCGCAGGTTGGCGTAACGGTTTATTCCGGCAAAGATCTTTACAACTGGAAAAATGAAGGAGTTGCCCTGAAAGTGAGCGAAGATCCGAATTCCGAAATCACAAAAGGCTCGATTATCGAACGTCCGAAGGTAATCTATAACACCAAAACGAAAAAATATGTGATGTGGTTTCATCTCGAATTAAAGGGAAGAGGATATGAAGCTGCCAGAACCGGCCTTGCAGTTAGCGATAAGCCGGCAGGACCTTACCGTTTTATTCGTTCTTACCGACCAAATGTAGGAAACTGGCCTGTTGATTTTCCCGATTCTCAGAAAAGAAGAGTGAAAGGGGAAGATACCATCAAAAGCTGGACCCCGAAATGGATTGAAGCCATCCAGGACGGAATGTTCCTGAGACGGGATTTCGCAGTCGGGCAAATGTCCAGGGATATGCAGCTTTTTGTAGATGATGACGGAAAAGCTTATCACATCCATTCCGCTGAGGAAAACGGCACTCTTCATATAAGTCTTCTGACGGATGATTATCAGGATTTTACAAATGAATTTGCGGTAATGATGCCGTCAGACTTCAACGAAGCGCCTGCCATCTTCAAAAAAGACGGAATGTATTATATGATCGCTTCCGGAACCACAGGCTGGAAACCCAATCCTGCAAGATCTTTCCGTGCGAAAAATATTTTTGGTCCTTGGGAATCACTTGGAAACCCTGCGGTTGGCCCAAAAGCGGAAACCACTTTTGATTCGCAAAGCACCTATATCCTTCCGGTTCAGGGGAAAAAAGATCAGTTTATTTAGTCTCTCCTTAAACCACCTATAATTTACTGATTATTAGTATTTTGGGTTTAAAATAGCTTGTTTTTTATTGCAAGAATTTGTATCTTAGAGCTTTAAAACCTTGCAAATATGTTGGGGAAAAATCCAGAAAAGAAGCCAGAATTATTTCGCCCAATGTTGGTGGATTTTATTGACCACGAGCATGAACTTGTTCTACTTTCAGAAAAAATAGATTGGAATTATTTTGAGAAAGAATTTTCGCCCTTGTATTCCAAAGTGGGCAATCCGAGCCATCCGATTCGGTTTATGGTGGGTTGTTTG